>CAVSAI010000046.1:0-175334 GCA_963725825.1 Candidatus Aminicenantota bacterium
TTTCGGGGGGGATTTCCCGATGCGGGGACATGTAATCAATGTCGGGGCTGGACGGAAGATCCGTCGCGATAAGAATGGGGGAACCTTGTCTGCCACGCATCAGGCTCATTTCCCCTTCCGGGCCCTCCGGACCAGCTCCCAGTCGATAACAGTCCCCCCGGCCTCGAGATAGTAGGGGCTCGCGAGGACGTTCATCCCGCCTTCCCTGGCGACCAGGAACTCGCGGACCCGGAACTGCTTTTCCGCATGGATATCCTCCATGACGTCGTCGAGAGATGGGACCGGCCTGAAGATGTAGAGCTGCTCGAGGATCGCTTCCTTTTGGTCGTCCGGGATCTCATAGATCTGGACAGGCCCCGTTGCCGAGGGGACGACCTTGATCGGAAAGGGCAAGGGAGGATCGAAAAGATGGGAGGGCTTGGTCATAAATGTCTCCTTTCATCCAAAGGGACGTTCCAAAGGCGCAGATCTTCTCAGTCGATCCTATGGCCGACTCCTCGCCCTGATCCTGGTGTTGCGCTACCATTTCCTGGTTTCAGATAAAAAGAAGAAAATACAAGCCAAGTACATCGCCCTGGGAATGGCCGGACTGGCTTTTCCTTTCAATCTGTCTCTGAGCATCGGCGTGGTTTGCTGCGACCCCAAATCTCCGGACTCGATCGAAGAGCTTCTGGCCAAGGCCGATCAAGCCATGTACGCCCAGAAGCCGGGCCGGAAAGCGGATTGATTCGCCGCGATAGAGCATCTGAAGCCGATCTGCTCTCCGTTGACAGTCCTGAAAATGCGACTTAGAATGCGGGGAGTACCCGGCCGCCTTCCGCTGCGGCTGGAACAATCACGGGGAAACCGGGCAGGAACGAGTGAGCCGGCGACAGGGGTTATAAGCAAGAAGTCCGGCGGCGAGAGTCGCGGTTTCGGCTTCGTCGAGATGCCGAACAAGGAAGAGGCCGACAAGGCCATTGTTCTGGAACATCCTCCGTCAAGCTAAAATGTGCTGAATCGCGGGGACTTCGACGCCTCAGCCCATCATCCCGTCCTGAAGACGCAGGGTCCGGTCCGCGAACTCTTTGAGCCGGAGGTCGTGACTGGCGACGATCACGGTCGCGTTCCGCCTCTTGGCCTGGCCGTGAAGCAGCGCGATGATGTCGATCGCCTGCCGGGTCTCGAGGCTCCCGGTCGGTTCGTCGGCGATAAGCAGTTCGGCGTCGTTCGCGATGGCCCGGGCGATCGCGACGCGCTGTTTCTCGCCCTGGCTCATAGCGCGCGGAAACCGACGGGCGAGATGTTCAACGCCCAACTCCCCCAGGAGCGCCCGCGTTTTCGCAGCCCGTTCCGCCCTCCGTTTCCGGTTGAACCGGAGAACGATTTCAATGTTCTCCGTGGCCGTCAATGAATCGATCAGCAGGAAAGTCTGAAAGACGAAGCCGATCCTTTCCGCCCTGAGAGACTGAAGCTCGTTGGCCGAGTACTCTTCCACGTTCTTCCCGAAGAGCGAAATGCTCCCGGACGTCGGCCTCGTCAGGCCGGCGATGAGGGTCAGGAGCGTCGTCTTTCCGCTTCCGCTGGGTCCCAGGAGCAGGACCATTTCGCCCCGCCTGGCTTCGAGGGAGACTTCGCGGACGGCCGTCGTCGGCTGGCCGGAGTCGTCGAATATCTTGGTGACCTTTTCGAGGCGGGTGACGGGCCCGGGCGCGGCCAAGCCGTTCATGAGAAGGCCTCCAGGAAATAGATCCGCCGGAGCCGGCGGATGGCGACGAGTGAGCTGGCGAGACTCATCAAAAGCACTGCCGCCACGACTCCGCCGATCTGACCGGCGGTCGATATCGTGGTGATTTCGGGCGAGATCCGCTCGATGACCCGGACAAGCGGAAAAAAGAGGACCAGGGCGGTGACACACGATACGGACGCGATGAGCAGGGCCTGCTTGATGACCAGGCCCCAGAGGAAGGCCAGCGGCGATCCCAGGGTCTTGAGGATGGCAAAGTCCTTCCGGCGTTCGAGGATGTTGACCGAAAGAAGCAGGCTGAGGATGGCCGTGAGAACAATGGCTCCGATGACCGCGACCGTATAGAGCAGGGGCAGAAAACCCGACCGCATTTCGTGGACGTTATTGGCCAGGAAGGTCTCCTGATCATAGGCCTTCAGGCCGGCCAAGACGTCGCAAATCTCCTCCCGGATGGGTCCGATCCCGGACCCCGGCTCAGCGTTCACCAGGACGCAGGTGGCCAATCCGGGGACGCCGATGAGCTTTCGAGCGAACCGGAGCGTTACGAACGCATATTGGATGACGAAGGCGTTCGTCCCGCGGCTGATCCCGACGATCTTCAAGCGGCGTCCCTGCAGGTCGACCTCCTCCCCGGCTTTGAACCCGAATTTCAGGGCGAACGACCTGTCAAGGACGATCTCATCGTCTGCGCGCGGGCTCCGTCCCCAGACGAGATAGGGCGGCCCGCCGAGGCCCTTTTCGGGCTCGAACCCGGCCAGAAAGATCGTGCCGACCTGGTCGCCGTTCCGGATCGTCGAGAGAAGGAAAAGGACGGGTGCGGCCGTCCGGACGCCGGGCGTTCGGGCGATAGCATTGATCTGGTCCATCGAGATGAGCGACGAGCCTCTAAGGATGTTCGTGGCGTTGTCC
Organism: Candidatus Aminicenantota bacterium; assembly: GCA_963725825.1. Lineage (GTDB taxonomy): Bacteria > Acidobacteriota > Aminicenantia > Aminicenantales > Saccharicenantaceae > RBG-16-66-30. The sequence goes on from CAVSAI010000046.1 coordinate 2,636, forward strand.
TGGAGGACCCAGAGATCGGCATGATTCTGACGGATGTATTCCACCGAGCCGTCGGCAACGCCCCGGTAAACGGCCAGCAGAAAGAGCATCAGGACGATGCACAACGAGATCCCGCCGATCGTCAGGATCAGGCGGAGAGGCTGGCTGCGGAGCGTCCGGACCGCGTACATGTCCATGTCCGGAGTCCTTTGCCCTAAGCCGCCATCTGGACTTCGGTCCGCAGACGTCCCCGGATGCGGCCGAAGACCTCGTCGAGGCTCGGACCCGTGATCGTCAGGCCGTGATTCCTGAGACCAACGGCCGTGCGCTCGGGCTGTCCGGTCCGGGCGAGCAGGCGGACCACGTCCTCAGCCAACTCGATCGTCCCGCACGGATAATTTTGCCCCGTGCAGAGGACGCCGTCCATCCACGCGTGGACGTGAACGATGGCCCCGACGCCGGGAAACGTCCGATAGATGAGCTCATGTTCCACGGCGTCGACCGAGACCCGGGCTTTCGGGTCGTGAGCGGGAGGGACGCTGACCAGGGCCTGGACGGCTTCGGCGTCGAAGCCTTTGACCAGGAGAACGTCCCAGCCGATCTTCGAGATGTGGGCCTTATCGACGCCCCGCGCCGTCATCCAGAACGTCGTCTCCCCGAGCTCCGGAATGCGCTCCCGTGCGCTCAGGTTCCCATAGCTCAGGCTCCGCATCTCGAACAGCTTGTAGATGTGCCGGATGGATCTCTCGGACAGGACATCGCGCAGCGGGAACGGCGCGGGCAGAACGCCGAGCCCGTCGAGCTCGTTCCCTCCCGCCTGGATCCGTTCGACGACGGGCGACGTCCGCCAGAAGCGTTCCGGCAGGTCTTCGGATATCCGGTTCGCTATGGCGAAACGGGCGCCGGCGATCGGGATGATCCGCTCGTAGACGCACTCGGGATCGAACTCGAGATGGTAGAAACCGGCTTCGGGTGTCGTGAAATACATTTCATAGTCGTGCCCGCCCTCGTTCCCGGGCTGTCCGTCCTTCGGTACGGCGCAGAGGAGGACGTTCGAAAGAGTGCGGACGAGGGTCGTGTAGCACAGCGAGCGCAGGTCGATCAGCGAACCGGGCGGCCGGTCGACGGTCACCAGCGAGAAGACAAAGACCGATTGGGCCCGGCGCCTGAAGATCCGGGGCGAGTCCGTGTCGGTCAGGTTGAGGACGAAGCGGACCCCCTTGTCCGGGGCGCCGAGTGTGTGGCCATGCTCGAGGCATGTCCCGACGATCGCCGAGGCGATCGCGTCACGTTTCGGATCCGCGCCGTTCTTGATCAGAGCGAATTTCATGGTCCTCCTCCTGGATGGCCTTCGGGGCCGAAAAAAGATCGCGGCCGGTCAGATCCTCGAAGGTTTCCCTCCTGCGGACCAGCCGGCAGCCATTCCGGCTCACGGCGACAACGGCGGGCCGCGGAAATCCGAAGGAGGATTCCTGGGCGATGAAATAGGCGCCGCTGTCCATGATGGCGATCGTCTCGCCGGGCCGGACCTCCGGCATGCGGATGTTCCGGTAGACGATGTCGGACGCAAAGCAGACCGGGCCGGCGATGGTCACGTTTTCCGTCCGGGGGCGGCGGACATCGTCGGCGAGAAGAACCTCATGGCGTTCGTAGAAAGTCGGCAGCGTGACCGTCCCCAGGCCGCCGTCCGTGATCAGCCATTTCCGGACCTTCGGCCGGGTCTTGACTTGGGACACGGTCAGGAGGAGGAACTGGTTCGGGCTGGCGATCGATCGGCCCGGCTCGGAGATGAGCTCCGGAAGCTCGGTCCCGGGGAAGATGCGGAGAAAAGTCCTGGCGATCTCCCCCGAGAAGTCGGCGAACGAACCGCAGTCGCCGACGGAGACTCCCGCCGGCAGCCGCTCCAACCCTTGATAGACGAGAAGCTCGCGGGATGTCATCTCCCGGGTGGTCGACGAGGCGAATCCGCCGCCGACGTCGATGATGTCCACCCGGAAGCCGGCGGCGCGCGTATCTCGAAAGAGCGGGGCCAGACGGCGCAGAGCCTGAGCGTAGGCCTTCGCGTCGCGGATGCCCGTTCCGATGTGAAAATGGAAGCCGCGGAAGCGCAGGCCGGGCAGGCTTTGGACCAGGCCCAGGCCCGTCTGGACCTCGCCGCTCCTGAGGTCGAGGCCGAAGGCGCATCCTTTGCGGCTTCCCGTGGCCGAGCCGGCGTTCATTCCCGCGGGGACGAAATCGGGATTGACCCGGAGGAGGACGTCGACCCGTTTTCGCGCGGCCTGGGCGATCTCGTGGACGAGGGCGATCTCGCCGAGCGAATCGACGGCGATCAGACGGACGGCGCTCTCGACGCAAAGCTTGAGGAACGCGGCGGTCTTCCCCGGTCCGTTGACGACGACGTCTTCCCCGCGATATCCCAGACGAAGGGCCAGCTCGAGCTCGAAGGGGCTCATGACCTCGGCCTTGAGGCCCGCCCGGCGCACGGCTTCGATGACGGCCGGGACGGAGTTGCATTTGAAGGCGAAATGAACGGAGGTCCGGCCCGGGTAGGCCGATTCCATACTCCGCCGGAACCTGACGGCCGTCGCCTCGAGCCGCCCTTCATGGAGAACGTGGAGCGGCGTTCCATAGGTGCGCGCGAGACCGGCCGCGCTTTCGGCCCCGATCATCAGTCGGCCGTCGGGATCCGTTCCCAGGCCCCAATCTCGCGGCTCGAGTGTCTGCGTCATCGGCCGAGCTCCTTGGCATAGATGCCGAAATGCTTGTCGGGCTTCATGCCCAGGCCCTCGGCGGCCTTGAGGACGGTCCGGTTGTCGGGCGAAATCCAGGTCGTCTCGGCCCGGTCGAAGGCCCGGGCCATCTTGCGGAACTCGGCGATCAGCAGCCGCGAGAGGAGCGTGTGGCGGTGTTCTTTTTTGATGCCCACGGTGAAGAGGATGATCGTCTTGACGGCCCGTCGGTCCCGGACGAACCTGATGAGCTTGACCGGTCCGGGGACGCCCTTCCATCTTCTTAGAAGCGGGTTCACGTCCAGGACGCAATGCAGGACGGCCACCGGCCGGCCCTGGTGTTCGACGATCTTGATGAGATCCGGCCGGGTCACGAGGCCCATGTGCTTCGCCGAGAATGCGTACTCCTCCGGGCCCAGGGGGAGGAAATGCCAGTTCTCGGCGAAGGCGTCGTTATTGACCTCCCGGATGCGTTCCAGGTCTCCGGCCCTGTCCTTGAGCGAAAACGACCGGATCGAATATCCGTCCCGGCCCGGCCCGGCGGCGGGGGCGTTGAGGCGGCGGTCGAGGGCCTTTCCGATGTCGTCGCTCTTCATCGTTTGGAAGCGAGCCGAGATCCGAAATCCGGCCTTTTCGAGGAGTTCGTTGTAATACGGGGGGTTATAGGGCTGAAAAAAGCTCGGCGCCGTCCCGAATCCGTCCATTTGGAGGCCGATCTCGGAATAGTGATGGGGATTGAACGGCCCTTCGAGCACCTCGATGCGTCTGGCCCGGCAATAGGTCTCGGCCTCGCCGAAGAGGCGCCGGACGGCGTCCTCGTCGTTTGACGATTCAAAAAAGCCGAAGAAGGCCGACCGGACGCCGAATGCCATTTGATGGGCTCTGTTGATGATGACCGCGACCCGGGCGACCGGTCTCTCGCTTCGATAGCCCACGAACAGACGGAGCGTCGCGTTCGCAAAGTAAGGGTTGCGCTCCGGATCGAGCATCCTCCGAACCTCGCCGATGACCGGCGGCACCCAAAGCGGATCGCCGCGATAGATCAGGAAAGGCAGCCGAAGAAACTCATCGAGTTGTTTTCTCTTCGAGACGGGGGCAGCGGAATACGGCATGGCGCTAGCCTTTTTCAACCTGCTCGACGACATAGTTGTCGTAGATGAAGGAGAGGTCGGTCGTCTGGAGCGCCTTGGCCAGGTCTCGCCGGGACCGGATATTGCCCTCGAGGGACGCCGGCCGCTCCCGGAACACCAGGAGATTGCGGTACGTGAGAACGGCCCTGTCCCTGGCGACCCGGACGGTCTCCCGGAGCAGGTTTTCGAAGGCCGCGGGGGACATCCATTCGAAGATGTTGGAGAAGTTGAATTTGGAGATCGACGAGTCCTCGAGGCCGGCGAAGAAATGCTCACAGCTGTCCGTGACGATCTCGACGCGGTCCAAGCGGTCCCGGATCGCCCGGAAGTTCTCGGGACGCAGGTAAACGGGCAAGAAAGCTTCGGCGTAGAACCGGCCGAGGAGGATATAGGAGAGGAAGTAATTCTCCTTCATCGGAAGCCGAACAAGGGCGTGCTCGGCCTTGGCGGCGAAATGGCGGCCGAACGAAAAGTCGCGATCGAGATAAGCGAAGAAGGCCTTGTCGAACAGCAGCGAATTGAGCCAGCGGCTGAGCATGACGCCCGTCAGGAGCCTCCACCAGACGCCCTGCCACTTTTCGCGGTAGAGCTTCTCTCTCGCGGCCGGGCCGTCGGCCTCGAACATCCTCTTGACGAGCCGCCTCTTTCCGAGCCCCGCGACGACGGTCTTCCGGAGAAGGCGCATGTATCGCTCATAGCGGCCGGCGTGGATGATCCCCCGGGCGATCTTGCCCGGACGGCCGTCCCAGAACCGGGCCGCGTCGCTCGACAGACACGGCCGCAGCCTCCGGCGATAGCATGCGACGCGCGTCGGGCAGGGCCGGACGCCGAAGAACTCGAGATTGCCCCGGTAAGACAGCATTCGGAAGGCCGCCATCTTGAGCTCGAGCAGATGGCCCTGATGGGGGTTGACGTCGAGGGCGATGACCTTGCGGGGATCGTCGAGAAGGAAGGCCAGGAGGTTGCAGCCGCCGGAGGTGATCGAAAGAACGATGTCGTCCCGACCGATCCCCAAGGCCGCCCGGTCGAGCTGCGGATCTTCCCAGCAATTGGCGTAGAGAACGTCCTTGAACGTCTTCGGCTTGACAGCCGGTTTCGTCCCGTCCTTGACGACGCCGATCTTCGTGTGAACGATCGCCCAGTCCACGACGGCCGGCAGACCAACGGCCACGGCCCAGACGAGCCTGCCCTTGGCCGCCGCCACGACGAATCCGGGGATGAAGAGAAGGTAAAGGGCGTTATGCCGGATGCCGTCCCGCGTCACCGCGATCTCTTTGAAAGCGGCCCCGAGTCGCTTGAGACTGCCGAAGTCCGGGAGCAGGCGGGGGACGCGGCTCTGATAGATCGCGTAGTCTCCCCCGAATTCCCGCCGGAGAGAGATCTCTTCGTAGCCGATGAGCTGCGTGTAGTGCAGAAACAGGAGGACCGGAAGCAGAAGGCCTATCGGCGGAAGGCATAGCGCGAACCCGGTGAAGGCGACGAGATCGGCGAGATAGATCGGATTCCGGACGAGCCGATAAGGGCCGGAGGAAAGGAGCGCGTCGGTTTTGACCTCAAAGGACATCATCCGCCTCGATGTCAGAACGCTCCCCGACCAGATCCGGAGAAACGACGCAGCGGCTGCGAAAAGCGCTGCCGCAAGGTAGCCCAGCGCGCGCGATCTCGACGCCGGTATCCCGAGCAGCCCGCCGAGCGCGACGGAATCATCGGGAAAGCCGGCAAAAACCGAGAACGAGAGGCCGCTGATAAGGATGACCAGACCGAATGAAATGAAGATGCGGAATTCGAACTCGAATTTCCGGATCTTCATCGGCAGGTCCGTCATGGCCTATCCTCTCACCGGGCGAACGGTCCTCAGCTCCAGGGCCGAGGGAAGGACCTCGATCCGGCAGGGCAGATATCCGAGCATTTCGCCATCGGCTTCGAAGGGGACCGGCTCCCGCGAGGCCAGGGAAATGCTCCGGCCGCGAAGACAGCTGAATTTCGGCGATGTGAGATGTGTTCCCGAGTAGATCTTGGGGAAATTACGCAGCCGTTCGGGAAGAAGCTGGCCGTGCATGAGAAGGATATCCAGCCGGCCGTCCTCGACCGTCGCTTGGGGGGCGAGCCTCATGCCTCCGGCCATAACGTTGCCGTTGGCCGCCACGATCCCGAGGAATTCCCCCTCGTATTCCGGGCCGTCGTCGACGGAAAACCTTATGGAGCGATTGGGATAGCTCAGGGCTGCGGTGAGCGTCGCCAACCCGAACGCGAGAAAGCCGCCGAGCTTCTTATAGCCGCCCTGGACTCGCTCGACGACCCGGCCGCCGATCCCGGCCTGGCATTCGTTGACGAAGTAGCGCTCGGCGCGTTGGCCGCGGCCGTTCACAGATGTGGCCCGGCCGATATCGATCCGGCGGACGGCTCCGAGGGCGATCCCGGCGCACTGGTCGTCGATGCCCGCCGGCAGCCCGACGCTTTGAGCGAACCCATGGCCCGTGCCGGCGCTGACGATGCCTAGCTGGGGACGGGGATCCGGGGGGCGTCCCGCCTTCATCATGCCGTTGACAACCTCTTGGATCGTCCCGTCGCCTCCAACGGCGATGATGAGCTTGGCCCCCCGGAGGGACGCTTCCCGGGCGGAAGAGGTCGCATGGTCCGGCCCCTTCGTCACGCAGAGCGAGAATTCTCGACCGAGATGGCGCTCGATGGCGGCGAGTATTCCGGCTTGGCGGCGGCCCGTCCTTCCTGCGGACGAAGCCGGATTGAGAATAACGTGAGTTCCTCGTTCACCCATATCCGCATTCCTTTCGGTCTTCGGATCGATATGGTTATAGGGGCGAGGAAGCGTGGAGTTGTCAGAAGAATGTCAATAACTTGTCAAGAAATGGGATGTTCAGCCCGATCGGGGCGGCTCATCTGCGCTTAAGATAAGTCTGCAGACGGTCCTGGTCATCATCTGACATCCGGGTGAAACTGATCCCCATGCCCTGCATGTGGGCCATCCAGACGACCCGTCCCTCGCCCGAGATGGGGCTTCCCGATTCATCGCCCGGGAGACTGAAGCGGAAGCTGAGGGAAGAACCCTCAGGCAGCGGATTAATGGTATCTATGTACATCCCGCCATGGGACAGATCGTTGATCCGTCCATGGAAATTCATTCCTTTGTGGTCAAAGCTCACTTCCGCGACGGCGAATGAACGGGACCCTTGTCGCTTTTCACCGTCCATGAGATCTCCTCGGATGCATCATGATATCCGGCCCCTGCTACGGCCGGGGAATAAAAGGACCCACCAAGTATATTGAGTTCTCGGAAAATAGGGAAGAGGGCCACGGGTGCTCTGTGCTATCTTAACCCCATGACCCCCCAGGAGGCCGGAATGCGTGTTATTGGATTCATGGCTTTTCTGACCGTCCTTTCGGCGGCGCTTGTGCCAACGACCGTGACCGCGGCCGCTTTCCCCGGCGCCTTGGGTCCGTCTCAACAAAACGAGGCTTCCTATGCCGCGGTCTTTCGGGCCGTCTGGCAAACGGTCAATGATGAGTTTTACGATCCCGATTTCGCCGGCGTGGATTGGCAGGGCGTCCGAAGGCGGTACCAGCCGCTGTTGGCGCAGGTCAGAAATGACCGTGATTTTTTTGACCTGATCACCAAGATGCTCAAGGAGGTCCCGGTCTCTCATCTTAGTTTCAGCCTGCCTGAGCGAGGGCGCGAGGCCGGCGTCGGAGCCCAGACCCGGCTGATCGAAGGCCGGCGAATCGTGAGCGCCGTCGCCCCTGCCTCCGATGCCCAGCGCCAGGGACTGCGCACCGGAGACATCCTTCTTTCACCTCCCGAGGCGGAACGGGGACCCATTGGAACGAAGGCCGTCCTGCGTGTTAAAGGCTGCGACTCGAGCGAACGGACCCTGGAGGTGCGGCGCGAAGCGGCCTGGTGGCCTCCCGAGCGGCCATCGCTGCGCTGGCGGACCATCGAGACCAGCCCGGAGAAGAGAATAGGATACCTCCGCGCTGTGCGCTTTGACGATGATGCGGCTCCTCAAACCGATGCGGCCATGGATGATCTGAAGCAGACGACCGGTTTGATCATCGACGTCCGCGACAACAGCGGCGGCAACGTCTCCTTTAGCCGCCTCGGCAGCTACTTCAGCCCGGGACGGCATCTGGTCGCCGCGCTTCTGATGCGGCCGTACCTCGAGCGATTCGGGCGCGCGCCCGAGCGGATCGATCTTCAGACCCTTCCCCAAGCCGCCGGAATCTATACGACCGCGGGGATATTGGAGGCCATGAAAACGAACGGCGGGGCCCTGGCCTTATACACTGAGGATCTGAGCGACAGGGCCTATCGCGGCAAGGTCGTGGTCCTCATAAATGAAGAAACCGGCAGCGCCGCAGAAGGATTCGCCTGGTACATGAAGGCGACGACCGAGGCGACGCTCATCGGCAGGACGACCGCCGGCGCGCTCCTCGGGGCCGAGTATTTCACCTTGCCGGGAGGCTGGCGGCTTGGTGTGCCTACCCATGCCAGCTGGGGGCGAGATGGGAAGGCGGCGATAGACAAAGCGGTCAGTCCTCATATCACGGTGCAATGGACGGTCCTCGACCTTTGCGAGGGGCGCGACCCGGACATCGCCAAGGCCCTCGATGTGCTCGCCTCAGGCAACGGAGAGCGGGAAGCCACTCCCCAAAGGGTTTCCGTAAGCACGTCGCGTACTCAATAACTAAAGATCGTTCTCACGGGCTGACTCATCGAACCGCGGCCGGCTCCAAGGCCTTCGCCTTGAGTCGGGCCAGGATCCCCGCGCTGACCCAATAGGCGTGGCTTTCCCCGCGGCGCTGGCTCAGGAAGAACAGGTACTTGCCGTCGGCCGTGACGACGGGGGCCAGTTCGATCGCCGGGCTATTCACCTCGGGGCCCAAGTTCACCGGCGCCATCCATGATCCATCCTTGGCCCGAAAGCTCGCCCAGAGATCGAACTCGCGCGAGAATAGGAGAAAGCTGCCGTCGGGCGCGATGAACGGAGTCGTTTCCTCGGCCGCAGTCGAGATGGGCTCGCCAAGGTTGACGGGCTTCTCATATTTCCCGTTGACGAACCGGGCCAAATAAATGTCGTTCAGGCCGCGGCTGTCCGGGGCTTGTCCGGCGAAATAGAGGTTGTCGGCGAGGTCCATGGAGAAGCACCAATGCATCGGGTGCTCGTTGACCGAGCGGTCGAGCGGCCGCGGCTCCGACCAGCCGGAAGCGGTCCTGTCGGCGTACCAGATGCGCTCCTTCGAGCCGGCCTCCCCGCCGGGGAGAGCTCGCCTGGAAATGAAATAGATCCTCTTGCCGTCCGGGGCGAAGAAGGGAACGTCGCCGTCACCCGGTCCGGCGAACGGGGCCCACGCGGGCGCTGTCCAGCGGCCGTCCACGCGCCTCATCATCAGCAGGCCGCCCAGGGAATAGTTGGCGCCGGGGCGTTCGACCATCGGCGCCCAATAGACCTCGCTGCCGTCCGGAGAGAACACCGCGGTGGAGTGGAGGCCCCAGACCGAAGAGACGATGCCCAGGCCGAAGATCTCGGGGGTGTTTCCGGGGGGGGTCTGGCCGATATAGTCGCCTTTGAGGACCGGGAAGCGGAGAGCGGACGTGTCGGCCCCCTTTCCGGCCAGCAGGCGGACGACGCCGTCCATCTTCCACTCGGCGGCGATATTATAGGCCGTCTGGCCCATGGTCGTGCGATGATCGAGGGGCGCGCCACGCTCGATGAGCTTCAGGGCGGCTTCGGCCCTGCCGAAGAGAGCCGCGTACTGGAGCGGCGTCCAGCCGAGCCAGTCGACGCGGGCCGGGTCGAACCCTTTGTCGATCAGGAGCCCAACGATCTCGGAGGATCCGCCCGAAGCCGCCGCGTTCAGGAGAGAAAACCCCGGGGACTCCGCGGCCTTCAGATTCTGGGCCCCTTCGGCCATGCGGCGGAAAAGGTTCGTCAGCCCGCCGGACGCGGCCGAGGACAGGACCGTCCACCACTTCTGCTCGTCCGCCGGGTCCTTAGCCCCTTTATCGAGAAGCAGGTCGACGAATTCCCGCTTGCCGCGCCAGGCCGCGAGGTTCAGGGCGCTGTCGCCGAACTTGTCGACTGCGTTGACGTCCGCGCCGGCCTCGAGGAGGAGCCTTCCGGTCGCGGCCTGGCCCCGTTCCCGGGCACAGAGGACAAGGGCCGTCCGCCCGTAGGCGTCCTTCGTCTCAAGAGCCGCTCCCCGCCTGAGGAGCGCGGCCACGGCCTCGCGGCAGTCGCTCAGGGCCGCAAGGTGGAGCGGCGTCTTGCCGCCTGCGCCGGCGGCTTCGAGCTTGGCGCCTTTATCGACCAGGAAGTCGATGAGCCCGGCGTCGCGGCCGATGGCCGCATAATGGAGAAGCGTGTCGCCGTCCGGGTCCCGGGCGTCGACGAGCTGGGGCGACTTCCCGATCAAGGCCTTGACGGCGGGCCCATCCCCTTTGCGAAGCAGGTCGAAGATATCCTGCGGTTGAGCCGACGCCGAAAGAACAAGGAAGCTCAAAAAAGCCGGCCAGAGTCGTTTCATGGGCCCTCACCTCCGGGGATCATAGAGTAATTACGTCCCAGCCTCGTTAAATGCTTAGACTCCAACTTCCGGGCCGTGCCGACGGGGGCCACGACGATCGGCGGCGGCCGGCACTGATCGCGAGGGGACATTCGGGGACACGTTCAAAGAGTACATGTCCCCGTATGTCCCCGGCCTAGCGTGTCCCCGCAGCTGACTTTATTCGAACGCAAGGGGCGGATTGCCGGAAGGGGCATCCGCCCTTTTTAGTTTCCGGACGATTTCTATTATAATCGATCCGGAACGCTCCCCATGGGAAAGGCTCTCCGGAGACCGAGGCGGTCCGGACGAAAGGTAGGTCGGCAGAAGCCTTTTTCAAGAGAAAGCGCAAACTCTCTGGAGTCGATTAGAAATGGACAGAATGAAACAGCAAAAACATCGGATCTATGCCATGAGCTTCGCAAGTGTCTATCCCCTTTATGTCGCTAAGGCAGAGAAAAAGGGACGCACGAAAACGGAAGTCGATGAGATCATTTGTTGGTTAACAGGATATGATCGGGAAGAGCTGGAAGCGCAATTGGAAAAACGAACAGACCTTGAGACCTTCGTAGCAGAAGCTCCTCATCTGAATCCCTCGCGGGCTCTCATTAAAGGTGTGATTTGCGGTGTCCGAGTGGAGGACATCAGAGAGCCAACGATGCGGGAAATTCGCTACATGGATAAGCTGATCGATGAGTTAGCCAAGGGAAAGGCCATGGAGAAGATTTTACGGAAAGAATAGGTCACCAGGAATGGTTCCCGGCTGAGCAGCTCGTCACGGACTGACTCCTCTCCTTTTGTTTGTGGGGGGATATTTTTATATAATCGGCCCGGAAACGCGCACATGGAAAAGCAAGAATGTCCCGTGGCCGGCCGCATGACGGACTTGGTCGGGAAGCCGGTGTCGCTCATTCCGACGCCGGCACTGGTCGTTGAGACCGAGGCCCTGGAGCACAACCTGCGCCTCATGTCCGGCTTCTTCGCCCACCGCCACGCCAAGCTGCGCCCGCACTTCAAATCGCACAAGTGCGTCACGATCGCGAGGCGTCAGCTCGATCATGGCAACGCCGTCGGCATCACCTGCGCCAAGCTTTCCGAGGCCGAGGTCCTGGCGGCCGGGGGCATCCGGGACATCCTCATCGCCAACGAGATCGTCGGACAGGACAAGCTCAAGCGGGTCGCCGAGTTGGCCCGGGAATGCCGGCTCGCCGTGGCCGTGGACGACGAATCCCAGGTGCGGCAGCTCTCCGCCGCGCTGGCCGGGACGCGCGCCACGGTCGGCGTCCTGGTCGAGGTGGACGTCGGATTGGCCCGCTGCGGCGTCCCGCCCGGCGAGCGGGCGCTTCAGATCGCCCGCGCCGCGGCGGCCGCCTCGGGCGTCGAATTCCTCGGCATCCAGGCCTACGAGGGACACTGCATCACCGTCCTTGACCCTGAGGACAGGCGCCGGCAGGTCCTCGCTTCGATGCAGAAGGCCGTGGACACGAGGCGGCTCATCGAAGCGTCCGGCCTGCCGGTCCGAGTCCTCAGCGGCGGCGGCACGGGGTCCTACGATATCACGGGGGTCATGGACGGCGTCGACGAGCTCCAAGCCGGTTCTTACGCTCTGATGGACCATTACTATGCGAAAATACGTCCCGAATTCGTCCCCGCCCTGAGCGTCATCGCGACCGTGATCTCGAGCAACGGAGCGGATCACGCCGTCCTCGACGTCGGCGTGAAAGGGGTCGGGTCGGATCTCGGCCCTCCCGTCCTGGCGGATCGCCCGGACGACGAGATCTCACGCTTCGCGTCCGAGGAACACGCGTCCGTCCGGGTCGGCGGCCGCCCACTCGAGATCGGGGACAGGGTCAGGCTCGTCCCGTCTCACGGCTGCACGACCTGCAACCTTCACAGGCGCCTCTTCGCCGTTCGCAACGGGATCGTCGAGGACGTTTGGGCGATCGAAGGGAGCGGGTGCCTGGATTAGCTGATCACGACGACTTCGTGATCGGTGATCGATCGGACCGTGAAATCGCACCAGCCATTGACGGCGCTGGTTTTAAGGATCTCCCCGGAAACGAGAAATCTCAGCGATCTTACGGGACCATGGCCCGGCAGCTTGACCGAGAATTTCAGCGGTCCGATCGGAATGAATTCATCGACCGGTTGACGCCACGTTCCGGCACTGGTGAGATTCACGATATGAAGAATGACCGTATCTTGCTGGCGGTAGACGTGACAATCGACGAGGCCCCGCCCTTCCACGACCAGCGGGATGTTCTCTTTGGACACCCATCTGACGAGGTTCGAGATCAGGGTCCCGTGATCCGGAAGATTAAATTTGCCGTACTGCCTGTCGATATCGGCAGGCATGAAGGCGATCCTTCCCCCTCCCGTGCCGGTATGAAGAACAAGCCCGGGGATCTGGGTCCTCGGAACTCTCATCCAGGCGGTTTCTGGAGGGTAGATCGGGAATTCCGGGATAAAGGTCAGAACTGTCTCCGCTCGGGGATCGACGTTCAAGGGACCCAACACGCCGCCGAACGAGATGATGTCCGTTTCCTCTAATCCCTTCAGGACAGGGTGGCGTGTCCCGATCGCCACAGGCTCTTTGGCGTTGTGCGGACCATCAAGGCTTCCGCGCAGCCCCGGCGTGAGCCGAAGATAGGTATGCCGGGTGTCATCGGCCTGTCGGACCGTTCGTTGTCTCAGCCCGGACGCGCCACGATCCGTCGCGTGCACGGCGAACAGGTCGGCCAGCCCATAATCGGGCAACCGGTCGCCCCACTCGTCATAAAGGGACGTCTCGCCGGTCGCCAGAACTCCTCCGCCGCTCGCGGCAAACTGTCTCAGAGCCTCGGCCTGGCCCCTGGTCAGGATCCCGAGGTTGGGCAGAACAAGCGCGGCCAGTCGAGGCGCCTCACGCTGGATATGATCCGCGTGGACAGGAATGAAAGGGATCCGGGCCCGGATCAAAGCCTGCGTGACTCCGCGCAACGGCTGATCCACCAGCGTTTCCGCGTCGTCCCGGCCGTAAAAATCGACGTTGTTTTGCGACCAGACGACTCCGACCGTGGCCACCGGCTGACGGTCGACTAGGTACTGTTCGTTCGCGGCATGCCAGGCGAAGAAGGGCGCCGCTGTCTTATAGATCCGCCGGTCCTCATGATAGGCGCCGACATAATGCCACCAGGGCTGGATCCCGCCGGCCACCCCTTCGATCATCCACATCCGTGCTTCAGGCATCGGCTTCGCGGCGACCCGGAAGGTCGGCCTGCCGGCTTGGTACATGGCCATGCTCTCCGGGGCGAGCTTGTCCCAGCCGAGCAGCCCGTGGGTCAGCTTCCCGGTGAAGGCATTGAACTGAAAGCCGCCGCTGTCGCTGCGCGCCTGATTATCGAGCATGATGATATCGGCCCGGGCGCAGATCTCCTTGAAATCCCTGAATGACCAGGCCTGGTCGCCGATCGAGCCGCTGTTCATTCCCGACCAGACGCAGCGGGCTCCGCCGGCCCGTTTGGTGGTCCTGTTGTTGAGCTCCCAGATCTCGATCCTGCGGCCGTAGCTCCACCGGATCCACTGCCGGTAGGCCGGATCCTCCCAGTCTTGCGCGGCCGGAAGGCCCAGGCCGGTCTTGTCGCGGAAGCCCTTTTTGCAGTTCTCGCAATAACAGATCGAGTCACGGCCCAGGCCGCTCCAGCTGTTATCGGTAAATCCTTCAGGATGATAAAGTTCAGCGATCTCGGAAAGGATGGCGGGGATATGTTCTCCGTAATAGGGGCCGTTGATGCAGGTGACCCACAGATCGCCGGCTTTATAGGGTTCCCCCGATGAATCGACCGCAAACCATCCGGGATGAGCCCTGTAAAACTCTTCATGGGCGCGGTTGGAATCCATCCTGGCCATGACGGCCAGTCCCTCCTCATGGGCGGCCCGGCAAATATCGCCGAAGAGATCGCGGCCTCCGAGATATTGAGCCTGGCGGTGCAATGGCACCCGGCTTGGATAGTAAGCCACGATGCCGCCGGCATTGACGATGATTCCCTCGACCCGGGTTTTCTGCCAGTGGTTCCGCCACCAGGCCAGATCATACTGACCGGGATCCATCTCGGTGATGTTGGTCTGGCCCCAGCGTTTTGCGCGCCTGTACCAGGGGATGGGTTCCTGCTGAGCCGTGCCGTCTCCGGAACGTGATCCCGGAATTGAGATGATGTCTTTTCCGGCAAGGATCGCCGCGGCGGTCGCCGCCTGACCCAAGAATCTTCTTCTTCTCATGAGCAGAACTGTTACGCCCGGTACTTTAACACTTTCAGGTCGTCCTTTTGTAGCCCCCGCCGGAACGGGCCGGCAACTGGGGACATGTACTCTCTGTACGTGCCCCCGACCTTCTCGATCCCGAGTTCTTGACAGCGGCCGGGGACGAACATATCATCAGTCCGTGTTGGGACGGGTCATCAGGTTCGGAAAAGGGGAATTCGCGCTGCGCACAAAAGCAAATTTCCCATTCCCAGGACATGGAGATCGATATGAAGAAGCTGGTCATCGTAATTTCGTTATTGATAATTTTTACCGGATGCAGCTTTGAAACCAAAGGAAGCATCATCCCGAAATATGAAAGTCCAAAGACAGTATTATTGGTTTTAGATATGCAGGAGGATTTTCTCGTCAGGATCAGCGGAAAAGCCATTTTCTCGAAAAAAGAACCAGACGCATTCAGTAATCCGGAATTTGAAAAGTACTTGGCAGAAAATCAACTAAACCAATTGGTCATAACCGGTGTCTATGCGGACCAATGCGTATTGTATACGACATTGGGAGCGCTCAATAGAAAATACCAGGTGAAGTTCGTAAGGAACGGTGTCGGGAGCAGTTCGGAAAAAGCAGTGAACAAGGCCTGTGAAACAGTCAAGAAAAGAGGGGCCGAAGTCATTGAATATCAGCCTAACATTCGCATAACGGAAGGGACCTGATGGACCGTCCGCTGACGGTCAACCCCCTTTAGAGAGCTGCCGTGCCCCTCGATCGCCGCGCGTTTCTGGCCATGGCCGGAGGAGCCGCGGCCGCGGCCCTCACGGCCCGCGGTCTTGGCGGCCAGCCCGCTTTGATCTCCTCTGGCCCGGCCGAAAGCCAGGCGTTGCCTCACCTCCTCGAAAACCGGTTTCTGACCTTTAACTCGGTCATCCGGGTCAATCAGATCGAAGTCCGCCGCGACAGGAACGAGGGTGTCGATGAGGCGTCCATCCATACGCCCGAGACTGTGCGCGACCTCCGCTCGGCGTTCGCGGCGGGATTTCCCGGAGGACGCATGACCTGGGCGTTGAGCTGGCTTGCCCTCCAGGACCCCCGGCCGAACTACAGGGAGATCCGGCGGCTGGTCAAGGGCTTCCACGACGAGCACGGGGACGAGGTCACGTTCATTCCGGGCGGGTATTTTGCGCCCATGTACAACACCCGGGCCGAGGTCAACCGCGACCTGCACGAGGCATTGGGAATGGTTTTGACGCTCGTGGGCGGAGGCTACCGGCCCCGGAGCGTCCTGGCGGGGTTTCTCGCCGCCGATAACCTGGCCTGGCTGGCCGAAAAAGAGGGCCTCCACGTCTGCCAGGGCAACATCTGGAGCCAGTACGCCATCGATAACGGCGACGGGGACGGCTCGGTCTGCTACCCCTACTACCCGAGCCGCCGGCACTTCCTGGCCCCGGCGCGCGAGGCCCCCGACCTCGTGGACTGCGTCAACCTCGATGGCTGGACCTGCGACTTCCTGGCGGCGCGGCGGGCGGGGTTCGCCGAAGGCTTCAACAGCCGGATGGGCGTCGGTCCGATCGAGACGATCCGCAACCTCGGCCCGGAGAAGGGGCTGGCCCAGATGCTTCACACGACCGCGGTCCACTTCGATGCCGGCTTTGCGCTCAACAAGTTTGCTTGGGTGACGAACTGCTGGGAGGTCTGCCTGGTCAAGGAATTCGGCGGGCTCGAGTGCCTGACCCAATGGCTGGCCGGGATCCGCGAACGCTGGCCGGAGACGCTGTGCCCCACGCAAGGCGAGTTCGGCCTCGCTTGGCGGAGGCACTTCAAGGACAACTCGCGCCTGGATTACCGCTTCATCGAAAAGGGCTCAGGGATCGGCGGCTCGGACGCGGAGCGAGAGATCCGCTGGTTCATGAACGCCGATTTTCGACTGGCCCTGCTCCGGAACGTCGGCGCGCCGCGAACCGAGAAGGTCATCGACTTCACGCGGTACGACCTCGGCGCCCGTGAGCCCGGCGAGATGGGCCGGAACTGGAGCCTGATGAACCGGCTCAACCAGAAGGGCACCCGGCCGCAGGACGTGCCGGTCGAGCTCAAGGCGCTCCCGGCGGAGGACAAAGCCTTTATCGCCCTCCGGTACCCGGAGCTCTTCGAGGAGTAGCCCCCGACGCGGGAACGAGACCTTTCGCAGCGCCCTGACGGCCGGCCGAATCAACGCGGGCGTCGACAAGGACGGGACTTCGGCCGCCGAAGTCGGCCTTCTTGAGGTTCTCGAAGACCTCGGCGACCGCCGCCTTGGCCAGGTCGAAACTGATCCGGCCGTTGAGCTCGACCTCCAGGCGGGCGCTGGCCGTGAGGGCCACCCCCTTGAGATCGACGTGGGGGGTCGGCGGATACTGAGTCTTCTTTCCGGTGTCGATCGTCTCCGGCTGGCATTCGGTCTCGTAGGCGACATAGACGATCTCGCCGCCGCCGAGCTTTTCCCGCCTGGGGGACCGCTGGCCCTTTTTGAGCTCGCTCATGGCGTTCTCGAGAGTCTGCTGGTTGGCCGCGTCGCCCTGCATCTTGAGGATCTCGGCCATCTCGGCGGCGTAATACGTGACGGCGATGCTGATGCGGGCCGGGTACTTCTCGGACTTGGTGCAGGGGTGGTCGAAGGGCAGGTCGGCGGCCCCGCTGCCCAGGCCCATCGGGCCGGAGGCGTTATAGTCGCCGCCGCGGATAGATCCCGCCTTCGGGAGCAGCGAGGCGATGACCGGGGGGCAGCTTCCTTTCGATTGGGCCGCGGCAGGGACACCGGCGAGCGCCGCGGCGGCCCCCGCGAAGGCGAGGAAGAGGATCAGCCCGGCGCGAGCGAATGGGCCGTGTGAAGAGCGGTGACGGTTCATGGGATACTCCTTGTCGACGGGCACTTTATCGTGAGCGTCCCGCCAAGTCAACCGTGCCCCGCCGGGTTGACACGGGCCGGGGACTTCTTTATAGTCCGTCCCTTGGGAACGCGTTGAGGCTCGATACTTCTCCAGGAGGTGTCAGGTGCGGAACATATTGAGACTGTTGGCCGGAGCACTGTTGCTGGTCTCGTCCATCCAGGCCCAGGACACGCAGATCCAGGTGGAATTGATGAACGGGATCGGCACCGGGTCCAGCCATAAGGGCGACCTCGTCTCGGCCCGGGTGATAGGCCCGGCCGCCCTCCAAGGCGATACCGTGGAGGGCAAGGTGGAGAACGTCGGGCAGGGCGGCGGGAAAGCGGTCCTGAAGTTCAGCTTCGAGACCCTCCGGCACGCCGGCCAGGCGGTCCCGATATCCTCGGAGATCCTGTCCATCGCCAACTCCAAGGGTCAGGCCGCCGTCGACGAGAACGGAAACGCCATCCGCAATAACCCTGCGCCGGCCAAGCCCGCCGGCATCGCCCGGACGGGCGGGGCCCTCGGCGGCCTGATCGGCGGAAGGAAGGGCGCGGCCGTCGGCGCCGCGTCCCGGGCCGCCGACGCCGTCATGTCGATCGATCTGGCCTCGGACGGAACGAGCATCACCCTGGCCCCTGGAAGCCGGATCACGCTGACGGCCAAGTCCCGCAGCGGAACGGCGCTGGCCGGCCTCGCGCCGAACCCGGCCACGTCCGCGCCCGCGGCCACGGGAGGAGCGACGGCCGCCGCAGCGGCTCCGGCCGGGGACTCCGCTCCCCAGGCGGGCGGCCAACCCGACCTCGCTGCCGTCAAGGCCGAGTTCGTCCCGGGAGACAAGGTCATCCTTTACGACGACTTCTCGGACATGGAGGGGGACGAGCCCCCCCCGCATTGGAAGGTACGGGGCGGCACGGCGGAGCTGCGCGTCGGCGACGGGACCCGGCAGCTGACCATGACCGCGCAGAGAATGACCCTGACGCCCAACGTGACCGGCCTGCCAGCCAACTTCACCATGGAAACCGACGTCGCCTACAAGGGGCACGGCGCCCGCGCCTCGTGGAGGTTCCATGACAAGGCGGGCAAGGACATCCTCGACATCATTACCTCCGTCAACTATACCAAGCTCTCCCTGACCATCAGGCAGGCGACGGACGGGGGGTCCGAGGAGCTCACCGGCCAGCAGATCGAGATGGATTGGACGAAGCCCGTCAAGCAGGCCCTGTGGCTGCAGAACGGCCGCATGCGCTACTATGTCAACGGCCAGCGGGTCATGGACGTCAATCAGATCGTCCTGCCGGAATTGGGCAAGATCGAGGTCTATATCGACGGTCCCGGGGACAATGATAAGACCGGGTACGTCGGCTTCCAATTCGTCCGGTTCGCGGAATCGACGCCGGACTTCAGCAAGGTGCTTATGTCCTCCGGGCGGTATGTCACCCGGGGCATCCTGTTCGACACCGACAGCGACCGCATCAAGCCGGAGTCCGCTCCCGTGGTCAAAATGATCGCCAAGGCCCTGGAGGCCAATCCCGCCCTGAAGATCCTCATCGAGGGGCACACCGATTCGAGCGGCGACGCCGACCACAACCTGGACCTGTCGAAGAGGCGCGCGGAGGCCCTCAAGTCCGTCCTGGCGGCCCAGTTCAAGATCGACGCCTCGCGGCTCGCGACCGCGGGCCTGGGCGCCACGAAGCCGGTCGACACGAACGACACGCCGCAGGGCCGGGCCCAGAACCGTCGCGTCGAGCTCGTCAAGCAGTAGCCGTCCTTATCCGTCGAGGTCAAGAAACAGGCGGGCCGGACCAAAGGGCCACGACCAGGGCAGATGCTTGGTCCCTATCTTCGAGGAAACACCAGTCATGAAATACCGGTCTCTGTTGATGTTGCTCGTCATGGGCTGTCTCGCCCCCAGACTCATTGGCGCGGCCGATTCCGTGTTCGACTCGAACGGCGTGAAGATCCGGTATGTCACGGAAGGCACGGGCGTGCCCGTCGTCCTCATCCACGGTTGGATGGGGGATTCCAGCATGTGGGGCCGGGACCGGTCCGGCAACACCAAGCTCGACACGGCTCGTGCGAGCGGGTTCCAGTTGATCGCCCTGGATTGCCGGGGGCACGGCCAAAGCGATAAGCCGCACGACCCGAAGATGTACGGCACCGAAATGGCGGCCGATGTGGTGCGCCTGCTCGACCACCTCAAGATCCGGAAGGCCTACTTGGTCGGCTATTCGAGCGGGGCGTTCATCGCCGGCAAGGTGGCCGCGACCCACCCCGAGCGCGTCCTCGGTGTCGTCTACGCCGGGCAAGCCCCCCTCGTCGCGGGGACCAAAGCGCCCAGTTCCTCCGAAGTCGAGGTCTTTGCCAAGGCGGTGGACGAGGGCAAAGACCTGGGTTCCTACATCATCGCGGTGACGCCGCCCGGCAGGCCGAAGCCGAACGAGGGCCTGGCGAACGGGATGGCCAAGATCATGTTCGCCGGCAAGGATGTCAAAGCGCTTGCGGCGGCGGGCCGCAGCTTCCCGAAGCTGGAAGTGACCCGAAGGCAGCTGAGGAAATGCAAGGCTCCGGTCCTGTTCATCCACGGCGGGAACGAATCCGATTATGTGAAGGACCGGGTCGCGGCTGTCCGAAAGCTGCTCGGGCGCGGCGAGCTCAAGATCGTCGCGGGCGGGGACCACATGACTACGCTGACCAAGCCGGAGTTCGCGTCCGCGATCATGGAGTTCCTGCGCTCCGGCAAAGCGGGAGCAGGCCGGCGACCGCGGCTAGTCGATGCGCCCGAGTTGGCCGCAGGCCGCCATGAGGGCCCGGCCCCGCGGGCTTCGCAGCTTGACCAGGGCGCCGGCCGCCTCGAGGCGTTTCGTGAACGACTCGATCTCAGCCTCGGTCGGCGCGCGGCCGATGGGGGAGGAGCCGGGATTGTAGGGGATGAGATTGAGGACGGCCCGGCCGGACGGCGCCGCTGCCCTGAGGAATGCCGCCACCCCTTCCGCCGCGCCCGCGCCGTCGTTCCGGCCCGGGATGAGGCAGTAGTTCACCGCGAGGGCGAAATTGCGGCGCTGGGGATAACGGGCCAGGACGGCGGCCAGGGCCTCGAGGCCCACGCCCCGGCTCGCCGGCATGAGCTCGCCGCGGAGTTCTTCGTCAGGCGCGTTGAGGCTCACCGAAAGATTGAGGCGCTTGAGCCCGAGGCCCCTGAGAAGGGCGACGCCCTCGGGCAGGCCGAGGGTGCAGACGGTGATATCGTTCTGCGAAAATGCGGGGCCGGATTCGTCGAGGAAGACAGCGAGGGCCCCCGCAAGGCCCTCGAAATTGTCGAGCGGTTCGCCCATGCCCATGAAGACGATCTGGCCGATGTCCCAGCCCAGGGTCAAGCGGGCCGCCGCATATTGGCCCACGATCTCCTCGGGCCGGAGGTCCCTGACGAAGCCCTGCCGGCCGGACTCGCAGAAGACGCATCCCATCCGGCAGCCCACCTGGGAGGAGACGCAAAGGGTGGCCGGTCCGGGTTCGGGGCCGCGGCGGGCCACGGGAATGCGCACGCTTTCGACGTGCCGGCCGTCGTCGAGCCGGAGGAGGGCCTTGGCTGTCGTCCCGAAGGGCCCCGCCTCCTCGACAACGCGCTCGACGGCCGGGAGCCGGAGCGCGACTCGGGCGGCCAGGGCGGCGGCGGTCTCCTTGCCGATAGCCTCGCAATCGGGTTCGAAGCGCCCCTCGGCAAAGGCCCGCCTATAGAGGCGGCCCAGGGCCCGCGAATGTCGCCCGCCGCGGCCGGCCAACGTCTCGAAAGCCGGACGGGTCAAGCCCAGGATGTTCACGCGCCCGTCGGTTTCCGGCATGGGGCCACTGTAGTGGAATCCTATCCCCGAATCAATTCAAGCCGTGCCGCGCGAGGCCGATCTTCGCTTACCAGGCCGCCCGGTTTCGTGTATACTAGGCGTGGGGGTGCGGGACAATGAAACAAGCGTTCGCCAGGCCCGCCCGCGCGCTTCCGCCGGGGCTAGCCATCTTCCTTCTTCTCGCGATATCTGTCTTGATCTCCGCGGCGCCGTCCATGGCCGCCGGACGCCTGGAGTTCAAGCGCATCGTCGGGATCTCCTGGGCGACCTTTTCGGAGCCGCCGAGCCCGGTCGCCATCCCCGAGGCCGGGTTCTCGCTGGCGCGCCAGACAGGGCTCGTTTTCGGCGGCGGGGGTGTCCTTCGGCTGGGACCGTATTTCTCGATCGACCTCAATCTCCAGTACCTCGGGAAAGGCGCCAAGGTCGATCACACTTTCATGGGAGAGCACGTCGGCAAATCCACATATGACTTCAAGTCTTTCAGTGTCCCCCTCTGCGTCAGGTTCGGCCTGTTGCGCGGCTCGACGCCTTATCTCTTGACCGGGCTCGAGACCTCGTACCTCCTCGGCCACAACGTGGTTTTCTTCCCCGACGGCTCGGAATCGGGCACGGCCACGAAGCTCGGCTCCGTGGTCCGTCACGTCGACTTCGCGGCCGTCCTCGGAGGCGGTTTCGAGGTCGTCTTCAAGAACTGGACGTGCTTCGCCGAACTGCGCTACTATTCCGGGCTCGTCAACCTGTCGCAAGGGGTCGACGCATACCCGGTCATCAAGACCCGGACGCTCTCCCTCCAATTCGGCTTCCGGACCCATCGGGCGCCGTTCCCGTTCTGAAGCCGGACGAGGATCATCGTCCGGCGACGGCCTCAGCGATGACCCTGTCCATGCTTGGATCGTCCGGGTGACCAACAAAGCGTGTGAGTCCGCCACGGTCGATGACGAAGCTCAAGGGGAGCCGAAATTCGATCCCCTCCACCCCGCCGGTATCCCAGTCCCTCTCCATGGATTGATCGTTGTCAAAGGCCACCCGATAGGCCATCTCGCCGCCGCGCTGACGCATGAAATCCATGAGAGCCTCCCGGCCTTTAAACTCGTGGGACGCGACGCCAATGACAATCAGTCCCCGACCTCCGAATTCCTTTTGAAGTCTAGAAAGATGAGGGATGTTCTTGATGCAGGGACCGCACCACGTTCCCCAGAATTCGACAAGATAGACGTTGCCGTTCTCGAAACCTGGGACGGGTTCTCCCTTGATCCATTCCTCGACCGTTATCGGAGGAGGCGCGTCGCCGGGCTTCACGCCGTGGCCGGTCTGGGCCGAGGCGGTCAAGGCCATGAGAATTAAGATCCATCGTGCGAATGTCCTCATGAATCGGGCCTCCGTTCAGATCGAGCTCCCTTCCGCTATTCATAAAGGACGCTTCGCCAGCCAGGATGGTTGCCTCAGTTAAAGATCGCCCGGTCGGGGCCAGGATCGTGGTCAACAGCCCCGTTGCCGAAGGGCGCCGATGCGACGATACTCGTCAAATCGCGTCAGGGCGTGCGGCTCGAGCCGGCCAGGACGGCCGCGGCGGGATCGCCGGGCCGGAGCGGGCCGGACTCCGAGGCCGGGTAAGGCCGCAGGGCCACGGCGAGACCGGCGTCACCGGCCATCAGGCTCGGCTGGGTGAACGATGAGATGAACAGGCTCTCATGCCGTCTCCCGATGCAGGAGAGGACGCCCCGGAGCGGCTCGCCGGGCCCCGATCCGGGGATATCCACGAGCGTGTAGTGGTTCTTCTTGGTGAACAGGGGCTCTTTGACATTCGGGTCCAGAAAATTTTCCTGGCCCCCGCCTCCGGTGATGACCATGAGGACGCCGTTGTAGACCAGCGAGGCGTGGACGTGCCGGTGGCCGAACGCGGCCAGGACGACGTGATGGCGGGCCAGGATGTCCAGAAACTCCTTCTCGTTCTCGATCGCCGGGGTGAAAAGGGAGGCCAGGCCCGGGTCGATCCTCGTGAACGGGGCCCGCGGCGGGACATGGGCGAAGAAAAACTTCCGGGCCGGGGCGGACGGGCCGAGCGCGCTCTCGAGCCAGTCCAGCTGCTCGCGGCTGAAGCCGTGCGTCCCGTGGGGCCGTGAGTCGCCCATGAACACGAAGCGCTTGTCATCCAGGTCGAAGTAAAAGTCGCGGTCGCCGAAGAAGGCCCGGGAGAGTCGCTCGCCTTCCTCCCGGAGGTCGTGGTTCCCGTCGACGTGGATGATGGGGCACGGCGTATCCGCGATGACCTTCAGGTAGGCGCCGAAGGACTTGACGACGGGCGAGACGGCCCTGTCGCCCAGATGGACGATGAACGCGGGCGGCGGGTCGAGAGTCCCGATCTCGCGGAGAAAACCCTTGAAGGTCCCGTTGTGGCCGGAGACCGTGTCCCCGATGATGACGAACCTCAGGTCCCGGCCGTCGCGCCCGGTCTGGATCGCGCGGGAGGCTTCGCGGTTCGTGGGCACGAGCCCCCGCATCTCCTCCGGCAGCGTGACGAGGGTCTCGTCCTCGCGGAACCGGGACAGGTCATATCCGCCGTTCTCGACGCCGTATCGGCAACGGCCCGTCAGCAGGGCCAAGGCAAGCGACATTAACACGACTCTCTTTCGGAGCATGGGTCTCCTTCATCCCTCCAACCTTCTATTATAGCGGACGCCCAAAATCCGAACCCGCCCTCCGGCCGCGGCATTATACCGGCATGGCCCCAAGAATAAAGAATCTCTTCGCCAACTGATCGAACTTGCACTGGGTCGGGGCCTTGTCCGGCCTCCAGCGCATGAACCTGGTCCCATGGCGGAAGCGCCCCCCCGTGAACTGATCGTAGGCGACTTCGACCACGAGGACCGGCTTCAGCGGCTCCCATTCGCCCGTCCGCTCCGTGGACCATCGGCTCGGGCCCCCGGGAGCGCGGCCCGTGAACCCCGGAGGCTGGCGCAGACGCTCGAGCCGGGTCGTGAGGGCCTTGCGGTCCTCGTCCTTGATGGAGGAGGTATATCCCACGTGATGGAGCAGGCCGTCCTCGCCGTACAGGCCCAACAGCAGGGAGCCGACCGCCTTTTTCCCCTCGAGGTAGCGGAAGCCGCCCACGACGCAATCCACGCTGCGGATGACCTTATACTTCACCATGCCGGTCCGCTCCCCCGAACGATAGCCGAGATCGAGCCGTTTGGCGACGATCCCGTCGAGCGAGGCGCCCGCGCGCCGGAGCCATTCCTGGGCCTGCTTCACGTCGGTCGTGGCCGGCGAGAGGCGCAGCTGCCCGACGCCTTTGGCGAAGTCGGCGTGAAAGCGCTCGAGGGCCTTGCGGCGCTTCTTCAGCGGCTCTGTCACGATCGATCGGCCCGCCGCATCCACCAGCAGGTCGAAGGCGATCATGACCGCCGGGTGTGCCTCCGCGAGCTTTCGGACGCGGCTGGCCGCCGGGTGGAGCCGAAGCTGAAGCTCCTCGAAGGACGTCCCTCCGTCCACCGGGATCACGAGCTCGGAGTCGATGACAAAACGGCGGGCCTTAAGGGACCCGAGCATAGCGACGATGTCGGGGAAATAGCGGCCCAGGGGCTTTCCCGACTTCGACTGCAGCTCGACGGTCTCGCCGCTGCGAAAGGCGAGACACCGGAAGCCGTCCCACTTGGGTTCGTACTGCCATTCCCCTCCCCGGGGCAGCTCGGGGACGAGCTCCGCGTCCATCACCGGGTACGGCGGCCTGATGGGGAGTGCGAGGGGCTTCATTCCCGGCCCTTTTCCGCGGTCAGGACCGAGCGCAGGTTGAAGCGCTTTTGCTTCGACAAGAGCGGTTTCCAGAGATCGCCGCGGCGAGCCACCCTCCCGGGCATATTGTCGATCCGAAAGTCCTCCATGCGGATCCCTTTGGCCACCTCGGCCCAGGTCACCGGCGCGGAGACGGTCGCCCGGGGCTTCGGTCTCACCGAGTACGCGGAGGCCAGGGTCCGGCCCCAGGCGTTCTGGTTGTAGTCCACCAGAACGCGGCCTGGCGGCCTCTTCTCGATGCGGTACTCGGCCGTGATCGTCTCCGGATGGAGCTCTTCGAGGCTCTTGGCCATCCGCTTGGCGACCGTCCAGACCTGCTTCTGAACGGGCCCGCGCACGATGGGGACGTACACGTGCATGCCCTTCGACCCGGTCGTCTTGACCACGTTCGGCATATCGAGGGCATCCAGGGCGCGGTGGAGGATCTTCGCCGTCTCGAGGACCTTGTCGAATCCGGCCGGGGGCACCGGGTCGAGGTCGAAATGAAGATAATCGGGGCGGTCGACGTCGTCGCACCGGGCATACCATGGATTCAGATCGATGCATCCCAGGTTGATGACCCAGAGAAGGGAAGCGAGATCGCGGATGATGGGAAAATCGATGATGTTCCCCGAGGAGTGCTTGATCCTGCAGATCTCGATCCAATCGGGACGGGGCACCGGGGCCCTCTTCTGGAAGAAGTACTCCCCGGCGGCGCCGTTGGGATAGCGTTTCATCACCATCGCCCGATCGACCAAGTGGGGCAGGAGGACCGGTGAGATCGTCAGGTAATAGCGGAGAAGATCGCCTTTCGTGACGCCCAGTTCCGGCCAGAACGGCTTACTGAGGTTTGTCAGCTTCACCCGGCGCCCGGCGATATCCAGCACGGCCTCGTTCCGGTCGACGGGGATCGAAACCGGCGGGGCTGTCGTCTTTCGGGCCCGGGGCACGACCTTAGGATCCCGGGCAGAACGGCCCGGCCGCGCGCTTGAAGACGTCATGACGCCGCCTCCTTATCTTCTAGGATCGTCGGCCGGGGATAGCGGCGCGGCGGCAGCTTCGGCGGCTTCTTCCCGTGCAGAACGGCCCCCTGCGCCGGGATATATTCCAGCTCTTCCCGGTCCACGGCGCGGCGGAGCAGCAACCCGCCGCGGCTCATATCTCCCCGGGCGACAAAATCGCGGGGGAACCGCAGGCGCGGTCCCAACGCCTTGAGCAGAACGTTCAGGTATTTGCCGGTGGCGATGCTGCCCAGGAGGACGATCTCCGTTTCCGGCCCGGCGCGCCGCGCCAGCCGGCGTGCGTCACGGGAGAGCGGGCGGGCGTACGCTTCGATTTTCTCCCCGATCCCCGTGGCGGCGAAGACCCGAAGATCGTCGGCCGTGATCCGGGTTTCCGGCGGCAGAAGGCCGCGGCAGGGGGTGATGACCAATATTCCGGGGGAGGAAGCCGGGGGCTCGGCGAACGCCTTGGCATACGTCATCTTTCCCCGGAAATAGAGGCCGCTCAGGAAGCTGAACAATTCCCCCAGAGGAACCCCCTCCCCCCGGAGCCTGCGGGCGAGATCGAAGCGGGCCCCGCGACGAAGGACCATCTGGGCCCTGCGCCCTCCGCAGTGGGCAGGGGAAAGCAGGAAGATTCTGCCCATTTTCAGATAACTCCCTGAGGCGGCCATTCATGCTCATGACGCCCGATCACCGTAGGCCCCGGCCGCCCCGCCGAAGGCCGCCCCGGCCACAGCTGAGGCGCGACGGGCGCCGCCCGCTTCCAGGATAGCAGGTGGGCGGGCCCCCATCAAATCCGGCGCCTGGGATGGATTCCAAGCTCCCGGCTCGGGGGCAGAGTTGGCATGTTTCTTGATTAAGGTTCGTAGGACCAACCACTAAGAAGGTGAGAAACAGATGCCCATGAATGCCGGGCCCGGCCGCCCCAGGCATCAATGGTTTTATGGGGCCGGCATGGGAGCGGGTTTACTGGCCTTCGCGGCCTTGGTCATCCCTGCATCGAAGGGTCAAGCCGGCCTCCAGCCCTTCCCGTCTTCTCTGGGTTCGACAG
Source organism: Candidatus Aminicenantota bacterium (assembly GCA_963725825.1). GTDB lineage: Bacteria > Acidobacteriota > Aminicenantia > Aminicenantales > Saccharicenantaceae > RBG-16-66-30. The sequence goes on from CAVSAI010000046.1 coordinate 29,836, forward strand.
GGCTCTATTCGGACTTTGCAAATAAACGGGTCGACCCGGCGAATCTCCATTATTCGCCTCAATATCCGCTTTGGTCAGACGGCGCGTCGAAGCGCCGCTGGATCCGCCTGCCTCCGGGCACGGCCATCGACGCGTCGGACCCGGACGTCTGGCTTTTTCCGGCCGGAACGAAGATCTGGAAAGAGTTCTCGTTCGGCGGGCATCGCGTCGAGACGCGCCTCATCGAGTCGCTTGGCAAAGGCGAATTGCGCTTCGCCGCGTATGCGTGGAACGCGGCCGAGACGGAAGCCCGGCTGGCGCCCGAAACCGGCCTGGCCGCCGCCGTCGAGATCGCTCCGGGCATCCGTCATGACATCCCCTCCGTCTACGACTGCCGGGCCTGTCATGTCAGCCGGATCGCCGAGGTGCTGGGCTTCAGCGCCCTCCAGCTTTCCCCCGATCGCGACCCCGACGCCCCGCACGGGGAAGCGGTGACCTCTCAGATGGTGAATCTCGGCTCCATCATCGGAGGCGGTCTCTTGCGGTCCTTTCCCGCCGAATGGCGGGACCGGCCGCCGCGCATCCCGGCGGAGCCGACGGCCCGGGCGGCGCTCGGCATCCTGCACGCGAACTGCGGCAACTGCCACAACGCCAACTCCCCGCTCGTTGCGAGGGGCCTCGTCCTGCGGCACTCCGTGGCGCAGGGGGCGACCGGCGAGCCGGCGATCGTGACGGGGTTCAACATGCCGACCCATTATCCCATCCCCGGCGTCGCGCCGGGCGAGGCGATGATGATCCGGCCGGGGGATCCCGCCCGCAGCGCCGTCGTCTTTCGCATGTCCACACGCAACCCGCTGCGCCAGATGCCGCCCCTCGGCACGAAGATCGTCGACGCCGAGTCGGTGGCCGCGATCGAGCGCTGGATTCTCTCGATGGATCATCCAAGGAGGAACGATGAACGCTGAACGGAACAGGCTGTTCGGTGTCGGAGTTGCGGCCCTGGCCGTGGCGGCTCTGGCTGTCTTTGTTTCCGCCGCGAGCTCTCCGGACGCCGCGGTCACCCGCGGGGAGTATCTCGTAAAGGGTACGGGCTGCGGGGACTGTCACACTCCAATGAAGATGGGACCCTCGGGACCGGAACCCGACATGGCGCGAATGCTGTCCGGGCATCCCCAGTCGCTGGTCATGCCTCCGGCGCCCAAGCTTCCGCCGGGACCGTGGCTGGTTTCGGCCTCCGCCACGTTCACGGCCTGGGCCGGGCCCTGGGGAGTCAGCTTCACGGCCAACCTCACGCCCGACTCGAAGACCGGCCTCGGCGATTGGACGGCCCAGACGTTCGTCGATTCCGTCCGCTCGGGCCGGCTCATGGCCAAGGGCCGGGAGATCCTCCCGCCGATGCCGATCGCCGCCTTACAGGGCCTGACTGACGCGGACCTTCGGGCGATATTCGCCTATCTCCACACGATCCCGGCCGTCGCCAACAGGGTGCCCGAACCGGTGCCTCCCGCGAATGAGGGCGGCCGCTAGCCTCGGCGGTCGACCGTTGCGCACGAACCGGACATTTTGTTTGGCCTTGACACATACAGATGAAGAGTTGTTTAATGAGACATAATTATCAGCGGGCCATGGAAAACGGCCAAAGGGGGCACGATGCCTATGGCTAAAAAAATCTTGGTCGTCGACGATGATACGGATATCGTTTTGCTTCTCGCTTCCCGGTTAAGGGCGAACAGATATGACGTTATCGTGGCCCATGATGCGATCCAGGCCGTCGACAAGGCCATTCGCGAGAAACCGGATCTCATCCTTTTGGACATCAAGATGCCTGCCGGCAGCGGCGTCAGTGTGATGGAGCATCTCAGGGATTCCTCGGAAACCGTATTGATCCCCGTCATTGTCATTACGGCCTATCCCAGTCCCGAGCTGCAGAAGCAGATCAAAGAAATGGGCGCCAAAGGCTTTATATCTAAGCCCTTTACGGCCGAAGACGTGCTGCCGAGAATCAGAACGATCCTCGGGGAAGCCAGTTGAGGATCCTCAGGCGGTGTGTACCGCCAGGCCTTGACATTATGGCATTTCCAGCCTAGACTTCGATCACAAGTCAGCGGTCCGATAGATTTTGCCAATCAGGCATTCTTCAGTTAGCCGCTTCAGCGCGCTTGCCTTCCGGCCAAGACGAGGGTCTCTCGCGGAGTGCTTTTGGTGGTGGAAGGGAACACGGTGCCTGAGTTGCCCGCCTCCAGAGGCCGACTGCCGTCGTTCTGTCTCCTCCTTGTTTTCTTCTTGCTGACGACCGGCATCGTCATCGCCGCGTTCGCCCCGTTGAGAGAGAGATCGAGGGCGATCGTCGTCGCGGCGGCCGTGCTGCTTCTCGGCACCGGCGGCGCGCTGGGATACGTCTGGCGGCGGCGAGGCGCCCGCTTCTTTCGGGACCGGTCCCCGGCCGCGGAGGCGCTCCGAGAGAGCGAATCCCGTCTCCGCGCCATCGCCGATTCGGCCCAGGATGCCATCCTGATGATGGGCCCGCGCGGCGTCGTGACCTATTGGAACCCCGCTGCCGCTCGCATTCTCGGCTACACCGAGGCCGAAGCGGTGGGACGGAACCTGTCCGAGCTGATCGTTCCGGAGCGTTATCACCAGGCCCACCGCGCGGCCTTGCCGGAATTTCAGCGCACCGGGCGGGGGGCGGCCATAGGCCGGACGCTCGAGCTGCATGCACGCCGAAAGGACGGAAGGGAGATCGACGCGGCGTTGTCGCTCGATGCCGTCCGGATCCGGGGCGTCTGGCACGCGGTGGGCATCATCCGGGATATCTCCGAACAGAAGCGTTCGTCGGAGGCCCGGCGCGAGAGCGAGGAAAAATATCGGACCCTTTTTGAGAACGCGAGCCAAGCGATTTTCGTCGTTCAGAGCGGCAAGATGGTGTTCAGCAATCCGATGACCATCCGGATGGTGGGCTGTTCCGTCGAGGAGCTCAAAAAGATCCCGTTTACCGAGTTCGTCCATCCCGACGACAGGGGAATGGTCATCGAACGGCACCTGAAACGAATGAGAGGGGAAGAGACGCCCGCGCTCTATGATGTTCGGATCGTCGATCGCTCCGGCCAAGTCCGCTGGGCCGAAGTCACCGCCATACTCATCAAGTGGGACGGTCAGCCGGCGACCTTGAATTTCGTGAGCGACGTCACCGAACGCAAGCGGGCCGAGGGGGCCCTGCGGGAGAGCGAGCAACGGTTCCGCGTCCTTTTCGAGAGCTCCAGGGACGCCATCATGACCTTGGCGCCCCCGGAATGGAATTTCACGTCCGGAAACCCGGCCGCGCTGGCCTTGTTCAGGGCGAAGAATGTGCAGGAGTTCATTTCCTTCGGACCAGGGAATCTGTCCCCCGCGCTGCAGCCGGACGGCCGCGCCTCCGCCGGGAAGGCCAAGGAGATGATCGAAAGGGCCATGCGCGACGGCTCCCTGATCTTCGAGTGGACGCACATGCGGACCGACGGCGAGGAATTTTTCGCCACCGTCCTCCTGACCCGGATGGAGTATGCCGGAAAGACCGTCCTCCAAGCGACCGTCAGGGATATCACCGAGCTCAAGCAGTCCGAGGCCAATTACAAGGCGCTGTTCGAAGGCGCCGGAGAGGGAATCCTCGTGGCGGACTTGGAGAGCAGGCATTTCCGCCAAGCCAACGCGGCCCTGTGCAGGATGTTCGGATATACCGAAGAAGAGCTCAAGGGGTTGGGAGTGACTGACATTCACCCCAAAGAGGCATTAGACTATGTGCAGTCCGAGTTCGAGGCCCAAGGGCGGGGTGAAAAGACGATGGCGTCGTATCTTCCGTGCCTGCGCAAAGACGGGACCTTGTTTTATGCCGACATCAGCGCCTCAATGATGGTCTTGGAGGGCCACCCGTACCACGTGGGCTTTTTCGTTGACGTCACCGAGCGCAAGCGGGCCGAAGAGGCCCTGCGGGAGAGCGAGGAAAGATTTAGATTCATTTTTGACAAGGCCATTGACGGGATGCTCCTGACGAGTTTGGAGAATCAAAAGATCGACAGCGCTAATAGCAGCATGGCTCAGATGCTCGGCTATAGCCTGGAAGAGCTGAAGGAATTGGGGATCGGGGACATCCATCCCAAAGACAAACTGCTTTATGTGAAAGAGCAGATGGAGATCCAAGCGAACGACCCGCTCGTGCCTTCCAGAGATCTTCCCATGAGAAGAAAGGACGGAAGCGTCTTTTATGCCAATGTCCGCGGGGCCCCGATCACGTTATCGGGAAGAAGATACATGATGGGCCTCTTTAGAGACATCACCGAGCAAAAGCAGGCGGAAGAAGAACGGCTGAGAACACTCCACCGGCAACAGGGCCTCAACGATCTTCTCCACTCCCTGCTCCCGCCGGCCCCGCTCGAGGCCAAGCTCAAGATCATCACCGACGGGGTCGTCCGGATCTTTGACGCCGATTTCTGCCGTATCTGGCTGATCCGGCCCGGCGATCTGTGCGAACAGGGATGCCTCCATGCCCAAGTGCGGGAGGGCCCTCACGAATGCCGCTTCCGTGACCGCTGCCTGCATCTCCTGGCGAGCTCCGGCCGATATACCCATATTGACGGCCAAGGCCACCGCCGCGTTCCGTTCGGCTGCTACAAAATCGGACGGATCGCCTCGGACCAAGAACTCCGATTTCTCACCAACGATGTGACCCACGACCCGCGCGTTCATGATCATGAATGGGCGCGCGAGCTGGGACTTGTGTCGTTCGCGGGATACCGACTCCAGGTCCCCGGCGCGGAGACACAAGGGGTCCTGGCTCTCTTCGCCGACCATCCCCTTTCGGACGGGGAAGACGCCAAGCTGGGCGGCCTGAGCAGCGCCGTTTCTTTCGTTTTGCAGCAAGCCGCCGCCGAGGAGAATCTGCGCCGGGCGATGGAGATCATGGAGCGATCCAACGTTCAGCTCGACGCGTCCATCAAGCGGGCGGACCAGCTGGCCCTCGAGTCCCAGGCGGCCAACATCGCCAAGGGCCAGTTCCTGGCCAACATGAGCCACGAGATCCGCACCCCCATGAACGGCGTCATCGGCATGACCGGGCTGCTTTTGGCGACCGAGCTGTCCGAGGAACAGCGCCTTTATGCGGAAACCGTCCGCTCGAGCGGCGAGGCCCTGCTCGCGGTCATCAACGACATTCTCGACTTCTCCAAGATCGAAGCCGACAGGATGGACGTGGAGGACCTCGATTTCGACCTGCGCACGATGCTGGAGGGCGTGGCCGAGCTGCTGGCCTTGCGAGCCCACGAAAAGGGCATCGAATTCATCTATCGCATCGACCCGGAGATGCACACCTACCTGCGGGGCGACCCCGGGCGTCTTCGCCAGATCCTGCTTAATCTGGGGGGCAACGCCGTCAAGTTCACTTCCAGGGGAGAGGTCACCGTCGAGGTCAGGCCGGAATCGGAAACCGGCGACCGCCTCAAAGCCCGCTTCGAAGTGCGGGACACGGGGATCGGCATTCCCCAGGACAAGATCGGGCTCCTGTTCACCGCCTTCCAACAGGCCGACGCTTCGACCACACGGCGGTTCGGCGGAACGGGATTGGGATTGGCCATCTCCAAACGCCTCGCCGGACTCATGGGCGGCGAGGTCGGCGTCGAAAGCGTCGAAGGCCGGGGGTCGACCTTCTGGTTCACCGCGGAACTCGGCAAACGGGCGCTCCCGCCCGAGCGCCGCGACGGGGCGCGCCGAGCCGAGATCCGAGGCGTGCGCATCCTGACCGTGGACGACAATCCGACCAACCGTCTCGTCATGGCCGAACAGCTGGCTTCGTGGGGCGCCCGGCACGCGGAGGCCGCCGGCGCGAACGAAGCGATCGACATGCTGCGCTCCGCTCGGGCCGAGGGCGATCCCTTTCGTGTCGTCCTCACGGACATGAACATGCCGGACATCGACGGCGAGACCCTGGGCCGGACGATCAAGGCCGACCCGGAGCTTCGCGATACCCGCCTGGTGATGATCACCTCGTACGGCAAGCGGGGCGACGCGAAGCGGCTCGAGGCCCTCGGCTTCTCCGCTTACTTGACCAAGCCGGTCAAGCAATCCCAATTATACGACTGCCTGGCCACCGTCCTCGGCGCCTGCCATCCGTCTGTCATGGAGCCCGAGACCGCCCTGGTGACGCGCCACTCGATCAACGAGGACAGCCGGCGCAGGGTCCGCATCCTTCTGGCCGAGGACAACGCGACCAACCGCCAGGTGGCCCTGAGCATTCTCGGGAAGCTGGGCTTCCGCGCCGACGTCGTGGCCGACGGGCGCCAAGCCCTCCGGGCGCTGGAGACGGGCGCTTACGACATCGTGCTCATGGACGTGCAGATGCCGGTGATGGACGGTTTCGAAGCGACCCGGGCCATCCGCTCGGGCGAAGCCAAAATTCCCAACCGGCGAATACCCATCATCGCCATGACCGCCCATGCCATGAGAGGCGACCGCGAGCGTTGCCTCGAGGCGGGCATGGATGACTATATCTCCAAACCGATCGCGCCCCAGGCCTTGGCCGATGCGCTCGAGAGGTGCCTGGTCGCCGCGCCCGCCGCGGAATCCCGACAATCCGAAGGGCAGCCCGTTTTCGACCGGCCGGCCCTCCTGGCCCGGCTGATCGGTGACGAGGATCTGGTCAAGGAGATCATCGCGGGCTTTTTGGCGGACATGCCCCGGCAGATCCAAAAGCTCAAGGAGCTCATCGACCAAGGCGACGCGGGATCGGCCGGAGGCCAGGCGCACGCGATCAAAGGCGCGGCGGCCAACGTCGGGGGTCTGGCCCTGAGCGCCGCGGCCAACGACATGGAGAGGCTTGGCCGGACGGGACGCCTGAGAGAGGCCGCCGGCCTCCTGCCCGAGCTCGAGACGCAGTTCGATCTGCTCAAAGCGCGCATGCAAGAGGCCGGGTGATGAGGATCCTGATCGCCGAGGACGATTTAACGTCGCGCGGCATTCTTGTCGCCATCCTGAAAAAGTGGGGCTATGATCCCGTCGCCGTGGAAGACGGCACGGCCGCTTGGGACGCGCTGCAGCGGACCGACGCGCCCGAGCTCGTCCTTCTCGATTGGGACATGCCCGGGATGAGCGGCTTGGAGGTTTGCCGCCGTCTGCGGCAAATCGATTCCTCCTGTCCCGCCCACGTCATTCTTCTGACCGGCCGGGGGAAAAAGGCGACGTCGTCCGAGGACTTGATGCGGGGGCCAACGATTATATCTCCAAGCCCTTCGACAGCGAGGAATTGCAGGCCAGGATCAGGGCCGGCCGACGGATGCTGGAGCTGCAGTCCAGTCTGAGGGAAGCGCGGGACGCCCTGGCCTACCAGGCGACCCACGACGCCCTGACCGGACTCCTCAACCGCCGGGCCATCCTGGACGGGCTCGACGAGGCGATTTCCCGGGCGAAACGGGAAAACAGCGGACTGAGCGTCGGCATGTGCGATATCGATCACTTCAAGAGGATCAACGACGCCCTCGGCCACCAGGCGGGAGACGAAGCGCTGATCGGCTTCGCCCGTTGCCTCCAAGCCCAGCTGCGGGAACACGACTTTGTCGGCCGATACGGCGGCGAGGAATTCCTCGTGATCGCCGCCGACCCGACGGACGGAGTCGGGGAGGGTCTGTACGAACGGCTGTGTGTCCGGGTCGCGGAGACCGAGATCAAGACGAAGTCCGGGCCTGTTTCGATAACGGTCAGCATCGGAGTGGCCCGGGGAACGGGGCAGGACACGGCGGACTCCCTGCTCGCCGCCTCGGACGAGGCCCTCTACCAGGCCAAAGCCGGAGGCCGGAACCACGTGGCCTACGCCATCCGGGACGGCCTTGCGTCAGGGCGGAAGCCGCGCTAAGAGCCGCTGGTCCCGGCGCGCGCGACCCCTGGAAACCCTCCTCATGGCAAACAAGGCTTCGCGGCGAATGGCGACAATTTGACGCCCGTCCGCGCACGCGCTATCCTGATTTTCCCAAAGAGCCCCTTGGCAGGGCTAGCCAGGGCCATGGACAAGATCAGGCGCATATCATCAGGAGGGAAGAACTTGGATCAGAAGAAGGTCGTTATCATCGGCGGCGGGATCGCCGGGCTTTGCGCCGGCGTCTATCTGAGAAAACAGGGTTTCGACACGGAGATCCTGGAAATGCATACGGCTGCTGGCGGACTGGCCACAGCCTGGACGAGGGGCGGCTATACGTTCGAGAACTGCGTCCATTGGCTCGTCGGCTCCAAGGAGGGCGGTTCGCTCAACGCCCTCTGGAAGGAAGTCTTCGATATCGGCCGGGTCCGGTTCCATGAGGATCCCGTCTACCTGGTCATAGAGCGGGGAGATCGGACGCTCACGATCTTCCGCGACCCCGACCGTCTGGAACAAGAGCTGCTGGCCAAGGCCCCCGAGGACGCCGTTGCCGTCAGGGAATTCACCCGGCTCGTCCGGAAGTTCAAGAGGCTCCGCTTCCCAGAGGGCGATTCCCTGCCGGCCAACCTCTGGGCGATGGCCAGGATGGTTCCGTATCTCCCGGCCCTGGCAAAGTATGGAAAATTGACTATGGGGGATTTCTCGGAAAGATTCAAAAATCCCCTACTGAGGGGCTTCTTCTCTTCCGGGAACAAGGACCTGACCGTGGTCGCTATCATCTTCTCCCTGGCCTGGATGGCCTCAGGCAACGCCGGATATCCGCTCGGAGGCTCCCCGAAGCTCATCGGCCTGATCGAGCAGGCGTATAGGGATCTCGGCGGCCGCATCCGGTTCAAGGCCCGGGCCGAGCGCGTCCTGGTCGAGGGCGGCCGCGCCAAGGGCGTGAGGCTTGCCGGTGGGGAGACGGTCGCCGCCGACGTCGTCGTCTCCGCGGCTGACGGCCACGCTACGATCTTCGATATGCTCGAAGGGAAGTTCGTCGGCGACAAGCTCCGGAGGGCCTACGAGACCTACAAGCCGTTCCCTTCCTACGTCCAGGTTTCGCTCGGGGTCGGCGCTGATCTGGCCGGAGAGCCCGGCTTCCTGTCCTTGTTCCTGGACGAGGCTATCGCGGTCGATCCCGGGACGCGGGAAAGCTGGCTTCCCTTCCGCGTCTTCAACTTCGACCCGGCTTTCTCTCCGTCCGGCAAGACGGCGGTTGTCGCGTTCATCGCCACCGACAATTTTGAGTATTGGCGTCATCTGCGCGAAGCGGACCGGGCCCGCTACGACGCCGAGAAGCTGCGGGTGGCGGACGAAGTGAGCCGCGTTTTCGAGACGCGGTTTCCCCAAGCGAAAGGGAAGATCGAGGTCGTCGACGTGGCCACGCCTGCGACCGTCATCCGCTACACCGGCAATTGGCAGGGTAGCATGGAAGGCTGGCTGTTGACTCCGGCCACGGGATTCAGGGGGCTCCCTCCGGTCCTGCCCGGCCTCGAGGGCTTCTATATGGCCGGCCAGTGGACCAGCCCGGGCGGCGGCCTGCCCGCCGGACTGATGACCGGACGAGCCGTCGCGCGCCGGATCTGCAAGGATGCGGGCGTCCGCTGGCGGATGTCCTGACCGTCACTCGCAGTCGCCGACCGTGATCTGGCCTTGGGCCCGCGCAAGGCAACCTTTTCCCGGCCTCGGAAGTCTATTTGGTTGAATGTCCGAGGTGGAGGTCTGTCACCGATGGTAAAAAATGGATTTTCCGTGCTTTTCGCCAGCGCCTTGGTCTTTTTTGCGTCGAGCGTCGCTCCCGCCCAGGTCGCGCCGCCGCGATTGCCGGCGGATCGTATTGACGGACCGCCTCTAGCCGAAGTCCTGATCCTTGGCAGCTATCATATGGGCAATCCCGGCCGCGACATTTTCAATATGAAAGCCGATGACGTACTGGCTCCCAAGCGCCAGGCCGAGATGCGCGAACTGCTCGATGTGCTGGCCCGCTTCCGTCCTACCAAGATCGCGCTCGAAGCGTCTTCGAGCCACGCGAAGATCCAGCTTTACCAGGACTACCTGGCCGGAAAGCACGAGCTTGGCCGCGACGAACGCGAGCAGATCGGCTTCCGGCTCGGGAAGGAGCTGAACCTGCCCAAGGTCTACGGCGTCGACACGCAGGAGGACTTTTCCTACCCCACGGTCCAGGATTACGCCAAGGCTCACGGGCGCGAAAAGGAGCTTGAGTCACTGATGGCGAATTTTGGGAAGGCGTCGAAGGACGGTGACGAGTTCCTGAAGTCGCACTCCGTGCTGCAGATGTTCCTGCGGATCAATTCGGGCGAAGCGGTCCGCCGCGACCTTGCCAACTATGCCTTATTCGCCCACTTCGGCGAAGAGTACGACTACGCCGGGGCCCAACTGCTCATGGATTGGTACAAGCGCAACATCCGCATCCACACGCACCTGCTGAACGTCATCGAGCCGGGCGATCGCGTGCTCGTCATCTACGGGTCCGGGCATCTCCGCATCCTGCGGCAGCTTGTGCAGGACGATCCGACATTGAAGCTGCGCACTCTCGAGGAGTTCGCGTCCGGCATTAAGTAATAAACGGCAAGATAGGAAGGCAGAGCTTCAACCGGCTTTGCGGCCGGAAGTGTCCAGAGCCGCGCGCCACGCCCTCTTCCTGGCTTCATCGTAGATGGCAACCAGATCGCCCCTCTTGAGCAGAGCCAGGTACAGAAGCACGAAGTCCCTAGTATCGTCTTTTTGGCGTCGATCGTTTTTAGTCATGGCATCAGACGGTTATGCAATAATTATGCCAGAACGGCATTGGCGCGGGCCGGGCTGGCCCGCCTTGGATGTCCCGGCTTTATCCTCCGGGGCGGGAACAGGTCCCAGGTGACAGGATACGCCGGCCGGAATTTGCTACAATGGGCGCAGAGGGAAAATGAGGGAAGCTGACGCCCGGGGAGACGCGCCCACCCGCCGAGTCTGGGGCCGAACGGCCGTCTTCTTCACTCTGGCCCTCCTTCTCCGCGTCATGGGGATCGCCGCCGGGACCGGGACGGACACGGAAGGCGGCCAAGGCGTCACGCCCGGGTTGACTTATCTCGGCGAAGTGTTCTCCGACGTCTCCGGCGGCTTGCGCCGGGGTCCCGTTTATCTCCAGAACGTTTCCCTGACCCTGTCGCTAGACCTGCACAAGCTCGTGGGGTGGCGGGGAGCGACGCTGTTCGTTTACGGAATGGGCATCGAGGGAGGCGACCCCGAGCGCCGATTCGGCGAGATACAAACGATCAGCAACATCGCGGCCTCCGGTGCCGTGAGGCTTTATGAAGCCTGGATCCAGCAGGACCTCTTCGGCGGGCGCCTGTCGCTCCTGGCCGGGCTCTTTGACCTGAACTCGGAGTTCGACGTCGTCGAGGCCGCCTCGGTCTTCCTGAACTCCTCCCAGGGCATGGACCCGACCTTCGCCTTCAGCGGCCCCAACGGACCTTCGATCTTCCCCTACACGACCCCCGGCTTCCGGGTCCGGCTCAAGACGGGCGGGTTTTACCTCCAATCCGTGATCCTGAACGGCCTGGCCGGAGACCCCTCCGATCCCGACGGGACGCGGGTCGTCTTCCGCAAGGGCAACGGCGTCCTGCTGGCGGCCGAAGCGGGCTATCACTTCCCGTTCGCCGGGCGGCGGCACCGGAGACAGGCGGTGCGGGAGAGCATCAGACGCTATGTGTCCCCCTCTTACGCGGGCAAGATCGTCCTGGGGCTGTGGGGTTACACGGCCCGGTTCACCCCCGTTCTGCCGCGGCCCGAAGAGCCCGGAAAGATCCGCGGCGACGAGGGACTCTACGTTCTGCTGTCCCACACGGTTTGGCGCCAGGATGGGGACACGGGCCGGAATCTCGTCGCCTTCGCGCGGGTGGGAGCCGCCAACGCCAGGATCAACCGGCTCGGGTTGTTCACGGGCGGCGGATTATCCTTTACCGGCCTTTTCCCCGGACGGAGCCGCGACATCGCCGGGCTGGCCTTCGCCGCGGCATTCAACGGGGACGACTATATGAGGATGTCCGCTCTCGAAGGGTCGCCTGTTCGGCGGACCGAATGGGACCTGGAGCTGACGTACCAGGCCCGCCTCCTCGGCTGGCTGGACATTCATCCGGACGTCCAGTTCGTGATCCATCCCAGCATGGCCCCGGCCGTCCGCAACGCCCTCGGGTTCGATGTCAGGGTCGAGATCCACCTCTGAGCCTCAAAGGGCCCGCAACCGCCTGGATGGGTGAAGAAGGCGGCCTCACCATGCCGCGAACGGGAAGGGCGGCGGCCCGGGGCGCACGGCATTTGACATGCCGGCGGCCCTTCCGCTATGGTAACTTTCACGATGAGAATCGCCCGATTCCTGCCCGTCGCGATCATTCCCGTCCTTCTTTCCCTAGCCGGAGGTGCCGTGAGAGATTTCGGCCCGCAAATCCCCAAGCAAGTCCTCGACTGGAAAGCCGCCGGGCAGGATGCGGTCTATGACCGGAAGACGCTCTACGATTATATGGACGGCGGCGCGGAAGTCTATCTGGCCTTCGATTTCCGCGAAGTCTTCGTCCGCAAATACGCCGACGCCGCGGAGAATGAGCTCGTCCTCGATATCTACGATATGGGCTCGCCGGCCGAGGCCTTCGGTTTGTTCTCCTGCGACCGGCAGGACCCGGAGGCGGGGATCGGCCAGGGCTCGGAGTACGGTCCGGGGCTCCTCCGGTTCTGGCGAGGCCGCTATTTCGTCTCGATCACGGTCTCGGGAAACGAGGACAAGGCGGAAAAGGCCGTCCTCGAGCTGGGGAAGGCGGTCGCCCCCTTGCTCGGCCCGGACGGGGCCCTCCCGGAGATGCTCAAGCTCCTTCCGCCCGCCGGGCTGCAGGCTGACAAGACCTCCTATTTTCATAACCACGTCCATCTCAGCAACCGTTACTTCGTCTCCTCCGAGAACATCCTGAATCTGGACGAAAAGACCGAATGCTTGTTCGCCGAATACGATTCGCCGGGCGGCGACGCCGGCCGGCTGCTCGTCGTCCGCTATCCCGACGCCGATAGGGCTAAAGCCGCCGCCTCGTCGTTCCTGAAGTCGTTCCTGCCGGGGGCGGACGCCGATGGGGCCGGACTGAACGAAAACAAAAAATGGACGATGATCAAGACTCGGGATAACGTCCTGGCGGTCGTTTTCGAGGGGCCGTCGAGAGAATACGCTCTGCGGCTCGCGGAAACGGCAGTTCGTCCGCTCAAATGAGGTGACCATGACATCCTTCCTATCCCGCCGCGATTTCATCCGGGGCACCGCCGCAGCCGTTTTGGGAGCGACCGCCGCGTTCGGCCGGAGCACGCCCGCGCCGGCCGAGAAGACCCGCGTCGTCCTGATCCGTCATCCGGACGCGCTCGACGCCGATTCCGCCTTCAACGAGCCGGTCATCCAGCAGATGCTGGACGAAGCCGTTTCGAAGCTCCTGGACCTGAGCGATCCGGTCGAGGCCTTCAAACGGCTGGTCAAACCCGAGGACATCGTCGGGATCAAGACCAACGTCTGGTCCTTTCTGCCGACGCCCGCCCCGGTCGAGAAGGCCATCAAGCGCCGCGTCCTGGACGCCGGGGTCGAGGAGAAGAACATCGGGCTGGACGACCACACCGTGCGGACGAACCCCCTCTTCGTGAAGGCCACGGCCTTGATCAACGCCCGCCCCCTCCGCACGCACTACCTGGCCGGCATGTCGGGCTGCCTGAAGAATTACATCATGTTCGGCGAATCCCAGCCGGCCTATCACCCCGACAGCTGCGCCGCGCTCGGGTCGCTCTTCCTCCTGCCGCAGGTCAAGGGGAAAACCCGGCTGAACGTCCTCTGCGCCTTGACCCCGCAATTCCACGGCCGCGGCCCGCACAATTTCAGCCGCCGCTACGTCTGGAACTATAAGGGCCTCATCGTCGGGCAGGATCCGGTGGCCGTGGATTCGGTCGGCCTCCGGCTGATCATGGCCAAACGGCGGATCGAATTGGGGCCGGCCCAGGAAATTCCCCCGGTCCCCAAGCACATCCAGCTCGCCGACACGAAATACGGGATCGGCACGGCCGACCCCCAGAAGATCGAGCTGATCAAGTTGGGCTGGCTCGACGACATCCTGATCTGAGCGCCGGGCGGGAGGACGAACATGCCCAAATCGAGATTCCGTCCGCGGGCTGTATCGGCCCTGATCCTGTTTTCGCTCGGCGTCCTGGCCTGCGTCGGCCGGGAGAGCGACGGGCTGGTCTTCCTCGGCTCGTCCCTCTGGACGAAAGCCCACGACGTCGAGATCCGCGGCGCGCTGGCTTACTGCGTCTTCCTCGACGGCTTCGCGATCCTGGACCTGTCCGATCCCCGGGACCCGAAAACGCTCTCCCAGATCCATCTCGGCGGGGGGTTCGCCGTCGCTTTGTCCGGAAACCTCGCGTTGGTGGCCGCGGCCGACAAGGGCTTGGCCGTGATCGACGTCACCGACCCGAAGGCGCCGGTTTTGAAGAGCGTCCTTGATACTTCCGGCGAAGCCCGGGACGTCGCGGCTTCCGGATCCACGGCCTTCGTGGCCGACGGGCCCGGAGGATTGCTGGCCGTCGACATCGCGGATCCCGCGGCGCCCGAAGATCGCCGGCTCCTGGGATTCCCCCGGCGAGGCGACCGGGATCGTTCTCCGGGGAAATTATCTCTTCCTGGCCGACGGCAGCGCCGGCCTGGAGATCGTCGACGTCGCCGATCCCGGCCCGGCTCGCCTCGATCGGGGGCCCTCGACACGGACGGCACGGCCGAGAGCGTCGCGCTTTCCGGGGACTATGCCTATATCGCCGACGGCTCCGGCGGGATCAAGGTCGTGGACATCGCCTCGCCGGCCGGGCCCAAGCTGGCCGCCTCTCTGGTCGCGGAGGGATATGCCCACAGCGTCTCGGCGACCGAGAAGCTTCTCTGCGTCGGGAGCCTCTATGACGGCGGCTATCAGATCCTCGACGTCTCCAACCCGGTTTCCCCGGCCGTCGTCTCGACCAACAAATACACGATGTACAACGAGGGTTGGCGCGTCATCCTGCGGGACAACCGGGCCATCGTCGTCGACTACTTCTCGGGCATCTTCTTCATGGACATCGCCGATCCCCGAAAGCCGGCGGTCATCGGCCAGTTCCCCACGCCGAGCTCCATCGTCGCCGTCTGCGGCCGGGACCGCTACGCCTTCGCGGTCGGCGAGCTCTCCGGCGTGCTGGCCGTGGACGCCGCCGACCCGGCCCGGCCCATCCTCGTCGGCGGGACGAACATCTTCCGGGGCGTCCAGAACATCGCCGCCAACGGGAGCTACGTTTACGTCACCGACCGCTGGTCGATCAGGGTCTTCGATGTCACCGACCCGGCCAAGCCCAAGCCGGGCAAGCCCCTGACATTCACCGAGGGCATCCCCAGGACGCTCGTCGTCCGGGGAAGCTCCGCGTATCTCACGGCCGACAACTTCGGCTTCTACACCCTCGACGTCACGAACCCGGCCGCCCCGACGGTCGTCGGCTCGTTCAAGCTGCCCGGATTCACCTACGGGCTGGCCGTTTCCGGGGATCGCGCCTACCTGGCCAACAGCGACAGCGGCCTCCACATCCTCGACATCCGGGACCCGAAGGCGCCGGTCGAGATCGGGCTGGTCAAGCTCGCCGGCGAACCGAGCGGAGTGGCCGTCCGGGAGGATCTCGCCTACGTGGCTTCCGGAGCGGAGGGCCTGATCATCGTCGACATCGGCCGGCCGGACGCGCCGAAGATCCTGGGCGCCGCCGCCTCCGACGATTTTTCGAGCGCCGTCGTCCTGGACGGACGCTTCGCCTATGTCGCCGACGGCCTGGCCGGCGTCAAGAAGATCGACGTTTCCGACCCGAATGCGCCGCGGCTCGTTTCGTCCTACGACACGCCGGGGGAGGCCCAGAATCTCTGCGTCCTGGGAAAGACGATCCTCGTCGCCGATACGTACTCGCTGATCCTGCTGAAAAAATAGAATTGTCGCATGAAGAGGATCCCGGCTCTGATCCTGGCGATCGCCTCGGTCGCCTCCTTGGCCGCCCAGGATGCCCCGAGTGCCGCGAATAAGGAGAAGACGTATCCCTTCATCCTCAGGGATTCCCCGGCCCGGCTCTTCACCATGCGCCAGGTCGACGAGAACAGCCTGAGCGGCTTCCGGCTCTTCTCGGACGCGCTCAACAGCGAGCTCAAGCCCGTTCTCAGCTACGTCATCCAGGGCGCCTTCGGCCTTCTCTTCTTCAAAACGATGACCCACGAGGAAGGGCACCGGTCCATCCTGGTCGGGGAGGACATCGGCTCGGTGTCCCACCCGTTCCCGTTCTCGGAGCGAAGCGGCTACGTCGACGGCGTCACGGATGCGACCCTGCAGAACCTGCGGGACACGAAATTCCCCACCTTCATCCGGCTCCACACGGCCGGTTTCGAATCGGACTACATGCTGGCCACGCGGGAAGAGACCCTGATGTCCCTGGGGGACGATAGCTACAAGAATCTCGTGGTGGAATACCTGCTCCGCAAGTTCGCCATCGTCCGCTATTTTACGGAAGGGATCTTCAAACACGACACGGACGGCCCGGAGGAAGCGGACGAGCTGCGGCGGGACATCGTCGGCAACGACCTCTACGGCGTCATCCGCCATCTGTTCCGGCCCACCATGCCGTACACACGCTACACGCGCTATGCCGACCTGACGGACCGGGAGCGGCATTACCTGCACCGGGTGGAAGGGCGGACGTTCCTCAACCTGGCCAACGCCAACATCATCGGAGTGAGCAATGTCCGTCTGTCCGACGATCTGCGGGTCAATGTCGGCCTGGGGCACTGCATGGGGCCTTTCGGCGATTTCATCGACGAGAAGCTCTGGCTGGCCTATAAGGGGAAGGTGAAGGTCAACGCCTATCTGCGCGAGTTCGAGAACCTCGATCGCTGGTTCCTCGGAGCGGGGATCGGCGTCAACGACTATCCGGTCGCGAAGCGCGTGGACGTGTCGGCCATGGTCCACTACTGGAACCAGCCGCTCGGCCTGAGCTTCACCGAACATCGCGGCAAGCCGGGCGGGGCCGTCGATGTGACCGGCCGCTACAAGCTGCCGCTGAGGCCCGGTTCCCGCTTTCAATACCTGTCGCTCGACGTGGGCCTGATCTACAAGACGATCGGCTTCCTGCCCGAAGAGATCGAGCTCGGGGAGTATTTCGGCGTCCGGTTCGGTCTGAGCCTCGGCTTCGGCGGACGTTAGAGTCCGAAGGGAGATCATCATGAAACTCAGTCTTCCAGCCCAAACGCTCTTGCTGCCCTCGCCGGTGCTCGTCATCGGAACATATGGCCCCGACGGCAGGCCCAATATCATGACCGCCGCCTGGGGAGGGATCGCCTCCAGCAAGCCGCCGTGTCTCAGCGTGTCTCTCAGGGAGGCCACGCTCAGCTATCACAACATCAAGCAGACCGAGGCCTTCACCGTGAACATTCCTTCCGAAAAACATCTCCAGGAGGCCGACTTCGTCGGCACGGTGTCGGGACGCGAGCGCGACAAGTTCAAGGAGACCGGCCTCACTCCGGAAAAGAGCCAACTGGTCAACGCCCCGATCGTCAAGGAATTCCCTTATGCCCTGGAATGCCGGCTGGTCAAGCAGGTCGATCTCGGCCTGCACACGATGTTCATCGGGGAGATCGTCGGCCTGGTCGCCGACAGCGAGGTTCTGAATTCCAAACAGATTCCGGATATCGAGAAGGTGCGGCCGATGCTGTGGGGGTCATTCGGCAATATGGCCTATTTCGGGATCGGCGCCAAACTCGGCGACGCGTTCTCCGTCGGGAAGAAATAAAGACCGAAAGGAAATACGGATAATGCAGTCATGGCCAAAAAATGGTATGAGGCCCTCTTCACCGATTATGCCGAGACCTATGACAGGGAACCCTTCACCCGGGGCACTATCGGTGAGTGCGACTTCCTCGAAGCCCGCGACGACCATGGCCGTCCGATCGGGATCGACTGTGACGACGCTGGTACATCCCGTCCGAACTGACGCGGCTTCTCTAGGCAGGCCGGCTTCGCCTCGGTCGGGATCTTTGGCGCGAAGCTGGGCGCCTTCAGCCGCGCAAACGTCCTGACGCCGGACGACTTCGAGATGCTGGCCGCGGCCGTGAAGCCCTGATCCGCAACCCCCCAGTGGCTGGAATAGAGGACCCGCCGGCCGGGGGAATCCTGCAAAACGGGCGAGCGGGGAGTGGAAATCCAGGGGAGATTCTGAAAGAATGAAAAAAGGCTTCCGACGAGCCTCGGGGGGAGACGTCATGACCAACAAGAACAAGTGGCACAAGGCCGTCGCCGAAGATCAGCTCAAGGAGGGCGCGCCGGTCGGCGCCCGGGCCGGCACGCGGGCCGTGTTTCTGGCCCGCATCGAGGGCCGGATCTGCGCCATGGGCGGGAAATGCAGCCATTACGGCGGGCCTCTCGAGAAAGGGCGGCTCCGCGACCACACCATCACCTGTCCCTGGCACACCGCGAGGTTCGATGTCAGGTCGGGGACGGTCGAAGCGCCCCCGGCCCTCGATGACTTGGCCCGTTATGAAGCCAAAGTCGAAGGCGGTGACGTCTACGTCAGGAAGATCCGGGCCGAGGTCCCCTCCGTCCCCCGTGGAAACGACGACCGGACCGTTCTCATTCTCGGGGCGGGCGGGCGGCTTGAATGCGGCGCTGGCTCTGAGAAAGATCGGTTTCGCCGGGAGGGTGCTGATGGCCACCGCGGAGGCCGAACTGCCGTATGACCGGCCGGCTCGAAGGTGGCCGGCGACACGTCGAGGGACGACTGTCCTCGAGCCTGAGGCCGTCTATCGCCGTCTTGGCATCGAGATCCTCAAAGAGCACCGGGCGACCGGCCTCGACCGGCAAAAGAAGGCCGTCGCATTTTCCAATAGACGGCGTCTCCATTACTACAGTCTCCTTTTGGCGACCGGCGGGACGCCGAGGATCCCCGATATCAAAGGGACGCGGCTGTCCGGCTTCTTCGTTCTTCGAAGCCTCCGCGATGCCGATGCGATCACCGGCGCTCTCTCCCGGGCCAAGGCCGTGGCCGTGATCGGCGGCAGCTTCCTGGGGCTCGAGGTCGCCGCATCTCTTCGCTCGCGGGGCCTCGAGGTCCATGTGATCGCGCCCGAACCGGTTCTTATGACCCGTGTGTTCGGCCCCGAGATCGGCGCCTTCATCAGGCGAAGGCACGAGAAAAGCGGCATCGTCTTCCATCTCGAACGGACGGCGACGGAGATCTCCGGCAGGAAGAAAGTGGATGGCGTGACCCTCTCGGACGGCTCCCGGATCGCCGCTCAAGTCGTCGTCGCGGGCGTCGGCGTCGCGCCGGCCACCGGATATCTCGAGACAAGCGGTCTCGTCGTCAAAGGCGCCGTGCCGGTCGACTCCAGGCTCGGGACCCCGGACCCGGACGTCTTCGCCGTGGGGGATATCGCGCTGGTCCCGGATCCGCTGACCGGCGAGCCCCGGCGCGTGGAGCACTGGGTCGAAGCCGAGCGGCAAGGACGGCATGCGGCCCTGGGCCTGGGCGGCATCGAAAAAGCCTACGGCGAAATCCCGTTCTTCTGGACGAACCAGGGCGACGTTTCCATAAAATACGCAGGCTATCCGCCAGCCTCCTCCATCGCGTTGTCTTTCGGGGCGACCTCGAGCGGAGAAGGTTCTCATCGGCTATTACCGGAAGGGAGCGTTACGGGCGGTTGCGGCCATGGGACGAACGAAGGAGTTCCTGGCCGCTCTGGAGATCATCAAAGCAGGGGCCGGGATCCCGCCGTCCCGGTTCAAGGACCCGAGCGTCGATCTGACCGAGATCGCGACGGACCTGTCAGCCTAGCTGGGCCGGGAGGAAATCTCCTCCCGGAGGAACCAAAGTCCATCGCCGCACGTCTATATCAAAGGATGTTCTTTATCCCATGGAGGAATCTATGCCCATTTCCCGCCGTTCCGTTCTGAAGCCCGCCATTCTGTCGCTGCTCCTGGCCGCCGTCCTGGGCAGTCCCTCTCGCGTCCCAGGAACATCCGCTGTGGCTGCGGTACCCGGCCGTCTCGCCTGACGGAGGGACGATTCTGTTCAGGTTCAAGGGGGACATCTATTCGGTTCCGGCCGCGGGCGGCCCGGCCATTCCGCTGACCCTCAGCGAATCGTACGACTTCGCTCCCGTCTGGAGCCACGATGGGAAGTCGATCGCCTTCGCCTCCGACCGCTTCGGGAATTTCGACGTCTTCGTCATGCCGGCCGAGGGGGGAGGCCCGACGCCTGACGTTTCATCCGCTTCCGACATCCCCGGCAGTTTCACGGCGGATGACAAGAGCGTTCTTTTCCGCTCTCCCGCCAGGACCCGGCCTCCAACGTGCAGTTCCCCATGGGCACCTTTCCCGGCTCATAGCGTGCCGGTCGCGGGAGGCGGGGCCTCACATGTCCTGACGGTGCCGGCGGTCGCGGCCACGGTCGTTCCGCGGGGGCCAAAATGATTTTTCACGATCAGAAGGGTACGAGAGCGAGTGGCGCAAGCATCACACCTCGCCAGTGACCCGCGACATCTGGGTCTACGATTTCAAGACGAAAAAGAACACGCAGCTGACGACATTCAACGGCGAGGATCGTAATCCCGTCTTCGACGCGAATGGCGACGACTTTTACTATCTCAGCGAGCAGGGTGGCTCGTTCAATGTCTACGAAGTCTCGCCGAGCCAGCCCGCGGTCTCGGTCCTTGACGGGTTTCGCCAAGAACCCGGTTCGCTTTCTTACGCGCGCCAGGAACGACATTCTGTGCTTCGGCTACGACGGCGAGGTGTATACAAGGCCGGCTCGGAGGCCTCCCGGAAGGTCGAATCCGCATCGCCGCGGACGGACGCAAGATGCTCGAGCGGACCCGCCCTCGGCGGAGGGTTCACCGAGTGCGGCTTTCGCCCAACGGCAAGGAGATGGCGTATGTCTTCCGCGGGGAGATCTTCGTGACGGCAGGTGGAAGGCGGGGTGACGAAGCGAATCACCAGCACTCCCTGGCAGGAGCGGAGCGTGAACTTCAGCCCCGACGGCCGGTCGCTCGTCTACGCCGCCGAGCGGAGAACAACTGGAACGTCTACAAGACCTCGATCCTGTCCGCAAGGAGGAGCCCTACTTCTTCGTCTCGACCGTCCTCAAGGAAGGAACCGGTCGTTGCCACCGCGGCCGAAGAATTCCAGCCGAAATTCTCGCCGGACGGCAAGGAGGTCGCTTATCTGGAGGACCGCGTCGTCCTCAAGGTCGTCAATCTGGCCTCCAAACAGACCCGTACGATCCTGCCCGCCGATGTACAACTATTCCTATGCCGACGGCGACCAGTACTACAAGTGGAGCCCCGACGGCAAGTGGTTCCTGGTCCAGTTCGCCTTCGTCCGCCTGTTCACTCCGCAGATCGGGCTCTGTCTCGAGCGACGGCAAGGGCAAGGTCGTCGACCTGACGAAAAACGGCTTCGGCGACTCACGGCCGGCAGGCGAATGGACTGGACGACGACGATCTACGCCAACCCCATGCAGGGCGCGGTCAACATCGACGGCTGGTCGAGGGCCTACGACTGTTCGGCATGTTCTTCACCCGGGCGGCCTACGACCGATTCCGCCTGTCCGAAGGACGATTTCGCCCTCGTCAAGGAGCAGGAGGAAAGGTCATGGAGGAAAGGGCCAAGGCGGAAAAGGCAAACCCAAGGCCGAGGACGGGGTGGTCAAGCCGGAGGAGGCGAAGAAAGACCTGGGTTGAGTGGACGGCCTTGATGGCGCAAGGTCCGCCTGACCATCCTTTCGCCGATATTGCCGACATGCCCTGACCAAGAACGGCGAGAAGCTTTCTACCTGGCCCGTTTCGAGAAGGGCTACGACCTGTGGGTGACCGAGACCTGGACACGCGAGATCAAGCTCTTCTCGAAGCTTGGCGCGAACCAGGCGGGGATGGAGCTGTCCGCGGACGGCAAGGCCCTGTTCGTCGGCGTCGACGGGCGGGTCATGAAGATCGATCCCGAGAGCGGAAAGTCCGGAACCCGTGGCTATCGGCGGCGAGATGGTCCTCGATCAGACCGCCGAGAAAGCGTACATGTACGACGACATGTGGCGGCAAATGAAGCAGAAGATGCTCGTGCGCCGACCTCTACGGGGCCGATTGGGATTCGTACTTCGGCATCTACCGGAAGTTCCTGCCGTTCATCGCCAATAACTACGACTACGCCGAAATGGTCAGCGGCTTCTTGGCGAGATGAACGTTTCGCACACCGGCTGCTATTATGCGGCGCGCGGACCGCGACCTCGGACTCGTCGGCCTTGCTTGGCCTGTTCATGGACTATGATTTCGCCGGGCCCGGCCTCAAGCTGGCCGAGGTCCTTTCCGGCGGCCCCTTGGACAAGGCCGAGCTCGCCCAAGATCCGGGCCGGTCATGTCATCGAAAAGATCGACGGCCAGGCCCTGGACCGGACCCTGGACCACTACAGGCTCCTCAACCGCAAGGCCTCCAGGCTCAACCGCGGGAAGACGGGGCTGTTGAATGCCGCCTTGCGGAAATGCCGCAAGGTCAGGCCGGCGGTGAAGAAATTGCCGCCCGGTCCCACCTCGGCGATCTCCGCGAGGCCCAGGGCCTCGTCGTCCAGGGCGAACCCGCTGGCGAGCCGTCGCGTCTGGCGGATGACGTGGTCAGCGTAGACGGCCGCGGCGGGAGAGAACGCCAGGGGATCGAAATTGCCGCCGACGAAAGGGGCCAGCCCGACCGAACCCAGGCACGAGGTCAGGTGATTCATCCAAAAGAGGTCTGCGGCGGGCAGATCGGCGCCCCATCCCGTCCCGCTGCCTGAGGTCCCGCAGTGCGGCAGGCCGTAATGCGCCATCATCTCGCCGCAGGCCAGGTTCAGCAGCATCGTTTCGGGCCCGTAGTAGCTCGCGGCCGACGACATGTCGAAGCCCGCGGGCAGGCTGCCGAGGATGACCGGCGTCCCCTCGCGCTCAAGCTGGGCCAGCACCAGGCCGGCGAGCAGCTCCGCGTTCAGCGTCGCGAGCGTTCCGGCGGGCGTGATGGGCGTCGTGGCGCCCGACATGCCGTAATTGGAGTAGATGACCGGCAGACCGCGGGCGATGGCCTCGGACATCTTGTCGCTCGTCTCCGCGTTGATCACCAGAGGCGAGACGGGATTGACGTAGGGGATAACGAACGGTCTGGGGGCCAGATCGCCGCAAAGCGTTTCGAGCAGATCGAGGGCCGGAGCGAACGCGGCGGACTCGGAGACCAGCAGGACCAGAGGCTTCGCGGTGTTAGCGGCCATCTCCAGCGTGGCATAGAGATCCGCCACGCCCGGAGGCAGGTCCCGCAAGACGCCGATGGTGGAGACGACATCGAAGCCCGGCAGCGCGTCCCCCAGCCGCGTGCAGGAGGCCATGTGCTCGCGCGCGAACGGGATGACCGCGTCGGTGGCCGGATCCTGGTAGTACAGATTAGTCACGCCGATGCCGAATCGCGGGCCGTCCGTGCCGGGCCCCAGCGCGAACGCCGGCTCGCCGGTCCGCCGGTAGACCGCCAGATCGCCGTCCTCCTGGCCCCGATCTTCTTGACTCTTGGCCGGGGCCAGGCTATCCTTCAAACCTGATCAAAAGGAAAAACACCATGAAAAGCCAACGTTACCGTTCGATGCCCCCCGATAACGCCGTCGGCCGCCGCGATTTCCTGAAGTCCGGCGGTGCGCTTAGCGCCGGACTGGTCCTCGCCGGCCGCAGTCTTTTGGCCGCCCAGCAGACCGAGGGCCAGCAGCCTCCGGCCAAGCCGGCCGCGCGTCCTCCGAGGCCCAAGACCAACATCGAGGACGCCCTCAAGGTCCCCAAGACCAAGTGGAGTTTGCCGGGCCCGTTCCCGGGCCGGGTCATCGAAGTCCACGATCCCGCGGCCATGCCCGAAGGGAAGGTCGATGCGGCCGTCGTCAAGGCCATGTTCGAGAAGGGCATTCGAGGTTTGACAGGGAAGAGCCTCAATAAAAGCTTCGGGCTCTTCTTCACCAAGGCCGACGTGGTCGGGCTCAAGGTCAACCCGGTCGGGCCCGGTCTCATCAGCACCCGGCTCGAGCTCGTCGACGCCGTCATCGACTGGCTGACGTCCTGCGGCCTGCCGCGCAAGAACATCATTATCTGGGACCGCTTCGACTACATGCTCAAGGACGCGGGCTTCACGCCCGAGCGTTTCCCCGGCATCGGCATCGAGGGGCTGCAGACGATGGACGAGGCCGCCGCCGAGGGCAAGACCCAGGACAACAGCAAGTGGCTGAACGCCGACGGCACCCATGTCAGCGCCCCGAATTTCGACCAGCAGGTCTTCTATTGGGCCGACGTCGAAGGCCCCAAGGACCTGCCCTATCTCAACCAGCATGTCTTTAATGGCAAGTATTCCTACTTCGGGAAGCTGCTGACCAAGAGGCTGGCCAAGATCGTCAACCTGCCCGTGTTCAAGAACACCGGCAACGCCATCTCCATGGCCACCAAGAATATCGGCTACGGGGCCGTCTGCAACACGAACCGGCTGCACGCGCCTTTGTTCCTGGACGTCTGCGTCGAAGTGCCGGCCTTCTGGCCCGTTCGCGACAAGATGGTCCTCAACATCACCGACGGCCTGCGGTCGCAGTACGACGGCGGGCCGGACAAGAACGCCAAGTTCGCCTACATCGACAACCGCCTCTATTTCGCCTCCGACCCGTTCGCTCTGGACATGGTCTGCCATACCAGGATCGTGGCCAAGCGCAAGGAGATGGGGGTCGCGGTCAACGAGAATCCCCGCTTCACGGAGTACCTGCGCTACGCCCAGAAGCTGGGGCTGGGGATCGCCGACCCGGCCAAGATCGCGCATGTCAGGGTCTGACTTGCCCCGGCGGCAGGGGAGATCGGGGAGGGGAGCCGCCGCGGCGACGTTCGCGGGATTTCTCGTTTTCACCATGGCGGCGCTCCTGGGGGCCGGCGGGTCCTTTGCCGCGCGCCAGACCGTCCCGGGCCCGCCCGATCCCGGGGCCGGGATTCGCCCCCGGCTGGGCCAAGGCCGGGCCGCTCCGGACCTTCACCGGCCAGGATCTCTTCAACCAGATCGACGGCGGGGCCGAGCTCTTCCTCGAATTCGGCTTCGCCAAGCTCCGCCTCCAGCCCTACGTCCGGGGCCGGGCGGAGCTGACCCTCAACGCCTACGAGATGGAGAGCGTGGCATCCGCCCTCGGCGTCTATCTGATGAAGATGGGCAGAGAAACGCCGTTCCCCGAGGTCGCGGCCCGCAACTCCAGCGAAGAGGTCCAGCTGACGATCCTCAAGGGCCGGTATTTCGTCCAGGTCGATAATCTAGGCGAGGTCCCGGCCTCGAAAGCCGAAACCGTGGCTCTCGCCAACGCCTTCCTGGCCAACGTCGCGGAGGAACCCGCCCCGACGCCTCTCGACCTTCTTCCCGCCGAGGGCCGGGTCGCCGGCTCCGAGCGCCTGGTCCGCGGGCCCTATGGCCTTCAGCCTTACATCACCTTCGGGGAAGGGGACATCCTTTCGCTCGGCGGCCGGATCTTCGGCGCTCTCGCCGAATACCGGATGGCCGACGGGGCGACCTTCACCCGCCTGATCGTCCCTTATCCAAACCCCGATTCCGCCTCAGCCGCCCTGGCCTATCTCAAAGCCAATCTCGACACCTATCTGAAAGTCACCGGCGACCGGCCCGACGGTTTCGATTTCGTCGATTACCAGTCCCGGAAAGGGTCGGTCGTCCGCTCCGGCGCCGTCCTGGATATCCGCTTCAACGGCGCGGGCTAGGCTCCCGGCCCGGGCCTCCCGGCCGCCTACAGCTCCTGGTCTTTCCAGGCCCCGGCGTATTTCGCGGAGCCTCTGCATTCCTGGAAGACCACGTGACAGATCCTCATGCCCGGCATCAGCTTGATCTTGTTCCGCCCCGCGTTGAAGATCTCCAGGATCTGCCGGTTCGAGATCCCAGGAGCCAGGAACGGGGCCGCGATGTGGCTCATGAGACCGATCCGGGCGAATCTCGAGCGCGAGTTCAGCCAGCCGCAGATGTTCCCCGGGAGAGTGATCCGCTCCTTTGTGATCCCCAGCACCAGCTCCCCCGGCTCCAGGAGGTAGCCGTTGGCGATGTCCGTGAGCTTGGCCAGCGTCCGGTAGTCGATATCCGCTCGGGTGATGTGCTGGTCGGTATTGAAGACCCGCAGCTTGTCATCGAGCGTCAGATCGACCGAGGCCGGGCCGACGGCCGTCTTGTCGTACGGCTCGATCCTGATCCGGCCGTCTCGGATCTGCCGCAGGATCTCGGGCTTTGCCAGGATCATTGTCATCCTCCCGCTGTCAGGCAAGATAGACCGCCGCGTCGGCGGATGTCAAGGCGGCCGCGATTTTCGCTATAATAGAGCCGAGAGGGGGTCGCACATGAAGATCATCCTGACGATCATCGGCGTGCTTCTCATCCTTGTCGGCGGGGTCTGGATCCTGCAGGGTGTCAATGTCCTTCCGGGGAGCTTCATGACCGGCCAGATCCGTTGGGCGATCTACGGCGGGATCGCCGTCGTCGCCGGCATCCTGCTGATCGTGCGGGCCCAAAAGAAGAAGGCCTCCCGATGAAAGCGATCCGCGTCCACGAATTCGGCCCGCCCGAAGTCATGAGATTGGAGGAGGCCGCCGACCTTCGTCCCGGAACCGGCCAGGTGGTCGTGGGGATCAAGGCCGCCGGCGTCAACCCGGTCGACGCCTATGTCCGATCGGGGGTCTACGCGAGGAAGCCTGCCCTGCCCTATACGCCGGGCGCCGATGCGGCGGGCATCGTGGAGGCGGTCGGCGAAGGGGTCGCCTGGACCGCGCCCGGGTCGCGGGTCTTCGTTTCGGGCACGGCCACCGGCGCCTATGCGGGCCAGGCGATCTGCGAGGAATCGCAAGTCCATCCGCTGCCGGAAGACGTGACATTCGCCCAGGGCGCGGGCGTTTACATCCCCTATGCGACGGCCTATCGGGCGCTCTTTCAGCGGGCCCAGGCCCGCCCCGGGGAAACCGTTCTGGTCCACGGCGCCTCCGGCGGGGTCGGCACGGCCGCCGTCCAGCTCGCCCGCGCAGCCGGGATGAGCGTCATCGGAACGGCCGGAAGCGCTCGGGGGCGCGATCTCGTCAAAGCGCAAGGCGCCGGCCATGTGCTCGATCACCGCGCGCCCGGCCATCTCGACGAGATAGCCGGGATCACCGCGGGCCGCGGCGTCGACGTCGTCGTGGAAATGCTGGCGAACGTCAACCTGGACAAGGACCTGCAGGTCCTGGCGCCCGGCGGGCGGGTGATCGTTGTCGGCAGCCGCGGCCGCGTCGAGATCGACCCCCGCGGCATCATGTCGCGCCAGGCCTCAGTCCTGGGGATGATGCTGCTCACCATCGCCGAGACCGAGAAGGTCGAGATCCTTGCCGCCATTTCGGCCGGACTCCGGAACAGGACCCTCCGGCCCGTCATAGGCTCGGAGATCCCCCTCGGCGACGCGGCCCGGGCCCACCACCAGATCATGGAGACTCCGGCCTATGGAAAGATCGTCCTGACGCCGTGAAGGGGCCGCCCTACGGTTTCAGGACTTGGACTTCGTTTCGGTCAAATGGAGGCGGTGGAGCAGCCGGTGCAGGAGGGGGGCCATCATGACCCCGACGACGACGAGGAAGATGATGCCGGAGTACAGCGCGTAGAATGAGGCGAATATCTTGCCGGCCACGGTCCGGATCGGGTCCACGGGGCCCATGCCGCCGAGGATCATCGCCGCGTTGACCAGGGCGTCGATCCAGGACAGGCCCTCGAAAAAATGGTAGCCGGCGACCCCCAAGCCTAACGACACGCCGATCATGCCCAGGCCGATAAGGATGTGATTGATCTGGCGGCGAATGAACCGCCCCGAGGGAAGCAGCGGCTCGCTCCTGTGTTCGTACACTTCGGGACCCGTTTTTAGCATAACACATTCTTCCGCATCCGGCACGCCTTCCGAGGGGAAGGCTCGGAGCGCGCGGGCCCTCCGTCCGGCCGCCGCGGCCATTTGCCTCCCGGCCGCTCAGGGCCTATAATGAATTTCGTAAGGGGGGAGAGAAATGAAAAAGACTTTTTACGCCGCCGTCGCCCTGTCTCTGCTGCTCTTCGTGAGCTGCTCCATCATCCAGGTCAGCGAGGATTATGACCGAAGAGCGCCTTTCACGACCTACAAAACCTTCGAGTGGATGCCCAAACCGGAGAAGATGCCGCCGGACGCGCGCGCGGCCGTCGAGAGGAATCCCCTCCTCGGCAAGCGCATCCAGGAGATCACCGACGAGATCCTCGCGGACAAGGGATTGACCCGGGCCAAAGAAAGCCCCGACCTCCTGATCAACTACTATGTCGGCTTCAAGGAAAAGGTCGACATCTCGGGCTGGGGCTACTTCTACGGGCCCCGCTGGGGCTTCTATTGGCCATATCTCGGGCCCTACGACGACTACACGTACACCGAGGGGACCCTGGTTCTGGATTTCGTCGACGCGAAGACCAACGAGCTGGTCTGGAGGGGCGTCGCCGACAAGGCCCTTTACGATTATTACTTCAGCGGGTCCAGCCATAATTTCAACGACAGGGAGCTCCTGAAGATCCTGACGAAGATGCTGGCCCAGTACCCGCCGACCCGGCTCTCGTACAGGGCCAGATAAGTCAAAAGCGGGCACCGGAGCGGCATGGGAAGAACGCCATTCGCCGAGGCCTTCGTGCTCGCGACGGCTGTCGTCCTGGCCGCGTCCGCCTGTTCTTCCAGGCAGCCGGGGCCTTCTCCGGAACCCCGGTTGTCTTGGATCGTCCAGGCGAGCGGCACGAAGGCAAGCCTACGCGGGCTATCGGTCGTCGACGACCGGACGGCCTGGGCCAGCGGGTCGAACGGCACGGTCTTGAGGACCGTCGACGGAGGATCGACCTGGACCGCCCTGCCGGTGCCGGGAGCGGCGGCGACTGACTTCCGCGACGTCGAGGCGTTCGGTCCCGATGAAGCGATCGTCATGGGCATCGGCCGCCCGGCGACGATCTATCGGACGACGGACGGCGGGAGGACCTGGGCGCGGACCTTCTTCGATGACTCGCCCGGGGTATTCCTGGACGGCCTCGCCTTCTTCGACCAAAAGAACGGACTTGCGGCTGGCGATCCGATGGGCGGACGGTTCTTCCTCATTTCCACGGCCGACGGAGGGGCCACGTGGGGTCCCTTGCCGCCGGCATCGCGGCCGGCCGCGCTCGACGGGGAAGCGGCCTTCGCCGCCTCCGGCACGAGCCTGGGCGTCCGGAACGGCGTCCGGGTCTGGCTTTGCACAGGCGGGACGGCCTCACGCGTTTGGCGCTCTGAGGACAGGGGGCGTCACTGGCAGGTCTCCCCATCCGCTTTGCTGGCCGGCTCCCCGTCGGCCGGCGGATTCTCGGTCGCCTTCTGGGACGAGCGAAGCGGGATCACGGTCGGCGGCGACTACAAGGCGGAAGCCTCAGCCGCCGGGAACGCCGCTGTCTCCGCCGACGGCGGGCTCACGTGGACGCCGGTCAAGGGCCATCCGCCCGGCGGGTTTCGGGAGGCTGTGGCCTTCATCCCGGGAACGTCGCCGCCGGTCGCCGTCGCCGTCGGACCCTCAGGATCGGATTATTCTCTCGACATGGGCCGGACCTGGACGCCGATCGTCACCCCGGCGGGACTCCACGCCCTCGGATTCGCCAAGAGCGGAAGGGCGGGCTGGGCGGTCGGCCGGGAAGGGCTCATCGCGAAGCTGATTCGCCCCGAATCGACATCCCTTCCCGATTGATCGACCTGAGAATCCCGGGGCAAGGCTCCCATTTCGGGCATTTCGCCAAGCCCGGAAGGCGGTTAACGCTCCGACACCCAGGTCCGGGGGTTGCCACCGGCGCCTTCTCTGAATAAGATACCCGCATGGCCAACAACCTTGAAACGGCACCATCCGGCGGTCCCGCTCCAGCCTCGCTCCGTCGCGTCCTCGGCATCGGCAGCATCATCGGCATCGTCGTCGGCACCATGATCGGCTCGGGCATCTTCATCGTTCCGGCGACCGTGGCCGCCGAGGTCAGATCGCCGATCCTCATGCTCGCCGTCTGGGTCGTCGGCGGCCTGATGTGCATCTTCGGCGCCCTGTCGCTGGCCGAGCTGGCCGGAGCTTTTTCGGAGACCGGCGGCATCTACGTCTACCTCCGCGAGGCCTACGGCCCGCTCGTCGGGTTCCTGTTCGGCTGGGCCCTCCTGCTGGTCATCGACTCGGGCACGATCGCGACGCTTTCGCTGGCTTTTGCCACGAAATACCTGCCCTATTTCGTCCCCCTCGGCCCCGCCGGCCAGAAGGCGGCCGCCGTCCTGTTCATTTTAGCCCTCATCGGGATCAATTACGTCGGCGTCAAGCAGGGGGCCTTTGTCCAGAACCTCCTGACGGTCCTCAAATTCGCCGCCCTGTCGGCCATCGTCCTCTGCATCTTTCTCTTCGCCCGCGGTGACTGGGCGAACCTCGCGCATCCCCCGGCGTCCGCCCTCGGCGGCGGACTCGTCGGGCCGTTCGGGCTGGCCCTCGTGGCCGCGCTGTGGGCCTACAAGGGCTTCGAGGTGTCCACGTTCAACGCGGGCGAGACCAAGAACCCGTCCCGGACAGTGCCCCTCGGTCTCATCACGGGCTGCGGGCTGGTCACGCTCCTCTATCTTCTGGCCAACGTCGCCTATCTCTACGCCGTGCCCGCGGCCGGGATGGCCACGTCGAGCCGGATAGCGGCCACGGCCATGAACGCGGCCGTCGGCCCGGTCGGGGCCTCCATCGTCGCCTTCATCATCCTGTTCTCGATCCTGGGCGCGGCCAACGGCCACGTTCTGACGGGCCCCCGGGTCTACTACGCCATGGCCAAGGACGGGCTCTTCTTCCGGAAGATGGCCGCGATCCACCCCAGATTCCGGACCCCCCACGTCGCGCTCCTGGTCGTCGGGGCGTGGAGCACCGTCATCTGCCTCATCCCCGGCGGGACCTTCGAGCAGCTCCTGAAATACGCCGTCTTCGGCGCCTGGATCTTCTTGGGCCTGGCCGTGTTCGGCGTCATCCTCTTGAGAAAGAAGCGGCCCGACCTGCCGCGGCCTTACAAGACCGTGGGCTATCCCGTGACCCCCATTCTCTTCGTCCTCGCCGCCCTGTTCGTGATCGTCAATACGCTCGTTCAGAGCTTTTGGAATGCGTTCGCGGGCCTGGCCCTCATCGCCCTGGGCATCCCGGCCTATCTGTACTGGAACAGGAAAAGAGCCAAGGGCGCCGGGGCCGCCGGCAGCCCGGAATAAGCGCGGGGTTGAACGGTCTCAGGCGAGAAGCCTGTCGAGCGAGATCAGCAGCAGAAGACCCAGCATATGAAGGTTCATCGTCCGGAACAGGGACGCCTCCATCCGGCCGAGCGATGACCTGAACATCAAGGCCCGGGCGGCCAGCCAGAGCGATATCGCCACCACCGCCCAGCGCGTCAGCGGCAACCCGAAGGAGCCCCAGCCGGCGATGACCAGCGATGCGGCCGCCGTTCCCAGGACCCATTGGGAAACGACCCGCCGGGCCTGGGCCTCCGAGAGAATATCGAGGAGATTCGGCACCCCGGCTTCCCGGAATTCGCGGACGCGCCCGAGGACGACGAGCCAATAATGCGGGATCTGCCAGATGAAGAGGACAAGGCCGAGGGCCGCGATCCGGGGATCGTCGAGCCGGCCCCCGGCGAAGGTCCAGCCGACGGCCGGGGCCAGGGCCCCCGACAGCGCGCCGGGGACCGCGGCCATGGGGCTCGTTCTCTTGAGCGGCGTATAGACCCCGTTGTACCAGGCCGCGGCCAGCGCTCCCACGATGACGGGCCGGATCCCTCCGCGGCTCAGGATCGCCAGCCCGGCGGTCAGGAGGAGCACCGAGAAGCCAAGGGCCAATCCCGGACGCACCCGGCCCGAAGGGATAGGCCGGTGCTTCGTTCTCTCCATTCGGGCGTCGAGATCCCGCTCCTGGTATTCGTTGAGCGCGGCGGCCCCCGCGGCGAGAGCGAGGACGCCCGCCGTCGCCCAGACGATCCCTGCGGACAGACGGGGAAGGGCCAAAAGATATCCCGCCGCTCCGGCAGAGGCGGCGAGGAGGGCCAGCCCCGGTTTACAGAGAGCCAGGTATCTCAAGAGCACGGACGGCGGCGCGGCCGGATCCCTCACTTGAGCGTCTCCAGGTAGGCGAGGATCGCGTCCAGGTTCTCCGGGGTCACGAGGAGCTTGGGCATGATGGACGGGTAACCCTCGATGACGTCGGCGTTCGGATCGAGGATGTATTGCCTGATGTAAGCCGCGTCGGCCGTGACGGTCCGCTCCTGGCCCGCCGTCATGACCGTCTGCCGTCTCCCGACGAGCCCCTTGAACGTCGGTCCGATCTTGCGAGAACCGTCGAGCGAATGACATCCGAGGCAGCCCTTGTTCTTGAGGACCTTGAGTCCCATGGCCGCGGTTCCGGCCTCTTCGGGGGCCGCGTACCAGCGGACGAAGTCGGCCGCCGGCATGACGATGACCTGGCTGTGCATGTGGGAATGCCCGACCCCGCAGTACTCGGTGCAGAAGAGCTCGTAAGTGCCCGCTTCGTCGGATTCGAACCAGAGATGGGTCTTCATGCCGGGAACGCAGTCCTCCTTGATGCGGAAGGCCGGGATGTAGAGGGAATGGACGACGTCGAGGGACGTCATGGTCAGCTGGACGGGCCGCCCGAGCGGCACCCGCAGGACGTCGTCCTCGCGGCCGTTGGCGTATTGGAACAGCCACGACCATTGCCGCGCCGTCACCTGGACCGGCATGGCCCCGGCCGGCGCGTTGCGGATGAACTCGAAATCGACCCAGCCGAAATAGAACATGACCATGACCAGAGCCAACGGGATAACGGTCCAAACGATCTCCAGGGCCGTGCTGTCCTTGACGGCCTCGGAGCGGGGCCGGCGCCGCGCGTTGTAGCGGAGGATAAAGACGACCATGACGGTCGTCACCAGCAGGAGCAGGACCGCGGCCGAGGCGACGATGAAAAAGAACGCGCTGTCGACCTTGCCCGTCGATACCGCCGCTCCCGTGAACACCCGTCACCTCCGGAACATCACGTCGCTGAACGTCAAGAGGATCATGACCGTCAGGGCCCCGATCGCGACGCCCAGCATGATCTTCAGGAACCGGCCCTCGGACCTGAGGTGCATGAAGAAGACGAGAACGAGCCCGGCCTTCACGGTCGCGATGAGCAGATTGAGGGCCACGCCGAAGGAGGGGATCCCGATCCGGGCCACGAGGATCGTCAAGCCCAGGAAAAAGAGCAAGGCCGCCCAGACGGCGACGGTGGTCCTGTCCGGGGGGACAGCCGTGCCGGCCGGCCTCTGGCCGCCGCCGGGCTCTTCCATCGCTTGCCTCCTAGGTGACCAGGTAAAAGAGCGGAAAGAGATAGATCCAGACAATGTCGACAAAATGCCAGTAAAGGCCGGTGTTCTCGAGCCGCGAGTAGCGGTCCGGGCCGACGACGCCCCGCTTGGTGTAACCCACCATGAAGGCGATGACGGTGATCCCGATCAGGACATGAAGAGCGTGGAGGCCGGTCATCGTGAAATACAGCCCGAAGAAGATGATCTCGCCGTTCTTCAGTCCGAGGAGCGTCGGGCCGTTCGGGTAGATGCCCCGTTCGATCTTGGCCGCCCATTCGACGCCCTTGATGACCAGGAAGATCGCGCCGAGGCCGATGGTCGCCCACTGAAGGGCGATCGACCGCCGGAGCTCCCCCCGCCGGACCGCGGCGACGGCCAGGGCCATGGCCAGGCTGCTCGTCAGCAGAATGGCCGTGTTGATCGAGCCCAGGACCAGGCTCTCGTCGGCCGCCGCGCGATGGAAATCCGCCGCGAACTTGTAGCGGTAGATCGAATACAGGAGGAACATGCCGCCGAAGAACAGGAGCTCGGTGAAGAGGAAGAACCACATGCCGACCCTCTTCCCGGCCGCGTCGTCCGGCCCCTCCCGGGTTTCCCCGGCGGTCACTGCGGCCTTGGCTTCGTCCCTCACCGCATCACTCCGGCCCGTAATCGTACGGCCTGTCGGAGATGACGGGAAGGGTCCCGAAATTCTCCGCCGGGGGCGGGGAGGGGATCTGCCATTCCAGGGTCTTCCCGCCCCAGGGGTTCCGGGGCGCCCGCTCTCCTTTGAAAAGGGCCCGGATGAGGTTGCTGAAGATGATGACGAGTCCGGTGACCAGGATCCAGGACCCGACCGTGGAGACGACGTTCAGGCCGTGAAATTCCGCGGGATAATCGAAAGAGCGCCGGGGCATGCCCTTGTAGCCGAGGAGGAACATGCTGAAGTAGAGGAACTGGAAGCCGATGAACAGGACGAGCCACCCGAGCTTGGCCCGCCGCTGGCTGTACATCCGGCCGAACATCTTCGGGAACCAGTAGTGGAGTCCAGCCAGGATGGCGAAGCCGGCCCCGCCGAACATGACATAGTGGAAGTGGGCCACGATGAAGTAGGTCCCGTGGACATGGAGGTTGGGCGCGAGCGACCCGATGATCAGGCCGGTCAGGCCGCCGATCGAGAACAGGAAGATGAACGACAGGGCGAAGATGAGCGGCGCGTCGAGCGTGATCGATCCCTTGTAGAGCGTCGAGATCCAGTTGAAGATCTTGACCCCGCTCGGCACGGCCACGAGGAACGTCAGGAACGAAAAGATGACCCGGGCCGTGTCGCTCATGCCGCTCGTGAACATGTGGTGGCCCCAGACGCCATAGCCGATGATGGCGATCCCGAGGGCGGACATGGCCACGGCCACGTAGCCGTAGAGCGTTTTCTTCGAGAACACGGGGATGATCTCGCTGATGATGCCCATGGCCGGCAGGACCATGATGTAGACGGCCGGGTGGGAGTAGGTCCAGAAGAGGTGCTCGAAGAGGATGGGGTCGCCGCCGCGGGCCGGGTCGAAGAACCCCACGCCGAAGGCCCGGCTGAGGATGATGAACACGAGCGTGATGGCCAGGACGGGCGTCGCCAGCATCTGGACCCAGCCGGTGGCGTAGAGCGTCCAGCAGAACGCGGGCATGCGGAACCAGCCCATGCCGGGGGCCCGGAGGCGGTGGATCGTCGTGACGAAATTGAGCCCCGTGAGGATCGAAGAGAACCCCAGGACGAAGACGCCGAGGACCGCGACGGTGACGTTGGTCGGGGTCCGGATGCTGTACGGCGCATAGAACGTCCAGCCCGTGTCCGGCGGCTTGCCTTCGATGAAGAGCGACAGCAGGATGATGGCCGCTCCGGTCAAGTAGAGCCACCAGGACAGCCGGTTGAGCCTCGGGAAGGCCATATCCCGCGCTCCGATCAGGATGGGCAGGAAGAAGTTGCCGAAGGCGACCGGGATCCCGGGGATGATGAACAGGAAGATCTGGATAAGTCCGTGGATCGTGAAGAGCTCGTCGTAGGTCTGGGCCTTCATGAAAGTGCCCGGGGAGATGAGGTTCAGGCGCATCAGGAGGCCGATCGTAACGCCGATGGAAAAGAACGAGAGGAGCGCGCCGAGGTACATGATGCCGATGCGCTTGTGGTCGGTCGACATTATCCAGGCGGCCAGGCCGCGGCGGCGGCCTTTGTTCGAATAGAATGAGCCTTCGGTTTCTGAGCCGGGCTGGTCGGGCATGGCGGTGTCTCCGGGGAGAGCGTCGCTCGATATCATGATCCGCCGGCTCCCGCCCGCGGCCTCTTCCGTCCGACGGCCAGGTAGAGGAACAGACCGGCCAGAACCGCCAGCGTGCCGGCGCCGAGGGCCGACAGGAGTTGGTAAAAACGCGGCTGCCCTTCGGGCTCATGCGGGTAGCAGAAAAGGAGGGGCGCCGGGTCCTGGGATTCGGACGCGCCGTCAGCCGCCCTTCGGAGGGAAGCTCCGATCGCGACGGGCGAGAACATCACCGGATAGCCGACGCCGTAGGCCGTTCTCGTGACATGGATGTAGCCCGAGATCCTTCCGCCGGGCCCCAGGAGCACCAGGACGGACGGATGGATGAAACCGTGGGAATCCTTTTTAAAACTGAAGCCGAGCGCGTCGGTCAGCTTGGCGATGTTCTCCGGCGAAGCGGTCAGGAAAGACCAGGCTTCGGCCGGAAACCCGGGGCCCAAAGGCTTGATGTAGTTTTGTTTGGCCGTCGCCGCGTCTTGCGGCGTGTCGGCGGCGTCGAAGCTGAAGGTGACGAGCCTGTAGCCCTTGCCGGGAATCAGCTGCAGATCTGAAACCAGCTGGCCCAGCGCCCCGAGGACCTGGGGGCAGACATGTTCGCAGCTGTAGTAGACGAGGGCCAGGATGACCGGACGGTCGGCGAGGCCCTCGAGCCTCAGCGACGTCCCGTGCTCGTCGACAACGAGAATGTCAGCCGGGATCTTGCCGCCCACATGTTCCGTGATCCCGGGCTCTATCGCGGCAGCCGGTCGACCGGGGGGGGGAACGGGGTCTGCGGCGATGGAGGGGGCTGTTGCCGAAGCCCACATGGTCAAGGCTACGGCGCAAACCAGAGGCGTGGGAGCTCCGGTCCGGCCCCCTCGGTTCCTTTTCAGTTTCGCTCCGTCCGAAATGCGCACTTCAAACTCCGCCTCCTCCTGGAGCTCTCTCGAATCGTCTTGGCCCCTCTATTGGCCGAGGGCGGTCAATACGCCCGCCGCGAGCGCCAGGATCGCCATAAGGATGCCCATGCCCGCGAAGCCCAAGCCAAGCAGCCCGATCAGCCCTGTCATCACCAGCCAGATGCCGAGCAGAAGCCTGCTCGGCTGCTTCGTCAATTTCATCGTCTCCTCCTGATCTTCTAAGCCCGGCCTCTTGTCAGGAGGCCCAGAACGGCGACGAACAGCGCGGCGCCGATGATCGACCAGACGATCGGGAACTGGGTGCCGCCGATGTTGATGACGAACAGCAGCGGGAGACCGAGCGCCCGGCCCAGCCACATGCCGACGAGCGCCCCGATGAAACCCAGCGCGATCGACCCCAGGCAGCCCGTCCGCGAGAAGCCGGCGAGGGACTGGCCGATCGCGCCCACGACGCCGGCAACGGCCAACAGAACGATCAGATGCATGAAGGACATGTCTTTACCCGCCTGGGAGCTTCCGAGACTATTTGTGAGGAGGGGGCGGGACCTTGGCCCCCTTCTTCCGGGCTTCCGAAAGGCCGATCGCGATGGCCTGTTTTCGACTCTGGACCTTCTTCCCGCTCCGGCCGCTCTTCAGCTTGCCCGCCTCGAATTCCTTGAGGACTTCACCGACCTTTTCCTGAGCCCCTTTGCCGTACCTGGCCATTTCTCCCTCCTCTTCGCCTTTCGACTTCAGATCCGCGAGGATATTCGATCCCTCTATGGACGCAAGCCGTCATGTTTGTATTCATAATATGCAAATGGCGTGCCAAGGGCATTCCGGGGAGGGCGGGCCCGAGAGACGGGAAATCCGGCCTCTTTTCCCGCGGCACCGGAAAGAATCCGGCCGTGGGGGACTCGCGGCCGTTCGGGGACCGCGAGCCATTGACACCCGCCCGGCGCCGTGAATATGATGAGCCCGTGACCGGAACGGCCGCTCACCGAGATCCATGCGCGCGATCTTCCGCCGCGCGAAATGAGGAGATCCCCATGCCCCGACCTTCGATTTGCCCGCGGACCATGATCCTCGCGCTCTTGATCGTGGCGGCGGGTCTCGTTGAGTCATGCCGCTCGCGGGCGACGGCCGTGTCTCCCGAGCCTGCGAACCGGGGGATCAGGACTTCCGTTCCTTTCGAGAAGGTCCGCGCATCCTTCCAGGACCCGGACATGATCTACGCGCCGTTCATCTTCTGGTTCTGGGACGAGCCGCTCGATCCCGCCAAGATGGCCGAGATGTCCCGGGTCATGGCCGGCGAACGTTTCAGCCCCGGTTACGCCCACCCGCGCCGGTCCATGGTCGGGACGCCCGACCTCCCGGATTCGGAATGGCTTGGGGACAGGTGGTTCGCGTCGTTCGACGCCGCGCTGAAAGAGGCCGAGGCCCGGCGGAATTATCTCGGCTATTGCGACGAATATTGGTGGCCGAGCTTCCGGGCCAACGGCCGCGTGCTCTCCGCCAATCCCGATCTTCGCGCCGCGTCCCTGAGCTGGGAGACCCGCGACGCCCCCGGCGGCACCGAGATCCAGGTCCCGGCCTCGTTCTTCGCCGTGGCCGCCGAGCTCGGGCGGTCCGGTTCCCCGGGCGCTGACCCGGATCAAGGCCCCGCCATGATCCTCAGCCGGACGCTCCAGGTCGTCGGCGCCGGCGCTCCCTTTTCCTGGAAGGCGCCCGCGGGAGGCCCGTGGCGCGTCTATATCTTCAACACCTACAGTCACCCCGGGGCCGACGGGTCGGACGTCAACTATCTCGATTCCCGCCTGGCTCCGGCGTTCATCGAGATCGCGCTCGAACCCTACGCCCGCCGCCTCGGCGACAAGCTCGGACGCTCCGTTCCGGGGGACTTCATCGATAACGAGGGCGACTACGGCTGGGGCCTGGCCTGGTCCGCGACGCTCGACGAGCGCTATCGCGCGCGGTACGGCCGCGACATCCGCCTCTGGCTGCCTCTCTCCGTCGACCGTGACGTCGAAGGCGTTTTCGCCCGGGCCCGCTGGGAGTGGTTCGACCTCGTCTCCGACATCTACGCCGAGGGCTTCCGGGCCGTGACCGACTGGCACGAGAAGCGCGGCATGTACACGACCGTTCATTTTTGGGAAGAGGGCATCCAGCCCCAGGTCTCGGCCGTCGGCGATCACCTCAAGATGCTCCGCAGCGTGACCATGCCGGGCCAGGACTGCCTGGGCCGGAAGGCCCTCCGCGTCCACGATTTCAAGGAGATCGAGTCGGTCGCCGAGTTCGGGAACACCCGGGCCGTGACCGAGCTCATGGGCGCGGGCGCGGCCGAAGGGACGCCCTGGGGGACCTTCAACCCCGCTTTTCTCAAGCAGGCCGCGAACGCGGTGACGGCTTGGGGCATGAGCCATGTCATCCCCCACGGCGTCTTCACGACCCGCAAGCTCACCGGGAACCCCTGGCCCCCAGATTGGTACGCGGAGAACCCGATGTTCCCGTATCTCCACAGGTGGACCGACTTCGTGCGGCGGGCGAGCTTCGTCAACTCGATGGGCCGCGCCGTTCCCGACGTCCTGCTCTACAACCCGATCGAATCCGCCTGGCTCCAGGCCGACGCCGGGCTACTCGACGTGGACATGTGGTCTTTTTCCGAAAAGGACCCCGCGGGCAAGCGGATCAACGCCATCGACGCGATCTATGCCCAGGCGGTCGACGATCTGACCGCGGCCGGGATCGAATTCCTGATCGGCGACCGCTTCTACCTCGGCCAAATGGATGTCGGGAAGGGAAATCTCGTCCGGGGAGAATTCGCCTTCCGGACCCTGGTGCTCCCGGCCCTTGACATCCTGCCTCTCGAGGCGGCCCGGAAGATGGTCGATTTCGCCAAGGCGGGAGGCCGCGTCTATGCCCTGGCCGGGCTCCCGACGGCGTCCGCCGAAAAAGGGCTGAACGACCCTCAGATGAAAGAGCTGATGGATGCGCTGCGGTCCGAGGCGAGCTTCACATCCTGCCCCGGGGGCGGCCTGAAGGCGCTCCTCGCGGCGGGCCGCGAGACCCCGGGGCTCGAGAGCCAGGTCGTCTTCAAGGCGGGGGAGTTCCCGATGCTCCGGCACCATCGCCTCATCGACGGCCGCGAGTTCATCTGGCTGGCCAACAACTCCGACGCCTGGCAGACGAGCGAGGTCGAGGTCCGGGGCGCGAGGGGCGCCGCGTCGATCTGGGATTGCGAGACGGGCGTCATCCGTCCCGTCGCTTCGACCCCGACGAACGGGGGAAGCGCTCTGACCCTGGTCTTCAGGCCCTACGAGGCATATTGGCTTGTCTTCGACCCGAAGAAGGACCCGCTTGCCGGCCCGCCGGAGCGAAGGCCCGAGGGGGATGTGATCGCGGCCGTCGAAGGCCCCTGGAAAGTTGCCTTCGATCCCGCCGTTCAGCCGGTGATGGAGTTCCCGGCCGCCCCGCCGGCGGAATTCGCGCGGGGCGTCGAGAAGCCCCTCGAGGATTGGAGCGCCTGGGGGCTTCGAAAATTCAGCGGGCTGCTCGATTACGCCAAGACCGTGACGCTCGAGAAGCCGGAGAAGGGGACGAGCCTCGATCTCGGAAAGGTCGGTCACGTCGCCGAGGTCTGGGTGAACGGAAAGAGCTGCGGCTCGCGGCTCTGGGGCCCGTACGTGTTCGACGTCGGGGAGGCCCTGCGTCCCGGACCGAACGAGATCCGCGTGCGCGTCGCCAATCTGATCAACAACAGCTACGGCGAATTCGCGGAGTCGGGTCTCTTCGGTCCCGTTCGCCTCGTCCGTTTCCGCTAGATCGCCGGAGCACGACAAAAGAAGAGAGGACAAGATGGACACGAAGCTTGGCTTGGCCGAGGAATTGCTCCTGTTGGCCTTGAACGATGAGAAGGGGACGGTGCTGATGGCGGCGTCGGTGGCTCTCCCGTACGGTCTCGCCGGCGCGATCATCGTCGAGCTCATCGAGGCCGGCTTCGTCCGCATCGAAGGCAAGGACCTCGTCGCGGCGCCCGGAGGCTCCGCCCGGGACGAGCTTCTCGATGATATCCTCGGGCTGATCCGTTCGTCCAAGCGCACCCGCAGTCTCAACCATTGGGTCGGCAAGATCGGACGATCGGGGGGGAAGATCAAAGCGAAGCTCCTGGCCCGTCTGGTCGACAGGCGGATCCTCGGGCAGGAAGAGCACCGCCTGCTCTGGCTCTTCCCGTCCAAACGCTATCCCCAGGTCGACCCCAGGCCGGAATACGGGATCCGGGAGAGGGTCCGCTCGGCCATCCGCGGGATGACTTCGCCCGACGAGCGCACGGCCGCCCTGATCAGCCTCGTCCACGCCGGCGATTTGATCGGAGAGATCTTCGAGAAGGGGGAGCGCAGGGAAGCTAAAAGGCGCGCCAAGGAGATCGCCAAGAGCCAACCCGTCGGCAGCGCCGTCGCCCGCGCGGTCGAGGCGGTTAAAGTGGCCGTGGTCACTGCGGCAGCGGCGGGAGGCTCCTAGCCCGGGGCGGGAAGGCCTAAGGTCCGGGAGACCGTCATGACGAAGGCAAGGGGTTGAGCACATGACCCGCTCGGGAACGCGCGCGGCCGCGAAATCCCGGATGATCGTGGCGGCGCTTCTGGCCGGCCTGGTGTTTTCCGCCGCCCCGGCCCGGAGCCAAGACGTCAAGGCGTTCCTCGACAAGAAAGTCCGTTTCAGCCGCGAAGAGGCCCCGGCGCTGCCCGATAAAGACGTCCAATCGGCCTATACGGAGTCGGCCGTCAAGAACGTCCTGACCGCCGTCAACCCGAAG
This sequence comes from Candidatus Aminicenantota bacterium, assembly GCA_963725825.1. Classification (GTDB taxonomy): domain Bacteria; phylum Acidobacteriota; class Aminicenantia; order Aminicenantales; family Saccharicenantaceae; genus RBG-16-66-30. The sequence continues at coordinate 71,187 of CAVSAI010000046.1, forward strand.
GTTTTTCCCGGCTATTGGTCGGTGTGCGCGGACGGGCAGGGGTTCGGGTATGGCTATACTTATCCGTCGCTCGACGGCCATCAGATGACCGACGCCCTCCTCTGGCTGGGACAGATCGATATCGTCAAGGCCAACTGGGACTATGTCCGCTCGTTCCAGCGCGCCGACGGGTCGCTGCCGATCGCGATCCTCCCGGATCTCGCAGGAAAACAGGCCGGGGAGGGGGAGCATCTGGCCAAGGTCGCCGAGAACGGCGGCCTTTACGCCCACTGGGTCCCCGGTAACCCGCTGCAGGCGCTGGCCGACCCCACCTTCATACAAAATGCCGACGACATCTTTCGTCTGACGCTCGACCTGGAATGGCTCAAGGCCCAGCTCCCGGCGGTCAACCTTTCGGCCGGGCATCTGGCCTCTCTCGTCACGGACGAAGGACGCGTCAAGGGCGCGGGCTACTACATCGAGATGCCGGCCCGGGTCGAATCCGACGGCGTGGCCCAGTGCCACGCCGTCGATGCATTCCGTCGAGTGGCGGCCCTTGACCGGGTCGCCGGCGACCATGCGGCGGCGAAGCGATTCGAGGCCCTGGCCGTACGCGTCCGGCGCTTTTTCGTGAGCCGGTTTTGGGTCGCGGAGAAAGGGCAATTCGCCGAATACTGGCATCCGGAGAAGGGGTTCATCTCGTCGCACGGCCTGACGGACACGGATTGGGCGTCCCTCGCTCTGGACGTGGCGACGCCGGAGCAGGCCGTCGTTCTCTGGCCCAAGCTCGTTGATGAGCCGCGCTTCCATTATGGCGGAATGCCCACGGGGATCTCGACGCGTCCGGAAACCTACGAGGATTGGGAATTCACCCATCCGAGGCGGCATGACCTTGCGGCCATGGGGCGCGTCTGGTATCTCGAGGCCCAGGCAAGGGCGCAGATGGGGGACGCGCGAGGTCTCCTCGAAGGCCTGCAAAAGGTGGCCGAAGTCGGGCGGGCCAACGGATACTCTTGGCGAGAAAGGTACCAGCCAGACGGCAAAGGCGGGGTTCTCGCGGCCGGCCCCAACACCTATTGCGAGTATCCGGCCAACCTCATCCGCATCGTCCAGCGCTTCCTCCTCGGCGTCGAACTCGGGCTCGACGGTTCGGTGACCATCGCGCCGGCCGTGACCGGGGACTGGTGGCTGGAGGGCTTCGGCCAGACCCTGCGCTGGCGCGGCAGGGATCTACAGTATTATATGAGGGCAAATCGGATCGATGGGACATATTTTGGTGACGGCCCGCAAACCCTTCGCGTCCGGCTTCCGGGCTTGGCCTTGACCGATAAGATCCGGGCAGAGATCAATCTCCGGCCCGCAGAAGCCAAGATCGAGGATGGGTTCATTGTCATCGATTTGGAGAGGGCTTCAGCCGGGGATCCCTGCCGTTTCGAGATCTACCGAGCTCGTCAACGCCCATGATCTCGTCGACCGTCTGTCGCTCCTCAAGGACCCGGGGACCGTCAACCGCTGCGCCATGCCGTACGCCTGCCCCGAGGAGAACATCGGATTCCGGTACGAGAACCCCATCGTCATCCTGGCCGGCGGGTGTGAACACTTGTCCAAATTCCCCTTGGGCGTCGATGTCATCGCCTGAGCGGGCTTCTCAGGGGATATCCCGCCGCCGGAAGCGCCAGAACGCGAGCGCCGTGCCCGCGACGGCGATCCCGGCCAGCACGGCCACCGACTCGGCCGGCAACGCCCCCGTCTTGATGATCACCCTCGGGTCGTAGTACGCGTTCGGCGAATAAGGGTGAAGGAAGGCCGCCTTCGGCCAGATCTCGGCGATGACCTGGGTCAGGTAGGACAGGAGGGCGACGAGGAATCCGGCGAACGCGACGCGTCCCGCCTCCCTCCCGAAGACCGAAACGAGAAGGGTCACGCCGAACCAGGCGGTTTGGAGGAGGAAGAAGTTTACCGCAAGGAGCATCAGAGGCCTCGTCCCGAGGGCGTCGAGACCATAAAGACGCTCCCCGGCGAAAGTCGCCGCGGCCCCCGCAAGGCTCAGGACGGCCAGCGCCGCCGCCGCGAACGCGACCTGTCCGGCGAAATACCGTCCGCGCGAGATCGGCTGGCTCAGAACGAGTTCGAGTGTCCCCGCTTCGATCTCTCCGGCCACGGCCCGGGATGCCAGGACAACGGCCACCGCGCCGCCGATGGCCAGCGCGACCGGGTGATTCCAGCCGAAGGCCAGGAGATCCGCCGGCCCGAAGCCGCCGATATACTGGCCGATGAGATCCTTCATGGGCGGCGGGACGCTCTTCATGAGCTCGGTGAAGAGGGCAGGAACGTTGATCGTCGATACAACGGCGCAGATGACGAACTCGAAGCCGGCCATGACCGCCGCCGCGATGCCGAGGAAGAGCCCGAAGCGGACAGCCAGGCGTTTCAGGAGGTTCCTCATCTCGCGCCTGCGTAATAGGTGAGGAAGATGTCTTCGAGCTCGGCTTCGGGAAAGACGAAACGCTCGACCTCTTCGCGGGCGAGGAGCCTCAGCACGGGATTGACGTCGCCGCGGACCCACAGCCTGGCGTTCCGGCCTTCGATCTCCCACCGGTCTACGCCGGCGACCGTCTTGAGGCCAGGCGGCGCGTCCCCTCGGAAGCTCACCTCGAGACGGCGGAGCATGCGGCTCCTCAGGTCTCCGACCGACTCGACCGCCACGAGCTTCCCGCCGCGAAGGATGGCGACGCGGGCGCAGACGGTCTCGACCTCCGAAAGGACGTGGGACGAGAAGAAGACAGCCCGGCCCCGGGCGGCAAAGTCGAGGACGAGGTCCCGGAACGCCTTCTGGACGAGCGGGTCAAGCCCGGTCGTCGGTTCGTCGAGGAGGAGAAGCCGGGGGTCGTGCTGCATGGCGATGACGAGCCCGATCTTCTGCCGGGTGCCGTGTGAGAGGAACTTGACCCGGCGGGCCAGGTCGGAAGGTTGGAGGCCGAGGGCGGAGAGGAGCTTCGGGCGGAGGACCGGAGGGGCGGCGGGCCTGAATCCCGCGAAATAGTCCAGGAGGCCGCTCCCGGTCATCTCTCCGGCGAGCCGCATCTCTCCGGGCAGGTAGCCGATATCCGATCGCGAGCGGACGTCGCCCGGTGCGCTCCCGAGGACCTTCACGCCGCCTGCCGAGGCGCGGACGAGTCCGAGGATGATGCGGAGCGTCGTCGTCTTGCCGGCTCCGTTCGGGCCGAGGTAGCCGAAAACCTCCCCCGCTTCGACAGAGAAGCTGACCCCGGCGAGGGCCCTGACGCGGCCGTAGCGTTTCGCGAGATCTTCGACGACGAGCGGCGGCATGTTCATTCCCGTCCCGGTGACCCCATGCGCCCGGCGGGGGCTCCCTTCTCCAATTCCAGGCACCGGGAGGCGAGTGCCAGGTAGATGACGATGGGCAGATACTGCGGTTCGGGGGTCGGCGCGGCCAGCAGGAAGACGAAGACGGCCGTCAGCATGGCCGCAAAGAGGCTAAGCCGAGGCGCCGCCAGGACAGCCCATGCGACCGCGGCCGCGGCCGCGAGGGGATAGATCGCTCCCAGGCCCAATCCGGTCAGGGGCCCTGACAGGACGTTCGGATAGAACGTCGTCAGGACGGACCGGTCCTTGAGGACGAGGTTGAAGAAAAGGGTGTTCTCGAGGACGGCCGTGATGCCGAACGGCGCCATGATAAGAGCCGAGGTGGCCAACGCGACCGCGCCGCCCCCGACGACGGGAAGAAGCGAAGAGGGCTCTTTGGGCCTGAATTTGTTCGCGTAGTAGGCCGCCATGAGGGGCATGATCAGGAACTTGGTCATCAGTCCGATCCCGAAGAGGACCGCGATGAGATAGGGACGGCTCCGGCCCGGCTTCCCCGCTTCTCTGACGATGAGCGCCAAGAGAACAGCCGTGACGAGGAAAGTCAGAGAGGGGGTGGTCTTGATCTCTCCGGCGAGGAAGAAGGGAAAGAACGCGGCGATCTTCGCGAAGCCGGCTTTCGGGAAGGTCCAAAGCAGGATGAGGCAAGCGAGGCCATTGAGCAGGATCATCGTTCCCGTCAGGACGGCGCTGTCCCACCGGTAGGCGATACGGTAGGCCAGATAATAGGGATAGATCTCGGCCGGCGGATAATTGAAATTCCCGTAGACGGGTTTTCCGTCCTCGCCCATGTGGAATATCGTGCCGCTCGTATACGGGTTCCGGCCGCTGTCGACGGCCTCGAAAACAGAGCGATAGTAATCGACGATCTCCGACCGGGGATCGACGGATGAAAGGTTGAAGATCCCCCATCCGAGGCCGGCGATGAAGACCGCGGCGAGGACGCCCTTCTTGAAGATCCGTTCAAGGGGGGCATGGCTCAGGAGCCAGGCCAGCGTCAATCCGACCGACAGCTGGATTGCGAGATCGTACCGGTGGCCGTGCGGGACCGGCTTCAGGACCGCCATCGCGAGTGAGATCGCCAGGGACAGGGCGAGCACGCCGGGCAGGAGATTCTTTTTCATCGGGCCCAACGCGCCAAGCCCCCTATGCCGGCGGACGGAGGCGATGGTGCCGCCGCCAGACGCCGATGAGCCCGACGGCGGCTTCGATCTTGCACCGAAGACTCATCTTGGACCGCCCGGCCCGCCGTTCGGTGAAATGGATCGGAACCTCGGCGATGCCGAGGCCCAGGCGCTCGCAGACATAGGTCATCTCGACCAAGAAGAGATAACCGTCGGAGCGGATGCGCCCCAGGTCGACGGCCAAGAGCGCCGGCCTTCGCCAGGCCTTGAATCCCGCCGTCGCGTCGCGTGTTTTGAGGCGCAGAAGCGTCCGGGCATAGGCGTTGGCCGATCGGCTCAGGGCGCGCCGGCCGCGGCTCCAGTCCTCGTCGATGCTGCCCCCCGAAACGTAACGCGAGCCTACGACGACGTCGTGATCGGCGAGCTTCTCCAGCAGACGGGGGACGTCGGCGGGCGAATGGGAGAAATCGGCGTCCATCTGGACGATCGCGCCGGCCCCGCTCTCAAGGGACCAGCGGAAGCCGTCGATGTAGGCCAGGCCAAGGCCGCGCTTGCCGTGCCGGTGGAGGACGGCGATGCGGCCCGACGACACGGCGGCCAATTCGTCCGCGAGCCGGCCGGTCCCGTCGGGGGATTCGTCGTCGACGATGAGCAGACGGAGTCCAGGCACCGGCAAGGCCAGGAGCGCCTTGGCCATCCGGGCCAGGTTTTCCGATTCGTTGTATGTGGGGACAACGACGACGACGCTCATGCAGGACCCTTTCTCCGGAGATTATACCGGATCGGCGGCGATCCGGCCATACGAGGAGATCAGGCCCGAATCCGTCCTCTTGACGGACAAGGACCAGGTTCACGGTCAAGGGCGAACTTCAGCCTCGACGATGGCAGTCTTCCCCAGGCGGGGTTCGCCGAACGGCCCGTTCTCAGGACTTGAACTTGGCCGGGAACTGCATCACGATCCCGTGGGTCAGCATGTCGGCGAATTTCAGCATGTGCTCATGGCCCTTGTCGTACGCGGCGATGTCTCCCGACCAATCCTTCTTGAGCCGCGAGACGACCTCCTGGGTCGTGTACTCCAGGTGCTTGTGCAGCATGTCCGTGATCGTCGCGAGCGCCCAGTTCGGGTTGGCCCCGCTCAGGAACGCCGCGATGTCGTCGGCGTTCGCCGTCCATTTCTTGCTGGCCGCGTCGAGGTCGGCGGCGACCCCGGCCTTGGCGGCCTTGACGACGTCGACCGCGATGAGGATGTGGTCCCTGAGAAGCGCCGAGAGCTTGGCCCCGGCGGCGTCCCCGTAGAACGGCTTGATCGCGTTGCCGATGTCATCCTGGTTCCTCAGGAGCCGCCCGGCGATCGCACTCGCGTCCTCCAGGCCCGCGAGGGCGCTGATGATGTAGTTCCTGGTGTAAGTGATATGGTCCTCCCAGAGCTTCCGCATGGCCATTCCCAGGTCAGCGGCCGGTTTCGTCATCATCATTCCGCTCCCTGTCCCCTGCATCGTCTGAGCGCGCGCCGGAAGCGCGGCCATGACACAGACCGAAAATACGACCAACATGCCGATCGCCGTCTTTTTCATCTTGCCCTCCTTGATCGATTCACGCGGGCCTCTGACGCCGGCCTCCGCCAAAGCAGTCTACCAAGGCGGCCGATTCCTCCCGGACGTCAAGGTCTTGCGAAACGGCCAGCCCGCGGCGCCGAGCCCACTGCAATTGTCATATGGCAAGATACATGCCAGATTTCGGAGGGAGGGTGGCCCCGGCCCCTTCGATTCCGCGCCTCGAATCTGCGGACCTTGCCCGCCTCTGCGCATGATCGGGGAGGACTTTTTCCCGGGACGCGGGACTCAGGACCTATCGACTTCTTGTTGCTGCGATTTCGAGCCGGGCCCTTTTCAGGTTCTCTGCCGCCCGGAACCTGACGATCCTGGCTATCAGCCTCAACGGCAAAGGCCTGTCGAGCGGGAAGCGGACCGTGCCCTTCGAGACGTCGTAAGACGCGAGCTCGCGAGCGAACGCCTCGACCCCGCTCGAGGTGGGGTAGAATCCGATATGGTTCTTAAACGCGGCGAAATAGACCAGGTTTCCCTGGAGATAAAAAGCGGGCATCCGGTAGCTGATCTTCTCTTCGGCGCGGGGCGCGGCGGCCCTTACGGTCCGCCGCAGATCTCTCGAGCATCCGTCTCGTCCCGTCGGGAAATCCGGCGACGTAATCGTCGATCGATCGGATAGCGTCATTGCGGACTCTCATCCAGGACCCCCCATGACCGTCGTCGTAGCGAGGCTCCCGGTCGGCCGGGAGCCCCGAGATCGGGACCCGAGGCCTCAGCTGACGACGGTGACGCCGACCTCGGTCGACGGCGTCGTGTGGGCCATGATCTTTTCCGCCGACAGGGCGCCGGCGAGGACCCCGAATCCGGCCAGCGACAGGACGACCGCGATCAGGAAAACGGCCACTTTCGTTCGGATCTTCATGATATTCTCCTCTTTCCTTTGTTCGTTTCTCTTTGTCTTTACAACCTTTAGACGTCGGGTCCGGCCAAAAGGTTCCATTTCCTATGAAAAAAGTCGGGATTATCGGGCCGCCCCTGAGAGAGGGCCGGCGCATATCGGTGGGTTTATCTCCGGTCCTCGACCGAGACCGGTCGACGGATCCTGCGCCGCGCCGCAGGCCAATGGCTGAGAAGGACGACCCCCCGTGACGGTACCACTTGATATCGCCCTTCCCGGGCTCTTCGAAATAGCCGACGAGGAGTCAAGATTCCGGGGCCCCGGCGCACGCCCCCTATCGGTTATCGCCCGCGCGCGGGGCCCCAGGATCGTTATCTAGTATTTGACGTTGATGACCCGGTGCTCGTGCTTGGCCTTCGTCATCGCCAGAACATAGCCATCCTCGCCAGGGATCCAGAGCTCCGCGAGAGTATACGCGTCGCCGATCTTATCGAAGACGATATGGCCGTCCGCCGGGGACGTATGCATCTCCATGGTGAGCCGCGTCAGGATCGGGGCCGCGGCCTGGTTCTTGCCCTCATCGCTCACTTTGAAGATCGTTGACGCATCGTCCCGCGCGAAATCGTATGTTCCGGCGGGAAGCGTTCTGCCGTCCACCATGAAGGGAAAATCGATCTGCGCCCGGAGCACCGCGTTCTGCCCGTAGGCCGCCGCGATGGCGAGGAGCGCGAAGAAACCGACCGCCAAGAGGGTCCTTTTTTTCATTGTCAGCCTCCCTTTATAAGCCGTTGTTCTTATCGGCCGCTAGTCGATGACGACTTCGACTTGCCCGGTGACGCTCGGGTCCTTTTTGTCCCAGACCTTGAACGTCACCTTATCGCCCTTCTTGAAGCCGGGGTTCTTGAAATAGACCTTCGTCCGGAACCCGGTGAAGCCGTACATCGAGCCCTCATCGACGGCCAAAGTGCTGCGCATGGTGAGGGGCGGGAAGAAGTCCGCTCTTTGGGGGAAATTGTAGAAACGGACCCAGGCCGAGATGATACCTTCCTTGCCCAGGTGGCGATAGAAGTCGACATCGTGGATCTCGCCCTTGTAGTTGTCGCGGAGCTCCTTGATCGTCGCCATCTTGTAATCCTGGCCCTGGTAGGTCATGGTGATCGTGTCGCGGCTGACTACGATATCCTTGTTCTGGTTCTTGGAAGCCATGTAGAAGACGAACATGACGTAGGGGCTTTTGATCTGGAAATCGACCAGGGCGGCATCGACGGCGAGCAGGATCGGCCCGCGTTCGCTGGCGAAGGCCCCCATCCCGAGGTCTTCAGTAGTCTGGCCGTACGCGGCCGCGCTCAAGAGCAAAACGAGCAACATGCATTTGAAGATCTTCATGATAACCTCCTTTTGTCGAGAAGATCATGCAATCTTCATGCCAAGGATCTCACGGTCTCCTCCCTCAAATATGTCACCTCTTTCCCAAGACGGGCCAATTCCGCTCGAGATTATCCTGTCGGACAGGAAGCGCGGCGCTTCCATCGACCGTCGGGGTGGGCCTGCCGGACCGATGGAAAACGTCAAAGAGGCTGATGTGAAGAAAATAGAGAGATTTAAGGAGGAGAAGGAAATGGCATAGAGTTTGCATCATTAATGGCGTCAAAGGAGGCCCAATATGAAACGATCCCTGTCGATGATCAGCCTGATCTTCGTGATCGTTCTGGCCGGCGCTCCCGCACTTCGGGCGGCCGACCCGGGTTCCGGACCTGGCGGCGCCCCTCCGGGAGCCCCGCAGGGCTTTGGAGCCACCCTAGATATCGGCTATTGCTATGACTACCTGGCCCCCTTCGGGAGCTGGATCGATCTGGATCCCTACGGCTATGTCTGGAGCCCCAGACATATGGGCTACGGATGGAGGCCTTATTCCGAGGGGCATTGGATCTGGACCGATTTCGGCTGGACCTGGGTCTCCGACGAGGACTGGGGCTGGATGCCGTTCCACTACGGCCGTTGGGGCTGGGACGACGATGCCGGCTGGTTTTGGGCCCCCGGAACCGTCTGGGGCCCGGCCTGGGTCACCTGGAGGTGGAGCGATCTCTATTACGGATGGGCGCCCATTCCCCCCGGCGTCGACTTTCGCGCCGGCATCGATTTCGACGCCATGGCCCTCGGCATTCCGCTGAACTTCTGGGTGTTCGTCGGGGGGCCGCATTTCCTTGACCGGGACGTCCGTGATTACGTGCTCCCCTACGAACGGAACATGACGATCGTCAGAAATACGGAGATCCGCAGCAATTTCGAGTTTCGGGGCGAACGGATGGTCAATAACGGCATCGATCCCGAGACCATCAGGCGCGTAACAGGGCGAAGCGTTCTGCGCTACAATCTGGCCGATTCGGAGCGGCCGGGCTCGCCCCAGCTGTCGGGCCGGGAAGCCCGATTCTACCGGCCGTCGATCACGGAGACCCCGAACGCTCGGCCGAAAGAATTCCTCAACCGGGAGCAGGCCAGACAGCAAATGGCCCAGACCAGGATCTTCGAGCCCCGGCCGCAAGAACGTGTTGCGGCGCCGGAGTCCGCCGTCCGAAAGCGCCAGGCCGAGCAACGGGCACTCCTGATGCAAAGCCAGGCCGAGGAACAGAAGGGCCTCGAGCGCCGTCGGGCTCAGGCAGCCAGCCAGACGAAGAGCGCCGAGGAGAAGGCCCGGGTCCAGCAGGAGTACCAAACCCGGACGGCCGAGCAAAAGAAACAGCATCAGGCCGAGCAGCAACAGATGAACGAGCGACACAGGCAGGAAGCGGAACAAGTGCGCCAATCCAGCCAATCGAAGCAGCCGCCGCCTCCTCCGCCGAGGAAGAAGTAGCCGGGCCAGGCAGACGAGCATGAATACGCGTAGCAGATCGACCACTGTTGCCGGGCTGGCCGCGGCCCTCGCCTTTGTCGTCGTCTCGTTTTCCGCCTGCGCCCGGGAGACGCGAGCGGCCATCGTCATCCAGTTGACCAACGCACCCAGCATCCTGACGATCAACCAATCGGTGACTCTGACCGCAAGCGTCGGCAACGACTCTTCTGACGCCGGGGTTGACTGGTCTTGCGCCGGCGGGGATTGCGGGACGTTCGCCCCGGCCCATACGGCAAGCGGCGCATCGACTGCTTATACGGCTCCCGCGTCTCCCGGCAGTGTTACCGTCACGGCCACCGCGACCGGGGACTCCAGTGCCAAGGCCAGCATCACTATCACCATCGTGCCCATCGGCTCGAACGCGATGCTCAACGGGGCCTATGTCTTCTCCGTTCAGGGCGTCAACGGCTCCGGCAGCTATGCCGCCGTCGGGACGATCCTCGCGGACGGCGACGGCCATATCACCGGGGGCCGACAGGATTATGCGGACGAATCCCTCCAGGCCGGGCCCGACGCCCTCACCGGCGCCTACGCCATCGGGCCGGACGGCCGCGGGAGTATCACCCTTGACGTGGACAATACGAGCCTGCCTCAGCACGGCGTCGAGACGTTCAGCATCGCCGTCACCTCGTCCGCCCATGCTCTCGTCATCGAGTTCGACGGGACGGCCAATTCGAGCGGCAGCCTTGACGCCCAGGCCTCGAGCGCCCTCGATCCGGCGGCGATCAGCGGCCCCTTCGCCTTCACCGCCCAGGGCAGGGATATGTCCAGCGGTTCGCCGATCACCCACGGCGGCGTCCTCACCATGAGCGCTTCGTCCGGGACGATCGCGAGCGGTACGTACTTCGAGAACGACGGCGGCTTCACGACCTCGTCGGCGACCACCGGATCGGTGACCGCGCCGGACGCGTTCGGCCGCGGGACTCTCGAGCTCAGCGTCGGCTTGAGCTTCGCCTATTACGCCGTGCAAGGCCAAGTGCTGCGGATCATAGAAACCGACTTTCCCACCCTCATGACCGGCGGCAGCATGTACGGCCAGGGGGACGCCGGCGTCAACGCGACTTTTTCGAACGCGTCGCTCGCGGGCGGCTATGTCCTCTCTCACGCCGGGGGAACGTCCTTCGGGCCGTTGGCCCTGGCCGGCCAGTTCGCCGCCGACGGGGCCGGCAATTTTTCGACCGGCGTCGCCGACCTCAATAACGCGGGGGTGACGACCTTTGCCTCGATCGCCGGCCTGGCCCGCTATACGATGGCGGGCGACGGGGTCGGCACGTTGACTCTCCCCCCCGTGGTCGACCAGCGGGGAAGCGTTTCCGCGCTGCTGATATTCGCCGTGTCCCCGGCCCTCAACCTGCTCGACCCGACGAGCGTCAGCGGCGGCGGCGGGGCCCTGGTCATGGACAACGACGGCGGCGCGACCGCTTCCGGCTATATCGTCCCTCAATCCGCGGACGTTTTTGACGGCAACTACGCCGTCAACTTGCAGTTCGTCGGCCCGGCCGGGGAGACCGACTGGGTCGGACAGGCCGCGGCATCCGGGGGAGCGCTGACCGGGACCGTGGACGTCAACGAAGCCGGGCTGACCACGGCCGGCTTGGGCTTCACCGGCAGCTTCATGGCCGACGCCGCCAACGCGGGCCGATGGACGGGCACCTTCACGGTGGACAGCGTCGTTCACAACATCACCTATTATCAGGTCAGCGGAACGCTCCTGGTGATCGTGGACACCGACGCGTCCGACATCGGGATCGGGATCTTGGAGAAGGAATAGCGGGGAGGGTCCCATCAGGTCCAAGGTCAATTCCGAGGGCCGAAAGGCGCCCTCGCGCCGGCTCCTCGTCAGGGCCGTCGGGCTCGTCACGCTCGCGAGCGGGGTCATCAACATCGTCTCCGCGGCGGGGAGGGCCCTGACGGCGCGCTTCGACGCCCTGACCGAGATCTTCCCCATGAAGTTCCTGCACATCTCCCGCTACGGTTCTCTGCTCATCGGGTTCGCCCTGGCCGTCTCCTCCGTGAATATCTTCAAAAGGAAGAAAAGGGCCTACGCCCTGGTCATGATCCTTGCGGGGCTCTCGGTCCTCTTTCACCTGACCAAGGGGCTCGACTATGAAGAGGCGGCGAGCTCGCTCCTTCTCATGGCCGTCCTCTTCCTGGCGAGGAAGAGCTTTACCGTGAAAAGCAGCATCCCCGACTTCCGCTCGACGCTCACCAGGCTGGCGACGGCCTTTGCCGCCGTCCTCTTCTATGGGACCCTGGGATTCTGGTTCCTGGACGAGAGGGATTTCGGGATCAGCTTCTCTGTCGCGGACGGCATCCGCAGGACCATCGCCGCGCTGGTCTTCAACAACGACCCGACCCTTATTCCGCGGACTCACTTCGCCGCGTGGTTCCTCGATTCGCTCGATCTGGTCTCGATCGGCGCCCTCGTCTATGTCCTGTACTCCCTGTTCCGGCCCGTCTTCTATCGGCTGAGGACCCTGCCCTTGGAGCGGGATCGGGCTGCAGAGATCCTCGGCAGGCACGGCCGTTCCTCGCTCGACCCGTTCAAGCTCTTGAGCGATAAAACGTACTTCTTCTCCCCGTCGAACCAGGCCTTTCTGGCCTATCGGATGGCCGGGAACTTCGCCGTCGTCCTGGCCGACCCGGTCGGGCCCGAGGACGAGATCGACGGGATCATCCGGTCCTTCAAGGAGACCTGCGACGAGAACGATTGGAAGCTCGCGTTCTATCAGACGCTTCCCGACTTCCTGCCTCTGTACCGTCGGGCCGGGTTCAAGAAGATGAAGGTCGGCGACGACGCGATCGTCGACCTCGATAATTTCAAGCTGGACGGCAAATCGATGAAACACGTGCGCCACGCCGTCAACCAGTTCCAGAAGGCGGGCATCCGGGCCGTCTATTACGACCCTCCCGTGCCCGACGAAGTTCTGGCCGGGATCAGGGAGGTCTCGGACGATTGGCTGCAGATCCCGGGCCGGCGGGAACGGGGCTTCACGGTCGGGGTCTTTTCCGAGGAGGAGGTCCGGGCGACGCCGGTCTTCGCCTCCGTCCACCCGGATGGCCGCATCCTGGCTTTCATGAACATCATCCCGTCCTACGCCCCCGGGGAAACGACCATCGACCTGATGCGGCATCGCCGGGACGCCCCCAAGGGGATCATGGACAGCCTCTTCGCCCAGCTCTTCGATCGGCAGCGGCAACAGGGATTCAAGCGCTTCAGCCTGGGCCTCGCCCCGCTTTCGGGCTTTCGCGAAGGCGAGGAGGCCGGGGCGGAGGAGCGGGCCGTCCAGTATTTCCTCCAGCGGTCGAACTTCCTTTTCAGCTACAGCGGCCTCACCGAGTATAAGGCCAAGTTCGCGACGCACTGGGAGCCCCGCTACGCGATCTACCGCAATGTGCTCGACCTTCCCCGTCTGGCCATCGCCCTGGTCAGGGTCTCGGGGCTGAAGGACGGAGTCGAGGTCCGTGCTTAAACCCCCTGTCCGAAAGGCCTTGCGGTGGGCGGCCGCCTACGTCGTCGCCGCGATCGGCCTTTACTGGGTCTTCCATGACGTCGAGTGGGCGAAGCTCCTGAAGAGCGTTACCGGCCTCGATTGGCGCTGGGTGGCCCTCGGCGTCCTTCTCGACGTCGTGAGCTACGCCGTCCAGGGCGCTCGTTGGCGTCTCCTGCTCAGGCCGCTCGGCGATATTTCGGTGCTGCAGGCCACCCAGGCGGTCTATGCCGGCCTGTTCTTCAACGAGGTCGTCCCGTTCCATCTCGGCGAGCTCGCCCGGGCCTATCCGGTCTCGCGCTGGATGGCGGCGCCCCTCGTCGCGGTCGTCCCCTCGATGGCCCTGGAACGGCTCTTCGACGGCATCTGGCTCGCGGCCGGCATCGGCATCACGGCCATCTTCGTCCCGCTGCCGCGCGACCTGCTTCAGGCCGGCGACATCTTCGGCTTGGCCATGCTAGCCCTGACCGCGGTCCTGGTCTACCTCCTGGTCCGCAAGGCCCGCGAGCCCCGCCCCGGCCGGCCTGGCAGGCTCGAGCGCCGGGCGGCGACCCGCTGGTTCGTCCTCAATCTCAGGAAGCTCGAAGAAGGGTTGCGGTCGATCGGCTTCTCCCGTCTGTCGGCGGCGGCGTTCTCCGTGTCGTTCCTGATCCTCCTGCTCCAGACGCTCTCCTTCTGGTTCATCATGGCCGCCTACGGGCTGCGCCTCTCATTTTGGGTGGGCGGAGCCGTCTTCCTCATCGTCCGCTTCGGCACCGTGATACCCGGCGCCCCCGGGAACCTCGGCCTGTATCAAGTGTTCTGCGTCCTCGGGCTGACCCTGTTCGGCGTGGACAAGACGGCCGCCGCGGGCTTCTCCATCGTTGTCTACGTGCTGCTCTCGATCCCTCTTTGGGTGCTCGGGCTCCTGGCCCTGGGCCGAACGGGGATGAAGCTGGCCACGATCAAAGCCAAGATCAAGGAAAAGGGGGCCGAGAAGTGAAAACCTGCCGTCTCCTGGTCGTCCTGGTCCTAGTCAGTTCAGGTCTTCTCTCCGGGGCGGACGAAGTCGTCGACTTCGGGCGCTTCGGACCCGTCACGCTTTATCGCAGCGCCGGCCCTGCGGCCCAGGTCGTGCTCTTCGTCTCCGGGGACGGGGGCTGGAACCTCGGGGTCGTCGACATGGCCAAGTCCCTGGCCGGCCTCGGCGCGCTCGTAGCCGGGATCGATATCAACCATTATATGAGGGAGCTTGCCCGAAGCCCCGAGGCCTGCCTTTATCCGGCTTCGGATTTCGAGGAATTGAGCAAATTCGTCCAGCGAACAGCCGGCCTGCCCGACTACATTCCCCCTGTCATGGTCGGCTATTCCTCCGGCGCCACTCTCGTCTACGCCATACTCGTCCAGGCCCCGGCGACAGAGTTCAAGGGAGCGATCAGCCTGGGCTTCTGCCCGGACCTCGTCCTGCCCAAGGCGCTTTGCCGGGGGAGCGGACTCGAATGGAAAGCGGGGGCCAAGCCGGGCGAATTCGTCTTCCTGCCCTCGTCCACTCTCGAGGTTCCGTGGGTCGCCCTCCAAGGCCTCGAGGACCAGGTTTGTGCCCCCACGACGACCCAGGAGTTCGTCAGCAGGACGCGTCGCGCCGAGATCATGATGCTTCCCAATGTCGGCCACGGATTCATGTACCAGCAAAGCTGGCTGCCCCAGTTCAAGCGGGCCTTCAGCCGGATCACGAGCGCGAGGCCGGTCGAGGATCAGGCCGACGTCAAGAGCCTTCAGGACCTGCCCCTCATCGAAGTCCCGGCGAAAGGGGCGGAGCGCGACGTCCTGGGCGTCCTGCTCACAGGCGACGGCGGATGGGCCGTCGCCGACCGGGGCCTCTCGAACGAGCTGGCGGCGGCCGGCGTGTCCGTCGTCGCCCTCAACTCCCTCAAATATTTCTGGGACAGGAAGACCCCGGAAGAATCGGCTTCCGCCCTTGCGAGGATCGTGGGACACTATTTTTCGGCTTGGAATAAGAAGCGAGCCGTTCTCATCGGCTACTCGCTCGGCGCGGACGTCCTGCCGTTCCTGATGAACCGGCTGCCCGAAGACGTTCAGGCCGCGGTGGGCACGGTCGTCCTCATGGGCCCGAGCGCGAGCGCCGAGTTCGAGTTCCATATCGGTGACTGGCTCGGACGCTCGCCGGGCCGGGACGCCCTTCCGGTCATCCCGGAGATCCGGAAGATCAGGCCGGACGTCGCCATTCTGTGCGTCTACGGCGAGGGAGATAAGGACCAGATCTGCGGCGCTCTCGATCCGCGCCGGGTCAAGTCGGTCGAGATCCCGGGCGGCCACCGCCTGGGCGGGGGCTACGGCCCGGTGGCTTCGGCCATCCTGGCCTCTCTCGAAGAGCCGCGGCGGCCCTTACCTGACCTTCAGCGGAACGAATAGGTTTTCCTGCCCGGCCTTGACAGCCGGAGGAGCCTGTTCTATCCTCCGTGCAAACGCCGCACGGACCGCCGACTTGAGCACGATCTCCCGACCGGCCGCCATTCTCTCGGCCCTGATCTTCGCGGCCTCATGCTCGAGCGGGAATCAGGACCGGACCGTCTCTTCGGTCCACGGCCCGGCCGGCGAGCTCACCCCGTCCCGGTCCCACTATTTCGATTGGATCAACAGTCAGTACGAGGGGACGACCGAGACCCAATCCCTCGTCAACCTGGCCTTCTTCCAATGGCTCCATGATGAATACGGCCTGACCCTCGACGTCTATTCCCTCGACGTGGGCAACATCGATGACGGGCCGTACACGGCCGGCGTCGGACGCCTCATCCCATACCACTATGGGACATTGGATACCGAGGAATTCAAAGCGCAGTTCCCCCGAGGCTTCGCCCCCCTCGTCAAGAAGGCGGCCGGCTTCGGCGGCCGCCTGGGCGTCTGGATGGGCCCCGACGGCTTCGGCGACACGCCCGAAGAGGAAAAGGCCCGTCTCGACATGCTCGTCTCGCTTTGCCGGGACTATAACTTCATCGCCTTCAAGTTCGACGCCGTGGCCGGCCAGCTCCGGCCGGAGAAACAGGACGTCTTCCGCCGGGCCATGGAGGCCTGCCGCGTTTATCGCCCCGACCTTATAGTCCAGAACCATCGGGTGAAGCTCGGCTCCGCCGCCGGGGTCGAGAGCGTTTCGCTCTGGGAAGGGGTCGAGACCTATGTCGACGTCTTCATGCCCAACAGCGGGACCGCCGCCCACCACCGGGCCGGGGCCCTGGCCCGGGAGCTGCCGCCGAACCTCACTCGGCGTCTCGAAGACCACGGTGTTTGCCTTTCGTCCTGCCTGGATTTCTGGGAGGACGACCTGATCCTCCAAGCTTTCAACCGCTGCCTGCTTCTCGCTCCGTCGCTATACGGCAATCCCTGGCTGCTGAGGGACGATGAGTTCCCGAAGCTGGCCCGGATCTTCAACCTCCACCGCAAGTATCGCGATCTCCTGCCGAGCGCGATCGTCCTCGACGAGGACCGCTGCGGCCCGTTCGCCGTTTCGAGAGGGGATGGAGCGACCCGGTTCATCACGCTCCGCAACCTGACGTGGGATCCCGTGACGTACGCCATCCGGCTCGACGGGACGATCGGCCTCGAGCCCGGCGGCGAGATCGAGGTCCGCCGCTTCCATCCTTCCGAGGCCATTCTCGGCCGCTTTCCGAAGGGCTCGGTCGTGACTGTCGAAGTGCCGCCCTTCCGGTCCTGCCTCATCGCCGCCTCGACCCGGGCGCTCGCCGAGATCGGTGTCGAGGGCTGCGAATTCGAAGTCGTCCGCGAGACGCCGGGAAAGCCCGTGGTCGTCAAGCTCCTGGGGGAACCCGGATCTCGGAAAGAGATCCGGCTCGTATCGGGCGGGCGCATATTTAGCCGGGCCGCCTTGGACGGCGCCGGCGCGGCCCCCCTCCTCGATAATAAGATCCTACGGGTGGATTTCCCCGGCCGGGCCCTGAAAGAAGCCTGGCACCGGAGGATCGGCGACCTCGAATCGTGTCCCGTCCCCGCCGACGCCGAAGCCTTGTTCGAGGCCACGTGTTTCGCCGCGGACAATAACGCCCTCGAGGTGCGCTCCCTCCTCCGTTCCGGCCCGAGCGCCATCGCCCAGGTCAACGCGGCCCGCGCCGCCTTTTTCACGAAGCCCATGTTCGTGAACCGGGCGATCTGGGACAGGAACCTTTTTGACGGGAATATCGAAACGGCCTTCGTGGCCCGTCTCGACGGCCGGTCTTTCCGGCTGGATCTCGGCCGGCCCGAGCGGCTGGACAGGATCGTTCTCAAGGTGCGGGACCGCCAGGCGGCCGACCTCAGCCCCGACCTCGATCGCTTCGGCGAGGAGGCCGCGGCGGAGGTCTCCGAGGACCTCGAAACGTGGATCCCCCTGAGCCCGGCCTGGGGCGGGAAGGGGACGATCGCCGTGCTCAAGACCCCTCCGGAAAAGCCCGTGCGCTACCTCCGCATGAGCGGCGCCCCGCGCCGCCTCTCAGAGGTCGAGGCCTTTCGGAACGGCCGTCCTCTCGACAGGTCCGTCTGGCGGGCCTCCAACCTCTTCCCGGCTTATTTCCACGCGCCTGCCGTCTCCGCCTGGAAGCTCACCTTCAAACCCGGAGAGATATCGAAGAACGCTTACCTCGCCGTGGCCCTGAACGGGACTCATGGGAACGAGGGGGCTTGCGCCGCCCTCCGCGTCGACGGTCGGCCCGTCGGCGCCCCCGACCGGGCCGTTTCCTTCCCCAGCAATACCTGGGAGTACTTTAACGCCGAAAGCGACCAAAACTATACCTATTATTTTCCCCTGCCCGAGTCGACGGCCGGGAAGACCGTCGACATCGTCGTCCTCATTCTCCGGGGCGGGACGAACGGCGTAAGGCCGGAGGCCTGGCTGACGGCTTACCCTCCCCCCCGGGCGACGCGGGAGCTCGTCCTCTATGATTGAGTGAGCTTTCCTGGCCGGGGGAGGAGGCCTCATGGTCAAGAGCTTCGGGTTCGGCGCGCTTCTCGCCGGGCTCATTGTCGCCGTATGCGCCGCCTGCTCGGGCGGCCGGCCCCAGGTGACCACCGGAACACTGTTCGAGGAGATGATCGATCTCGACGGGTTGGCCCGATTCCCCCGGCCCGCATTCCGCACCGTCCAGTTCTCCTCCTTCGACCGGCGCAGCCGGGTCCCCGGCGGCCCGGACTGGTTCGCCAACGCCGACGGGTTCGGGGGGGAGCCCGTCCCGAATTTCGAGGCCGTTCTCGAGGCCCCTCAGGGGGCCGGCCCGGGCGAATACCTCATGGCCGACGTCCCGGGCCCCGGCGCCGTCGTCCGCCTCTGGACGGCGGCGATCGCCGGCCGTCTGCGGGTTTATGTGGACGACATGGACCGTCCTCTTTACGACGGAGAGGCGGAGCCTTTTTTCCGCCGGCCCTATGACATCTTCCCGGAAATGAGCGCGGTGGACTCCGGGCGCTTCCGGGCCACCGTTTATCAGCGCGACGCTTCCTACGCCCCCATTCCCTTCGCCAAACGTCTCCGCATCGTCTGGATCGGCAAGCTCGACGAGATCCATTTCTATCACATCGGGATCCGCCGCTATCTCCCGGGTCCGGCCGTCGAGTCCTTCCGCCCCGCGGACATCACCGCCTTCCACGCGACGATCGACCGCGTCACCTCCGTCCTGGCCGATCCCGATTCCCGTCCGGCCTCTCCGTCGGCCAAGCCGCCCCAGGCTTTCGAGGTCGACCTCGCTCCCGGGGAGAAGCGGAGCGTGCTCACCCTCGAAGGCCCCGGCGCCCTCGAAAGATTCTGGCTGAGATTGCGGGCCGGCGACCTGGACGCAGGTCTGAGGCAGACCGTCCTCCACATCGTCTGCGACGGCTTCCCCTGGGGCCAGGTCCAGTCCCCGGTGGGCGATTTCTTCGGGGCCGCGCCGGGCGTCAATCCCTATCGCTCGCTTCCGTTCTCGGTCGCCGAGGACGGACGCATGACCTGCCGGTTCGTCATGCCCTTCGAGCGGTCCCTGGCGATGTTCCTCGAGAACCGGGGCAGCCAAACGATCCGGGTGGCCGGCGAGGCCGTGCCGCGGGATTTCGCTTGGGACGCGAGAACCATGCACTTCCGGGCCCGCTGGCGGGTCGATCATGACCTCATCGCCTCGGGCGAGGATGTCCAGGACCTGCCGTTCCTTCTGGCCAGGGGCCGCGGCGTCTATGTCGGCACGACCTCGATCCTGCTCAATCCGGCAACCGTGCCGACGCCGTGGGGCAACTGGTGGGGAGAAGGGGACGAAAAGGTCTTCGTCGACAGCGACAAGGTCCCGTCCATCTTCGGCACGGGCTCGGAGGATTATTATAACTATTCCTGGTCCGCTCCCGATATCTTCTTTTTTCCCTACTGCGGCCAGCCCCGGAACGACGGGCCGGGCAACAGAGGTTTCGTCACCAACTTCCGCTGGCACGTCCTCGACGCCATCCCGTTCGAGAGCTCCATCGGATTCAGCATGGAGCTCTCGAGCCACGAGAGGACGCCGGGCCTGTCCTATGCCCGGACCGGATATTACTACGCCCGTCCGGGGACGATCGATGACATCGAGGCCCTCATGCCCGACGACCTTCGCGTGCTTCAGCTGCCCGACGGTTGGCAGCCCGCGGCCCGGTTCGGGGCGAGCAACTCTGTGTTCTACGCCGCCGAGGAGATCATGTCCGGCCGCAAGGACACCTTTCTGCGGGACGGACGACTCTGGGCAGGAGGCCGCCTTCTCGTCTGGACGCCGGAAAAACCGGGAGACCGGAAGGAGCTGAAGATCCGGGTCGAGCGGACGGGCAAGGCCCAGGTCCATATTACGGCTGCTTTGACCCCCCGCTCAGGCAAGCTCGCCGCATGGCTCGACGGCCATCCGGTTGAGGGAGCGGTCCAGCCTTCGATGATCGATCTTTACGACCCCTTTCGAACGCTCTCGAGGACCTTCTCCCTCGAGCCGGCCGAGCTCGGCGCGGGCGACCACGCGCTCGTCCTCGAATATCAGGGAGCCGATACGGGGGTGGCACGCCCGGAGATCGGACTCGATTTTGTCTGGGTCCAGAAGATCGGGGAGCGGCCCTGAGGATCCCATTGAGGAGCGAAAAAGACATGAGCGCCAAAATGAATTTCGAGACGAAACAAGCTCGACGCGGACTTATTCTGTGGGTGCTGGCCGGCCTGCTCCTGATCATGCCGGAGCCGCGCCGCGCCGTGGCTCAGAACGATGATGTCCGTCTCAAGGTCTACTCCAGTCCTCTCCATCAGGGCCGCATCAGCCCGATGCTCTACGGCGGCTTCGTCGAGCTCCTCGACGATCACGTCCCCGGCATGTGGGCGGAAATGCTGGGGGACCGCGGTTTCGAAGGCCTCCTGCCGACCTCGACCTGGGACTATTTCCAGGGGCAGCCCAATCTCTGCGACCGGGACTGGGATCGAAGCCCCGACTGGAGCTATGACCCGGACGGACCTTTTAATGACAAGCAGTCCTGCCGCTTGGATATTCCCAAGGGCCTCGCGGCCCGCCTGACGCAGGGCCGGATCGCCGTGCGGAAGGGGATGGCCTACCCGTTCTCGGGTTGGTGGCGGGGCGGCGCGTCCCCCATCAAGGTCCGCGTCAGCCTCAAAGCCGAACTGCCCGACGGGTCCTGGACGACCCTGGCCGCCGCGGACGCCCCGTCTCCGGGCGCGGAATGGCGGAAATTCTCCGGCCGGCTCGTTTCGCGGGGCACGACCGACCGGGCGGTCTTTGAGGTCGAGGTCCGAGGCGCCGGACGTCTCTGGCTCGACAAGCTCTCCCTCATGCCCGAGGATAATGTCGAAGGCTGGCGCCGGGACGTGGTCGATGCGATGAGAGAGCTTGGGCCGCCGGTCCTCCGCTGGGGCGGATCGACCGTCGATCCCGGCCCCTATCGCTGGGCCGAGGCCATCGGGGAACGCGATCGCCGGCCCTCGTTCATCAACCGTGTCTGGGGCCGCCGCGACACGAACGACGTCGGGGTCGAAGAGTTCGTCCGTCTCTGCGGCGCCGTCGGGGCCGAGCCGCTCGTCTGCCTCAGCCTGGGCGACGGTGTCGACAACGCGCGCCGCCTGGTCGAGTACCTCAACGGCCCCGCGGATTCCGACTGGGGCCGCAAGCGCGCCGCGAACGGTCGCGCCGAGCCCTACGGCGTCAAGTACTTCCAGGTAGGCAATGAGATCACGTCACCGGGATACGTCAAGAGCCTGGTGGAGTTCGTTCGCGCCGTCCATGCCGTCGATCCGGCCGCCCGGATCCTCTCGTCGTTCCCGACGAAGGAGATCGTCGAGGTGGCCGGTCCCGATCTGGCCATCCTCGCCCCCCACTACTACCAGCCCGATCTCGACGGCGTCGACGCGGACCTGCGCAGGATCGAGGGCTGGATCAAGGCCTCCCCGGACCGCGACCGGCTCAAGATCGGCGTCACCGAGTGGAATATCGACGCGGGCGACTGGGGCCTCGGCCGGGGAAAGCTCGGAAGCCTTCGCTGCGCCCTCTTCGAGGCCCAGTTCCTCAACGTCCTCCACCGGCACTCCGAATTTGTCGTACTGGCCTGCCGCTCGAACATGACCAACAGCTTCAACGCCGGAACGATCCAGACGAACGCGGCCGGGCTCTACCGGACGCCGGGATTCCTGTCCCTGGAGATGTTCGGGAAGCACTCGAAGCCCGTGCCCTTGCGGGTGGCCGCCGACATGCCCCCGGCGGTCGACGCGACGGCCTGCGCCGCGGAGGACAGGTCCGCCGTGACCGTGTTCCTGGTCAATCCCCGCGGCGAACCGGTCCGCGTCGCGCTCGACCTCGCCGATCTCGGGCCCGGCTTCGTCGTCAAGGGAGGGGAGGTCGTCAAGGACTCGCAGGACAGGCGCCAGCCCGACATCGTCAATGGTTTCGCGGATCCCCGGCGGGTTGTCAGGGTCAAGATCGATGTCCCGGCCGGGAATGTCGTAACGCTGCCCGCGCTCTCGATCGCCGCTCTCGATTGCGGCCGGCAATAACGAAGCGCGACCGGCCGATCCGTCGTTCCTCTTGCCTTGCCTCCCGTCCTGCTGGCATAATGGGCGTGAATCGGCCCCCATTTTCAGGACAAGGAGTCGTCATGAAACGTTTTCGCACCCTCATCGTCCTGCTCCTCATCGCCTCGGCTCCGTCGCTCACGGCCCAAGGTCAGGACAAGGATATCGCCAGAAAGCTCCAGGGATTCGACGCCTATATGGCCAAGATCCTCAAGGATTGGAACGCCCCGGGGATCGGCGTCGGCATCGTCGTCGGCGACCGGCTCGTCTTTGCCAAGGGCTACGGCTATCGGGACTACGAGAAGAAGCTGCCCTATACGCCGACGACGCTTCATCAGATCGCCTCCAATACGAAGCTCTTTACGGCCGTGGCGGCCGGGCTGCTCGTCGACGAAGGGAAGCTGACCTGGGACAAGCCCGTCCGCGAGTCGGTCCCGACCATCAACTTCTACAACGACCAGCTCAACGACACGGTCACGCTCCGGGACATGCTGGCCCACAGGACCGGGGTCACCCGCCACGACTCGATCTGGTTCAAGTCCGATTTCTCACGCCTCGAGCTTTTCGAGCGCCTCAAATACCTGGAGCCCTCCGCGCCCCTGAGACAGACATTCCTCTACAACAACCTCATGTACGCCGCGGCCGGCTACGTGATCGAACTGCAGTCCGGCAAGACCTGGGAGGAGTTCGTGCGGCAGCGCCTCTTTGGGCCCCTGAAGATGACGAGCACGTCGTTCTCCATCGCGGACATGCTCAAGCAGCCCGAGCCCGGCGTCCCCTTCACGGAGAAGCGGGATTCGTTCGAGCTCTATCGGATCCCGTACTACGAGGACATCGGCGGGGTCGCCCCGTGCGGGGCCATCGTCTCCAACATCGAGGACATGTCCCACTGGCTCATGGCCCTCATGAACGAGGGGAAGTATGAAGGCCGCCAGGTCATCCCGGCCGATGTGCTCAAGGCCACGCTCGCCCCGGCCATCGCGCTGCCGAACACGGCCGCGGAGACGCGCGGCTTCTGGGAGATCCTCAATTCAGCCTACGGGATGGGACGCTGGACCGCTTCCTACCGCGGCCACCTGCTCGCCTACCACGGCGGCGACCTGCCCGGATTCCATTCCCAGGTATCCATGATGCCCAAGGAAGGGATCGGCGTCATCGTCTTCGTCATCGGGGACCATTGCGCCGGGCTGTACAACATCGTCAGCTATAACGTCTACGAGCGCCTGCTCGGCCTGGACCAGACGCCCTGGAGCGCCCGCCAGCTCGAGACGCGGCTGAAGGGCAAGGCGGCGGGCACCGAAGCCCGGGGGAGGGCCGGCGCTGACCGCGTGCCGGGCACGAAGCCCTCCCACGCGCTGGCCGATTTCGCCGGCTCATACGAGCACCCGGCCTACGGGGTCATCAAGATCGATCTCAAGGACGGCGGGCTCCGATTCGATTTCCACAAGGTCGTCCTGCCGCTCGCCCATGTCCACTATGACCGCTTCGACACGCCCGACGACGAGCAATTCGGCAAGACGTCCCTCAATTTCCAGACGAATCCCCAGGGCGATGTCGACAAAGTGGTCACTTCGCTCGACGAGGCCGAGGCGGTGTTCGTCCGCAAGCCCGATGCGCCCGCGGCGGACCTTCTCCAGAAGCTGGCGGGGACCTATGAAACGCCGACCGGGATCAAGTTCGAGGTCGTGCTCAAGGAGGATGGCGGCCTGTACCTGAGGTTCGCGGGCCAGGCCGACCAGAAGCTCGTTCCCTACAAGGGACTGAGGTTCCGGGATAAGGACTTTTCGGACGTGACGTTCGAGTTCACGGTCGAGGACGGGACGGTCAAGGCGCTCAAGCAGATCGATCCTTCCGGAGTGACGATCTTCCCGAGGAAATAGCCGGGACCGGGGGCCGATACCCCTCCGGCCGTGCGTCCGGGAGCGCCCGCCGCGGCTCCCTCGAAGCTCGCTTATTTGTACCGCAGGGCGTCCTTGGGATTCCGGGGGCGCCCCGGCTTGGCGTCCTTGAACCGCGCGATATCCCGTTTGGTCAGGTTGATGAGCTTCGTGACCTTGATGCCTCGGGGACAGACCCTGGTGCATTCGAACTTGTTCTCGCAGGGCCAGACACCGTCGGGACGGTCGAGCGTGCCGAGCCTGTCCTCGAATCCCCGGTCGCGGCTGTCCTCCAGAAAGCGGCTGGCCTGGACGATGGCCGCGGGACCCAGGAACCGGGGATCCACGCCGGCGACGACCGGACAGGCCGAAAAGCAGGCGGCGCAGAGGATGCAGTTCGTCGCGTCGTCGAACGCGCTTCGCTCCTTCGGAGATTGAAGCCGCTCCCGCCCTTCGGCCCCGGCTTCGGGCGCGATCAAGTAGGGCTTGACCGACCGGTAACGCCTGAAAAACGGCTCTTGTTCGACGGCCAGGTCCCGGAGGACTTCGAGGTTTCGCAAGGGCTCGACGGTCACGGCCGGCCCTCCCTCGACCGCGACCTCTCTGACGAGGGTTTTGCAGGCGAGGCGCTCCCGGCCGTTGATGATCATGGCGTCGGAGCCGCAGACCCCGTGTCCGCAGCTCTTCCGAAAGACAAGGGTCGGGTCGATCCGCCGTTGGATGTCGACGAGGACGTCGAGCAGACGCTCGTCAGGCCTGGCTTCGACCTCGAATCTCTCGAAAGACGGAGCCCCGGCCGGGGACGGCCTATGACGGAGGATTTCGAGGAGGACGATCATGTCAGTAGGACCTTGGCGCGGGCGCCCACCGGACGAGGTCGACCGGGCGATAGCCGATCTCGATCCGGTCGCCGTCGAGACGGGCCAGCGTGTGCTTGAGCCAGCGGGCGTCGTCCCGCTCAGGATGGTCCTCGCGCGAATGGGAGCCGCGGCTTTCGGTCCGGCCGAGGGCCGAGACCGCGGTCATGTAGGCGAGGTCGAGGAGATTCCCGAGCTCCAGGAGATCGAGCCTTTCGACGTTGAACGCCCGGGCCGAATCGCGGGGACGCAGGCCGCGCCATTCCCGGCGGAGCTCCTTCAACTCGTCGACGGCCTCGGCCAAGAGCGTCCCGTTGCGGTAGATCCCGACCTTGTCCGTCATCAGCGCTTCCATGCGCAGCCGAAGATCCTGCGCGGTCGGCCCGGGCGGGCCGGGGCGCGGTTCGAGACGCTCACTCCACTGCCGGGCGAGCTCGAGGCCGTCGCCCGCCCCGGCCGCCCCGCTCGAGCCGGAGACGTACTCGGCCATGTCGTCGCCTGCCCGCCGGCCGAACACGACCAGGTCGACGAGACTGTTCGTGCCGAGCCGGTTGGCGCCGTGAACGGAGACGCAGGCGCATTCGCCGGCGGCGTAGAGACCTTGATAGGATCCACCAGGGGTCCAGGCCGCGACCCGCCCGCGGTCGTCCGTTGGGACGCCCCCCATGGCGTAGTGCGCCGTCGGCAGGACCGGGATCGGCGTCTCGGACGGATCGATGCCGAGATACGTCCTGCAGAAGTCCGTGATGTCAGGGAGCTTGGATTCGAGGGCCGCTTTCCCGAGCGCAGTGGCGTCGAGGACGACGTAATCTCCGGCGGCCCCGGCGCCCGGGAAACCCCGGCCCTGCCGAAGCTCGGTAACGATGGCCCTCGAAACGATGTCTCGGGGGGCCAGATCGAGGAGCTTCGGCGAGTACCGCTCCATGAAGCGTTCGCCGCTCATGTTCCTCAGGACGCCGCCCTCGCCGCGGACGGCCTCGGTGACCAGGATGCCGAGACCGCGCAACCCGGTCGGGTGGAATTGGAAGAACTCCATGTCCTCGAGGGGAACGCCGCGCCGGGCGAGGACGGCCGGCCCGTCGCCCGTGCTGGCGAAGGCGTTGGAAGTGACCCGGAACATCCGGCCGAAGCCGCCCGTGGCCAGGAGGACGCTTCGGCCATGGAACAGGTGGACGTCTCCCGATGCCATGTCGATGGCGACGACGCCGGAACAGGTCGGTCCGTCGAGGACGACATCGAGCACGTGGAATTCGTCGAAGAACGTGACCTCGTTCTTGATGCATTGCTGGTAAAGCGTCTGGAGGATCATGTGGCCGGTGCGGTCGCCGGCATAGCAGGATCGGCGGACCGCCGCCTCGCCGAAATTCCTGGTGTGACCGCCGAACCGCCGTTGATCGATCCGGCCGTCGGGCGTCCGGTTGAAGGGCAACCCCCGGTGTTCGAGCTCGATGACGGCGTCAACCGCCTCGTCAGCCAGGACGAGCGCCGCCCCCTGGTCGACGAGATAATCGCCGCCCTTGACCGTATCGTAGGCGTGCCACTCCGGCCGGTCCTCCTCGACATTGCCGAGAGCGGCGCCGATGCCTCCTTGGGCCGCTCCCGTGTGCGAGCGGAGCGGATGGACTTTGGACAGGACGGCGGTCCGGACGCGATGGCCGGCCCGCAGGGCGGCGTAAAGGCCGGCGCCCCCGGCACCGACGATGACGGCGTCGTAATCGTGGCGCACGATCCCGTTCGTGCCGCTCATATCAGCCGCCGGTCCGGGTCCGCCTCCGGGCGGAGCCGCGCGCTTTGGGCCGCGGGTCCGTTTTCAAGGCCGGAATGCCCGGCTTGGTCATCGTCAGAGGGTCGAGGATACGGTCCAACGCCGCGTCGCCGAGGAGTCCGCGTTCCCTGACGATGGTGACGACGGACTTTCCCGTCCGGACCGATTCCCGGGCGACCTCGGACGCCGCCGCGTAGCCGATGAGCGGTGACAGGGCCGTCGCCAAACCGGGGCTCGCTTGGGCGAACCCTCGGCAGCGTTCCCCATCAGCGGTGATCCCATCGATGGCGCGGACGGCCGTCTGGCGGACGGCGTTGGCCAGGATCTCGATCATGAAGAGGAGGTTGAACGCGACGACCGGCATCATGACGTTGAGCTCGAGCTGGCCGGCCTGCACGGCGGCGCTCACGGCCAGGTCGCAACCCATGACCTGGTAGCAGACCTGGTTGAGCATCTCGAGCAAGCTCGGGTTGGCCTTGCCCGGCATGATGGACGAGCCAGGGGCGACCGGGGGCAGCGAGATCTCCGCCAGGCCGGTCCGCGGCCCGGACGCGAGGAGCCTGAGGTCGTTCGCGATCCGGTTGAGCTCCAGAGCCAGATTGCGCAGGGATGCCGAAAGCTCGGCAAAAGGCCGGAGGCTCTGCATGGCCTCGATCGGATCTGCGGACAGCCTGAGCGGAAGCCCGGTTTCGGCGGCCAGGCGCTTGACGACGATCCCGGCAAAGCGCGGGTGCGTGTTGAGTCCCGTGCCGACGGCGCTGCCCCCGATGCCGAGCTCGCGGAGGGAGCGCGCGGCAAAGCCAATGGACGCTCGGGACTTGAGGACAGCCGCCTTATAGGCCGCGAACTCCTGTCCCAGGCGGACGGGCACCGCGTCCTGCAGGTGCGTGCGGCCAGACTTGAGGACCCGGTCGAACTCCCGGGCCTTTCGGCCGAGCGAACCCTCAAAGGTCAGAAGGGAGGGAACGAGCCGGTCGCGAAGGAGCGTGAGTGATGCGAGGCGCATGGCCGTGGGATAGACGTCGTTCGTGCTCTGGCCCATGTTGACGTGGTCGTGCGGATGGACACGGCGATATTCGCCCTTCCGGCCGCCGAGGAGCTCCTCGGCCCGATTGGCGACGACTTCGTTGACGTTCATGTGGAACGACGTCCCGGCGCCCATCTGGAAGACGTCGACGACGAACTCGGAGGCCAGCTTCCCCCCCGCGATCTCGTCGCAGGCCGAAGCGATGGCCGCGGCCGTCCGCCGCTCGAGAAGCCCGAGGCGGGCGTTGGCCAAGGCCGCGGCCTTCTTGATCCGGGCACAGGCTGCGACAAGGGCGGTCGGGGCCCTGAGGCCGCTAATGGGGAAGTTTTCGACGGCCCGTTGCGTCTCGATACCGTAATAGGCCGAGGCGGGCACGGGCTTGCGCCCGAGGGAGTCCTTTTCGATCCGCTTCCCGTCGACCGGCTTCAAGACCATCTCAAATAACCCCTTTATCCATAATTATCAGGTTCTCTGACGAAAATCCAGCCGCCTGCGACCGCCGGCCACAACTTGAATACCGGCCGCCGAGAGTGTTAGATTGTGACCATCGAGGAGAGAGCCATGAAACGAAGGACCTTCATGCAGATGACCGCGGCGACCGTGGGAGTTCTCACGGCGTCCAAGGCGAGGGCCGAGGGCTTGGCCAAGCGGGAATACAGGGACGGCATCAAGCTGAGCGTCATCGGCTTCGGCGGCATCGTCATCGTCGGCATGGACCAAAAGCAAGCCGACCGGACCGTGGCCGAGGCCTTCGACCGGGGGGTCAATTACTTCGATGTCGCCCCCAGCTACTTCGACGGTGAGGCGGAAACGAAGCTGGGCCCGGCCTTGGCGCCTTTCCGTGGCCAGGCCTTCCTCGCCTGCAAGACCATGGAGCGGGGCGCGGACGGGGCGCGCAAGGAGCTGGAGCAGAGCCTCGGGCGGCTAAAGACCGACCACTTCGATCTCTACCAGTTCCACGCCGTCTCGAGCCTCGAAGATGTCGACAGGATCCTCGCCCCCGGCGGAGCGGGGGAGATGTTTCTTCAGGCCCGCAAAGAAGGCAAGGTCGGCTTCCTGGGCGCCTCGGCGCACAACGCCGAAGCGGCGATATCGTTGATGGACCGTTTCCCGCTCGACTCGATCATGTTCCCCGTGAACTTCGTCCTTTACCAAGAAGGGAAGTTCGGTCCCCAGATCCTGGAGCATGCCAAGAAGAAGGGGGTCGCCCGGATTGCCTTGAAATCGATGTCCTATACGGTTTGGCCGGAGCAGGCCCACGCCGGCTGGCCGAAGTGCTGGTACAAACCGATCGATGACCCGGCCCTGGCCGAAAGAGCCGTCCGGTTCACCCTGAGCGAAGACTTGACCGCGGCCATTCCCCCCGGGGAGGAGAAGCTTTTCCGGATGGCTCTCGACATTGCCGGGCGATTCCGTCCCTTGAGTGCGAAAGAACGCGATAATCTGATGATGAGCGCCCGCGGCGTCCGGCCCATCTTTCGGGCTTGAGCTCGCGGCTTCACCGAAACGAGATCTTGGAGGTTCGCATGACTATCACCTCAGCGCCCGCCGCCGCCCTCGAAGGCCTTTCCGTCCCAAAGCTCGACCGCGTCGATCTCGTCACGGTCAAGCTGCCCTTCGTCGCCCCGTTCGGGACGAGCGTCCACGTTTGGACGGACAAGGAGGCGATGCTGATGCGCCTCGAGTCCGGTGGTCTCACCGCTTGGAGCGAGTGCGTCTCCGACCCCGACCCGTTCTATTTCTACGAAACGAACGACACGGTCCGTCCCATCATCAAGGACTTCCTGCTGCCCCTCGTCGAGCCCGGGATCCCGCTCGGCGAGCTCGAGGAGCGGTTCCGGCGCGTCCGGGGCCATGGCATGGCCAAGGCGACGGTCGAGAACGGCCTCCTTATCCTGCTCGCCCTCCAGAAGGGGGTCCCCCTGCACGAGCTCCTGGGCTTCCCCGCCAAGATGATCATGTCGGGCCTGAGCATCGGCCTCAAAGATACCCAAGCCGATCTCCTGGCCGCCGTCGAACGGGCCGCGGCCAAGGGTTACCACCGGGTCAAGATGAAGGTCAAGAAGGGACAAGACGTCGAGTGGGTCCGGGCCGTGCGCGACCGCTTCCCCAGGCTTCCCTTGATGGTCGACGCGAACGGCGACTATTCGCTTTCGGACCTGGCCCACCTGCGCCGGCTCGACGAATTCGGCCTGATGATGATCGAACAGCCGCTGTCCTACAGCGACATCTACGAGCACTCGCTTCTCCAGAAGGCGATGAAGACCGCGATCTGCCTGGACGAGTCCATCCACGGCCTGGCGGACGCGGCCACGGCCATCGCCCTCGGCGCCTGCCGCATCATCAATATCAAGCAGGGGAGGGTCGGCGGGCTCATGGAATCGATGAGGATCGCCCGCTACTGTGCCAGCCACGGCGTCGACGTCTGGTCGGGCGGCATGGACGAAACAGGGATCGGCCGGGCCGTCAACATCCACCTCCAGACGGCCGAGGGGTTCACCCTGCCGGGCGATACGTCGGAAACATCGAACTATTTCGACGAGGACATCGCGGATCCGCCGGTCGTTCTCGATGCCGGGGGGTTCATCCGCATCCCCGATGGCCCCGGGCTCGGCGTGAAGATCATCGCCGAGCGCATCCTCAAGCGGGCCCTCCGCTGGGAGCGCCTGGCCGGGTAGGGCCCTGACATCATTTTTTTCTTGGCCGATCTCGGTCCTGAGTCCCATCGTTCGGGACTCTATGCCGTCTATCAGGACCCCAACTGGGAATTCAAAATCCCCGGCCTTGGGACCCCTCGTCCCCCCCCTGCGACGAGGGGCCCAAGGCGGGAAAACAGCGGATCGAGGAGGTATCACCTCTTTCCTGCCCATTGACTACTTCAAGATTCGTGCCAGCCGCGGCGATCGGAGCGAAGATCTCGTCCGGAGATTTGTGGGGAACGATTTTGCGTGATAAGATGGACACAAGTTATTCCGGCAACCAATTTCGTCTGGGGGCACCGGCATGGCCAGCAATGATGATCCCGACGCCTATCTCGTGACCGATGCCTCGGGGCTCATCGTCGAAGCGAACCAGAAGGCCGGCTCTCTCTTTCATGTCGCCGCGGCCGATCTCCTCAAAAAGCCCCTGGTCCTTTATGTCGATCGCACGGATCGGAAGGCCTTTCTTTCCCAGCTCGGCCGCCTGCCGGAGTCGGGCCGACTGGAGAATTGGGAGATCCTTCTCCGGCCGAAAGGCGGGAAGCCCTTTCCCGCCCACGTGGACATCACGGAGATTCCGGGATCGGAGACGGGCCCCTCCGGTTTCCGCTGGCTCGTGCGCGACATCACGGAGGCCAAGAAGCGGGAGGCGATCGCCCGCC
This sequence comes from Candidatus Aminicenantota bacterium, assembly GCA_963725825.1. Lineage (GTDB taxonomy): Bacteria > Acidobacteriota > Aminicenantia > Aminicenantales > Saccharicenantaceae > RBG-16-66-30. The sequence continues at coordinate 102,418 of CAVSAI010000046.1, forward strand.
TGGCCACTTTCCCCGAGCTCAACCCCGAGCCGGTCGTCGAGGCCGATGAGGCCGGTCATGTCTATTATCTCAATCCCGCCGCCCGGCGCCTCTTTCGCGGACTTCCGGAAGAGGGTGCCGCCCATCCGGTCCTGGCGGCGCTCGCCGGAGCCGCCGAAAGCCTTAGGAAATCGCGGAAGAAATTCTTCATCCAAGCGGCTCAGGTCGGCGACCGATGGTTCGAGCTGGTCATATCTCCGGCCGCCGGCGGCGGCCGGCTCCGCATCTACGGGCGAGATGTCACGAGAGCCAAGATAACCGAGGAGGCGCTCAAGTCGAGCGAGCAGAACTACCGGGAGCTCGTGGACAATGCCAACTCCATTATCCTCCGCTGGCAACCGAGCGGGGAGATCGTCTACTCCAATCGCTTCGCCCAGGAGTTTTTCGGCTATTCCGAGAAGGACCTCCTCGGCCGGCTCGTCACGGTCCTGGTCCCGAGAGCGGACACTTTGGGCAACGATCTGAGCCGCCTCGCCGAAGACATCGTCGCGCGGCCTGAGCTCTACAAGAGTCACGTCAACGAAAACATCCTCAGGGACGGCCGAAGGGTCCTGGTCCAGTGGACGAACCAGGCCCTGGTCGGTGACTCGGGGCGCGTGCGCGAGGTCCTGGCCATCGGGAACGATATCACGGCCCGCAAGCAGACCGAAGAAAGCCTGCGCGAAGCGAGAGATTATCTCAACAGCCTCTTCAATTACGCCAGCGTGCCCCTCATTGTCTGGGACGCTCAGTCGCGGATCACCCGTTTCAATCATGCTTTTGAGGTCCTGACGGGACGCGACGCGCAGGAGGTGCTCGGCCGGGAGATCGAGATGCTCTTCCCCGCCGTCTTCCGGGCGGAATCCCTGCAGCGGATCAGGCGGACGATCTCCGAGGGCGAGCGATGGGAAGCCGTCGAGATCCCCATCCTCCATAAGGACGGTTCGGTCCGCACGGTCCTCTGGAATTCGGCGAACGTCCTAGGGCGCGACGGAAAGACCGTCGTCGCCGCGTTCGCCCAGGGGCAGGATATCACCGAGCGCAAGCGGATGGAGGACGAGCTCCTCGCCTATCAGGCCGAGCTCGAGGAGAAGGTCCGGGAAAGGACGGCGGAGCTGGCCCGCTCGGCGGCCCTCCTCGAGCGGGTGTTCGCCAGCGTCGATCTCTCCATCGCCTACATCGACGGGGACTTCAACTTCATCCGGGTGAACAGGGCCTTCGCCGACGCTATGGGCGGGACGCCCGAGTCTTACGTCGGGCAGAACATCCTCGGGTTTCTCCCCAGCGCTGAGAAGGAAGCCGTCTTTCGCAGGGTCCTCGAAACGGGCGAACCTCATGTCGAGCTCGAAAGCCCTTTCCCGGACATCCGGCGGGCCGGCCGGGGGCGGTCCTTTTGGGATTGGAGCCTGCAGCCGGTCGCCGCCGGGGACGGGACGAAGGGCCTCGTCCTGAGCCTGGTGGATGTCACCCCGCGGATCAAGGCCGAAGAAGAGCGGCGGAGGCTGTCGACGGCCTTCGAACAGAGCAGCGAAGGCATCGTCATCACGGATGTCGATGACCGCATCCTCTATATCAACCAGACCTTTCAAGACCTTCACGGGCTCGACCGGACCGACATCCTCGGGCGGAAGTACGGGGACATTCTCAGGTTCGACGTCGAGGACGAGGTGTTCCGACAGGGCATCCGCGAAAGCCTGGACTCCGGCATGGCCTGGAAGGGCCGGTTGACCCGGGCGATCGGCGGCCTGGCCGACCGCAAGCTGGACGTGACGATCTCTCCGGTGCGCGACCCTTCGGGCCAGGTCGTCAACTATGCCATCCTGGAACGCGACATGACATATGAGCACAGGCTCGAAGCCTCTGTGCGCCAGCTGCAGAAGATGGACGCCCTCGGCACACTGGCCGGAGGCATCGCCCACGATTTCAACAACATCCTCGTGCCCATCTTCATCAACGCCGAGCTGGCCGCGTTCGATACCGAGCCCGAGAGCCCCACGGCCCGCAATCTCGACCTCATCCTCGAAGCGGCCAACCGCGGCAGGGACCTGGTCAAACAGATCATCGCCTTCAGCCGGCCGGCGGAACAGAAGCGGGACATCACGGACCTCGCTCCTGTCGTCAGGGAGGCGGTGAAATTCCTGCAGTCTTCGATCCCCGCGAGCATCGTCATCAGGGAGATGATCGAAGCGGCGCCCAAGATGGTCCGGGCCGACCCGACCCAGATCCATCAGGTGGTCATGAACCTGGGGAGCAACGCGGCTTACGCCATGGGCGACGGGGGCGGCAGGCTGGATGTCCGGCTCGACGAGGTCGTGGTCAGCCCCGAATCGGCGGCCCAGAATCCCGACCTGAGACCCGGTCCCTATGTCAGGCTGACGGTCGAAGACACGGGCACGGGAATGACGCGGGAAGTTCAGGACCGGATCTTCGAGCCCTTTTTCACGACCAAACGGCGCGGCGAAGGAATGGGCATGGGCCTGCCCGTGGTCCTGGGGATCGTCAGGAGCCACGCCGGCGCGATCACCGTTTCCACGGCTGCCGGAAAAGGGACGACGTTCGAGGTCTATGTCCCCGCGGCGACGGGGAGCGTCAAGGCGGCGCCTCCCGAGGCCGGACGGGTCCTGAAGGGAAAGGGACGCGTCCTTTTCGTCGATGACGAAGACATGCTCGTCCGGACCGTGCCGCGAATGCTCGAGCGCCTCGGCTACTCCGTGACCGCCGTTCCGGATCCCCGAGAGGCCTTGGCGCTTTTCCGCCAGCGTCCCCGGGATTTCGACCTCGTGATCACCGACGAAACGATGCCCGGACTGTCCGGCGTAAAGCTGGCCCGGGAGATGCTGACCATCCGTCCGGACATTCCCATCATCCTGTCGACCGGCTACAGCGAGGCCGTCCGGGAGGAGGAGATCCGCTCCCTGGGGATCCGGGAATTCATCATGAAGCCGTTCTCGACCGGCGAGATCGCGGAGAAGATCCAGGCCGCGCTGAAGAAGTCCTGACTGCCACGTCCCCTCCGGCAGGACTCGGGCCACACGGCCGCGAAGCGTCTGAACCGTCCCTCCAGTTCACGGCCTCGAACCCGCCAGAACGTCATCACCTACGACGTCGTTGTGACCGTCGGACCGGCGTTTTTATGAATGGTCCAGGCTAGCTCTGGTCGAGGTCGTAATAGTAGTCCAGCCCGGTGTGGTGGATGAGCTCCTCGCGCATCAGGTAGCGGAGCGTGTTCATGAGCTTGCTCCGCTGGACGAACAGGTCGTTCTCGGGGTAGAGGCCCTCGCGGGTCATCGGGCTCTTGAAATAGAAGGACAGCCATTCCTGGATGCCGTACATCCCGGCCCGGGCGGCCAGGTCGGTGAACAGGATGAGGTCGAGGACGACCGGCGCCGCCAGGATGGAATCGCGGCAGAGGAAGTTGACCTTGATCTGCATCGGATAGTCCATCCAGCCGTAGATGTCGATGTTGTCCCAGGATTCTTTGTCGTCGCCGCGGGGCGGATAATAATTGATCCGGACCATGTGATAGAGATGGCCGTAGAGCTCCGGGTAGAGATCGGGCCGGAGAATGGTATCGAGCACGCCGAGCTTGGAGATCTCCTTGGAGCGGAACGACTCGGGGTTGTCGAGGACCTCGCCGTCCCGGTTGCCGAGGATGTTCGTCGAGAACCAGCCGGAGATGCCCAGCAGCCGGGCCGCGAGACCGGGCGCGAGGATCGTCTTCATCAGCGTCTGGCCCGTCTTGAAGTCCTTGCCGCAGACGGGCACGCTCTTCTCCGCGGCCAGCTCGAGGAGGGCCGGGCAATCCGTGGTGATATGAGGGGCGCCGTTGATGTAGGGGAGGCCCATCTTGAGCGCCGCGTAAGCATAGATCTGGCTGGGGCCGATGTCCGGGGAATTCGTTTTGAGCCCCGCCTCGAAGGCCGGGACCGAGGCGTGGACGCCCTGGGTCTTCCGATAGGCCTCGGTCGAGGCCGTCCAGCACATGACCAGGCGGTCCGTCATGTGCCGCGTGCGGAAATCGTCGATGTCCTTCATCAGCATCTCGGCCAGATCCATTTTCGTGGCCGCTTTCTTGACGTGCCGGCCGTCGAGGTTCTGGACGAACTTCCGGTCGAAGACGGCCTTCATCGGCTGGATCGCTTCGAGCTCGTCCCGGACCGCCTCGATGTGCTCCGGCCTGAGGACCTTGGCTTTGCGGGCCGCCTCATAGGCCGAATCGGGGAAGCAATCCCACCCGCCGAAGACCATGCCGGCCGGGTCGGCCAGGTCGATGAACTCCTTGATGGGCATGAAGCGGCCGTCGGTCCTCTTGCCCAGGCGGATCTTCCCCATCTGGGTCAGGGACCCGACGGGGCGGGCCAGCCCCTTGCGGGCTGAAAAGAGGCCCGTCAGGAGCGTCGAGGATACGGCGCCGATGCCGGGAACGAGAACGCCGAGCTTGCCGCGGGCGGAAGCGATGTCGCTCCCTCTCCGAATCGTGGGCATTGTGGTCCCCTTTCAATCTCCAGCGGTCAGGTCGTCTGCGGAGGGGGCTCCTCCGGGCGCTCGAGGAACCAGAATCGGACGAAGCGATAGACCATATTGAGAACAGGGATGCAGATGAGGATGATAATGACCAGGTCGAGCCGGCCGATCACGGAAAAGACCAGGATGCCCAGGTACACGAGACCGCGGAAATCGCCGCTCGCGCCCGAACTCGACTGAAGCCCCCGGTATTCCCGCTCGAGATAATAAAGGAGGACCTGCAGCATGTAGGCGGCGAAACCGAACAGGCTCAGGATGAAGAAGCCGAGCCGGCCGGATTGGCGATAATAGCCGACGGCCATGGCACCGAAAACGAGGAAATCCGTGACCCGGTCGAGATAGAGGTCCAGGTAGGCCCCGAAACGCGTGCACAGCTTCTGGGCGCGGGCGAGCATGCCGTCGGCGGCGTCGAACAGCGTGCCGGCATACATGATGAGGCCGGCGGCGACGAAGCTCCGGCGGTTCCCGCCGAGGAAGAAAAGGGCCCCGGCCGCACTGAGGACGAACGCGGCCACCGTGAGATGGTTCGGCCGGAGCTTGAGCCGGATCGCCGCCCGGACGATCCACGCGGCGATGGGGCGGTTGATGATCCTGTCGAGCTTGACGATCTTGGGCATGGAGGCGGGCAAGGGAGGCTTCAGAGAACCCTCGAAGTCAAAATCGGAAGCTCTGCCGGTCTGGTTGGCCACCGAAAGATTATATGCCGGGTGTCCGGTGATTTCAAATCAGACCTTCGGACGACGCCTTGCAGGTCCTGCCGGCCTCCCTTATAATGGGCTCCCTGATAATGGTCTCCCTGAGGAGCCGAGGAAGGTAGGCCACCCATGATGCCAGCACACCTCCGGCGGTCGGCCGTCCGTTGGGGCCACGGCTTGAGCCGTCTCAATTTCCGCCGGGCCGCCGAGTGCGACGCGGTCCTTCGCTGGCTCGAGCCTGCGGCGGGGGACCGGATCCTCGACGTCGGCTGCGGCGACGGTCATTACGATTGGCGCATCGCCCGGACCGGGGCGCATGTGACCGGCATCGACATCCACGAAAAGCGGTTGGCCTTCGCCCGCCGCTACTACGCGGGCGACCGGACGGAATTCCTGTTCATGGACGCCGGACGGGCGGAATTCCCGGCCGGTTCGTTCGACAAGGCCTTGAGCCTGTGCGTCATGGAGCATCTCGCCGACGACGAGCAGGTCCTGCGAAACGTCTCCCGCGCCCTGAAGCCGGCCGGACGGTTCGCCTTCTCCGCCGACAGCCTGTCGAATCCGGGCATCACGCCGAAGGAGAAGGAGCGCCACCGGCGGCGCTACGCCGTGAACACGTTTTATACCGAGGAGGTCGTCAGGCGAAAGCTCGACCGGGCCGGCTTCGAGCTCGAAGCCGTAAAGTACGTTCTGGCGGGTCCCGGCGATCTGAGGCTCGTCCGTCTCTCGTGGAAGCTCGATCGACTGCCCGCCGCGCTCATCCCCGCGCGCCTTCTCGGCTATCTTCTTCTGGGGGCCGCCCACTGGGTTTCGTCCGCTTCTCGCCGCCGGCCGCATGAAGCCGCCGAGGCGGGGCTGACGCTGATCGTGCGGGCGAGAAAGCGGGCCGGATGAGAGATCGAACCGGGGGCCGCGCCGCAGCGGCGGCTCCGGACGTGAGGTGCGTCATCATCGCCGCCGGGCGAGGGAGCCGCCTCGCGGCCCGGGCGGCGAGCAAACCGCTTCTTGAGGTCGGCGGGCAGGCCCTCATCGGCAGGGCCATCGACGCCGCCCGGGCCGCCGGCGTCCGGGAATTCGTCGTCGTGACGGGATACGCGGGCGGCGACGTCGAAGATCACCTCAGGTCCAAGGCCGAGTCGGACGGCCTATCGATCGTGACCGTCCGGAATGAAGAGTGGGAGAAGGCGAACGGGCTCTCGGTCCTCAAGTCCAAGCCCTTTGCCGGGGACCGGTTCCTGCTCATCATGTCCGATCACATCTTCGATCCGGCCCTTCTCGACGGGCTGACGCGCCAGGAGATCGGCGAGGGCGAGATCATCCTGGCCGTGGACCGGCGGACGGACGGGCACGCCTACGTCGACCTCGACGACGTGACCAGGGTCCGGGACGCCGACGGGCTCATCGCCGCCATCGGGAAGAGCATCTCCGAGTACAACGCCTTTGACACGGGCGCTTTCCTCTGCACGCCGGCCCTGTTCGAGGCGCTCGAGACCAGCCGGGGCCGAGGCGACGACTCCCTCTCCGGCGGCATTCGCGTCCTGGCGGAAAGAGGCAAGGCCAGGACCTGGGACACCGGCGGCCTCTTCTGGATCGACGTCGACGACGAGCGGGCCCTCGGCAAGGCCGAAAAGGCCATTGCGGAAGGGCTTGCCGGCTCTCCGCCGTCGCTCCGCCCTTCCCGGCGGTTCCCCCCGTGGACCCGGGTCCTCCTGAGCGGCGCCGGGCTGTTGCTCCTCGTCTTCCTGGCGTTGAAGGTCGGGGTGGCCACCGTCCTCGACCATATCCTCCGCTTCGGGCCCTGGTTCCTGGTCATCGTCGGCGTCGCCTTCGCCTGGATCTTCCTCCAGGCCTGGGCCTGGTATATCATCCAGGCCGCCCATTTCCGGCGGGTCCCGATCGGGCGGCTCTTCCGGGCCAAGATCATCAGCGATTCCCTGAATACGCTTCTCCCTTCGGCCAACGTGGGCGGCGACGCCGCCCGGCCTTTTCTGATCAGGCGTCAAGTCCCCTTGACGGAAGGAATTCCGGGGGTCCTTGTCGACAAAACGGTCGAGGCCTTCGCCGCGTCTCTCTTCCTGGCCACCGGTTTCCTTCTGAGCCTGCTTCTGCTTCGCCTCCCCGGCTGGATGAACACGGCCGCCGCGATCTGCCTGACGGCCACCGTGGCCGGGATCGCGCTCTTCATCGTCTTTCAGCTGAAAGGCTTTCTCTGGACGCTCGGCCGCATTTCAAAGGTCTTTCCCAGGGTCCGCGGGTTCGTCGCCAAGCGGGAACATCATATCCGGGAGCTCGACGCCAATCTGCACATCGTCTATGAGAGCCTGAGCTCGAGGACCGCGGCCGCGGCGGTGCTCCACTACGTCGCCCGCCTCCTCGGGGCGGTCGAGGTCTATATCATCCTGAGGGTCCTCGGCGCCGGCGCCTCCGTCCTGCAGTCCCTGTTCACGCAGACGGGCGTCACCATCATCAACACCGCCTTCTTCATCGTGCCGGGTCAGTTCGGGGTCATGGAGAGCGCGCACGCCCTGGTCCTCCAGAGCCTGGGTTTCTCCGCCGCGCTCGGCCTGAGCCTCGGCGTCATCCGGAGGATCCGCAAGATGGCCACGGCCGGCGTCGGCCTCATCCTCTATGCCGGGCATACGTCATCCCGGTCAAAGCAGGCGGGGAAGGCCCGCGTATGATTCCGCTCCTTGAACGCTCCCGGGAAGGAAGATCCATGAAAAAACGCGCTCTTCTTTTCGTCATCGTCGCAGCAGTCCTGGCCTCCGTGGCGGCGAGCCCCCAGGCGCCTGTCCGGAAGGCGGGCGATCCCGTCGTCCAGAAGATCATCGACCTCGGCACCAAGGACAACCGGGTCATGGCCTGGAACGACTATGCCAGCAACCGGTTCGGCGGCCGGGAGACGGGAACGAACGCCTACAACGATGCCGCGGCCTGGGCCGTCTGGCAGTTCCGGCAGTGGGGGCTCGAGGCCGAGCTCGACGCGGCCGGAGAGGTGCCGGTCGGCTTCAATCGCGGCCCCTGGTCCGGCAAGATGGTCAAGCCGGTCGAAAGATCGCTTCTCTTCGGGACGCCGAGCTTCACGGCCGGAACGAAGGGCGTCGAGCGGGGCCCGGTCGTCCTCCTGAAGTCCGATCCGTTCTCGATCCCGGGGCGGAACGCCAAACCGGAGGACACCGAGAAGAAGAAGGCGGCCGTCGAAGCGGCCATCGCCGAAGTCCGGGCCAACCAAGCCGCGTTCAAGGGCGCCTGGGTCCTCATCCCGGGCGAGAGCACGGGCTTCGCCCGCGACGGCCGCAAGGGCACGCCCGAGTACTCCGACTCTCAGCTGATCCCGAAGCTCACGGCCGTGCTCGTCGAGGCCGGGGCTCGCGGCACCATCCAGTCATCCAAGACCGAGCCGTTCCGGATGCTCGACGGGTATGTCGAGATCATGGGACAAGCTCCCGGTCCTGCCCGACATCAAGCTGGCTGACGGCCAGTGGACCGAGATCAAGGGGCTCGTCGAAAAAGGCGAGCCGGTCGAGCTCGAGTTCGACATCCGGAACTGGTTCAAGATGGGCCCGGTCCCGTATCACGACGTCGTCGCCACGCTCCGCGGCGACCGACTTCCCCGACGAGTACATCGTCCTCGGCGGGCACTTCGACTGTTTCAGCTCGGCGACCGGCGCCGTCGATGACGGGTCCGGATTCGGTCCGATCATGGAGGCCATCCGGCTGATCCAGGCCGCCGGCGGCAGGCCCAAGCGTTCGATCGTCGTCATCCTGTTCGCGGCCGAGGAGCAGGGTCTCATCGGTTCGCAGGCCTGGCTCAAGAGCCACCCCGGCATCGCGGACAAGATCATGCTGATGATCAACCGGGACGGCAGCCCGAGCGCTATCACCGGGGCCAGCGTGCCCGAGACCTGGCTGGCCGATTTCAAGACGATCACCGCGCCTCTGCTTTTGCTCAATCCGAAATGGCCGTTCAAGCTCGAACGCGGCGTGCCGAGAGCCCATGCGACGAGCCCGGGGGGAACGGATTCCTCCTCGTTCGAGATGGAGGCCGTGCCGACGCTTCGCTTCCAGACGCAAACGGATTACCCGTATAACCATGCCTGGCATACGCTCGACGACCTCTACAGCGAGCTCGTGCCTTACACGGCCCAACAGCAGGAGTCCGCGCTGGTCACCGCCGTCGTCGCCTACGGCGCGGCCAACCTCGCCCGCCCGCTCCCGAAGGAGGGCGTCTATCTGGCCGACGGTCTCTACGCCGACATCGCAATCGGCTCCGCCGACGCGCCCGTCCATATCATGACCGGCCTCGACTTCGTGAACGCGCCCCTTCAGACGGCGAACTTCGTGCGCATCGCCGAGGGGAAAGGCGGCGGCCAGCGGGGCTCGGGCATGGGCCCGCGGGGCGGCGGACCTCCGGGGGCGGGGCCGCGGCCGGAGGTCCCGCCGATCGGCAAGGTCGACGTTCGGGACGGCCTTGTCGCCGGGCTCGTCGTTTCCGATGTCCAGAAGTCAGTGGCCATCCCCAAGCTGCCGCTGCCGGCGAACCCCGCCATCAAGAACGACGGCCCCGGGGTCCTCGGCGTCACCGGGCCGAACGCGTTCTACCTCACGCTGCGGAAGCGCGCGGGCCTGGACAAGACGGCCACGGCCCTGGGCAGGACGATCGCCGGGCTCGATCTCCTGAAGACGGTCAAGAAGGGCGATGCCATCCGGAGCATCCGCATCGTCCGGGTGGGCCAGGCCGCCCGAGATTTCAAGACGGACGACGAAGCCTTCAAGAACCTGCTCGAGCCGAAACAGTAGGAAGGAGTCCATGGCCATGAAAAGACATCGCCTATCGCTTTCGATCGCCCTCGCCTTTCTCCTGGTCTCTCTCGCCGCGCACGCCCAGGTCCGTCCGGCCGATGCCGCGGACCCGGCCATGCTCAATCGCATCTGGCTCGAGGGGACCAATAACTCCCGGGTCATGGAACACCTGAGCTGGATCACGGACGTCTTCGGCCCTCGGATCCCCGGGTCGCCGGCCTACGACAAGGCGGCGGATTGGGCGGTCCGGCGATTCACCGAGCTCGGGCTCGCGAACGCGGCCATCGAGCCCTCCGGCGAGTTCGGCCTGGGATGGTCGTACGAATACGTCTCGGCCCACATGACGGCCCCGTCGTACATGCCGATCCTGGCCTACCCCCGGCCATGGACCGGCAGCACCAAAGGGAAGATCACGGGGAGCCCCGTCTTCGCGCCCATCTCCTCCAAGGTCGACATGGACAAGTACAAGGGCAAGCTCAAGGGCGCGATCGTTCTTCTCAGCGACCCGAGGCCCGTTCATCCCAATTTCCAGGCGCCGGCAAAAAGGCTCGACGACAAGGACGTCCGCGAGATCGAGGACATGTCCATCCCCGTGAAGCCGGCCAAGCCGGGAGAATCCGGCGGGGAAAGCGGCCTGAAATGGGAGGAGATGGAGGAGTTCTTCAAGGCCGAGGAGGTCGGCGTTCTCGTCGAGTCGTCCAGCGGAAGCCGGTCCGATTACGGCACGGTCAAGGTCGACGCCTACGGCGGCAACGGGAAGGATTTCCTGACCCGAGGCCAGAGCCCGCGGATCATCGTGGCCGCCGAGGCGTACAACCGGATCTGCCGCATCCTCGACCTCAAGGTCCCGGTGACCCTCGAGATCGAGGTCCGGACGACGATGTACGACAAGGACACGCAAGGCTACGACGTCACGGCCGAGATCCCCGGCACCGATAAAAAGGACGAGCTGGTCATGCTCGGCGGACATCTCGATTCCTGGACGGGAGGGACGGGGGCCGTCGACGACGCCGCCGGGTGCGCCGTGGCCATGGAAGCGGTCCGGATCCTCAAGGCCCTCGGGGTCAAGCCGAGGCGGACGATCCGGGCGGCCTTCTGGACGGGCGAGGAGGAGGGCTTCTTCGGCTCTCGGGGCTACGTCGCCCGCCACTTCGGCGACACCGACAAGCAGAGCCTGGCCAAGATGGACTTCGAGACCCTCGACAAGAGCTGGCGCAACCCCCTCGGCGATTCGAAGAAGCTCCTGGCCAAGCCGGAGTACGCCAAGATCTCGGGGTATTTCAATTACGACAACGGCTCGGGCCGGATCCGCGGCATCTACCTTCAGGAGAATTTCGCGGTCCGCCCGATCTTCGAAGAGTGGATGAAGCCGCTGAAGGACCTCGGCGTGACGGCCGTGGCTTTGCAGAACACGGAAGGGACGGACCACCTGCCGTTCGACTACATCGGCATCCCCGGCTTCCAGTTCATCCAGGACCCGCTCGATTACTTCCCCTGGCTCCACCATACGAACCAGGACGTCTACGACCACGCCGTCCCCGAGGACCTCATCCAATCGGCCGTGGTCATGGCCTACTTCGTCTACCAGACGGCCATGCGGGAGGACATGCTGCCTCGCAAGCCCTTGCCGGTTCCTGTTGAGCTGGCCGTCAAGGGGAAATGATCCTTCCGGAAGGAGTGAAATATGACCAAGATCCTGGCCTATTGCGGACTCGATTGCGGCGAATGCGAAGCGTATATCGCCACTCAGAAGAACGACCGGGCCGAACTTGAAGCGGTCGCGAAGAAATGGGCGGCTCAATTCGGCGGGAAGGAGATGGGCGCCGACGCGTGCGTCTGCGACGGTTGCTCGACGGGCAAGCGGGCGGCCACGGCCCACGCGGCGACGTGCGGCATCCGCGTCTGCGCCTCCGCGCGCGGCGTCGTGACCTGCGCCCACTGCCCGGACTACGGCTGCGCGACCCTGCAGGGGTTCTTCGCCTTCGCCCCCGTCCTTAAGGAAAAACTGGAGACGGTCCGGAAGGGGCTCGGGAAGTAGCCAGGACGGTCGTGCTCTCCAGATCGTGGACGATCCGGCCGTCCAGGATCGTCAGCCGGACCCGGGTTCGGCGGAGTTCCGCGACCGGCGCCCGGAAGATGTCCCGGTCGAGGAGGACCAGATCGGCCAGCTTGCCGGGCTCCAGCGTTCCCTTGAGGTCCTCGGAGAACTCCGCGAAGGCCGCGTCACGGGTGTATGCGACCAAGGCCTGTTCCAGGGTCAACCGGCGTCCGTCCGGGCCGGGCCGTTCGATCGCCTCGGCCAGCACTTCGAACGGGGACATGAGGGGCGAGGCCGTGATCGCGTCGGTCCCCAATACGATCTTAACGCCGGCGTCGAGAAGCTCGCGGCAGGGAAAGAGATGCTTCGGAGCGGCCGCCCCGGACAGCGTCCTCTCATCGATGTGGGCCAGGAGAGGGGGCTGCACGCTGGCGATCACGCCTTCCGATGCGTAGAGGGCGATCCAATCCGGCGGCAGATCGTGGGCGTGCTCGATCCTGAATCTTGGATCCTTGGGCTTGATCTCCTTTCGGACCCGCTCATAGATCTTCAGGATCTCGTAGCCGCCGGCGTGGACCGTCGTTTGGAGACCCGTCCGGGCGGCTCCGGCGAACCAGTCGTAAACCTCGCCGGCCGAAGGCTGCACGGACCAGCGGTCGCGCCGGCCTGACCGGTCGACGGCCGGGCCCGGCGCCCAGGTCCCCCTGAAGAGCTTGAGAAGTCCCCAATGCAGCCACGCGTCGCCGCGGCCGTGAGAGGCGACATAGTCGCGCATCCGGCCCCAGGCCGGCAGGGGAACTCCGGCGTAGATCCGTGTCTTAAGTTTCCCCGTCTGGCGCAGCCGCTGGAAGACGAGCAGCTCCTGCCAGTTGCCCGTGTGCTGGACCGAAGTCACGCCGAGCGCGGCCAAGCGGTCCATCGTCTCCTCGGCCTGCCGCCCCGCCGGCCCGATGACCTTCTCCGCAAGGACCCGGTCCATCAGCCACATGGGGCCGCCCCGGATAAGGCCGGTGGGCTCTCCGTTCCGGTCGCGGACGATCCCCTCAGGGGGCGATTCGCCCGTGTCCCGCCCGATCCCGGCCTCGCGGAGCGCCGCGGAGTTGGCCAATCCCGAATCCCCGTACGCGTTCAGCAGCCAGACCGGATGATCCGGGGTCACCCGGTCGATCCACTCCTTGGACGGCAGCGCCCCGCCCCACTTCCGCTCGTCCCAGCCTTCTCCGAAGATCCAGGCGCCTTCCGGGGCTTTCCGGGCCTCCCCGGCCACGATTTCGACGAACTCCTCGCGGCCGGCCGCGAAACGCAGGTTCAGGGGCGGCTCGCCCCCGGTCGTCCTGAGATCGAGGAGATGGAAATGGGCGTCGATCAGACCCGGCAAGAGGGAGGCGCCGTGGCCGTCGAAGACCGCGGTCGAAGGGCCGACCCGGACCCCGATCTCTTCATCCGAACCGACTGCGGCGATGCGGTCGCCCGACACGGCCACGGCCTGGGCCCACGGCCGCTTCGGGTCGCCCGTCCAGACGCGGGAATTGCGTATGACCAGGTCGGCCTTGGGCTCCGCGGCGGAAAGCCCCCCGGCCGCGAAGAGGAAGACGCCGAGCCATACCGTCAAGCGGGCGGGGCGGATCTTCCGGGTCATCAGCGGTTGAGCACGTAGAGCGAGGCGTTGAGGACCGTCGCAAAGCCGACCCAGAGGATGTACGGGACGAGAAGATAAGCCGCTGGCAGAGAGATCTTGCGGAAGCGCAGGATCGTTCCCAGGATCAGGATCCCCAGGGCCACGATGATGACGAAGGCCCCCAGGATCTGGTGGGCGCCGAAGAACATGATGGACCATAGGACGTTCAGGATGAGCTGGGCGACGAAGACGAACAGAGCTCTTTTGACATCGTCCCTCCGGGCCCCCTTGTCATAGACGAGCCAGGCGGCAAGGCCCATCAACGCGTACAGGATCGTCCAGACCGGGGCGAAGAGCCAGCCCGGGGGATTGAACGCCGGTTTCGTCAGGCCGGCGTACCAGCCGGCGATCGAAGGCGTCGTGAAGAGCGAGCCGACGAAGCCGGCCAGCTCGCAAACGATGATGAAGACGACGATCCCCAGAGCCTTCTTCATGTCCTCCTCCTTGACCGCTTCGCCGGACCCCGTCAAGCGCCGCGGCGAGGGCATCTTAGCCGAAATCCCGCCCGCCGACAACCGCGCCGAAAAATGGTATCATGGCTGTTTCCAAGGAGCCCTTATGGACGCCATCCGCGCGGCAGGACTGGTGAAAACGTTCGACGCTTTCACCGCCGTGGACCGCATCTCGTTCGCCGTCGAAGAGGGGGAGCTCTTCGGCCTGCTCGGTCCCAACGGCGCCGGCAAGACGACGACGATCAACATGCTCTCGACCCTCCTCAGGCCGAGCTCCGGGAGCGCCACCGTCGCCGGCTTCGACGTCGCCCGCGACCGCGACGCCGTAGCGCAAGAGCATCGGCATCGTCTTCCAGGAGCCGGCCCTCGACGGCCGCCTGACCGGGCGCGAAAACCTGGAATTCCACACCATGATGTACGGCATCGGCAAGGCCGAGCGCCGGCGCCGGATCGACGAGGTCCTGGCCCTCGTCGAGCTCACCGACAAGGCCGCGACCGTCGTCGACAAATATTCCGGGGGGATGAAAAGGCGCCTGGAGATCGCCCGGGGCCTGACCCACCGGCCCAAGGTCCTCTTTCTCGACGAGCCGACCCTGGGCCTCGACGCCCAGACGCGCCGCCATATCTGGGAGTATGTGCGGAAGCTCAACAAAGAGGCCGGCGTGACGATCATCCTGACGACCCACTACATGGAGGAGGCCGATTTCCTCTGCGACCGCGTGGCCATCATGGACCACGGCGCGTTCGCCGCGCTCGACACGCCGGCCCGGCTCAAGGACATCCTCGGCGGCGACGTCGTCTCGCTCGAGCTC
Organism: Candidatus Aminicenantota bacterium; assembly: GCA_963725825.1. GTDB lineage: Bacteria > Acidobacteriota > Aminicenantia > Aminicenantales > Saccharicenantaceae > RBG-16-66-30. The sequence continues at coordinate 117,438 of CAVSAI010000046.1, forward strand.
GAAGGCGACACGGCGGCCTTCCTGGACAGCCTCGGCCGGCTGGATTGGATCAAGCGGTCCAAACTCCACGAAGCCGTCCTGTCCCTGACCATGGAGAGAGGGGAGAGGCGCATCGCCGAGCTGGTCGTGATGGCCCAGCAGTTCGGCGTCATGGTCAACTGCGTCAACCTGCGCAAGCCCAGCCTCGAGGACGTCTTCCTCCACTTCACCGGCCGCACCATCCGCGAGCAGGAGGCCAACCTGAGCGAGCGCAACCGGGCCGTGATGATGGGGCACATGCGGGGACCGCGATGAAGATCCACTGGACGGCCGTCTACGTCCTGTGGCGGCGGGAGATGATCCGTTACTGGCGGGCCAAGTCCCGCATCGTCGGATCCCTGGCCATGCCCGTCTTCTTCCTGGCCTTCCTCGGCCTCGGCTTCCGGCGCATGCCCGTTCCCGGAATGGGAGGCGGCGCCGGTTACATCGGCTACCTCGCCCCGGGCATCATCGGGATGACGCTGCTCTTTTCGTCGTCGATGCAGGGCATGTCCGTCCTCTGGGACAAGGAATTCGGTTTCCTCAAGGAGATCATGGTCGCTCCGGTCAGCCGGGTCTCGCTCGTGCTCGGCCGCATCGCCGGCGGCACCACGACGTCCATGCTCCAGGGGATCCTCATCTTCGGCGCGTCGCTCGTCATGGGCTTCCGCTTCCGAGGACCCGCCGCGCTCGCATTCGGCCTCGTCTTCATGGTGCTGATCTCCTTCACCTTCATCGGCCTGGGCCTCGTCTTCGCTTCGCGGATGAAGGACATGCAGGGCTTCGGCATCATCATGAACTTCATCATCTTCCCCTTCTTTTTCCTCTCGGGCGCGCTCACGCCCCTGGAGAACTTCCCTTGGGCCATCCGGGCCCTGTCCTATGCCGACCCGCTGACCTACGGCGTCGACGGCCTGAGAGGGGTCCTGACCGGGACGTCGTCGCTTCCCGTCCTCGTCGACCTTCTCGTCATGGCCGGCTTCGCCCTGGTCATGCTCTTCCTCGGGGCTTACTTTTTCGAGACGAGCGAAAGCGTGTAAAGACGCAAGGCCCTTGATGGCCACGTTCAGGGGATCGGTCATGGCGCCTAAGCGCCGGGCCCAAGCGAGCTACGGCAGCTTCCCGTTCTCCGGCGGGGCGACGGAACCGGAATAGAACACCGCGCAGGGCTTGTTGCTGAACAGCTTCCCCACGCTCCTCAACAGATTCGCCACGGGGCTGGTGAGCGACTTCAAGACGTTGATGTTGCCGACCTCCGGACGGTTGAACGGTCCGCGGACTTTCTGCGTGACGATCGCGCAGCCCTGCTGATCGACGACCGCCACGACAACGTCCTCAAAGCGGTTGTCGTTGAAATTCAGCCCGCCCTTCATGGCGATCCGGCGCTTTTTCGTGGCCATGGCCACATCGACCGCCGCGGCGACGCCGTTTTCGACCTTCCAGACCGAGACCAGCCGGGCGATAGCGCCTTTCCCTCCTTGGGATTCCTCGAAAAGGTTGGCGAAACGGTAGCCCCTTGTGAGAGCCGGCCCGAAGGGGCCCGCGAGGAAGAACGCCCCGACATCGACGAGGCTGAACCTCCGGCTCCGGAGGAGCGACATGATCAAGTCATCGATATCGATGCCGTTGACCACGATGTTCTCGCCGTCCAGGGAAGCCTGGCCGCTAAGGGATCGTTTCGCCTCAACAACTGTTTTCCCCCTCGCGGTCAAGTCCGCGGAGAGGTCGGCCAGACCTTCCATGTTCTTCGCGTTCGGGGATTCTTGCAGCAATTGCTGGATCTTGAGCTGCTTCACGGCCAAGACGATCTTGAAATGAGGCTCGGCCGTCGTGAAGTCCGCGTGGAGGGTGCCGTTCCCCGGTCCGCCGAAGACGTTCATGCGGGCCTTGCTGACATCGAAAACGCCGTTCTTGCCCGCGACTCTCATGCTGAGGCCGGTCATCGCCAGGCCGCCGGCCTTGATCGCGCGGCATCGGACATCACCGCTGAACGAGAGGGTCTTCAACGGGTCCACGCCCGTCGTCAGCCCGGCCGTGAGGTCCCCGACCGAGATATCGAGACCCTCCACCACAATTCCCCCGCCGGACTTATGGTCCGTAAAGAGAAAGCTCCCTTGGGACACGGCCAGCTTGCTCAGCGCCATACGATCCCCCGTCCAGTTGCCTTTGGGCACGACGACATTGAGCGTTCCGTCTTTCCCCCGGAGGATGGTGACGACGGGTTTGACGAGCTCTATCCGGCTAAGCCGGACCTTGCCCGTGATAAGCGGCAGGAGCTTCAGGCCCATCTTCACGCTGGCAACGGTCGCTACGTCGGAGCCGCCGTTCGTGACGCGGATATCCGCGAGCGAAGCGCCGAAACCGGGGAAGAACGAGACGGCCACGGCGCCGCGCACGTGGACATCCATTCCCAGGGCCTTTGATGCGGTCGCTTCGATCCGGGATCTGACGACTTTGTGGCCGAAGAGGAGAGCGAGGATGACGAGGACGATAACGGCCAGGACCACTCCCCCCGCGATCAAGATCATTGTCTTCTTACGGATGGCCATGCGCTATCCTTCCTGATAGGAGGTCGATGCCGGTCCCATGCCGGCGCCAAAATGCCGACAGATATGATGCAAGCCATATGCCAACCCGTTAACGGCCCGCTGCAAGGGGAAGGCCCTCTCTGACAAAACCACTTCGGAACGGATGTCCCTATTCTCAAATGGAATGTCCTACATAATAGGAAGAGTGTCCTTTTCCTAGCCTATTCAAGGGCGGCAGACCGCTCGGGTCGGCTAATTGGGACTGCCGGATCGACGATCTCCGGAAATCCCGCGTTTTCTTCCTCAAGGAATTCGATCTTTTGAACTTCTGAGCATGCGGAAATAATCTGGCACGAAAGCCGCTTCTAGACAGGTAGCATCTCCCGAGTCCGCCATGCCGCCGAATAACGGCCGGGCATAGGACAGCGAGAAGCAAAAGAAAGGAAGGAGGTCGAGATGTTAGAAACCATCATCATCATCCTGGTCATCCTGTGGGCTCTGGGGTTCTTCGCGTTCCATGTCGGGGGCGGCCTGATCCACGCGCTCATCGTCATCGCCCTGATCATTCTGGTCATACGACTGTTGCGGGGCCGGAGAGTCCTTTAACCGGGGCATTCCGAATGATCGGGCCAAAGGGTCGGGCCGCAATGCGGATATGGGGGGTCCTGGCAGGCTTGGGGCTGATGGCCTCGAGTCTCTTTTCGGCCCAGATCTCCAAATATCCGAAGACCAAGCCTGAAAAGGGGCATCTGATCCAGACGGTCCCCTTCGAAAAGTGGTTGAAGATCAATTATTGCGGCCCGGCTTGTTTGGCCATGGTCCTCAACTCCTGGGATGAAACGCGATCTTTCAGCCAGCGGAAAATCGCCGAGGAGATCTTTGACTCCGGAAGCCAGGCGACCTACAACTCCGAGCTCGTCCTGTATCCGCGGACCAAAGGATTCGAGAGCTACTCTTTCCAGGGAACCCTGCAGACCTTGAAAGACCTGGTCGGGAAGGATATCCCGGTCATCGTCCTGACGAAGACCATCAAACAGCTTGCCAGAGGACATTACCGGGTGGTCATCGGGTTCGACGACGACAGGGGCCAGATCATCTTTCACGACCCGTTCTTCGGCGGCCGGAGAGCCATGAAGGTCAAGAGCTTCATGAAGGTCTGGGAGCTCGGAAAGGGGCGGAACCAGTCCCGGTGGATGATGGCCGTGGTCCCCGGTCAAAGCGCGTTCCCTTTTCCCGCCCTTCAAAAAGACCCCATGACCTCCATCAACCTGGCCACGGCCTATTACCGGAGGTCGGATTACACGAGATCGAGGGAGATGTGGGAAAGAGTCAAGGAATCCCTCAATGCGGATCCCTATCCCCTTTACAGCCTGGGCATGGTCAGCCTGAGACAAAGCAAGTTCGACGAGGCCGAGGCCTATGCCCATAAAGCCCTCGGCGTAGACGCGAAAAGCGCTTACGCCCACGACGTCCTCGGCCTGGCCTACGCCAATCAAGGCAGGATGCTCCTGGCTCTCCAGTCCCTCGGTCAGGCCCGCCGGCTGGCCCCCAAGGAGAAGTTCATCCGGTCGCATTATCTGCAAGTCAGGGCTCTCTACATCGAAAGAGCCACGCTTGAATACACTCAAAAGAAGGAGAAAGTGAATGAAAAGACGGATTAAGATCGGAAGTGTCCTGTTGATGATCGTGCTGCTCTCCGGCTTTGCCGCCGCAGCCGCCCATAAGCCCGCGGCTCCGCAGGCGGGGACGTCCGCTCAGCTCGTCATCGGCGCCCAAGACGTGATCACGGCCTCGGATGCCGGGGGAGGCGCGATCTCCTCAAGAGATCTCATCATCATCATCACCGTCTGCGTCGTGATCCTTGTCGTCGCGCTGGTTCTGTAACAGAAGCAGAACGGCGGCGGCTTTCTCGCGGAAGATCTGACGGAGGTCGTCCTCCCGACGGATCTGACGAGGGCGTCCTCTCACAGGAGAGGGCGCCCTTTATTTAACGCTTAAGGGAGGCAGATTGATATGAAGCTCGCAGGAATCGTTTTGATCGTTCTGGGGATCTTGGCTCTGGCCTATCAGGGCATCCGCTATACAACTCGGGAGAAGCTGGTCGATATCGGCCCCCTCAAGGTCACGGCCTCGGAGAAGAAAACCATCCCGCTGCCTCCGGTCGTGGGCGGCCTCGCGCTCGTGGCCGGCATCGCGTTGGTCCTTGCCGACCGAAAAAAGGGATAGGGAGAAACGGGCGCTCGGGAAGTCACCGAGGGCCTTTCTCCCCGGCTGGCTTGACTTCTGATATCTTTGCCGCTAGAATCTTCCCTACCTCTTCACCGCGGCAAACACGATGGCCACTGTTCTGATCATTGATGACGACAAGCTCATTTGCGAATGGATCGCGAATGTCGTCACCCAATTAGGGCACCGCCCCGTCTCGGCGCAACGTCTCCAGGAGGGGCTCAGGAAGCTCCAATCCGAGTCCGTCGATGTCGTTTTCGTCGACGTGCGGTCTGCCCGACGGAAGCGGCCTGGAGAGCATATCGAGGATGAAGAGCACTCCCTCTTCCCCCGAGATCATCGTGATCACGGGGCTGGGCCATCCCGACGAAGCCGAGCTCGCCATCACGAGCGGCGCATGGGATTATCTGGAAAAGCCGGCTTCGTTCGATGCCATCAAACTCCCCCTTCTCCGGGCCCTGGAATATCGATCGGAACGGACGCCGGGGAACATGGCGGCCGCTCTGAAAAGAAACGGCATCATCGGGGATTCGGAGAAGATCACGGCTTGTCTGGAGCTTGTGGCCCAGGCCGCGGAAAGCGATGCCAATGTCCTCATCACCGGCGAAACCGGCACCGGCAAAGAGCTCTTTGCCAAGGTGATCCACGCGAACAGCCGCAGGGCCCAAAAGAGCTTTGTGGTCGTCGACTGCACGGCGCTCCCCGAGACCCTCGTCGAAAGCGTCCTCTTCGGGCACGCGCGGGGAGCTTTTACCGGGGCCGAAACGAGCGAAGAGGGGTTGATCAAGCAGGCCGACGGAGGGACTCTCTTCTTGGATGAGATCGGGGAGCTGCCGTCAACGATCCAAAAAAAGTTTCTCCGGGTCGTCCAAGAGCACCGCTTCCGTCCTGTCGGAGGGCGTCGGGAGATCACCAGCGATTTCCGTCTTATGGCGGCGACGAACGAGGAATCTGGAGACCATGGTCCGGGAGGGACGATTCCGGGAGGATCTCCTCTTCCGGCTCCGGACGATCGTGATCGACGCACCCCCGCTGAGGGAGATCCCCGGAGACATCAAAAAGCTGACGACCCATTATATGAGCGACCTGTGCAAGCGGTTCGGGCGCTCCGTTATTCGCCGAACCTCCGATAAAACCAGGTTTTGACGAATTGCGTAAGGACGACATAGCCCAGCAGCATGAGGCCCAGCAGCAGCCAGTAGAGCGGCGGAAGCGGGACGAACCCGAGTGTCCCGGCCAAGGGCGAAACGGTGAGCCAAGCCCCCGCCGCGACGATGATCAACGACGTCGCGATCAGCGGCCAACTGGCCCGGCTTTGGATGAACGGGATCTTGTTGGTCCGGATGACATGGATGATCAGCGTCTGGGTGAAGAGCGACTCCACGAACCAGCCCGTGTGGAACAAGGCAGGGTTGTTCCGGGCGTGAAACACCGAGAGCATGATGGCGAAGGTCAGGTAATCGAAGATCGAGCTGATCGGGCCGATAAAGAAGATGAACCGCCGGATCGCGCCGATCGTCCACTTGCGCGGCCTGGTCAGCCAGTCGGCGTCCACGGCATCCGTCGTGATGGCCGTCTGCGAGAAGTCATAAAGCAGGTTGTTGGTCAACACCTGGATCGGCAGCATCGGCAGGAAGGGCAGGAACGCGCTGGCTCCCACGACGCTGAACATGTTGCCGAAGTTGGAGGACGCCGCCATCCTGATATATTTGATGATGTTGCCGAAAACGCGGCGGCCTTCGATGACCCCTTGTTCCAGCACCAGCAGGCTGTTTTTCATCAGGATGATGTCGGACGATTCCTTGGCGATGTCCACGGCGCTATCGACGGAGATGCCCACGTCGGCGGCCTTCAAGGCCGGGGCGTCGTTGATGCCGTCGCCCATGAAGCCCACCACCCGGCCCCGGCTTTGCAGGGCGCGGATGATGTGTTCCTTTTGAGCCGGCGCCAGCTTGGCGAAGATGCCGGTCACGTTGGCGGCCTCAGCGAGCTCGGATTCGCTCATCGCTTCGATCTCCGAACCGAGCAGGATCTTGTCCACCGGCATACCGACCTCCCGGCAGATATAGGCCGTGACGATCTCGTTGTCGCCGGTCAGGATCTTGACGTCCACATGCAACGCGTGGAGCCGCTTCAAGGCCTCGGTCGCGGTCTCTTTGGGCGGGTCGAGAAAGGCCAGGAACCCCAGCAAGGTCATATCGGCCTCGTCCCGAACGCCATAGTGAGGCTCGTCGTCCGCTCCGGGCATGACCTTGTAGGCCACGGCGACAACCCGGAAACCCTGGGCGTTCAATTCCTGCACGAGCCGCTTGCGATGGGCGTCGTGCTCCGGTTGGACATCCCGCACTTCGCCTCCGACTTCGACACGAACGGACAGGCGCATGATCTCTTCGACCGCGCCCTTGCAGATCAGGATGTGCTGGTTCTGCTGGTCCTCCACGATCACCGACATGCGCCGCCGCGCGAAGTCGAAGGGGATCTCGTCGATCTTGCGGTAGTTGGCCTTCACTTGGAGATCTTCCTCGAGGTGGCCGTGATCGAGGATGGCCTCATCCATCAGATTCTTGAGACCGGTCTGGAAATAGCTGTTGAGGTAGCCGTAATGCAGGACGCGCGGACTTTCGTTCCCGCTCGCGTCCAGGTGCTTTTCGAGGACGATCTTGCCCTGGGTCAGGGTGCCGGTCTTGTCGGTGCACAGGACGTCCGTCGCCCCGAAATTCTGGATGGCGTTCAGGCGCTTGACGATCACCTTCTTGCGGGCCATCACCAGGGCGCCCTTGGACAGGTTGACCGTCACGATCATCGGCAGCATCTCCGGGGTCAAGCCGACGGCCACCGCCATGGCGAACAGAAAAGCTTCGAGCCAATCATGCTTGGTCAGTCCGTTGATCAGGAAGACCGCCGGCACCATCACCGCGATGAAGCGGATCATCAGCCAGGTGAACTTGTTGACCCCCTTGTCGAAGCTGGTCAGCTGGCGCTGCCCGACGATGCTGGCGGCCAGCGAACCGAAGTACGTGCGAGCCCCGGTGCGGACGACCACGCCCGTCGCGATGCCGCTCTCCACGCTCGAACCCAGGAAGCCGATGTCCGGCAGGTCCAGCGGATTTTGAATGTCCGCGGAGGCGGGGGCGGCACTTTTCTCCACCGGCAGGGATTCGCCCGTCAGAGCCGCCTGATTCAGGAACAGATCCTTGGCGGAAAGGATCCGCAGGTCCGCAGGCACCATATCCCCGGCGTTCAGCCGGATGATGTCACCCGGCACCAGCATCTTGAGCGGCACCTCGGCGTCTTGGCCGTCCCGAACGACCGTGGCGGTGGTGTTGACCATGGCCTTGAGCTTTTCGGCCGCGTTGTCGGCGCGCATCTCCTGAAAGAAACGCAGCACCACGCCCAACACCACCATGACGAAAATCACGGTCGTCGCCCGCAGATCGCCCGTCAGATACGACAAGACGCCCAGAGCGATCAGCAGGAGGACCAGCGGATTCCTGACGTTATTCCAGAGGCGGGCCAGGGGAGATTGCCGCTTCTCCCGCGCGATCTCGTTCAATCCATGGCGCTTGAGGCGGGCCTCGGCTTCCGCCGCGGTGAGGCCGGTCGAGCGCGATTCGAGCTCTCTCAGGGCCGTGTCGGCGTCCGTCCGCGATCTTTCCAATAATTGATCGGAGACTTTGGCGGCGTTCCCGCCCGCGGACTTCCCGGCCTCTTTACGCGTGTTCATCGGTCATCCCGTTCATTCCCCGGCCCGGACGGGCCTCAACCTCCGCGGGAGTGTCACGAGGGACCCGCTCGCCGGAAATCGATGAAACCCCGCTCGACATCGGTCGAAACGAGCTGCACGCGAACCCGGTCTCCGACATCCAGGCCTTTGAAGCCTTGGACCAGCCTCCCTTCGACCGGTATAGAAAGGAGCCGCACCCAGGTGCCCTTTTCGGAGGCCCCGGTGACCAGGGCGTCAAACTGTTCGCCGATCCTTGACTCGAGAAGAAGCGCCGCCGCGGACTTGTCGACCTGCCGCTCGACTTTGTCGGCCGCATCTTCCTCCTCGGTGCAGTGTTTCGCCAGGGTATCCAGATCATCGTTGCTGTAGGGCCAGGAATCGCCCTTTAGAGCGGCCTTCAGCAGGCGTTGGGTGATCAGATCGGGATAGCGGCGGTTCGGGGCGGTGGAATGGGCATAGTCCCTGACCGCGAGACCAAAGTGCCCCGGAGCCGTGTCCCCGGGAAGCTCGGCCATATATTCACCGGCCCCCAAGAGCTTGATGACCGCAAGGGAGAGGTCGGGGAAGCGCAGCGGATCGGCGGCTTTTTCCTTCCGGAGAAACTCGTCCAGAGCTATGGGATCCGGATCGGCGGGCAGCTGAAATTTGTGTTCCGCGGCGATCGCGACGATCCGGTCCCAGCGTTTCGGCACCCGGACCACCCGGCGGATGGAAGGGAACTTACGGGACGCGAGATACCGGGCCGTTACGCCGTTGGCCGCGATCATGAAATCCTCGATGATGTCCGTGGCGCGGTTCTTTTTTTCGACTCCAAAGTCCCGGAGCCGGTCGCCGTCAAAGACCGGCTTCGCCTTGATCGTCTCCAGGCTCAGCGCCCCATGGACATGCCGGAGATCCCTCATCCTCTGCGCCGCCCGGTCTTGCGCGCGCAGATTCTCGTCCAGTGCCGTCACGGCCGCGACGGCCTCCGGCACGGCTCCGGCCCCCTCAAGCCAGGCCCCGATGCTGCTATAGGCCAGCTTCGCGTGATTCCGGACCCGCGCCTGATAGATCTGAGAATCCCGCAAGGACCCGTCCGGGCCGGTCGTCATTTCGACGACCAGGGCCGGGCGATCCTCGTCGAAGCTGAGCGAGGTGAGGTCGGTGGACAGATGCTCAGGCAACATGGGGAAGATCATGGCCGCGGTATAGACCGAGGTCGTATTGTGGCGAGCGTGGTCGTCAATGGCGGACCCTCCTTTGACGACGGAATCCACGTCGGCGACGGCCACGAGGATCTTGACCTCGTCTCCGGGCATGACCTCGGCGACCGTCAGCTGGTCCAAGTCGCGGGAATCGTCGTTATCGATGGACGCCCAGACAAGATGGGTGAGGTCGCGCAGGGCCTCGTCTTTCGCCGCGTCGGAGGGCCGGATCCTGTCAAGCTCGGCCAGCGCTTCGGGAGAAAAGTCGGGAAGCAAGCCCCGGTCGATCATCGCCCGCCGGGCGATAGCCCGCAAAATTGCCCTGTGGGGTCCTCCACCTGCCTGGATCATGTTCATGGACGCTCCTTTTCGAGACCCGGTCATTAGGTGCCGACGCGCCACGCAAGCGTGGGACACCGGACGGGCTCTCCGGGTGTATGCGAGCCCATCCGCCCGCAAATATAGCGGTTTTCATGCCAATTTCCGACCCTTTGTTTTCGGGCGGTCCCCCGGGGTCGTAGTCCTGTAAAACAGCACAAAATTCGACGCGATCGTGCGCCGAGAGCAAGCCGCGATCACGAAACCGGGGCGAAAATGGAGAGATTTGGTTGGCACGATGCTTGCATTGAACCCGATGGAAGGAGAACAACATGAAAAGACTACTCTGGATTATTCCGCTGATCCTTGTGATCACGGCGAGTTGCGCCGGATATGGGTCTTCACCTGGAGCCGGCTATCCGCCCGGCCCGGGAAGCGCCATGTACCCGGGTGATCAACAGTATTCCAACGGGCCTCAGGGGTACGGTCAGGATATGGATACGTCATATTTTTATGATCAACTTTCCCCTTATGGAAGCTGGATCGACTATAACCCCTACGGCTATGTTTGGGTCCCCAGGCAAATGGGCTACAACTGGCGGCCCTACAGCGAAGGGCATTGGGTCTGGACCGATTACGGCTGGACCTGGATCTCTGACGAGCCATGGGGGGATATTCCCTTCCACTATGGCCGCTGGGGCATGGACAACGACATCGGCTGGTATTGGGTCCCGGGCATGGAATGGGGCCCCGCGTGGGTGACCTGGAGGTCGAACGACCAATATATGGGCTGGGCCCCTCTCCCGCCCGGCGTCCGATTCGGAATGGGAATCAATTTCAATTCGCAAGCGTTCGATATCCCCTTCAATTTTTGGGTCTTCATCCAAGGTTCGCACTTTCAGGACCGGGACATCAATCCCTATGTCCTTCCCTATGAGCGCAACAGGACCATCGTCAACTATACGACGATCCACAACAATATCTACATACAAAACAACAGGATCATCAACGAAGGCATCGGGATCGATCAGGTCCGTCGAATGACCGGGCGGAACGTCCCCAAATACGGCGTGCAGAATGCCACGAGGCCGGAACGAACGAGGATCGTGGGCCAGGAGGTCCAGATCTACCGTCCGGCCATCCGGCAGAATGAAGCCGCAAAACCGAAGGCCTACTTGAACCGGGACCAGGCCCGGCAGGAATTGGCTCCGACCAGGGTCTTCGAGCCGCGTCCGCAGCAGCCGGTCAAGGCGCAGGTGTCGGACGTCCAGAGGCGGCAAGCCGAGGAAAAGGTCCTGCTCCAGAAGTCCCAGGCGCAAGACCTGAAAGACATGCAGAATAAGCGCGTGGCGGAACAGGCGCAGGCCCGCGACGCGGCCGCCAAGGCGAAGGTCCAGAGGGACTATCAGACCAGGACGGCCGAATTGCAGAAACAGCATCAGGCCGAGAAGCAACAGATGACCCAAAGGCAAAAACAAGATACCGCGCAGGTCAAAAAGGCCGCGGCCAAGCCGGCCAAGCCGGCCAAGACGGAGAAGCCGAAGCCACCGGCTAAAAAGAAATAGATCAATCAGGAGCAAGGCCCGGGTGGTCGAGCTCCTATCAACGACTTCGCGGCGGCCCCGACAGCATCTCGTCGGGGCCGCCGATGAAGCCTACTTCTCTCACGATCTTCACCGGGCCGAGGAGTCCTGACGGCAGCAAGGGCGAATCGGCCTTGTAGAACTCGACCGCCGTGTACGTGTAGGTCTTCGCGGCGCCGGGCTGCTTGTCGCCGATCAGGCGGTTGACCCACAGGTCGGCCACCTTGATCTCCAGGGTGTTGGGGCCCGCTTTGAGCGCGGCTGTCATATCCGCTCGGAAAGGCGGCTTCCAGAGTATCCCCAGCGGATTCCCGTTGACCGTGACTTCGGCGAGGTTCTTGACGTCTCCCAGGTCCAGCCACAGCCTGGCGCCCGGCTTGAACCACTCTGCCGGGGCCTCGATCGTCTTGGTGTACGTTCCCGTTCCGGAGAAATATCTCACCCCCGGGTCGGAGCTTTCGCTCCACGAAACGAGAGCCTCGAGCCGGATCTTGTCCGGGGCCCCGCGCCCAGCTTGGAACGCGACGTCCCAGGGTCCGTCGATCGTCCTCAGGTCCGTTTCGGCCGGCTTGGGCAAGGCGCGGGCCGGGACCGCCGACTCACGGCGAAAGAGCACGAACACCGCGTCATCGGGAGTGAGACGGAGCGGCACGACCGTGCGCCCGTTGGACACGAGATAGGAAGCTGGCTCGACGACGCCGGTGTCGGCGTGCCAGAGCTCGGGCTCCCTGCCCGCGACGCGGAAGCTCACTTCGAGCGTTTCCGGGCGGGTGTTGCCGTTGACGATCCAATAGAGCTCGCCGTCGGGCAGCGCCCGGTGGACGAACATGAGGCTGGTGTCCTCGCGCGGCTTGGTGTATTCGACGTCGGGATACGCGCCGATCGAGGCCAGGGCTTGGGCGATGGACGAGCCGCCGAAGACCTTGCCCTTCCCGATGCCGGGACCCCAGAGCTCATCGGCGATGGACCGGAATTCCGTCTGGTCGTCGGCCAGGCTGGGGCTGTCGACCGGCTTGGGACCGACCACGGCGGCGCCGGCGCTCACCAGCTCGCGGATCTTTCGCAGGACGGCGAGCGACATGTGCCGGCCGTTGGGATCGAGGGCCAGCAGGCGATAGCTCATGCCGGTGGCCGTGATGATCCGCCCCTCGTTAACGGACAGGCGGTTGATCAGGGCGTCGGCGTTGACGAAATCGATCCTGTAGCCGGCCGGGATCTCGGGCATCTTGCCCCCGAACAGGGCCGTGACGTTGGAATCTTCGCCGTAGAAATAGGCGATGTCGGCCACGAACGCCCCCTGCTGCAGCATGAACGAGCTGCGCGCAAGGTAGGTCGTCCAGGGCTTGGCCATCTCCGCCCAGGTCTCGTGGCGCGTGAACCACTGGCCGAAGGGCCCGAGGCCGAGCCCCGGGATCTTGTCATCCACGGGCTGATGGACCGAGGTATGGATGATGAACCGGTTCAAGCCGTTGGCCATCATCCGGTCGGCGGTGGACTTCAGGGTCTCGGGCGAGTAGGCCCAGGCGTTGCGATAGACGGTCAGGGACTCGGCGGCCACGATGTTCTGGCCGTAGATGTGGGCCACGGAGGCGGATTCCTGAACGTCGGCGTCGTAATGGGGGCTGGCCTTCCCTGGCCGTTCGAGCCAGGTGGCGCTCATGGGGATGTCGGCCCGTCGCTTCACCTCCATGCCGTCGCCGATGAAGGCGCGCCCGCCCTCATGCGATTCGGTATAGCGGCCCATGCCGCGCGCGTGCAGGATGTCGGTGAGCTGGTCGTAGTGATTCTCGGCGACGAGGTCGGACAGGGTCTTGCGGAAATCCCAGAGGAAGCGGTCGCTCTTTGCGGCGCTTTCGACGATCCGGCCGGCGAGGACCGGCAGCCAAGGATGCATGTCGTAGCCCCGCCGCTTGGCGAACTCGGCGAACATCCGGTCGGTCCAATTGGCGGTACCGGCTTCCCAGCTGTCGGTGATGACGTACTGGAGGCCGCGCTTGCCCATGAGGCCGCCGGTGGCGTTCTTGTACTGATCGAGGTAGTTGTCGAAATAGGATTTGACGTGGGCCCGGTCGAGCTTGTCGACCTCGAGTCCGGTGGCCTCCGGCGAGGCCGGGGAGTTGCGCGCGCCGGTGAGGGAGTAGCCGAAGCGCAGGACAATCCAACGGCCGGCGGGCGGGGTCCAATCGAGCTTGCCGTCGGGGCGCATCTTGGAGGTGAGATCGACGGCGTCGGCCGTGCGCACGGTGTCGCCCTCAGGGACGGCCGGCGTGGCCATGGCGTAGATGTCGGTGGCCGTGTCGAACGCGGCCTTGTCCTGGAACCTGTTGACGGGCGAGACCGCGTGGAGGACGAGCTCGGCCACGCGGACTCCGGCGGGAGAGCCGGGCTCGGGCTGGCGGCCTTGGGGCGCCCCGGCCTGCGGCGCCAAGGTGGGGATGCTGAGGCGGAAGAACCTGGCCGTTACGGGGGCAAACGCGAATGTGGCGGCGTCGGTCGGGAGCTTCAGGACGGAACGGAAGTCCCGGCCGTCGTCACTCGCTTCGAGCTCCGGATCCCCGAAATTGCCCCGGCGGTCTTCCCTGAGGGTCATCAGCGTCAGGCCGCAGACGCTCTGGGGGCGGGGAAATTCGACCCGGATCCAGGCCTTTTCGCCCGCTGGAGCGGCCGGTAGCAGCTCCCCCTTGGCGACGTCGCCGTCGGTGAGGGCCGCGAGGGCGAACGAACCTCCGCTCGAGGTCACTTTCGCCCCGAGCTCAGCCGGCTCGTGGTCGTTCGCCGGAACTCGAAAGGCAACGACGGCACTGTCGGCGTAGAACACCGGCTCTTTCTCGCGTCCGGTGCCCATATCCTGGTAAGGTCCGGTCGTCGAGGGCGGCCTGGGAAGCACGCCGTCGAAGGGGCGTCCGCCCTCGAGGCGCGTCTCGCTCCAAACGTACTTTTTCATCGCCTGGGCCGGGGTGACCCATGGGCCGCCGCTCTCGCTCCATCCGGGCGAGCCGGCGATGGCCATCTCCAGGCCCAGCCGATCGGCCAAGGTCGCGGTGAATTTGAAGGCGTCCTTCCACTCCGGGGTCATATAGACGAGGCGCTTTTTGACGATCTGGGGCGTGTCGAGCCCGGCGTCGAAGTTCTGGAATCCGGCGATACCGGCGCGCTTCATCCATTCGAGGTCGGCCTTGATCCCTTCCTTGGTGATGTTGCCGCTCATCCAATGCCACCAGACGCGCGGCTTGGCGCTGTCGGGCGGGTTCTGGAAGCCGCGGGCGAGCGCGTCGTCCGATGTCTGCGCGAAAACGGTCCACGTCGCCAGCGCGGCGGCGACCGCGCCCGCAAGCACGAAAAGGGTTGTCTTCTTGATCGATCGAGGCATGGGCTGTCCCCCTTTCAATAGGGTCGAGAGAACGGAACGGGAACGTTACTATCGGCGACAAGGATATTGCGGGCCGCCGATCGATGTCAATAATGAGAGCCCCTCTGGGACGCGCGCCGTCCGCGCGAAAACCGGCCGGTCAGGGCGCAGCCCCTACTTGATCTTGCCCAGGATGTCCTTTTCAAGGAGGGCCAGTCTCAATTGGGCCTGAGCGTAAGACAGGCTGAACTGCACCTGTTCAACTTCCGTATTCGAGATCATCCCCACGGCTTCCTTGGCCTGGAGGCCCTCCAGGCGCTTCTTCATGGAATCGACCGTCGATTGGGCCTGTCGGAGATCCCTCTCGGCGTCGGTCATCCGGTCTTGGATCTCGACCTCCTCGGCCGTGACAGCCCCGGCGAGGAACCTCTTTCGAAGGTCGAGACGCCTCTCGATATCTCCGATCCCCGCCTCTTCAACCGCGGTCGACGCCAGGAATTCGTCCAGCCCTTCACGGGGAGCGAGACCGAGGTCGACCCTGTGCTTGAGTCGCTCTAGCCGCGCCCGGCGCAATCCCAGATCAAGCTCGAGGACTCTTTTCTCGATCGCCAGCCGCTCGCTGACGAAGTCGCGCCCGTCCACGGCCGGCGCATAGAGCTCATCTCGAGACGTTTCTCCGGAGGCCTTCACCTCATCGAGATCGAGCCGCGCCCTTTCCAAATCCAGAGCGGCTCTCTCGGCCCCGGTCTTCATCCACAAGTACTCGTCCTCGCGGATCAAGCCCATCGAGGCCTGCGTTTCGGCTTTGGCTGTCAACTCCTTCTTGAATTCGAGGAACGCGCTTTTAAGCCTGACGTCCGTCTCCAGCTTGGCGACCTCGATCCTCTTCCGCCAGGCCCCCTTGATGGAGTCCGCCGCTTTGATCGCGGCCACTCCCGTCAGGAGGACCCCGGCGGCCAGGCTGAATGCGATGACCCAGCGGGGAACGGCGATCTTGCCCGCCGCGGGCTTGAGCCGGCTCATCCTGCGGAATTCCGAAGACAATTGCCATTCGAGCTTCTCCAGGAACTGGCTGTCGGGTTCGAAGTTCTCAGGCATCTTTTCCTCCGTCGGATTGGGGATCGGGGAAGATCGATCGTAGCGACCGGCGGGCCCGGCGCAGGAGCCCTTCGACGGCCCGCGCCGAGAGGGCCATCTCGCCGGCGATCTCCCGGACGCTCATGCCGTCGTAATAGAAGGCCTCGACGATCCTGGCCTTCTTCCGTCCGAGCGACATGACGGCCCGGAAAGTCTCCAGGGATTCGAGCTCTTCCGCAGGCGTCCTGCGGTCGGCGTCGACTTGAGGGTCAGGCCCGGTCTTAACGTCCCATTTCCTTCGCCGCAGATGATCGATCAGGATGTTCCGGGCCACATGTTTCAGCCAGGCCAGAGGCGTGTCCGGGGCGGTCTTGTGCTTCCAGCAGTCGAGGGCCCTCAGGTAGGATTCCTGGACGATATCCTCCGTCAACGCCCTGTCCCCACCCGTGCGCTTGGCCATGTAGCCGTAGAGGGGATGGACCGTTTCCCGGTAGATCTGCAGCCATTGGTGTTCTTGCACGGTCTCGGGCTCCTTTTAGGGACGTTCATCCATTATGACGCCCGACCCGGAGGAAAACCCACGCCCAAGCGGGGATATTTTCTAAATTGTCGGGAAACCGGACGATCGAGGGCGACATGGGGACGTCCGTCCGGGCTCACCGGCCGACGTTGGCCGATCTCGAATGGATCCCCGTGGCTCCGTCGGGGGAGGGGGGATTCTCTCCGGTGACCTGCAGCGCGCCCGCTCCGTCGTAGGCGCGGACCCGCAGGACGTGTTTCCCCGAGGTCGCCTTCCAGCCGTACCTCCACTGGATCCAGGTCAAGGGGCTGAGGGCCGGGACGCGCAGCTCGGCCTTCTCCCAAGGTCCGTTGTCGGCTTGGACTTCGACCAGGCTGATCCCTTTGTCTCCGGAGTAGGCGATACCCCCGACAGGGACGACGCCGGAACCCGGGTTCTTCTTGCCCGTCGAGACGATATCGATGACGGAAGTCGTCTTGACAAAGGCGGTATCGCTCCAATTCCGGTCGACCCAGAAGCCCTTGCCCTTGCGGTCGATGGCTTCCATCCGCACGATCCATTTGGGCTGTTTCATCCCGAAATGGCCGGGAATGAAGATGCGCAGCGGATAACCGTGATCGGCCGTGAGAGGCTCCCCGTTCATCGCGTAAACGAGAAGGGTCCGGGCGTCCATCGCCTCGCTCAGAGGCACGCTTTCATAGAAGCCGTCGGCCGACTCGATGAAGATCTCCCGGACCTCCTTCTTCAAGCCCGCCTCGTCCAGGATCCCCTTGAATGGCGTGCCGGTCCAGAAGCTTGTGCTGATCAGGTCCCCTCCGACGGGATTGGAGATGCAGGACAGCGTCAGAGCCTGCGTCTGGCGGGGCTTCGACAGGATCTCATCGAGGCTAAGATCCAGAGGATGTTCGACCAGGCCGTCGATCTTCAGCCGCCATTTCTTCCCGTCGACGACGGGGGGCTTGAGATTGATGTCGATCCTGTAGAAATCGCGGTTCTTCGTCAGCTCGGCCCGTGTGCCGGGAACGGGCGGGAACCTCTTCTCGAGCTGGAAGGGAGGGGGAGAGGCCGCCGGGCCCGACGTTCCCGCTGCCCGGATGATCTCCTCCTGGTCGATCTCCTCCGAGGGCTTCTTGTCCTTGCCGGATACGACGCTCACGCCGGCGGCCGTCACCATGACCACGAAGGACCCGGTCCCGACCAGCCGAAGGAACCGCCGCCTCGCGATCGTGTCTTCGGGCGACGCGTCGGGGGTACCGGCGGCCGCGGCCAGAGCCCGGCCGAGCAGGGCCCCGCCGCCGATGAGGACGACCGCGAGCCAGGACAGGGAGGCCAGCGGCCCCGAGGCCTGAAAGCCTCTGGCCCCTTCGATACCGGCCGACGAAATAAAGAGGAGCACTCCGCCGAGCGACCCGTAAAGGAGCAGGCGCCCCGGCCGGCGTCTTCCCAGGGAGGCAAGAGCGATCCCGAAGACGAACCAGGTCACGGCGAACTGGGCCAGGGCCATGCCTTGCTCAGCCAGCTTGGCCGTGGACGCCGTGGGGCCCAGGCGGAGGCCGCGGATGACGCCGACCATGGCGTCGATCGTGTGGGCGATCAGTCCTCCCGGCAGAGCGCGGGCCATCCAATCGAAGATGTCGAAGGGGAGATAGGGCAGCCCCGCGAGACGATGCCCGAGATAGGTGACGGCGATGGCTGCGCCGCCGACTAGAAGTCCGAGCGCGCCCGCCAACGCCATGCTCAGCTTCTTCATCGCATACCCCCATTCCGCGGACTGGATGCACCGATGCCTCCAGTCTAAAGGCTTTGCCGGGAGGCGTCAACAACATCGCCTTGACCGCGGCTCGCCGGCGGCGCTATCATCAAGACGCGAGAGGAGACATCGTCATGCGGCAGGACCGTCAGAGTCACGAACCGCCCCCCGCCATCGCCGAACGGGGCTGGCGCTACCATCACCTCGGCGTTCCGACCACGGTGCCCCACCCGGGCGAGGTCTATCTGCCCCATCTCAAGATCCACGTCTCAGGCTTCGAGACGAGCCCCTTCGGCATCGAATGGATGCGCTTCGAGCCGGACTGTGAGATCTCCGAGCTCGTTCGGACGGTGCCCCACATCGCCTTCGAGGTGGACGATCTCGAAGCGGCTCTGGCCGCGCTCGGCCTGACGAGCGAGATCAGCTCGCCGTCCGAAGGCGTCCGGGTGGCTATGATCGTCGACGACGGCGCCCCCGTGGAGCTTATCGAATTTCGAGATCGGCCCGTTCCCAAGCGATGAGCGCGGCTATTTCGGATCCCGTTCCAAGACGGCCTTTTTCAGCTCCGGATGGATCTTCGCCTTATGAGCCTCGGCCTGCCCGAGGACCTCGCGGGCCTCGTCCCGCCGGCCGGCCGTGAACAGGAGATTGATCAGATTGTTGTAGGTCTCGCTGAAGTCCGGGTCCGCCGAGAGCGCCTCCCGGTACTCGGCCTCGGCCTCTTCCGGCCGCTTGAGCATGAAGAGGACGTTGCCGTGCCAGTAGCGATAGAGGGCCGGGACCGTTCCGGCATCGCTCGTCGAGCCGGGCCGGTTCCGCTCTTTCTCTTCCTTGATCATCTCCTGTCTGGAGTTCTGGAGAGCCTGGTCGTATTTGTCGGCAAGGCCATTTCCGTGGCTCTTGGACGCGGCGTAGGCCCCGGCGAGGTCGGCCAGTTCGTCGGTCAGGCGGGTGACGTCCGCCGGCTGTTGTTGGGAGTCCTCCTGCCTTAGGAGAACGAGGGCCCTGGCGATCTTGAGGTAACCCGCCTCGGCGGCCCGGATGCTTTCGAGAGCCCCGCCGTAGTCTCCCTGTTTGTAAAGGACGAGAGACCTCAGAAAATGGGCCTCGTGATGCTCGGGCAGCTTCTCCAGGCAGAAAACGATCTCCTCGTCGCACTTTTCCAGGCGTTCCTTGCGAAAGGCCGTCCTGGCCTTTTCGATGTGAGGAGAGAGCGTGGTGTAAGCCTTGACCAGTGCGAGGTCGCCGACTTGAGCCGTCGCCCCCGGGACCAAGAACCCCAGAACCAGGACATGTGTCAAGACCCGGCGTCGTCTCATGGCGTCAGCGCCTGCAACTGAGTTAGCGAGATATCTTTTGCCACCCATGGAAAACGTAGCGCATCGGCACCCCCGTGTCAACCCGCTGAGGACGCGCGCATCAAGCCTTCTTGACCTCCACTCGGGCCCGGCGATATGATGTCCGCACGCCGCACCGAAGGAGGCCTCTCATGTCAGCTTCCCAGCGCCCAGGGCGCACCACGTAATGATCTTCTCCGTTCTGATCCTCTCGCTCGCCTTGCAGCCGGTCCTGGTCGCCATGCCGTCGGTCGGCGCCGCCCCTCAAAAGGCGACCCCCGGCGTTCCGCCCGGGATCGACGCCACCGTCGGACCGGATCATGAGATCCTTCGAAGTCCCCGGCCTGGCCCTGGCCATCGTCAAGGACGGCCGCGTCGTCTTGGCCAAGGGCTACGGCGTCCGGAAGCTCGGCGACCCGGCCCCGGTCGATGCCCGGACGCTCTTCGGCATCGCCTCGAACACCAAAGTCTTCACCGCGACGGCCCTCGGCCTTCTCGTCGAAGAAGGCAAGCTCGCCTGGGACGCGCGCGTCGTCGATTACCTGCCGTGGCTCATGATGTCCGACCCCTATGTCACCCGCGAGCTCAGCGTCCGCGATCTGCTCGTCCACCGCAGCGGCCTCGGGCTCGGGGCGGGCGACCTGCTCTGGTGGCCCGAATCCACCTACAACCGGGAGGAGGTCGCCCGTCGCCTTCGTTATATCAAGCTCGCGACGTCGTTCCGCAGCTCCTACGCCTACGACAACGTCCTCTACCTCGTCGCCGGCGAGGTCATCCAGGCCCTGAGCGGCGGGAGTTGGGAGGATTTCGTCGCCGAGCGCATCCTGAAGAAGGTCGGCATGACGGGGAGCAACGTCCGCCACTCGGCCGCGGCCGACGGCGGCAATGTCGCGACGCCGCACGCCAGAGTCGAGGGGGTCGTCCGGCCCATCGCCCCGTTCACGAGCGACAACACCAACCCGGCCGGCGGCATCAATTCCGGGGCCGAGGACATGGCCAAGTGGATGCTGGTGCGCCTCAACCGCGGGAAGCTCGCGGACGGGACGGCGCTCTACTCGGAGCGGACCGCCCGCCAGATCGAGACGCCGGTGACCATCGTGCCCAACCCGGCGCCGCCCGCCGAGCTCGCCCCGCTCAAATCCAATTTCGCCGCTTATGCGTTGGGTGTCGGAGTCCGCGACTACCGCGGCCAGCGCGTCCTGACCCATACCGGCGGCCTTCCCGGTTATGTCTCGATCGTGACGCTCCTCCCGGAGCGGAACCTGGGCATCGCCGTCCTGACGAACGCCGAGTCCACGGAGGCCTTTTCCGCCCTCACCTGGCAGATCATCGACAGCGATCTCGGCGCGCCGGCTACGGACTGGACCGCGGCCTATCTCAAGCTCTTGACCCGGTCCAACGAGGAGACGGCCAAGGCGCTCGGGTCATCCACGGCGTCCCGCGACGCGTCGTCCGAAGCCCTCGCTGGCGCCGGCGAAATACGCCGGCACTTATACCGACGCCTGGTACGGCGACGTCGTCATCGAGGAGGCCGGCGGGCGCCTGGTCATGCGCTTCACCAAGACGCCGGCGCTCGTCGGCGACATGGAGCACTGGCAGTACGACACCTTCATCGTCCGCTGGCGCGACCGCGAGCTCCGGGCCGACGCCTATGTGACCTTCGCCCTCCGGCCCGACGGGTCGATCGAACGGGCCGCGATGGAGGCCGTCTCGCCCGAGACCGACTTCAGCTACGACTTCCAGGACCTTGACCTCCGGCCCGCGCCAAAGCCAAAGCGCTGAAAGAGAACGAAGCCGCCTGTAGAGGCTTGACCGGGCTGCGAGCCGTAGATATCATGCCTCCGGGAAGGAGGCCCTGCATTCATGGTCGATTCAACGATGGTCCTCTTTGGCCAGACGCTGGCGTATACGCTCTACGCGATCGTCATGATCCTCGTCGTCGGCTGGGTCGCCTGGAGACTGACCAAACCGCCGGGCAAGGAAGCAGGGGTCAAGCCGGCCGTGTTCTTCACCTTCGTCGCCTTTCTAACCGTCCTTGGCGTCTCCCTGCATCTGATCACCTTGAAGACCATCCCCTGGGTCGAGCCGGACTTGCACCGGGCCAGCGTCCAGGTGGACAAGGTCTTCCAGATCCGAGTGGCGAACCATGAATTCCAGCTTCCGGCGGACCGTCTCGTCATCCGGGTCGGCGAAAAGGTCCGCTTCGAGGTCGCTTCGGACGATCTGACTTACGGCTTCGGCGTCTTCCGCCCCAACCACACGATGGTCTTCCAGATGCAAGTCGTCCCGGGCCACAAGAACGACGTCATCTGGCAATTCTATAAGCCCGGGCTCTACAGCATTCGCTCGACGGAATATTCGGGGCCCGAGGGCGCCCACATGATCGTCGAGAACGCCATCGAAGTCCTCGATGCGAAGTGAGAGGGACCGCATGAGCATCGTCCAGACGCTGATCAACGGAGAACAGGGCCTGTTCAAGCCGAAGACCCTGACGCCCATGCAGAAGCTGACCCTGAGGTTCGTCGTCGTCGGACTGGTCTATTTCGGCTTCGCCGTCATCGAAGGGATGATCATGCGGATCTACGAGGTCCGGCCCATCCCCTTCATCCCGTCAAGGCAGTTCTTCGCCATCATGACCGCCCACCCGCTCGTCGGCATCTTCGGGTCCTCGTACGCGATCGTCTTCGGCGCCTTCCTCTTCCTGGTGCCGTTCCTCATGAAGAAGCCGCTGTGGAGCTTCAAGCTGGCCACGTGGACCTTCTGGCTCGGCGCCGTCGGCACCATCGTTTTCTGGGGCGCCGGCTTCGTCTCCCATTACGCGCCTCTGTACACCCTCTACTGGCCCCTGCCGGCCGACTTCAGCCAGTTTAGCGCCGTCGGCGGCGCCGTCTTCATCCTGGGCATCGCCCTGGTCATGCTGGGCGCCGTCTTTTTCGTCATCAATATCTTCAAGACCATCGCCTATACGCCCCAAGGCTGGGACAAGCAGCCGGGGGGCGCCCTCCTGGCTTCGGCCCTCGGTTGGACGGGCCTCACGAACCTCTTCAGGAAGAAGAAAAAGGAGCACCTCGTGCCCCTGCCCGTCGCCGCGGTCGCCCGCGGAACCGTGGACGTGGCCTTTAATTCCGGCATCATCCTGTTCACCGGGGTCCTGATCCTCGTTTACATGGTCGGCTCGCTACTCGGTTTTGACCTCAAGAAGACGGCCATCGACGCCCTGCTCTACAAGAATTGGTTCTGGTGGGGCCTCGACCTGGTCGCCGACGGTCTCGTCCTCATCTTCGTCGCCGGGACTTGGTATCTCCTGGCCACGATGATCACGGGCAAGGCGCTGTTCATGCAGAACATCGCCCGGGCCGCCCTGCTCGTCGAGCTTATCGTTTCCTGGACGGTCTGGTCCCATCACCTTCTCTCCGACCAAGCTCAGCCGGCCCTCCTCAAGGTCGTCTCTGGGGAGATGGTGACGGCTTTCGAGCTGATCACCCAGGGCCTGGCCTTCTTCATCACCCTGGCCACGCTCTGGAGCGCCCGGCCTCTCAAGATGTCGAACGAGCTGAAATTCCTGCTGGGAGGGCTGCTCGGTTTCGCCCTGGGCGTCCCGGCCGGCATCATCCAGGCCGATGTCGGGTTGAACCGCATCCTTCATAACACCCAGTGGGTCGTCGGGCCGCACGTCCACGTCGCCGTCCTCGTCGGGCTGAGCATGACCCTCTATGCGGCGATCTACTTCCTTTTCCCTATCTTGACCAACGGCGCCAAGCTCTACAGCCAGAAGCTGGCCAGCATCCATTTCTGGGCCCAGCTCGTCGGTGGGATCGGGATGGGCGCCTTCATGGGCATGGCCGGGCTGAAGGGCATGCTGCGCCGGACGATCTACTACAACGGCGAGTTCAACGTGTACATGATCCTGGCCGCCCTGTGCGGCGGGTTGCTGCTCATCGGATTCTTGTGTTTCTTCCTCAATATCGTGATGAGTGTCGGGCTGAAGGGCGTTCTGGGCATCTTCGGGAAGTCGGCCCTCGACAAGGACCGGCTCCTTCCCGCGGAGAAGTGATGCCGGAGGCGAGGCGGACAAAGAGATCGCAGTTTTAATAAGGAGTCCAAGGATGATCACGAAGCGCTGGAGCCTCTGTCTTCTCCTCCTGGTCCCGGCCGTCTCGGCCCACGCCCAAGCCTCGGCCGCGGCGCCGGCGGCGAAGAACGGGCTCCAAGCGATCGCGTTGTCAGGGCCGCGCGGCGCGGAGTCGGCCGTCTCGGGACTGACGCTCACTGACGGATCGCGGATCGCCCTACCGGCGCCCCTGCCGCTCTTCTCGGTCCTCGTCGACGGCCGGCTCACGACCTCGCCGGCCCTGCCGGCCGGGCTCGCTTTCGCAGTCGCCGCCGAGGAAGGCTTCAAGCTCGGGGCGAAGCTGAAGCTCGTCTTCCGGAATGAGGGCAGGTCCAAGATCACGCTCGAGAATCTTGTCCCGCTCGGCCAAGGCGAGGACCGGACCTACATCACGGCCGGGCTGCCGAACGCGCCGCCCCACGAACTCGACCGGAGCCAGCTCTTCCGGCCCGGACTCCATCCTGTCGGGATCGTCCTGCCGGACAACGCCTGGCACCTAGGCTTCTGCTCGATCCCCGTTGGAGGCTCAGGTACCGCCCTGACGTCCATCGCCCGGCGGGTCAAGACCGAAAAGGCCGAGCGCACGCGCTGGGCCGCGACCCTCGAGCCCGGCGGCTCGGTCGAGTATGCCCTCTACTTCGAAGCCCACTCCGGGGGCTGGCGCCGCGGGCTCGAGATCATGTTCCGCGAGCGCTTCCTCTATGACCTCGAAAAGTTCGACGACGCGCTGTTCAAGCGTGCCGATCTCGCCTGGGTCAGGCGGGCCTACCTCATGGTCCTCCAGTTCGCCTGGGACAAGACTTATTATGACCGTGAGGCCGGCCGCTACGCCTTCGACCGGACGCTCACCGCCTGGGACAAGCTCCTCGGCCCCATCGACATCTACACGATCTGGCCGACCTGGCCGCGTCTCGGGCTCGACGCCCGGAACCAGTGGGACATGTACCGGGACCTGCCCGGAGGGCTGGACGAGCTCGGCCGCCAGGTCGACCTGGCCCACCGCCTGGGCAAGAAGTATTTCATTTCCTACAATCCCTGGGACGAGAGCACCCGGCACGAGGACCACATCGCCGGCATGGAGGACATGCTCCGGACCCTCGACGCCGACGGCGTCGTGCTCGATACTCGCGGCGAATCGAGCCGCGAGTTCCAGGCGGCCGCCGACCGGGTCAAGCCGGGAATCATCATGTACAGCGAGGGCATGGCCGTGCCCCGGGACATGCCCGGCATCGTCTCCGGCCGCGTCCACGACGCGCTCTATATGCCGCCGCCGCTCAACATGAACAAGTACATGAAGCCCGATTTCGCCATCTTCCGGGTCCTGCAGCTGGCCGAGGGGCCGCTCCACCGCGAATCGGCCGTCTCGTTCTTCAACGGCTACGGCTCCGAGATCAACACCATGCGGCCGGGCCGTCCCGACTGGATCGACGAGGAGCTCCGCTATCTCGGCCGGACGACCATGTTGCTGCGGGCGAATTCGACGGCTTTCCTCGATCCGGCCTGGGAGCCGCTTGTTCCGACCCTCGAGGACGACCTGTGGGCCAACCGCTGGCGGGACGGCGGCAAGACCGTCTTTACGGTGTTCAGCCTGCGCCCGGAGGGCTTCGAGGGCCCGCTCGTCGAAATCGACGTCCCGAAAGGCTCCCACCTGGTCAGTCTTTGGAACCACCAAGAGCTCGAACCCGTGACGCGGGACGGAAAGAGCTATGCCCCCATCGACGTCGCCGCCTTTGATGCGGCCCAGCTCGGGACGCGCCTGGAAGGGAATGTCGATTGCCTGGCCGTTCTCCCCGAGCTTCTCCGCGTCGAGGCCGACGGGGAGCTCGTGACGTTCGAGGCGCCGGGCGCGCCCCAGGGGAGCCGGATCGCCATATGGGCCGGAGATCCCTCCACCGCGGAGACGCCCGCATCGTTCGGGGCCGAGCGGCAGACCATCGCCCTCCATGAGCGCTTCGGCTTTCGCGAGGAGAAGTTCGTCGTCCAGCTCTTCGACCCGCGCGGCGAGATCCTCGACGAGCGGATCGTCCGTCTGCCGCTGGCCTTCCCGCGACTCGTCACGCGCGTCGAGCGGACGGCCCCGGCCCGGACGGCGCCGCCGGGCATGGTCGAGATCCCGTCCGGGACGTTCGTCTTCAAGACGGCCGGCAACCCCGACGACGCCAACCCCATCATTCCTTATCCGGACACGACCAAGCCCCGGCGGCTCGAGATGCGGCGGTTCTTCATGGACCGGACGCCGGTCACCAACGCCGCCTTCGCGGCCTTTCTCTCGGACAGCGGCTACGCGCCCGCCGACAAATCGAACTTCCTCAAACATTGGGTCGAGGGCAAGCCGCCGGCCGGCCAGGGCGACCATCCGGTCATCTGGGTCTCGCTCGAGGACGCCCGGGCCTATGCCCGTTGGGCGGGAAGGCGGCTGCCGACCGAAGCCGAGTGGCAGTACGCGGCCCAAGGCACGGACGGAAGGCCCTTCCCCTGGGGCAAGAAGATGGAGCCTGGCCGCTGCAACAACAAGCTCAACCGGACGACGCCGGTCACGGCCTTCCCCAAAGGCGCCAGCCCCTTCGGCGTCCTGGATATGGTCGGCAACGTTTGGCAGATGATGGACGACGTTTATGACGACGGGGTCTACAGCTTCGGCCTCATCCGCGGCGGCAGCTTTTACGCCCCGGAGAAAAGCGTCTGGTACGTCAAGAGCGGGCCTCTGGCCGTCGACCGGGTCCAGATCCTTCTGCTCGTGGCGCCCGGCCTCGACCGGGCGGCCACGGTCGGCTTCCGCTGCGTCAAGGACGCGGACTGAGCCCGTCGCCGAAGAACTTTCGGAGAGCCGCGCCGGTCGAAGACGCGGGGCAGGACATGACGGCTTCCGGCGTTCCCTGGACGACGAGGCGGCCGCCTTCCTCGCCCCCCTCGGGTCCGAGATCGACGACGTGCCCGGCCCGGGAAATGAGATCGAGGTCGTGCTCGACGGCGACGATCGTCCGGCCCGCGGCGAGGAGCCTTCCGAAGAGACCGAGCAGCCTGTCGATATCGGACGGGTGGAGCCCGGTCGTCGGCTCGTCGAAGAGATAGAGAACCCGGCCTGTCGGCGGGTCCATCAGCTCCGCTGCGAGTTTCAGGCGCTGTCGTTCCCCGCCGGAGAGCGTGTCGAGGGGCTGGCCGAGGCGCAGATAATCCAAGCCGATCTCGGCCAGGAGCGCGAGTCCTGAGGCGAACCTCGGTTGGCCGGAGAAGACGTCCGCGCCTTCGGCGGCCGTGAGCTCGAGCACGCCAGCGATCGTCCGGCCGAAAACGCGGACTCCGAGGACGTCCCGATTGTACCGTGTGCCCCGGCAGGCCTCGCAGGGCAGGGTGACGTCGGCCAGATGATCGAGACTGAAGGTCTTCCGGCCGGTCCCGCCGCACGCCTCGCAGCGGCCTTCGGGCGTCAGGTACGAAAAATGGGCCTTCCTGAAGCCTCGGGCCCGGGCTTCGTCCGACGAGGCGAAAAGGCTCCGGACCGTGTCGAAAAGCCCGAGGTAGGTCAGAGGAATGCTCGCGGCGCTTTCAGCCGGAGCCTCGATCCCGGCCGCGACGACCTTGGAATAATGGCCGAGCCCGCGGGCTTCGGAGCAGGAGACCGGCCGGCCGGCCCGGGCCGAGGCCAAAATGACGTCGAAAACGAGGCTCGTCTTCCCGCTTCCAGAAACCCCGGTCACGGCCGTCAGGGCTCCCGCGGGGACGGCGACGTCGATCCCGCGGAGATTGTTCGCCCGGGCCCCGACGATCTCGAGAACGGGCCCCGGCGTGCGCGGAAGAGATCCGGGGCGCTCGGCTCGGCCGGCGAGATAGGGTCCGGTCACGGAGCCGGGCGACCGCTCGACGAGGGCGGGCGGTCCCTCGGCCACGATCCGCCCGCCGTCCCGTCCCGCGCCCGGCCCCAGGTCGATCACATGATCGGCGGCCCGGACGATGTCCAGGTCGTGCTCGACGGCGACGACGGTGTTGCCTTCGGCCGTGAGGGCGCGGATGAGGCCGACGAGCTTGCCGGTGTCGCGGGGATGGAGGCCGAGCGTCGGCTCGTCCAGGACGAACGTAACGCCGGTGAGCTTGACGCCGAGGAGCCCGGCCAGCCGGAGCCGCTGGGCTTCCCCCCCCGACAGAGAGGCCGCGGCGCGGTCGAGGCCAAGATAGCCCAGCCCGACGTCGCGGATGAGGCCGAGCCGCCGCGTGATCTCGCCGCGGAGGGCCGCGGTCACCGCCGCCGCACGGGCGTCCGTCAGAGGGGAAGCGTCCTCGTCCCCGAAGAAGGCGAGGCTCCGGGCCACGTTGAGGGCGGAGAGCCCGGCGATATCGAGTCCCCGGTAGGTCACGGCCAGCGACTCCGGCTTGAGCCGTCTCCCGCCGCAGTCGGGGCACGGGTCGTCTCTCATCAGCACCCGCACGGCCTGGCCCCGGTGGTCGGCGTGCTTGCGGGCGTACTCGTCCGCGACGAGCACGGCGAGCCCTTTCCACGGCCCCCGGAACCTGAAATCGCCGGACCGGTTGCCCCGTTTATAGGACCAGACGATGTCGTAGACGCGGCCGCCGGTCCCGTAAAGCGCGACCTTCCGTTCGGCCTCGCTGAGGTCCCTGAAGGGCTTTGAAAAATCAATTCCGGCCGCTTCGCCGGCCGCCTTTAGCGCCGCGACGAACTGTCCGTGGGGGTCGCCGTAGAACCGCCCCGTCTTCGTCCCGTCCATGGCCCCCGCGAGGAGCGATCTCCCCGGGTCCGTGACCAGGCGCTCCGGATCGGTCACGGTCACCG
This sequence comes from Candidatus Aminicenantota bacterium, assembly GCA_963725825.1. GTDB lineage: Bacteria > Acidobacteriota > Aminicenantia > Aminicenantales > Saccharicenantaceae > RBG-16-66-30. The sequence continues at coordinate 145,949 of CAVSAI010000046.1, forward strand.
TTCCGAGCCCCTTGCATCCGGGACAGGCGCCCTGCTCGTGATTGAAGGAGAACATCGACGCCGTGAGCGCTCGCCCGCGGAGCTCCGCCGGGGCGGCCCCGGCCCGCGAATAGAGAAGCCTGTAGTAATCGTGGATCTCGGTCATCGTTCCGACGGTCGAACGGGGATTGGCGCTCGCCGCGGCTCGGGTGACCGCGATGGGCGGCGTCAGCCCCCGGGCCGGAAGCGAAGTCCGCCCGGCCTCCTTTGTCGATGAGCGCCCGGACGTAGGCGGAGAAGCTCTCGATGTATCTCTGGCGCGATGCGGCGAAGAGGGTGTCGAAGGCAAGCGACGATTTCCCGCCGCCCGAAGGCCCGCACAGGACCGTGAACTTGCGGAACGGGATGCGGACGTCGATCCCGCGGAGATTGTGGGTCGATACGCCCTCGAGGACGATGGGCCCGTCCGCTTCGCGGCCGCCCCGGTCCCGCGTCCGTGGCGCGCATGAGGCCGGGCGCTCTCCCCGGAGGGCCCGGCCCGTCAGGGACGCGGCGCAGGCGGCGATCTCGCCGGGGGCGCCGCAGGCGACGACGCGGCCGCCGTCGTCCCCGCTCCCCGGACCGAGGTCCAAGACGTAGTCCGCCGCCCGGATGACATCGGGGTGGTGTTCGATGGCGACGATCGTCCGGCCCATGGCCACGAGCCCCTGGAGAGCCGCGAGAAGGTTTTCGATGTCGGCCCGGTGGAGGCCCGTCGTCGGCTCCTCGAGGATGTAGAGAGCGGGCCCGGCCCCGGCCTTCCTCATCTCCGAGGCGAGCTTGACGCGCTGGGCCTCGCCGCCCGAAAGGGTCGTCGAGCTCTGGCCGAGCTTGAGATACCCGAGCCCGAGGCGCTTCAAGACGTCCAGGTCGGCCGCGAGACGCGGCGAGCCGGCATAGAACGCCGCCGCCTCGTCGACGCTCATCTCCAGGACGTCGTGGATCGACCTCCCCCGGTCCCGCACGGCCAGCGTCTCGTCGTTGAAGCGGCGCCCCTCACAGTCCGGGCAGACGACGTCGACATCGCCCAGGAAGTGCATGCCGATCTGGATGAGCCCCGCGCCTTGGCACTTCTCACAGCGGCCGCCGGCGACGTTGAACGAGAACCGGCCCTTGCCGAAGCCCTTGGACCGGGACTCGGGAAGCGCGGCGAACAGGTCGCGGACGCGGTCGGAGATCTTCGTGTAGGTCGCCGGGTTGGACCGCGGCGTCCGGCCGATGGGGGACTGATCGACCTCGGCGACGCGGCCGATCGTTCCTTCGACCGAGAGGCCGTCGGCGTCTGGGCCCGCTCCGTAGAGACCGGCCCGGAGCCGCTCGGCCAGCACTTGGCGGACCAGCGTGGACTTGCCCGCGCCGGAGACGCCCGTCACGACGTTCAGGGCCCCGAGACGGAACTCGACGTCGATGCCTTTGAGGTTGTTCTTGCGGGCTCCCCGGACGAGGAGGCGTCCCGTGCCGGAGCGACCTTGCGAACGGCCCGCGGGGACCCGGTCTCCCGTCAGGAAGTCGCGGGTCGGGCTTTCTCCCCGGGGCAGGCCGTCGAGGCCCGATGCCGGACCTTGATAGAGGACACGGCCGCCCGCCTCGCCGGGTCCCGGCCCGAGATCGATGAGATGGTCGGCCGCCCGCATGACGTCCTCGTCGTGCTCGACGACGAGCACCGTGTTGCCGTTATCGCGAAGCTCGCCGACGAGATCGAGCAGCCGCGCGGTGTCGGCCGGATGCAGTCCGGCCGTCGGCTCGTCGAGGACGTAAAGGACGCCCCGGAGGCCGCTCCGGGCCTGCGCCGCCAACCGGATGCGCCGGATCTCTCCGCCGGAGAGAGTGTCCGCGGCGCGATCAAGACACAGGTAGCCGAGCCCGAGGCGCTCGAGCAGGCCCGCTTTTTCGAGGATCGAATCGCGTACGGCCTCGCCGGCGGTCCGGCACGAGGCGTCGAAGTCCACGTGCCGGATATCCTCGGCCAGGCCGCGAACGCTCATGGCGGAGAGATCGGAGATCGTCCGGCCCGACACGGTCACCCGCAAGGACTCGGGCCGGAGACGGCGCCCGCCGCAGGCGCGGCAGGGAAGCGTCCGCGAGAAGCGCAGGATATTGTCGTTCCGCTTCGTCTTGAGGATCGCCTCCATGACCGGCAGGATGCCTTTGTAGAACCCCTCCTCGCGGGGTTTGGCGACAATGCCTTTCCAGCGGAGCCGCGATTCGAGGGGATGCTTGCCGTAGCGGATGCGGATGAGCTCGCTCCCGTTGAGGACGATGTCGCGCTGGGCGTCGGTCAGATCGCGCCACGGGATGTCGGCGGAAAACTCATGGGCCCGGCAGACCTCGTCGAGCACCTCCATGGTCACCTGCGAATAGATGATGTACCCGTTGGGCGTGGTCAGCGACAGGGCGCCCTGGCGGAGCGTCTTGGCCGGGTCGGAGACGATGAGCGCAGGATCGATGCGGTCCTCCACCCCGAGACCTCGGCAAACGGGACAGGCCCCTTCGGGGGAATTGAACGAGAACATCCGCCGCGACAGGCGCAGGCCGTCGGGCGATCGTCCCAGCCGGGCGAAAAGAAGCCGGAGGTCGTCGTGGATCTCGGTCAGCGTTCCCACCGTGGACCGGGGCCCCGGTGACGAGACCCTCTGGCCGACGGCCACGGCGGGGGAGAGGCCGCTGACGAAGCCGACATCCGGCCGCCTCAGCTTGCCCATGAACTGGCGGGCGTAGGACGAGAACGTCTCGAGATACCGCCTCTGCGCTTCCCGGAAAATGACGTCGAAAACGAGCGAGGATTTCCCCGACCCCGACACGCCGGTGACGACGGTCAGCCGGCCGTGAGGGATGTCGACGTCGATGTCCCGGAGGTTGTTCTCCGCGGCGTGCCGGATGGTCAGGGTGTCCATGGGGGAGGTATTATCCCCCGCCGGCGGAGGATCGGTCAAACCCCGGCGCGTCAGCGCGGGCCGGGCGCACGCTCGTCGAGGTAGGCGCGGGCCCCCGAAAAATGAGACCGGAACCAAGCGCCCTCCAGGGATTCCCGGCGGACATTCTTGCCGCTTCCCGGGGCATGGATGAAGACGCCGTCCCCGATGTAGATCCCGACGTGGCTGAGCGGCCCTCCCGGCGTCGCCGCGAAAAAGACAAGGTCGCCCTTCATCAGCCTATTCTCGGGGACCGCCGTTCCCGACTGGTACTGGTCCCGGACAGACCGGGGCATGGCCAGGCCATTGAGCTGATAGACGGCCTGGACAAGCCCGCTGCAATCGAAGCCAGAACGGGTCGATGTTCCGCCCCAAGCATAGTCGACCCCGATGAAGCCCTTAGCCGTATCCGCGAGTTTCTCCCGGAGAACCGAAGCCGGCGGGGGTGTTGCGTCGACGGCGGGGCGGGAAGCACCGGGCCGGGTCAAAGCATAGTCTGCGGGGCCGACGATGAAATATTCGAGGATGCGCCCCTCTTCCTTGAGTTTCCCGGCCTCCGCGACCGCGGCGTCCCAGGTGGAGAAGTTCCCGAAGCGGACCTTGAAGAGGCCGGACCCGGCCGGAAAATAAAAGGCATCCAGGCCCGCCGCGGTCAGGGCTTCGGCCAAGGCCCGGGCATTATCCAGGACGGCAAAGGCCCCCACCTGGATCGTGTAACCCATGCGGGCCAGGGTTTCGCCGGCCGGGGCCTTGGCCGGCAGGGCGGAGGTTCCGACGGCGGCCGTCGCGGGGAGTGAGGCGGGAGAGGGAGGCGGGACGGTCCGGGCCTCCGTCCGGCAGCCGCAATACCAGGACAGAGCGACGGCCATGACCACGACCCCGCCGCTCTTCCGGAGCCTCTTCATGCTCCGTCCCTCCTCCGAACGCGACCGCTATTTGGACTTCGTGATCTTGGAGATGATCTCGTCGATCCAGGCCATGGCGGCGTCTTTCGATCCAAAGAAATTGTTGACGCCGATGCCCACGAGACCGTCCTGCCATTTTCCGCTCCAGCCGATTCGCCAAGTCATAAGGTCGGGCCCGCTCCCTCCGCCGATCCAGGGGATGATGACCTTGCGGCACTTGAGGACGCCGTCGCGGTAGCGCACAACGCCGCACGGCTCCTCCCTTGTCGCCGAGCCCGGGATCTGTCTCGCCGGGTCCTCGGGCTGTTTCGCGGCCCTGTCGAGGACCATGTCGGCCATGGGGCTGGCCATCCATGTGATCTCGAGGCCGATGCCTTGGTCCATGTGAGGCTTGGGGAAATTCTCGTTGGGCTTGGTCGCGGTGATGAAGATGGACCCGCCGAGGTTGCGTTCCCCCGTGACCGTGAATCCCGCCGGGAGGAGATCCGCTGCCGGAGGAAGCTGGGCTAAGGCGGTGGTCGACAAGACCAAGAGCGACGTGATAGCCAGGGGCACCGTCCATGTTCTTCGATCTTTCATGAGGTCCTCCTTTGAAACTGGCGCCGCACCAGGGAAGGGCCGGATTTCGGCCCGTTCCCTTTGAAAGGCGGTCATTATGAGCCCTGCGAGGCCGGAGGTCAAGAACCGGGGCCCTCAACCTTCTTGGGCGCTGTTGCGCAGATATGGTAATATCCCCGGCAAAGGTGGCTCTGATATGCTCGAGATCAAGAACCTGACCAAGTCCTACGGCGACATCCTGGCCCTCGACCGGTTTTCCCTGGACCTCAGGAAGGGCGAGGTCCTGGGCCTTCTCGGCCCGAATGGGGCCGGGAAGACGACGCTCATCTCGATCCTGGCCGGGATTCTCCCGGACTTTTCCGGCACGGTGAGCTTCGAAGGCCGTAATCTCTTCGCCGACCGGGCCTTGAAGAACCGCATCGGGATCGTGCCCCAGGACATGGCCTTCTACGACGAGCTCAGCGCCATGGACAACCTGCTCTTCTGGGGCGGGCTCTACGATGTGCCGCGGGCCGACCTGAAGCGCCGGGCCGCGGAGATCCTCGGGCTCGTGGAGCTCTCCGGCCGGGCCAAGGAGCCGGTCAAGAACTACTCCGGCGGCATGAAGCGCCGTCTCAACACGGCCATCGGCCTTCTCCACAAGCCCGACCTGCTGCTCCTCGACGAGCCCACGGTCGGCATCGACGTCCAGGCCAAGGTCAGCATCCTCGACATCATCCGCGGCGTCGGCGCCGCGGGCACCGCGGTCATCTTCACCACCCATCAGCTGGCCGAGGTGGAGACGACCTGCTCCCGCATCGCCATCATGGACCACGGCCGCATCCTGGCCCAGGGGACGCTCGACGAGCTCATCCGCATCGTCGGCGAACGGGACATCGTCGAGATCGCCGGTGATTTCGCGGCCTCTTCGTTCTCCGAGGCCCTTCAGGACATGGCCGGGGCCGACGTCGAGCTTCTCTCCGTGGCCGACGATCTGGCCTCCCTGGCCGTCTCCGACAGCGGCCGGATCCCGCGGGTCATGGACCGGCTGTTCCAGCGCAAGCTGGCCGTGACGGACCTCAAGATCAAGACACCCGGTCTCGAAACCGTGTTCCTGAAGCTCACCGGCCGCAGCCTGAGGGATTGAGCCGTGCGACGTCTCCTCCACATCCTGGGGAACGACATCCGCCGCCACCTCAAGGCGCCGTGGGCGATCGTGATCTTCATCGCCATCCCGCTCCTCATGACCGGGCTCATCGGCGTCATCTTCGCCCCCCGGAGCGACTCGGGCCGGCTCCCGCCCATCGCGGTCCTTCTCGTCGACCAGGACAAGGGCCTGGCCTCGAAGCTCATTCTCGGTTCGTTCGACGTCGACCAGATGAAAAAGATGTTCCAAGTGACCGTAACCGACGAAGTCGACGGCGCCCGGCGCATGAAGCGCGGCCGGGCCTCGGCCATGGTCGTCATTCCCAAGGGCTTCACCCTCGACCTGCTGGAGGCCAGGCCCACGACCCTTCGCGTCGTCAAGAACCCGTCCGAGCAATTCCTGCCCGACGTGGTCGAGGAATTCATGGCCACCATGGGGGTCATGCTGTCCGGCGCGATCCAGGCCTTTTCCGAAGAGGTCAAGGGCCTCCGGCTCATGCTCGATGGCCCGGTCGAGCGCATCCCCTGGGAAACGCTCGGGCCGGAGTTCGGCAAGGCCCAGAAGAAGATCGCCGCCGCGGCCAAGTATCTGGACCCGCTCTTGATCAGCTTGAAGGACGAAGAGACGAAAGCCGCCGGGGCCAAGCCGCGGACATCCATGACGGACATCTTCTCGATCATCCTCCCCGGCATGGCCGTCATGTTCCTGCTCTTTATCGTCCAGATCCTGATGCGCGATATCCTCACCGACCACGAGGACGGCAAGCTCCGGCGCATGATGACCACCCCCCTGCGGCCGCTCGAGCTCATCGGGGCCCGGATCGCCGGAGGCTGGATCATGGGCCTCACCATCCTGCTTGTCATGGTCGCCTTCGGCACGCTGGTCTTCCGTGTGAACTGGGGCCCCTTCGGTTTCTTCCTGCTGCTCGCGGTCGCGGCGTCGTTCTGGGCGGCCGCCTTCTTCGCCCTCTTCCACGCCCTCGTCCGCAACCGCAACCAAGCCGGCGCCCTCGCCGCGCCGATCATTCTGGCCTTCAGCCTGTTCGGCGGGTCGATGATGAACCCGGAGGTCATGCCGAAAGCCTTCCGGGCGGTCGGGATCGTGACCCCGAACCGCTGGTTCATCGATGGCGCAGCGCTCGTCCGGGAGGGGCGCTTCCCGCTGGCCGGGCTGACCGTCCTCCTGGCGAGCGGCCTCATCCTCCTGGCCCTGGCCGTCCCGGCGCTCCGCCGCCGCTCTTCGGTGTGATCCATGAGACGCCTCCGACGCATCCTCCACGTGGCCGGGAACGACCTGCGCCTCATGGTCGGCGACAAGGTCTTCTTCTTCTGGACGCTGGCCTTCCCGATCGTGTTCATCGTCCTCTTCGGGCTCCTTTATAAGGCCGGCGACAGCGCCCCGGCCGTGGCCGAGCTCACGGTCGTCAACCTCGACCAGGGGCGCTGGGGGAGCTATTTCATCGGCAAGATCGAGGCCCCGGGCATCGCCGTCACCGTGACCGACAAGGAGCCGGCCGCATACAGCCTCCTGCTCGTCCTCCCGGCGGATTTTTCGGCCAAGATCGAAGCCCGCCGCGGTCAGGCCCTGGCCTTCAAGAAGCGTTCGGGGGCTTCGACGAGCGCCGCTGCCCGCGTCGAGACCCGGCTTTACCAGGCCATCGCCCGGACGATCAGCGAGCTCATCATCTACGGTCAAGGCGATCTCACGAAGTTCCTGGACGGTCATCCCGCGTTCCAGGAGCTTGTCGCCGTCAAGGGCGAGTTCCCGCCGAAGACCGTTACCGTCGTCCCGAGCGGATTCGACCACTCCATCCCCGGCACGACCGTCCAGTTCATCATGATGATGGTCCTGATCTACGGCGGCATCGGCGTCATGGAGGACCGGAAGAAGGGCATCCTCGGGCGCGCGCTCTTCTCGCCGCTTTCGACGGGCGAGCTCTTCCAGGCCAAGCTCCTCGGCCGTTGGGCCATCGGCCTCCTGCAGGCGCTGATGCTGTTCGCCGTCGGCAAGATCTTCTTCGGGCTCAACCTCGGGAGCGTGCCCTTGGCCCTGCTCGTCATCGCCGTCTTCGCCCTGGCCATGGCCGCGCTGAGCATCTTCATCGGCTCGCTCCTCGCCAAGGAGGACTTGATCGTCGGCCTGTCCGTCCTCCTGGCCAACATCTTCGCGGCGCTCGGCGGCTGCTGGTGGCCGAACGAGATCGTGCCGCCGGCCGTCCGCCTCGTGGCCAGGATCTCTCCGGCCTACTGGGCCATGGACGCCCTGCACAAGCTGACGTTCTTCCAGGGAGGGTTCGCCGACATCGTCGTGCAGGTGGGGGTGCTGGCGGCCCTGGCCGCCGTGTTGACGGCCCTCGCCGGCCGGTTCTTCCGGATCAGGGACTAGGGACGGCGGGCGCCGTCGCGGCCCCCGCGAGCGGCAGCAGGATCCGAAACGTCGTCCCCCCGCCGACTTCGCTCTCGACCTCGATCGCCCCGCCGTGCATCTTGGCGATGGACGCGGCGATGGACAGGCCGAGCCCCGTCCCGCCCTCGCCGTCCGTTCGCACCTTGTCCGCCCGGTAGAACCTGTCGAAGATGAACGGCAGGTGCTCCTCCGCGATGCCCGCGCCGGTATCGCGGACGGACGCGACGGCCTGGTTGTCCTTCCGGACGATCGAGCCGGTGATCGTGCCGCCGGCCGGCGTGTAGCGAAGGGCGTTGTCCAGGATATTGAGGAACATCTGCCTCAGGCGGACCCGGTCGCCCCTGACCGTGAGGCCGTCCATCGGGCCCAGGCCGAGCTTCAGGCCCTTTTCCTGAGCCAGGGCTTCGACGTCCTGCGAGAGCTCACCGAGGAGGTCGGCGATATTGACGTCCTCGAAGTTGAGCGGCTCGAAGCCGGCGTCGCTCCGGGCCAGGACGAGGAGCTTGCCGACCATCTCGGACATGTAGCCGACTTCCTGGGCCACCATCTCGAGGGACCTTCGATATTCGTCCTGGCTCCTCGGCTTCTCCAGCGCCAGCGACGTCTCGGCCTGGATGACGGCCAGGGGCGTCCGCAGCTCGTGAGAGGCGTCGGCGACGAACCGCCGTTCCTTCAGAAAGGCCTCTTCGAGGCGGCCGATCATGCCGTTCAGCGTCGTCGCCAGCCGGCCCAGCTCGTCGTCGGACTCGACGTCGATGCGGCGGCTCAGGTCGCTCTCGCCGATCCCGCGGGCGATCGCGGCGATGCGCTCGACCGGCTTGAGCGTCCGGCCGGCCATGAACCAGGCGCCAACGCCGGCCAGGACGAGCAGGAAAATGGACGAATTCAAGATGACCATGCGGAAGATGGCCAGGACGTTCAGAATGTCGTTCGGAACGCGTCCGACGACGATGGCCACGCGGGTCGCGGAATCGACGTTGAAGGGGGCCGCGTAGAGACGCACGTTCGGGCCCTCGGCGGTCTCGGCCGAGACGAACGACGAAATGCCGAAGAGCGCCTTCTGGACCGTGCCCCCGATCGTCTCGAACTCGACGTTGGGGCCGAGCCGGTGCTTCAGGTCGCCGTCGGCGTCGTAGATCAGGACGAGCTCGTCGGCCTTCTGATCGAAGAGGATCCTGTCGCCTTCGAACTTGATGGACTTCTGGATCTCTTCGCCCCGGGCCCGCAACGAGTCGTCGAGACCGCGATAGAGGTTCTTCGAAAGCAGGTAATAGGCGACCGTTCCGAAGACGACGAGCAGGGCCGCGATGACCACGAGGTACCAGACGGTCAGGCGGAACTTGATGGTCTTTCGGACGCTCATGTCACGCGCAGGCGGTAGCCGGCCCCCCGGACCGTCTGGATCAGGCTCGCCTGTCCGTCCCGGTCGATCTTTTGGCGGATTCGCCGCACGTAGACGTCGATGACGTTCGACAGGCCGTCGAACTCGTAATCCCAGACGCTCTCCCCGAGCATGGTCCTCGTGACCACGGCGTTCGGGCGGCGCATGAAGTATTCGAGGATGGAGTACTCCTTGGCGGTCAGCTCGAGGAGGCTCCCGTCCCTCCGGACCTCCCGGCTCTGGGGGTCCAGAGACAGGTCACCGACCTGGAATTTCTGGGTCTTGGGCAGGACCTCCCGCCTGAGAAGCGCGCGGATCCGCGCCAGGAGCTCGGAGAAGGCAAAGGGCTTGACCAGGTAGTCGTCGGCGCCGGAATCGAGCCCGATGACCTTGTCCTCGACGCTGTCCTTGGCGGTGAGCATGAGGATCGGAGTGCTGACGTTCTTGCCCCTGAGGTCGCGGCAGACGGCCAGGCCGTCCTTCCTGGGCAGCATGACGTCCAGGATGACGACGTCGAAGGGCGTCGTCTCCGCCATGTATTCGGCTTCCTCTCCGTCGTAGGCGTTATCGACGGCGTATCCTTCTTCGAGGAGTCCTCTCTTGATGATGCCGGCCAGGCGCCTCGAATCTTCGACGACTAGGACTCGCATGCGGTTCCCTCCGAACTTCATTATGGGTACTTCAAGTATACGCCAGTCAAGATGAATATCATATGAAAATAAGATGAATTTATCTATAGGAATATTAATCTAAAATTAATCTTGATTTCATTGAACGTTAATCTTCGGCTGATACTTTGGGTTCGAGGACATCGATCCCATCGCCAAGGCCGACGTCCTCATAGGAAATCAGCGGACTTTGGAGGTACGGCATGACCGACGTCCTGACGAGACACAACTCCCTGATGGAGAAGATCATCAAGGAGTACGGCGCCATGATCCGGAGCGCCGTCGACAAGGCTCTGGGCGGCGTGCCCTTCGTCGACGACATCGTCGCCGAGGTCCATTTCGCCGTCTTCACGACGCTTCGGAAGCTCGGGGAAGGATGGGTGCCGCCGCGCTCGTTCATATCGACGATCGTCCAGAACAAGGTCGGCGATTTCTTGTGGCAGCACCACTGGGACAGCGACGACGGCGGGGAAGTGAAGAAGCGCCAAGCCGAGCAGATCTCCCAGAGAGAAGAGGTCATGGCCCAGATCCACACCCTGACCCAATCCGAATTCCGGGTGTTCCGGCTGCTGGGCCTCGGCCTGACGAACCAGGAGATCGCCGAGAGCCTCTTCATCTCGCCCTTGACGGTCCGGACCCACGTCAAGCGGATCCACGCCAAGTGCGATATCAAGGGGCGGGCCAAGCTGGCCCTGGCCGCCTACCAGGCCTGCTATCACGAGGTCCCGGAGGGCCGGGAGATCGATTCCGTCCTGGCCTGCCACGACCCCGGCCGGTTCCTGAGAGCAGGGCTGGCGGCACACCAGCCCTCCTGAGCCCGAAGCTCCCCCGATCAGTCTTCCTCGGCCACAGCTTGGGCCTTGGTCTTCTGCAGCCGATCGGGAGGGTGGTTGGGCGGGCTGTAGATCGTGTAGAGCTTGACCGCCGTCTTGGCGATGACATTGTGCTCGGTCCCCGCCGGGACGATGATGGCGAAGCCAGGGCCGAACTTGGAGGCCTGGCCGTCCATGATCACCTGACCCTCCCCGGATTCGATCCTGAAGAACTGGTCCACGGCCGGGTGGACCTCCATGCCGATGTCCTCCGCCGCTTTGAGGCTCATGACGACGAGCTGGCAGTGTTTGGCCGTGAAGAGCACTCGACGGAAGTTCTCGTTGCCTTCCGTGATCGTCTCGATGTTTTCGACATAGCCGGGCATTGCGTCCTCCTTGCTGATTTGGGCCGAAGGGCCTCCTTCATCTTAGCATCGCGGGCCGGGAGAATCCACCCTGCGAACATTCCGCGATTTCTCGCCCGACGGCGAGTGCCGGTCCCAATATGGCACGTTTCTTGGATTCCATTGAGCCAGGAGATGCGCAATGAGCCCACAACGAAAGATCTATGTCAACATTCCCGTCAAGGACCTGAAGGCGTCGGTCGCTTTCTTCACCGAGCTCGGCTTCGAGTTCGATCCGCGGTTCAGCAACGAGGACGCCACGGCGATGATCATCGGTGACGGCAACGCGGTCATGCTGCTGAACGAGGAGTTCTTCAGAACCTTCACCAGGAAGCCCGTCGCCGACGCGTCCTCGACGACCGAGGCCATTATCTCCATTTCGGCCGACAGCCGGGAAGCCGTCGACGAAATGGTCCACAAGGCCTTCCTGGCGGGCGGCAAAGAGTCCCTCGAGCCCCTGGAAATGCCCGGCATGTACGGCTGGAGCTTCCAGGACCTCGACGGTCATCTGTGGGAAGTCCTCTATATGGACAAGACCGCCATCCCGAAACATGACTGAACCGCCGTGCCCCGTCTGGCTGTCCTTCACGCTGACGAACATCTTCCGGCGGATCGCTCAGGATCCCGTCCGCATCCTCCGTCCTTACCTGCGCGACGGGGATACGGCCCTCGACATCGGCTGCGGTCCCGGGTTCTTTACCGTGCCCATGGCCCGGATGGTCGGCGATCGCGGCCTGGTCGTGGCCGTGGACATTCAAAAGGAGATGCTCGATAAGACCCGCCGGAAAGCGGAACGGACCGGCGTCGCCGGCCGGATCAGGCTTCAGCTGGCCACGGAGGACGGCCTGGGATTGGACGTCAAGGCCGATTTCGCGCTGGCCGTCTGGATGGCCCATGAAGTCGAGCGATTGGAGCCCTTTTTCCGGGAGATCCTGGGCGCCCTCAAGCCGGGGGGCCGCCTTCTTCTCATCGAGCCGCGGATCCACGTCCCCGAGCGCAGGTACGGTGAGATCGTCAGCGCGGCTGTGAGAGCGGGCTTCGAACCGCACGAAACCGGTCCCGTCCGGCTCAGCCGGGCGACCCTTTTCCGTCCAGGCGTTACTTCCAGATCTCAGGGATCAGCGGGTATTGGGTCTTGAAGCCCAGGATGGCCAGGTAGAGCCCGTAGTCGGGGTAGTTCCGTCTGAGCTCGCGCAGGTTCTCCATCGGGTCGTAGGGCGTTCCCTCGGGGATCTCGTGCCCGACGCACTCCGACAGGAGATGGAGCTTCTTCGACATCCAGGCGTCGAGGACGACCGGCAGGCGGAAAGGCCCGAGGCCGGCCAGACGCTCGTCGCGTCCGATGATGGGCTGGGTGATGATGAACGAGGCCCCGGCGCCCACTTTCCGCTTCATCTTTTCGATCTCCGCGTCCTGCGGCTCGTAGGGGTTGAAGGCGACGCCGCACGTGAACCGGCCGGGATGCTCCCGGTCGATATAGCGGATGAGCTCGACCGACGTCACGGTCGTCGCGTCGACGCCGATCTCGGCCGGCTCGAGACGGTGGAGCCGCTGGCTGCCGTCGCCGGAGACGACGAGCAACTGCCGGCCGCCCGCGGCCGCGAACGCGCCCAGGATCTCGTCGAGCTCTCTCTTCGGGTGGAAGGTGTTGAGATGGACCATGAGCTTGTCGGGGTTGACGGGCAGGCCGAGAAGGTCGATCGTCTCCATGGCCCCGTAGCTCAGCAAACCCATGGGGTTGTCGGTGATGCAGACGATCCAGCCCGCCTCGATGACCTTTCGATACTTGTCCTCGAAGGTCCGCAGGTCCTTCTCGACGTCCTCGGAGGAGCGTTTGGGGGTCTGGAGCTCGACGTGGAAGATCTTATCCATAGAATTCCTTGAGCCGGACGAGCGTGTCGTAGCCTTCGAGCCCGAGGATGTCCTCGAGGCAGGCCAGGGCCGGGTGGCCGGGCGGAAGGACCTCGTACTTGCGGACGGTCGAGCCGATGATCGTATCGAGGCCGAGGGGCATGGCCAAGGTCAGGAAGGCGCTTTCGAGCGGCCCTTTGACCGGCGAGCCGTCCTTGGTCTTGGAAGGCAGCATGACGGTGAAATTGCTCAAGCCCACTGACAAGTGGACGCCGGCGAAGAACGGGTCCTCGTGGATGAGGGACAGGGCGTCGAGGACCCGCTTGAGCTGGCCTTCGCTGTCGCTGGCGATCGGGGCGATGCCCGGGTCGATGATGGCCCGGTCGTTCGCAAAGCCGGGGATGCGCCTGTGGGCCTCCTCGAGAAGGGCCCGGGCCGTCTCCCGGGTCTCTTCCGCGGTCTTATTGGCGTTGGCCGAGCTCGCGCCCCGCTCGAGCCTCTCCGACGACATGAGGATGGGGATGAACGGGCCGGCGGCCCAAAGATCGAACATCCGCGCGCGGAGCGGTGAGATCGAATTCAGGATGGGCCTCTTCCCGCCGGTCCGCCCGAGGTCATAGGCCCCGAGCCCGGCCTCGGCGATGTCCGGGTCCGGCGTGTCGATCGACAGGGGCTTGGCCGTGACCGACTGGATGCGTCGGACGAGATCGGCCATGAACGCGGGCGGGCGCGCGCCGACGTTGACGTCGATCCAGGAGGCGCCCTTCTCGTCCTGGCTCCGGGCCAGGCCGAGAAGGCCGGGAAGGTCGTTCTCGTCGAAGAGCTTCTTCGTCGAGGGCACGGAGTCGTTGATCGACTCGCCGATGATCGTCAAGCCGGGGATGGCCATGGGGGCGTTTCTCCTAACGCAGGGAAGATAGCCCCTGGCGCGGGACTTGTCAATGATCCCGGCCGCCGCATAGCGGGGTTGGGCCGGGCGCTTGAGGCCCTTGACCGCGGCCTCGAAAAAGATTTCACTAGAGGCGGAGATCGATGGCCATGAACGGATATGAACGCGTCCGTGCCGCGCTCGCGGGCGTCCCTCCCGACCGCGTCCCGGTCATGCTCCACAACTTCCTGATGGCCGCCCGGGAAGCGGGATTCACGCAGCGCAGGTTCCGGGAGGACCCGGCGGCCGTCGCCGAGAGCTTCGTCCGCGCCGTCGAGACCTACGATTACGACGGGATCCTGGTCGACATCGACACGGTGACCGTGGCCGAGGCCCTCGGCGTCAAGGTCGACCACCCCGAGGACCAGCCGGCCCGCTGGGCCGGGGCCAGGATCGCGAGCCTGGCCGAGGCCAAGGACCTTCCGCCGCCGGATCTCGCGGGCCAGCCGCGCGTCCAGGTCTGGCTCGAAGCGGTGCGCCGGCTCAAGCGACATTTCCGGGACGAGGTCTTCATCCGCGGCAATTGCGATCAAGCCGCCTTCTCGCTGGCTTCGATGATGCGGGGGCCGGCCGATTGGATGATGGACCTCGTCGACGAAGAGAACCGCGGGAACGCCCACGCCCTGCTGGCCTATTGCACGGAGGCGGCCGGGGCCTTCATCCGGCTCATGGCGGAGACCGGGGCGGATATGGTCTCGAACGGCGACAGCCCGGCCGGCCCGGACCTCGTCTCGCCGGCCATGTACGCCGAGTTCGCCCGGCCCTACGAGCAGAGGCTCGTCGACGAGGCCCATGCTCTCGGCCAGCCCTATGCCCTCCACATCTGCGGCAACACGACCCGGATCCTCGAGAGGATGGTGGACACGGGGGCCGACGCGCTCGAGCTCGACTATAAGACCGACGTCCGCGCCGCGCGCGACCTCATGAGGGGCCGGGCCGTGTTCATCGGGAACATCGACCCGAGTTCCGTCCTGGCGTGGGGGACGCCGGGCCTCGTCGAGGCCCGGACGCGCGAGCTCCTCGAAGTCTTTTCCGGAATACCCGGCTTCATCCTCAATGCCGGCTGCGCCATCCCCGCCGAGACGCCCCCGGCCAACCTCCGGGCCATGATCGCAGCGGCCCGCTCATGAAATATTTTTTTCATTTTGCTTGCGCGGCCGTTTTGTGTTAATATATCGGCCGTAATTCCCCCTTTAAGGGGGCGCGGGTCGGATAAAGGCACGGAGGCCTGAGGCCCAAACAGCCGGCGTTCTCCTCTCCTTTATTGCGATCGATTTTTTGAGCAGGGCGGTCCGGTGCCTCCGGACGAACCCTTCGTCGAAGGAGACGAGATGAATATTTACGTCGGCAACCTCTCATTCAACCTGACCGAGGACGACCTCCGCACGGCCTTCTCGGCCTACGGCGCGGTCGAAAAGGCGGCCATCATCACCGACAAGATGAGCGGCCAGTCGCGCGGGTTCGGCTTCGTCGAGATGCCGAACAGGGAAGAGGCCGTCAAGGCCATCGAAGGCCTCAACGGCAAGGACCTCAAGGGCCGTAACCTGAAGGTCAACGAAGCCCAGCCCCGGCCGGCCGGCGGCGGCGGCGGCGGCAGAGGCGGATTCGGCGGCGGCGGCGGCGGCCGCGGCCGTTACTGATCGCCGGACCACAGATACGCGGGGACTCGTGCCTTCGGCGCGGGTCGCCAAGTGGCTGAACGTCTGAAGGGCCCGTTCCCCTCGGGGGACCGTCCCTTATGAAGAAGACTAGGTCTGCAATCTGCAGGCGGGCGCCTCGAGAGGGGCGCCCGCTTTTTTTTCGTCACGCCTGATCGTATGAACATCAAGGTCATTAACGCGACTCCATTCGGCCCTGTCGCCCTGGTTTGGGCCGACCTGGACGGGTCGCCGAGGGTTTTCCGGGTCCTGCTCTCGCGGCCCGGCGCGTCGGCCGTCACGCTCGCCGGAGAGCTTTTCCGCGAAGCCAGGCCCGGATCCTGCCGCGGGATCGATATCGTCGCCGGGGCTGTCAGCGAGTTCCTGGCGGGACAAAGGGTCGAGTTCCCGCTCGATTTCGCCGCGCTCGAGACGCGGCCCCCGTTCCAGCAAGCCGTCCTGCGGGCCGAACACGCCATCCCCTGGGGCCGCGTCAGCGCCTACGGGCTCATCGCCGCGCATCTCGGCGACCGGAACGCGGCCAGGGCCGTGGGCAACGCGTTGGCTACGAATCCTTTTCCTATCATCGTGCCGTGTCACCGGGCTGTCCTTTCCGGGGGGGGCCTGGGCGGCTTCCAGGGCGGCCCGGCGATGAAGCGGGCCCTCCTCGAGCGCGAGGGGATCGCCTTCGACGATGCCGGCCGGGTCGTCGTCCCTCGATTCCACTATTCCTGACGACCCCCGGCGCCGGCCCCCGCTGGATGGAGCCTGCCCGGTGATGTATGATAGCGGCGCAGTTCCTTAAGGAGGCCCGCTATGGCTGATCACCCGCTCTCGACCATGAGAAAGCTCGATCCCGATTTCATGAAGCATGTCGACGACACGGACGCGCTCATTTATTGTGACGGCGCTTTGCCGCGGCGCATCAAGCTCCTCATCGCCATGGCTTTCGACGCGGCCAACGGCGCGCCGGGAGGCGTCCGGGCCCTCGCCGAACAGGCCATGAAGGCGGGCGCCACGAAAGAGGAGATCGCCGAGGCGCTCCGCGTCGCCTTCCACCTGTCCGGCGTCGGGTGCCTCTACGCCGCGTCGTTCGGTCTCAAGGACATCCTGGAGTAGGGGGCGAGTTTCAGAGAGCCCGGCTCTCACCTGTGATTCAGGCGTCCGCCGTAGTATCCCTCGATGACAGCCCCCAGAATGAGGACGGTATTGCCGGCCAAATAAATCCAATGCGTAGGACTTTCGGGGGCTTCTTCGAAGAGGCCGAGAGCGGTGATGCGCCAGACGACCAGGATCAAGCTCAGGGCGGCCATGGCGAAGGCGGTCCGGATCTTTCTCGTGAAAATGAGGCCTTTGGCGCTGTGATACCGAGTCCGCCATTCCGACCATCCCGTCAGGACCGCCGGCATCAGCATGATCGTTCCCCCGAGAAGCGCCATGTTCGTGGCCATCTCGAAACAGAGAGGGGCCATGAAAAGATGAAGGACCTGAAAGCCGAACGCGGCGCCGAACAGGGAGATCGGGAAATGGGTCAAGAAGACGTGCCAGTGGACCCTGTACCGCGGAGGAGCAACCTGTGATCCTGGCGTCGCACTCGCCGGCTCGATCATTCTCTCACCTGCTCCTGGTCCTCGGGCACCTCTAGGCTAATCCGACAAGGGCGGCAAATTCAAGTGAAATTGACGTCGGAGCGCCAGCGGTGATACGATCTCGATTTCCTCTAAAGGAGCTCGAATGACCACTCGAAGCCGCCTGGGACTTGCCCTCATCGCCACGTTCCTGGCCGCCGGCGCCCATACGGCCTTGAGCCGCACGCCGCCGGCCGATGACGGGAAACCACGGATCCTGTGCATCGGCGCCCACCCGGACGATGCCGAGTCCGGCGCGGCCGGAACGGCGGCCCTTTGGGTGGCCAAGGGATATCACGTCAAGTTCGTGTCCGTGACCAACGGCGATATCGGCCACTGGAGGGATTCGGGTCCCGAGCTGGCCCGGCGGCGCAGGGCCGAGGTCGAGCACGGGGCCAAGCTCATCGGATACGATTTCGAGATCCTCGACAATCACGACGGCGAGCTCCTGCCGACCCTCGAGAACCGCAGCAGGATCACCCGCCTGATCCGGGAGTGGAAGGCCGACGTGGTCATCACCCATCGGCCCAACGACTATCATCCCGACCACCGCTACACGAGCGTTCTGGTCCAGGACTCGGCCTATATGGTCACGGTGCCGAAGTTCCTGCCCGAGGTCCCGGCCCTGAAGACCAATCCCGTGTTCCTCTATTTCTCGGACCGCTTCCAGAAGCCCTATCCGTTCGAGCCCGATATCGCCGTCGACATCGACGCGGTGATGGACGCGAAGCTCGATGTCCTGTTGGGCATGGTCTCTCAATTTTACGAAGGCGGCGTCAGCGGCTCGCCCGAGCTCCTCTCGACCGATCCCGAATATCAGAAGGCCCGTTGGGCAAGCCTCCGCGAGCGCTTCACGAACCGCCAGCTCGATGTGACGGCGCTCTGCCGCAAGAGCCTCGAAGACTGGTACGGCAAGGAGCGGGCTGGGAACATCCGCTTCGCGGAAGCATTCGAGATCGGCGAGTACGGCCGCCGGCCGGACAAGGCCGAGATCAAGAGGCTCTTCCCCTTTTATTGACCCCTTCGGGCCTTGACATCGGCCCTGGTCCCCGCCGCTGAACACGACCAGTCGTATTCGACGACCTTGCCCATGAGCTTCCAGCGGCGGGGAGCGGCGCCGCCTTCGAGATGGGAGATCGCCTCGAGGCCGCGCGTCGGGTTGACGGCTTCGAACCAGTCGAGCGGCTCGGCCAACGGCTGCGGGCGGGACGCGAGCGCGAGCGCCTCGGCCACGATCTTCTCCTGCTCCGCCGTGAGGGCGCCCTTCTTGAACGAGATGAAAAGCGGCGTTCCGGAGCGGGCCAGAAGGTCCAGCCACTGGCTGTTGCAGGCCCAGGGGATCGCCTCGGCTTCGGTCAACCCGACGCAGTCCGCGTCGACGGCGAAGAAGGCGCCGTGCTGGGGAGCCCTGAAGCCGAGCGCGTTGACGCCGCGGTTGCGGACCCGCTTCCAGTCGCGGCCGCTCGTGTCGTCGCCGATCCGCTCGAGCTCGAACAGGCCCGCGGCCAGATGCCCGATGGTATTGCAGCCGATGATGATCCGGTCGTTTCCTGCCGCTTCGCGAATGCTCCGGTAGTGGTCGAGGACGATCTCGGCCGCCGTCCGGCTTCGATCGGCGTAGGCCCACACGGCATCCGGCTTGGGCGCGGCGCGCGTGTAGCCGGCGAGGTCGCTCACGGAATAATCGTGCTTGATGAGATCGTAGCCCCAGGCGCGGAGCCGGGAAACGGTCTCCATGACATAGCGGCGAACCTCGGGGACCGAGATGTCGAGGATCTTGGGGTTATGCGCGAAGCGCCAGGACTCCGGTTGGCCGTCCTGGGCCGTGATCAAGTGGATCCAGATCCCGGGCCTCGCCCCGGCCTTGCGGATGCCGTCGGCCAATCCGGGCATCGAGGGAAAGTTCGCGTTGCCCCGATCCCACGGGCCGCCGTAGCCCGTGCCGCTTCCGGTCGCCTGCCAGCCGTCGTCGACGACCATAAAGGGGCGATTTGCGCCATTCGGGGCGAGCCGTGAGACCCACGCGGCATAATAGAGGACGCTCTCGGCGCTGTTTTTGCCGTAATCACAGTACCAATCGTTAAAACCGTAAACCGGCTCTTTCGGAAGCCTAGGGGCGGGGCACATCTGCCGGCAGAAGGCCCGGGCCGCCTCGAACGGCGTCTCTCCCGCTTTGCCGCGCCGGCTCGTCACGTCGCAGACGACGAGCCGCCGGGCGCCCAGCCGGACGCCGGCCCCGCCGCAGCGCACGTCGGCCGCGAGCGTGATGCCCTCCGCGCCGGCCCTCCAGGAACACATGGCCGCGGGTTGGGTCATGACGCCGTAGCCGTGGGTCGTCCGGCCGTCGCTCGCCAGGAAATACCAGGGCATCTCCCGGTTCGCGTCGAGGAGCTGCCACTCGAGCTCGCCATATGAGCGTTCCCACGCGTCGCCCAGATATTTCCAGTCGGCCGGCGGATTGCCCACCCAGCGCGCCTCGATGTACTTCACGGCCGCTTCGGGCGCGGAGAGCTCGACCCGCAGGCGCCCGTCCCGAACGGCGGCGCCGACCTCGACGCCCGCGGCGCGCCAGGCCGCTCCTTCTCGCGCCAGCTCGATAGTTTCTGCTTCCGTGACGACGGTCACGGCGTCCGGCGAACGCAACAGGTCCTGGAACCGGTCGCCGCGGGAGGTCCCGTGTCCGGGGCCGCAACCCCAGGCCGCGAGCAGGATGGCCGTTCCGAAGATGATTGCGAACAGCATGTTGGGTCCGCGCATGATCATGATCCTTCCGTCGAAAGCTGCGACGTCGAGCCCGCGGGCTCAGGGAGCCCTGATCCCGAAGATCGTCCTCAGATAATCCGTGTCATAGCGGACGCTCTCTTCGACCCCGAGCGGCATTTTGGTGCCCTCCAGGACGAACCAGCCCTTGTAGCCGATGTCCTCGAGCGCTGTTCGCACGGCAGGGAAGTCCATCGACCCCCTGCCGTAGAGGTCCTTGGTGTCCTTGGCGTGGACTTCCACGATGTGAGGGCCGAGCTCGCGGATCTCGTCGAGGATGGGATATCCGACATCCTGGGAGTTGCCGACGTCGTAATAGACCTGAACGGCGGGCGACCCGACCCTGTCGAGGATCTTCAGATGGTCCCCGGCGCTGAGATAGCTTTCGAGGGCCAGGACGACGCCTCTGGCCTCGGCCTTCGGCGCCAGCCGCTTCAAGGCTGCGACGACGGCGTCGACCCCGGCCGGGTCGTTCCGGAGCTCGCCTTTGCCGAAGAAAGGCACCAGGATGATCTTGACGTCCATGGCCGCGGCGACCTCGATCCCCTTGTCTAGCCACTGCTCGGCCCGGGGGTCGCTCTTGAGCGGGACGTCGTTGAGATCGCCGATGGCAAACGAGGCGATAGGGATGCGCGCCTTCCGGACCGCCTTGAGGAAGACGCGGCGGAGCTCCGGGTCGGCGAGGGCCAGCGAATCCCCCTTGGGCACGAGGCTGACTTGAACGCCGTCGAGGCCGAGGCGCGCGGCCAGGTCGAAGGCGGCCGGATCGCCGGTCTTGCCGATGGTCCAGTCGCAGACGCCGAGCCGGAGGTTGTAAGCGGTCTTTTGGCCGGCCGCGCCCTCGGGGCTCGAGGCGACGGCCGATGCGACAAGGATCGAGACGATGAACAGGGCCAAGCCGACGGTCGTTCCCTTCATGAAGATCCTCCTCTCCCGGCGCTCAGTCCTTAAGACCCGCCAGGTCGGGAATGAGCCGTTCGCCGGATTCGACGATCTCCGCCCAAGTGACGATGCGGTTCTCATAGGCCGACTTGCGTCCGAGGATCGTGATCAGGTTGCTTTGGACGCTCGGCTCGACCGTCGGGTTGCGGAAGTCGCCTTCGACGATCGCCCGGCGGAACTCCGCGATATTGGCCACGGCGCCGGACTCGTAGATCTCGGGGGTCCGGCCGCCGTTGTAGTAATTTTCGCCGCGGATGAGGACCGCGCCGCCGTATTCGGTCTCCAGGACGCCTTTCGATCCGAACATGCGGTTCTTGATCCCCTCGGCCGTGCCATGCCCCTTGAACTGACGGCCGCTGAACTGAACGCCGACTTTGTCCCCGTATTGATAGTGGACGAGGAAATGGTCCCAGCAGCTGCCGACCTTCGGCCGGGCCTTGAGCCCGCCGCATCCCAAGGCGTAGAGCGGGGGAGGGCCCATGAGCCAGCTCATGACGTCGATCGCGTGGATGTCCTGCTCCGTGATCATGTCGCCCGAGAGGGCCCGGTCGAGGCCCCAGGCCTTGAGGCGGAGCTCGGCGTTCCCGGGGTCGGCCGCGACGGGAGCATAGTACTCTTCCCACGGGGATTCCGCGTGGTATTGGGCTTCGCCGAACACGATGTCGCCCAAGGCCGCCCTCGCGGACTTTCGTCACGGCGGCGATGAACGACGGATGGGTCCGCGTCTGGAAGTCGACGAGAAAGGCGCGCTTTTTCGCTGTCGCCTTCGCCCCCGACTTGGCGATCGACCGGCAGCCGGGGGCGTCGACGGCCACGGGCTTGGCCACATAGACGTGGGCGCCGGCATCGACCCCGGCGGCGGCCTGCTCCGGATGGAAGTACGGCGGCGTCTCGACGGCGACTGCGTCCAGGCCGGCTTCGAGCAGTCGCTTGTAGCCGGAAAGCCCGTCGAAACGACGGGATTCGGGGACACCGAGGGCGGCGCCGGCCGCGGCCGCTCGCTCCTTGAAATAGTCGGCCACGGCCGAGATCTCATAACCGCCGTTCTTCTGGAAAAGCTTCGCGAGCCAGACGCCGCGGCCGCCGCAGCCGACGAGGCCGAGCCTGATCTTCGAATTGGCTTGGAAGCCCCGGACGATCCCGGCGGGGAGAACGGTCGCCGACAAAGCGGCGACGCCGGCCTTGGCCATGAACTCACGGCGGTTGACGGTCTTCGATTCGCTCATGATCATGACTCCTTCGCGCCCGGCTCAGCGCGCGGATCGCCTCAGAGGCCCCGGCCCATTTTGCGAAGGCCGTCGAGGCAACCTTTGATGTTGCCGATCGGGTCCGGGCCCGTCTCGTGCTCGACGATGTACCACTCGGTGCCGGCCGTCGTCTCGCAGACGTCGAAAACCTGGGCCCAGGGCATGATCCCCTGGCCGATGACGGCGTTCTCGGGTCCTCCGAACTCTTTCAAATGGACGGTCGTCGACCGGCCGGGATATTTCTTCAGCAAGGCCACGGGGTCCCCGCCTCCTTGCATGCAGTTGCCGGTGTCGAGCTGCATGACCACGTCCCTATTCGTGTCGTCGAAGAAGATCTCCCACGAGGTCTTGCCGCCGAGCTTCTTGAAATCCCCGGCGTGGGCGTGATAGCCGACGCGCATGCCGAGAGTCTTGGCCTTCGCGGCGATCTCGTTGAACTTCTTGGCCATATCGACCCAGCCTTGGGCGCCTTCGACTTGGAGGCTGGGGACGATGAGGAACTTGTTTCCCAGGACGTGATTCAGCTCGGCCGTAGCCTTGAGGGCATCCCCGGTGACGGTCTCGAGGTCGGTGTGCGTTCCGCAGCACTTCAGGCCGTTGTCATCCAGGAGCGTTCTTAGCTCCTTGGGCTTGCTTTCCCAGCCGTAGTAGCCGGCAAATTCGACGCCCTTGTAGCCCATCTTGCCGATGGCCGCGAGGACGGCCGGCAGGTCCTTGGCCGCCTGCTCGCGGACCGAGTAGAGCTGGACGCCGACGGGGATCTTCTTCTTGGCGGCGGCGACTTGGGGCGCGAGGGCGCCGAACCCGTCCAAGGCCGCCAAGCCGGCCCCTGCGCCGACGGCCGCGGCTTTCAGGAAATCGCGGCGCGAGAGTCCTTTCTTTTGGATACGATTCATGAGGACCTCCTTTGATGATCTTTTTAGCGCTTAGATTATCTGGCCCGCGAGCAGACGGTCTGCCGCGAGCACGGTGAACACGTAGGTCGTGGCGCCCGTCAGCACGTATTCCGCCTGCTGCCAGAGGTACGGGAAGGGCTCCTTGAGCTCGGGGAAGTCGGGCCGGATGAGCGACGGTCCGGAGACGCCGCCGCCCGGAATGTGGGTCCAGTCGTTCAAGTTGATGCCGTAGGCGACCGTCATCGACTGCGCCCCGACCGCCGACACGAGCGACGTGGCCGAAGCCGGGTGACAGCCGAGGACGTAATTGAGGACGCGAAGGACGTTTTCCCGGCCGAATTCCTTGGGTAACGCCTGGTGCAGGAAATACTGCCGGACCGCGTACTCCTGGATGTCCCAGGTGACGCCCCAGATGTGCGGCTCCCAGGGAACGCCGTAGGGCGTCTTGGCCAAGTCCGTCTTGAGCTTCGAGCCGTAGGCCGCGAGGATCGCGCTCAGGCGCTTCGAGAACTCCGCGTTCCGAACGTAGGGAAGCGCCCGCGCGGCGGCCCAGCCGACCTCCGCTACCTGGGCTTCGATGACCGGCAGGAGCGCTTGCAGACCGCGCGGCGTACGGGCGTCTCCTTCGTCGTGATCAGCAGCTCCGCCGCGGCCAGCACCTCCTGGGAGTCCGCCCGCTCCGGAACGTAGGGATTGGGCGTGCGCACGGGAGGATGGGTCTGCTCGAATTCCCAGGTCTTGACGGCCGTGGCCAGACACTCCTTGGCCAGGGCGTCGTCGTAGCCCCTGAGGACCCGGCTCGACGCGGCCAGGGCGGCGGCCATGGCGTATTGGAGACCGGTGTCGCGCCCGGTGAACGCGTAGCGGTCGTCGCGGCGTCCTGAGCGATCGCAGTTGACCTCGTCGGCCTTGAGCGATGGATCGAAGACGCGATCGTCGGTGAGAGACGCCGGTTCGCCGAGCGTGCCGTATTGCTCGAGGTTCGGATCCGAGATCCCGGCGAAGCTGTGTCCCGGCGAGACGGAAGGGGCCGAGGAGGGCTTCGACCCCGTGGGCGACCTGCTGGAGGATGTCCGGCTTGCCGTCGGGAACGTGAAGGACGACGTTGAGGCGGGCCGTGTCGACCGTCGTCTGGTCGGACGCGAGGCCGAAGGTCTCGCGGGTGAGGGCGAGCAGATGGGTCGCCCAGGCCTGGGCGCCGCCGGCGAGGTCGTGATCGGCGGCGTCGTGCCAGCCGCCGCGGTCGAGGCCGGGCAGGTGCTGGTCGGCGGCGAACGGCGTCTCCGCCTCCGGACCCTGCTTGTAGCCCTCGATGAAGGCCAGGTCGAGGCCCGGCGGGGCCTGGAGGGCGTCGTCCATGTGGCAGGCGCCGTGCCAGATCCGGCCGCGGTCGATGACCCTGACATGGCACATCTGCACGGGCAGGAACGTCTCCAGGGTCGGCTGCCAGACATCGTGGCGATAGACATCGGGAGAGACGAGGAAGGGGGAGGTCTGCGACTCGCCGAAGCGGACGATGTAAGCGCCGGGCTCGCGGACGGCGGAGAAGTCGAAGACCGCATAATCGTAGCGCAGGAAGCGTCCCCAGCGGGTAACGGGCCCGTTGAGCACGGGGACGAGGCCTTTCGCGGGATCGACCTTGAGGAGAGCCGCGGGGGCGAGCGTTTCCGTGCGAGGATCGAGCTCGATGACGGCGCGCTTCTCCTGGGCCGGATGATAGCCGACTTGCGATACGCCGATGATGGGCGGCCGCCGCCAGCTCGCGACCGCGTTGGGCGTGATCCTCCAGCGGACCGCGCCCTTGGTCGCGCCGGCGCGAATGAGAGAGCGAACCAGGAACCAGCCGTTGGTCTCGGTGCTGCGCCCGTCGAAGAAGCGGATGTCCCCGGTGAGGGACTCGATCCTCAGGCGCCTCAAGGGGTCCTCGGCCGCGGCCGTGAAGACCGGGCCCTCGGCGAGCGGCGTCGACCGCACGGCGGAGCCGTCCGCCACGTTGGGGCCGTTGCCCTGGCGCTGAAAGACCCCGTCCGTGCGGCCCAGGTGGTAGGATTTCCCGAAATAGGCCGGAGGGAAAAGCTCCAGGTTGAACCCCGCGCGGCCGACGAATTCCCCCGGCAGCGGGCGCTCGAGGTCGACGGTCACGGTCAGGGCCTCGCCGTCGGGCTCGACCCGGACGCGATAAGCGATGCCCTCCTTCTCGAAGCGGAGAGGCACTTCGGCGCGGTTGGCCGCCCGGTCGACGGAGCGCTTGCCGACGGCCGGGAGCTTTCCCCATTGACCCGGCGCCGGCTCGAGGCGGACGTCGCCGAGCGACGCGACCCTTTCGCCGTGCTGGATGATCTCGAGGCCGCCCTGCTTGCCTTCGGGGTAGCTGTCGTGGAAGACGAGGACCGATACGCCGGGGCGCTCGAAGTACTCTTCGTCGTTGAGGACCCAGGCGGACTCGGGCTTGACGGGTTTCGCCTGGGGACCGCCCGCGGCAGAGGGGGCGGAAGCCGGCCCCGGGCCGAGAACGAGGGCCAGGGCCAGGATCAGGGGTGCTTTCTTCATCCGGGAACTCCTCGGCCGGAGTATATCGGCGGCCGCGCGGCCCTGTCAATAAATCGGGGATACGACACTATTTCGCCGGGGCCCCGCGCCGCCCCATGACGAGGATCGTGACCCCTGTAGCATAGCCCAAGGTCAGGGCGGGCCCGATGGAAACGGCGCCCACGGTCTTTAGGACCAGGACCATCAGGACGAAAGCCCCGGTCGTCACGGCCAGCTGGACGCCCACGGCCACGCTGATCGGGGCCGTGCGGTGGGACCTGACCAGGATGCCCCGTTCGTAGGACAGGACGGCCTCGAGGAAGGGGAGAAGGACGAGGAGCGCGCCCGGCAGGATGGAGAAGGCCGCAAGCTCGCGCGAGAGACCCGAGACGGTCCCATACCAGATGGTCGCCAAAGGCGTGAACACGACGGCGGCCAAGCCTATCGTCGATATCACCCCGACCCGGAGCGAGAACCGGTTGAGGATCCGGCTGTTCTCGCCGCGGTCGCCGACGAGGGCGATGACCACTTCCTGCATGGCGATGCCGGCCGTGCGGAAGACGAAGCCCAGGCCGACGACGACGGGCAGAACGGCCAGCGACTCGAGAGGCATGCGGCCGCGGGCCAGGAAGAAGGTCGTCAGAGGATTGATGAAGAACGACAGGAACGAGGTCAGGGCGAGCGGCGCGTAAAAGCGCCCGACGCGCCGGGCCGTCAGGGCGCGGCCGAACACGCACTCCGCGTCGTTCTGGCGCCTGAGACACCAGACGGTCGACCGGGCCATGACCCAGCTCGCGGCGCCCTCGGCGACCACCCCGGCGCCGAGCGCGCCCGCCCCGACGCTTGCGCCCGGCAGGCGGAGGACGAGGGCGAAGAGAAGCCCGGTCGCGGCCATGGTCGAGAGGCGCACGACCGTCCCCCAGGTCACGGCCTGAGGGCGGCCGTCGCTGATGAGGATGCCCTGATAGAACCGGCGGAAGCCGATGGCCCCCGGCCAGAGGACGAGGAAGATCATCGAGTGGCCGGCGAGCCCCGCGACGTCGGCTTCGAGGCCCATGATCCCCCGGGCCACGAAGTTGAAGACCGGCGGGGTGACGAGGACGATCATGACCGCCGTGACGGCGGCGTTGAGCAGATTCGAGAAGCGCCTCAGCTTGCGGTAGGCGACGCCGTCCCTGACCAGCGCGTTCGAGGCCGAGAGCATCATGATGATCGGCGATTCGACGATCCAGGCCAGGGACGCGGCCACTGCGAAGGCGGCCAGGTTCTCTTTCGGCGCGGCGAGACGGGCGATGAGAGCCGCCACGAACGGGCCCTCGGCGGCCATCATCAGCCAGGTGGCCTCGAGCGGCAGCCAGAAGCGCGCGATGCGGCCCGGCGTGAGGGCCGCTGGAGACGTTTCGTGCTGGCGCATTGTAGCGCAGTAGGATAGCACTTCCAGTCCCGGCAGGCAATCGATCGCGTTTGATTCGGCGCCGTCTCCTGTGCTATATCATCCCCTGAATCGAGGGGCGTTCATGAGCAAGCCGATCCCCAAGGAAGGCGTCGTTCGCCTGGCTCCTGAAGACCAGCTCAAGTCGTTCGCCGAGATCCACAGCGGCGCCGTGGACTCGGCGGCCTACGGCCGGTTCGAATCGCGATGCGAAGCGTTCGGGCTTCGGTTCGCCGCCGACGAGATCGTCATCCTCGCGGCCCTCGATACCCCGGCCAAGGTCCAGGGATTCCTCGATATGCGCCTTTACTACAACGACGACCACGCCTCCGCCGATCAGGAGGAGACGGCCAGCCCGCCGCGGCTCGTCTTGCGGACGGGTGTCGCCCACTGCTTCGAAGGGGCCATGTTCGCCTACGCCGCGAATTTCCTTCACGGCCACGAGCCGCGCCTGGTCATGCTCGAGGCCAGCCAGGACGCCGACCACAACCTCGTTGTCTGTCGCGACCGGGACACGGGCCTTTACGGAGCGAACGCCCACTCGCGCTACCCGGGGCTCGCCGGACGGCCGGCCAAGTCGCTGACGCTGCGGGCCCTGGCCGAGAGCTACGTGCCGTTCTATTACAGCGACCGGACGCTCGACCCGAACGATCTGACCCTGGTCGGCTTTTCGGAGCCGATCGACCTGGCCGCCAAGTTCGGCACCGCCTGGATGGGCTCCATGGAGCCGCTCTGGGACATCTATTACACCTATATCGACGACTTCGTGCCCTTCCATTACTTCTCCGACGACCCCGGACGTCCCCATCTCTATCCCGGAGTCCGAGCCCTCAAAGAAAGCTGGGTTCGCCTGAATGCCGCGGGCTGTCCTCCGTCAGCCTGGAGGATCTTCCTCCGGGGGCGAAGCGCGAATGGGAGGCCTTCTGGCGCGTCTACGGACCCGAGGACGGGCCGCGGCCGCGCGGAGAGGCTAGGGAGGTCGAGCAGGCCTTCTTCCGGCTCACCGGCACGACGCGATCGATCTCGACGACGTCGCCTTCGACCTTCGGTTCTACCTGGCCGCCGGCTACCGCGTCGACCAGCTCGTCAAACAGCGCTGAAGCCCCGCGTCCGCCTCCCGGCCGAAGGCTCAGCCCTTATTTGTCGTCCCCGACGCGTCCCTGATGAACTCGGCGATGTCGGACTTGAGCTTGGCGTGGGACGGCCTATGGATGTACATCATGTGGCCGGCCTGGTAATAGCCCATTTTGATCCGGCCCTTGAGGTCGCCGGCGAGGTCGGTCTGGAAGAACGTGTACTCGGTGGCGAAGAACGGCGTCGCGCCGTCGTAGTAGCCGTTGGCCACGAAGACCTTGAGGAACTGATTGGCGGCCATGGCGCCGCGCAGCGTCTCGGCCGTGTTGAGGTACTGGTTCTGGACGTTCTCGTGCTTCCAGGGGCGAACGTCGCCCGAGACGGCATACGGCGTGTCGTTCTTGTACTTGAGCTTCGCCCCTGACGTAGGCGTTGAGGGCCGCGGGGAACGGACCGCTGATCGCGGCGTTGGCCGGATCGAATTCGTACGACTCTCCGGCGGCGTCGAGATCGATCCTTTGAACCGCCCGTCGAGCCGGCCGATCGTGCGGCGCTCGCCGCGCAGGAGCTCCTTGACGAACCGGTTAAGCGAGATGCGCAGGTTGGCGTTGGCGATGAACTCCGGGTCGAGACCGGTGTAGCGCGCGACCTTGCGGACGACGGCGTCCTTGGCGGCCGGATCAAGGGTGTTCCCCTTGAGCAGGGCCAGAGCGTATTCTCCGAGGGCGAAGGCGCGCGCTTCGTCGAGGACCGCCGGCAGGTCCCTGGCCAGGAGGTCCGCCGGCAGCTTCTTGTGAAACCAGGCATCGGCGGTGTAGGTGGGCAGGAAGAGCATATAGGCCGAGTCGTTCATCGGCGCGAACCGGGCCGTCTGGAAATTGAGGATGGCCGAGATGAGCACGATGCCGTTGAGGTACATTCGACGAACGACTGGAGGTAGCCGACAGGCCGGCCGACCGCGGCGTGCCGTAGCTTTCGCCGATGAGGAACTTCGGCGAGGGCCAGCGCTCGTAGCGGGTCGTGTACAGGCGGATGAAATCGCCGACGGCCGCGATGTCCTCGACGCCGTAGAACTGCTCCGGGTTCTCGCCGGGCACGGCGCGGCTGTAGCCGGTGCCGACCGGGTCGATGAAGTACGAGGTCGGTCACGTCGAGCAGCGTGTACTCGTTGTCGACGAGTCAGACAGGGGGTGCCGGGGAGCGGCGTAGCCGTCGTCTTCCAGTACGCGCTTGCGCGGGCCGAAAGCTCCCATGTGCAGCCAGACCGACGCC
>CAVSAI010000047.1:0-73074 GCA_963725825.1 Candidatus Aminicenantota bacterium
CATGATCGTGGACATCTCGCACGCCTCGGAGAAATCGTTCTACGACGTCCTGGCCGCGTCCAAGGCCCCGATCATCGCCTCCCATTCGAGCGCGCGGGCGGTCTGCGACAATCCCCGCAACCTGACCGACGACGAGCTCCGGGCCCTGGCCCGGAACGGAGGCGTCATCCAGATCTGCTTCCTCGCCGCCTACGTCAAGACCCCGCCCGTCATCCCCGAGCGCGAAAAAGCCATGAAGGAGCTCGAGGCCAAGTACGGCCCCGTCCGTGAGATCCGGGACGACGCGATTCGCGCCCAAGCCATGGCCGAAAGAGACGCCATCAACAAGCAGTACCCCCAAGCCCGGGCGACCGTCCAGGACCTGGTCGACCACATCGACCACGTCCGCAAGGTCGTCGGGATCGACTACGTCGGGATCGGCACCGATTTTGACGGCGGCGGCGGCGTCGTCGGCTGCGACGACGTCAGCGGCATGATCCACGTGACCGAAGAGCTCATTCGCCGCGGCTACACCGACCGGGAGATCGAAAAGGTCTGGGGCGGCAACTTCTTCCGCGTCTTTGACAAGGTCATCGCCCTTTCGGGCAAATAGGCCCAGGCAGTCTCCTCGGGTCGCGTAAAGTAAATTTACGGCCCGCGGGCCATTATTCCCGCATTATATTTATTATCTGGTCGATAAGAAATAATTGCGGTGGCACGATCCTTGCTCCGCCTATGAGGTGATGAGGGATGTGCATTTTGGACCCGTTTTCGCTATCATGAGGGCGCTTTGATGATCTTCGCCGGCCCCAAGCGCCTCCTGCCCCTGGCGCTCGTGGTCTTTCTCGCCGCCGTCCAGCCCGGGCCTTTGGCCCAACCGCGCCCCGATCAGCCCGGGGGGACGCCGCGTTACGGGGGGACGTTCCGGATCAAAGGCTATTATCTTCCGTTCAACCGGATCTTCGATCCCGCCGGTCCGTCGCATTACTTCATCACCGAGCAGCTCTACGACGGCTTGGTCCGGTTCGACGCCCGGTTCAACCCCACGCCCGCCCTGGCCGAGTACTGGGCCATCTCCCCCGACGGGGCCCGCATCACCTTCCACCTCCGTAACGGGGTCCGCTTCCATAACGGACGCGAGCTCACGGCCGACGACGTCAAGTACTCGCTCGAGCGGCTGGTCCGGAAGAGGTCGGGCAACACGACCTATCAGCACTTTGTCGGCAAGGTCGTCGGCGCGGAGGAGTTTTGGCAGGGCACGGCCTCCGAGGTCACGGGGTTCCGGGTGATCGACCCGTCGACCTTCGAGATCCGCTGGGTCCGGCCTTACGTCGCGGGGCTCTACCTCCTGGGAATGTACTACTGCAAGATCCTGCCGAAAGACCTTCTCGAGAGCCAGGGCCGGAGGTTCTTTCAGGATCCCGTCGGCACGGGCCCGTTCAAGTTTGGCGAGTGGCTCCGGAGCCCGCAGCTCGAGATCCTCGGCGTCCGGCTGGAGCGGAATCCCGCCTATTACGGCCGCAAGCCCTATCTGGCTGCGCTCGAGTACAGCCCGTATTACACCGACGAGCAGTTCGAGGCCGGGAGCGTGCACCTCATCTCGGTGACCAACGAACGGATGCTCCGCAAGGGCTTCCCCATCCTCGAGAACAACACCCTGAAATCCTATTTCCTGGCCTTCAGCTGCGACGTTCCTCCTCTCGACCGTCCCGAGGTCCGCAAGGCGCTGGCCCTGGGGCTCGACAAGAACCGCCTGGCCGCGGCCTGCGACACGCCGGCGACGCTCCATCAGGTCTTGAACAACTATATCCCGCCCCTGCTGCCGGGCTTTTTCCCGAAGGAGGAAGGGCCGTTCACCGATCCCGACGCGGCCAAGCTCCTCCTCGACCGGCTCCTTCCCCCGGGCGGGCGCAAGGCCCTGACCCTGACGCTTCTCTGCGACGGGCCGAAGACGGACGAGGCGGCCGGCTTCGCCCGCGAGCTCGAGCGGGAGCTCGGCGCTTTGGAGATCAGGCTCGACGTAA
Organism: Candidatus Aminicenantota bacterium; assembly: GCA_963725825.1. Lineage (GTDB taxonomy): Bacteria > Acidobacteriota > Aminicenantia > Aminicenantales > Saccharicenantaceae > RBG-16-66-30. Next base: position 2,004 of record CAVSAI010000047.1, read on the forward strand.
AGTACCTGCGCAGGCCCGAGGACGCTCTGGGCGTCCGCACGCCTTACGTCAAATTCCTCGCCCACACCATGGACTTTCCCGACCCGGAGAACATTATCGGCCCGCTCTACCGGTCCGGCTCCGCCGCGAACGGGCTTAGCTCCCGCTACGCGAACCCGCGGCTGGACGCCCTGCTCGAGCAGTCCGAGACCGAGACGAGCTGGGAGCGGCGGACGGGCCTGTTCCGGGAGATGGAAAAGCTCCTTTACGACGACGTTCCGGCCGTGCCGCTCTTCTCGGAAAGGATCCGCATCGCCGTCCAACCCCAGGTCCGGGGCCTGCAGCTGCCGGCCATGGGATTCATCTTCATCGACGTCAAGGATATCTGGCTGGGGAACTGAGAAGACCCGTGAAGCTGAAGATCTCGATCTACACGCGGCTCGTCTTCTGGATCACGTTGCTCGTCGTCCTGCTCTTTGGCACGGTCCTGTTCGTCATCCAGATCCGGGAGGCCAAGATCCTTCAGGACGAGACGGAGACCCGCGCCTTCCTCCAAGCCCGCTATATGGCCGATGCCAACCTTCAGTCGCTCTCCCTTCAGGATCGGCGGGCCGTCCAGAGCTATATCGACGCGCACAGCACGGGGGACCTGGCCTATATCGTCGTCTACGACCGCGAAGGACAGCCCTTCGCTTCGACCGCGCTCATCCGGTCCCACGGCGGGATCGTCTCGACCAGCCTTCTCAAGGATGCCATGCCCCCGGAGGAGAGCGTCCCGGTGACGAGACGGCTGGTCCTGCGCGACGAGCCGGTCCGGGTCCTGGAGGCCGAGGTCTTCGCCTTCTCCGCGGCGGCCGGCCGCTGGGGCTCGGTCAAGATCGGCATGTCCCTCGAACCCATGTATGCCCGGCTGAGGGCGATCCAGAAGGTCCTCCTGCTCATCGGCCTCGGCGGCTTCCTCTTCGGCATCGCGGGGGCGGCCGTCCTGGCGCGGCGCATCACCCGGCCCCTCCACCGTCTGGTCGAAGGGACGGTCCGGATCGCCCACGGGGACCTTTCCCAGGCCATCGTCGACACCTCGCGGGACGAGGTCGGGGACCTGGCCCGGAGCTTCAACGAGATGACGTCCCAGCTCCTCCAGGCCCGGGAACGGATGGACGACGCCAACCGGCGCCTCGTCCAGCACGAGAAGCTGGCCTCGATCGGCCGCATGGCGGCCACGATCGCCCATGAGATCCGCAACCCCCTGACCTCGGTCAAGCTGAACATCCAGAAGGTGGCCGAGGAGGAGAGCTTCGCCGAGACCGTCAAAGCCCACCTCGGCCTGTCCCTCGAGGGGATCGATCAGATCGAGCGGTTCATCAAGGAGCTGCTCAATTTCACCCGCGTCCAGGAGCTCGTCGTCGAGCGCTGGACGGTCGAGCAGATCGTCGACGAATCGCTCAAGATGATCAAGGACACGCTCGCCCAGAAGAAGATCGTCGTCGAGAAGGCCTGCGCCGGGGGCCTGCCGACCGTCCTGGCTGACGCCGACAAGCTGCGCCAGGTGTTCCTCAACGTCCTGCGCAACGCCCACGAGGCGCTCGGCTCAGGCGGAAAGATCCGCATCACCTGCGATACGGTCGTCGAGGGCGGCCGGACTATGGCCCGGGTGAGGATCGCCGACAGCGGCCCCGGCATCGCCGACAAGGACCGGCCGAACATCTTCGAGCCGTTCTACTCGACCAAGCCCTCCGGCTTCGGGCTCGGCCTGGCCAACGCCCGCAAGATCGTCGAGCAGCACAACGGCACGATCGCGGTCGACAAGAAGCGCGGGCGCGGGTGCGCTTTCGTGATCCTCATTCCGGCGGAGGAGGCCACATGAGATCCATCCTGATCGTCGAGGACGACCCTCTCGTCCGCAAGACCCTGGCCTCCCAGCTGGCCAAGAAGGGCTTCGACATCGCCGTCGCCGAGACGGGGGAGGGCGGTGTCGCGGCCTTCGCCGAATCGGCGCCCGATCTCGTGCTCCTCGACGTCCGGCTGCCCGACATCGACGGCCTCGAGGTCCTGCGGCGCATCCGGGAGCGCAACCGCCGGGCGGTCATCCTGGTCATGACCGCTTTCGACGACATGAAGACGACCGTCGAGGCGATCAAGCTCGGCGCCTTCGAGTATCTGGTCAAGCCGCTCAACACGACCGAGCTCGATCTGGCCATCGAAAAGGCCTTTCAGGTCCGGGCCCTGGAGGAGAAGGTCAGCTACCTCCAGGAGGAGCGGCAAAAAGAGTACACCATCGACAACATCATCGGCCGGTCGGCCGGGATCCGGAGCGTCTTCAAGATCATCGGCTCCGTGGCCAACACCCGGACCAACGTCCTCATCCAGGGGGAGAGCGGCACGGGCAAGGAGCTCGTGGCCAAGGCCATCCACTACCACAGCCCCTTCCGGGACGAGCCGTTCATCGTCATCAACTGCTCGGCCATCCAGGACACCCTGCTCGAGTCGGAGCTCTTCGGCCACGTCAAGGGGGCCTTCACCGACGCCGTCAGCGAGACCAAGGGCAAGTTCGAGATCGCCGGGAAGGGGACGCTCTTCCTGGACGAGATCGGCGACGTCTCGCCCAATCTCCAGAGCAAGCTCCTGCGGGTCATCGAATCGCGCGACTTCATGAAGGTCGGCGGGGAGAGGGTGCTCAAGACCGAGGCCCGCATCATCGCCGCCACCAACCAGAACCTGAAGACCCTGATCGACAAAGGCCGGTTCCGCGAGGACCTCTATTACCGGCTCAAGGTCGTCGAGATCGCGCTGCCGTCGCTTCGGGAGAGGCGCGAGGACATCCCCGACCTCGTGGGCTATCTGCTCGAAAAGATCAACCGGGAGCTTCGGCGCAACGTCCGCAAGGTCCCTTCGGAGGTGATGAAGACGCTTGTCGACCTGCCCTGGCGCGGCAACGTCCGCGAGCTCGAGAATGCCCTGACCCGGGCCGTCATCCTGGCCAAGGGGGACGTCGTGCTCAAGGAGAACCTGCCGGTGGAGCCGGACGAGAGGCGGACGTTCTCCGACGATCTCGTGCCGCTCGAAGAGGTCGAGAAGAAGTACATCCAGCACGTGCTGAGCGCCGTCCACGGGAGCAAGACCCGGGCCAGCCAGATCCTCCAGATCAGCCGCCCCACCCTGGACAAGAAGATCAAGGACTACGGCCTGGACTTGGGCGAGTCGTCCTGAGCCCGCGACGGTAAAGACCACGCCCTCAGGCTGTAAAAAAACTTGGCGGAAGGCCGCCGGGCCCGCGCGCGGGAGGCCTCTTCCCCCGAGGAGAGCTCTTCCGGACTTGGCACAAAAGGTGCAAACTAAACGAGCGGCCGCAAGGAAGAGGCCATAAATGACCGCCATCAAGAAGATCGTTCTCGTCGACGACGACGAAACCGTGCGCAAGACGTTTTCCCTCCTTTTGGGGAAGAAATACCGGGTCCTGCCCCTCAAGGACCCGCGGCAGGCCTTGGCCCAGCTGAAGAGCGGCCGGGCCGACCTGGTCATCGCGGACTATAAGTTGCCTTTTTTCAACGGCATGGAGCTGATCAAGAGGCTCCGGGAGAACGGCTTCGAGGGGCAGGCGATGCTGATCACCGCCCACCCCGACGAGGTCCGGACCGAGGACATGGGCCGCTTCGCCATCAGTCACTTCTTCGTCAAGCCGCTCGATCTCAACGACCTCAATCTGTCCATCGACAGGGTCCTCCAGCCCAAGAACCCCCTCGAGCCCGCCGTTTAAAAAAGTTTACGTTTTTTGCCGCTTCCCCATGTCCCATCAGGCAGGACGATCTGGCATAAAATATGCATCCTCAAAGGGCATGAGACAAGCGGTAAAAGGCATCTCTTTCAGGATTCCCGATACCCTTCCATAACCCTCCTTCTTTCTGTTCCCGAGCGAGGGGCGCCGCGGGGGCGCCCCTCACTCTCTTTTTTGCCCGTCCGGCATATCTCCCCAGGGCCCCGGTCCGTTGACTCGCTCTCTCTCCGTAGTGTAGGATGATGCGGAACCGCGGGGATCATCCCCGCGAATCCGCCCTCACGAAGGAGAGCCGTCATGCCCAGCCCCGCCAAGAACCCCCATCTGCCCTTCGGCGATCAGCGCTCGGCCCCCTGGTACGGCAAGGACATCATCTCGGTCAAACAGTTCAGCCGCTCCGACCTCGAATATGTCTTCGGCGTCGCCCACGAGATGCGGACCATGGTCGAGCGGGTCGGCACGTTCGACCTGCTCAAGGGCAAGATCCTGGCCAGCATCTTCTATGAGCCCTCGACCCGGACGTCGTCGTCCTTCATCGCGGCCATGGAGCGCCTCGGCGGCAACGTCATCAACATCAACGAGGTCCGCTACTCCTCCGTGGCCAAGGGCGAGAGCCTGCCGGATACGATCAAGACCCTCGAGTGCTACGCCGACGTCATCGTCATCCGCCACCCCGAGCTGGGCTCGGCGTCCAAAGCGGCTGAGGCCGCGCACAAGCCGGTCATCAACGCCGGGGACGGCGTCGGCGAGCATCCGACTCAGGCCCTGCTCGACGCCTTCACCATCCGCGAGGAATTGGGCCGCATGGACGACCTGACCGTGACCATGCTCGGCGACCTCAAGTACGGGCGCACGGTCCACTCCCTGTCCCGGCTCCTGTCCCTCTATAATTCCCGGCTCCACTACGTCTCGCCCGAGATCCTGCGCATGCCGCCCGAGATCATCGCCGAGCTCGAGGCCAAAGGCATGAGCCAGACCGAGCACCGGACCCTCGACCAGGCCCTGCCGGAGACCGATGTCCTCTATGTCACCCGCGTCCAGCGCGAGCGCTTCGAGAGCGAAGAGGTCTACGAATCCGTCAAGGCCGCCTACGTCCTCGACAAGAAGATCATGACCGGCGCGAAGGGCAAGATGATCGTCATGCATCCGCTTCCCCGCGTCACCGAGATCAGCACCGATTTCGACGACGATCCGCGCGCGGCATACTTCCGGCAGATGGAGTACGGGCTCTACGTCCGCATGGCCCTGCTGGCCATGGTGCTCGGCAAGGCCTGAGCCGGCCCCCGTCCCGGCGAGAGGAGTCGCGACATGTCCAGATCCTTTCGGGCTTCCGCAGTCTTTTCATTCGGCCTGCTCGTGACGCTGACCGTGCTGCCCCTCGCGGCCCAGCGCGTCGGGTTCGCCCCGGAGGAGTTCTCGGCCCGCCGGGCGGCGTTCATGGATCGCCTCCAGGACGGGGCCGTCATCCTCTTCGGCGACGCCGCGGCGCCCGCCGGCTCCCATTTCCGGCAGGACAACGACTTCTACTACTTCGCCGGGAACGAGGACCTCGGCGCGATCCTGGTCCTCGTGCCGGGCTCGCGGGCGTCCTACCTCTTCCTGCCGCCGCAGACGGCCCGGGAGAAGATGATGGACGGCGCCAACCTCCTCGAGGATCCCGGGGCGAAGGACAAGGCCGGCTTCACCGACGTCTTTCCCTCAAGCTATCTCGACGAGTTCCTGGCCCGCTCTCTCTCCCGGCTCTGCCGGCCGCTTCCACCTCCGCCTTTCGCCCCGGGACTCCCTCGACGAGGCCCGCTCCGAGACCGCCCTCTTTGACGGGCGGCGGGCCCGCAGCCACTACAACGACCAGCTTTCGGCCGACCTTTACCGCGTCGAAAAGCTCCGCCAGCGCTATCCGCAGATGGAGCTTCGCGACCTGACGCCGGTCATCGACGAGATGCGGGCGATCAAGTCTCCGGCCGAGATCGAGGCCTTGCGCCGGAACGGGCGGCTCTCCGCCGAGGCCGTCAAGCAGGCCATGCTGGCGACCCGTCCGGGCGTCTTCGAATACGAGATCGAGGCGGCGGCCATGTCCGTCGTGCTCGAGGGCGGGGCGAAAGGCGCGGCCTACGCCCCGATCGTCGGCTCCGGCCCCAATTCCTGCATCCTTCACTACGACAAGAACTCGCGCCGCGTCGAATCCGGCGACGGCGTTCTGATGGACTTCGGCGCCGACCTCGACCACCTGGCCATGGACATCTCGCGGACTTGGCCGGCTTCCGGCCGCTTCACCGACGACCAGCGGGAGATCTACCGGACGGTCCTCGAAGTCCAAAAGGCCTGCATCGACGCCTACAAGCCGGGAGCGACGCCCACGGATGTCCGCGATCATGTGGCGGCGGCGCTCAAGGCCAAGGGGATCGATCCGCGTGGCCTCCAGGGCGGCTTCGGCCACGGCGTCGGCCTCTCGGTCCACGACGTCCCCCTCGGCGGCGTCCTCAAGGAAGGCATGGTCTTCGCCATCGAGCCCGGCCTCTACGACGAGAAGAAGGGTTTCGGCGTCCGAATCGAGGACACGGTCCTCATCACCAAGACCGGCTGCGAGGTCCTGACCGCCGGCGTGCCCAAGGAGATCGCCGAGATCGAGAAGCTCCTGGGCGGCCGCGGGCACTAGGCGTCCCCATGCCGCCGGAGCCCGAAGACATCCTGGCCAGGGTCGAGAGGGGCCTCTGGGCCCCGCTCCCCGGCATTCCGGCTCAGCTCGCCATGGCTCCCGAGCCCCGCGCCGGCCACAAGGCCTATTTCGAGGTCGAGGACACCTGCCGCAAAGCCGGGGTCCTGGTCCTTCTCTATGTCAAAGACGGGCGGCTCTGCGTCCTTCTCACGCGGCGCACCGAGCGCGTCCTCCACCACCGCGGCCAGATCTCGTTCCCGGGCGGGGAGCAGCACCCGGGCGAATCGCTCGAGGCCACCGCCCTTCGCGAGACCGTCGAAGAGATGGGCCTGGACCTCGCGGCCGTCCGCGTCCTCGGCCGGCTCACGCCGCTCTTCATCCCGCCCAGCAACTATTGCATTTACCCGGCCGTGGCCTTCATCCCCGGCCCGCTCGCCTTCCATGTCCAGCCCGAGGAAGTGGAGGAGGCCATCGAGGCCCCGCTCGACCACCTGGCCGACCCCGCGAACGTCCGCCGTGAGACCTGGCGCTACGGCGGGCGGGACGTCGACGTCCCTTTCTACGCCTTCGGGAGCCACAAGATCTGGGGAGCCACGGCCATGGTCCTGGCCGAGCTGCTGGCCCTCCTATGATACAATGACCCTGAAACGAGGTCCGGCCATGAGCCCACGCAAGCGCATCCTGAGCGGCATCCAGCCGAGCGGCACGATCCACATCGGCAATTATTTCGGCGCCGTCGAGAACTGGGTCCGCCTGATGGACGACTACGACTGCTTTTTCACCATCGTCGACCTCCACGCCATCACCGTCACGTACGATCCGGCGCTCCTGCCCCAGCGGGTCTGGGACGCCGCCCTCGACAACATGGCCGCCGGGCTCGACCCGGACAAGTGCACCATCTTCGTCCAGAGCCACGTCCCCGAGCACACCGAGCTCTGCTGGCTCCTCACCTGCGTGACGCCCCTCGGCGAGCTCGGCCGGATGACCCAGTTCAAGGAGAAGTCGGAACGGGAGCGGGAGAACGTCACCGCCGGGCTCCTCAATTACCCCATCCTCATGGCCGCCGACGTCCTCATCTACAGGGCCGACGCCGTGCCCGTCGGGGAGGACCAGACCCAGCATCTCGAGTTCACCCGTGAGGTCGCCCGCCGCTTCAACGGCCGATTCGGCGACTATTTCCCCGAGCCGGCCGTTCTCATCGGCCGAGGCGCCCGGGTCATGGGGCTCGACGGCATGTCGAAAATGAGCAAGTCCCTCGACAACGTCATCGGCGTCGCCGAGGAGCCGGACGCGATCTGGGAGAAGCTCCGGCCGGCCAAGACCGACGAGGCCCGCAAGCGCCGCAGCGATCCGGGCAATCCCGACCGGTGCAACATCTTCAGCTACCACAAGCTGGTGACATCCGAAGACGAGCTCCGGGAGATCGTCGCGGGCTGTACCGGGGCGACGATCGGCTGCATCGACTGTAAGAAGATACTCCACCGCAACCTCATGAAGGTCCTCGACCCCATCCGGGAGCGCCGCCGCGTCCTGGTCCAGCACCCGGACCGCGTCCGGGAGGCCCTGGCGGAAGGGGCACGCAAGGCCCGCGTGGTCGCCCGGGAAACACTCGACGGCGCCAAAAAGCTCATGGGGCTCACTTAGGGGACAGCCCCCCCGGGGGCAGCCCCGTTTCGCCGGCGGCCATCTTTGTTTTACGCGAAACGGGAACCTTTTCCCCTCTCCTTTCGTCTACCCTTTTGAACGTCGATTTCCAGGAGGCACTTGTGTCCAAAGTCAAGATCTTCATCGCCCTCTGTATTACGCTTCTGATCCTGGTCGTGTCCTCCGTCCTGGCCGGGGCGGACTACAAGGACACCTTCTCGAAGACCCTGCCGCTCAAGGCGGGGGATCGGTTCTCGCTCCAAAACGTCAACGGGGGCGTGACGATCGCCACCTGGAAAGACGACAAGGTCGAGATCAAGGCCGTCAAGACCGCTCGCCGGAATGAAGAGGACCTGGCCAAGGTCGAGATCCGGGTCGAAGAAAACGCCGGTTCGGTCTCGGTCAAAGCCGTTTGGCCCAAGTTCCCGCGGCGGGCCAACGTCAACGTCGAATTCACCGTCATGGTCCCCGAGGGGGTCAACCTCTCCAAAGTCGGGACTGTCAATGGCGGGGTCGACGTGACGGGACGCTACGGCCGGGCCGAGGTGGGCACGACGAACGGCTCCGTTACGGTCAAGGACGCGTCCGGCGAGCTCGAAGCCGACACGACTAACGGCGAGGTCCGGGTCAGCCGCTTCGAAGGCCGGATCAAGGCGGACACCACTAACGGCGACATCCGGCTGGAAGGCGTGACATTCAGGGACGGTCTCTCGGCCGAAACGACCAACGGATCCATTAAGCTCGGCGTCGTCTCCTCAGAAGGCCTCAACGCCGACCTGCGGGCCAGCGTGACGAACGGTCATATCACCGTGGATTTCCCGATCACGCTCCAGAACCTCCGCCAGTCGAAGCGCCGGATCGAGGGCCGGATCGGCCAGGGCGGCCCCGAGATCTCCCTCCACACGACCAACGGCTCGATCAACCTGACCAGATAGCCGGATTGCATCATTCCTCATCCTCGGGGGGACCGGCGGGAAGCGGAGTCTTCGAAGCGACCTGCAGAATCGCGGCCGAGTACTCGAGACCGCGATTCTGATAAATATCTGAGTCGAGTGCTTTCTTGAGAGATCTGAACCTTTTCTTTTCCGGGGCGTTATCCTAAGATAAGCGCCGGCCATGGACGCTCGCCGCGAAACCCCTTTTACGAGAGAAGTCAAAGCGGTCATCCGGAGCATTCCGCGCGGCCGGGTCGCGACCTACGGCCAGGTGGCCGCCCTGGCGGGGCGCGAGCGGGCGGCCCGCGGCGTCTCCTGGATCCTCCATTCCTCTTCGGAAGCCGCCGGTCTTCCCTGGCACCGGGTCATCGGGGGGCGGGGCGCGATCTCTCTTCCCCGGGGCCGGGGCTTCGAGGAGCAGCGAAGAAAGCTTGTCGCCGAAGGGGTCGCTATCGGCCGCAGCGGACGCATCGACCTCGAGCGCTACCAGTGGCAGCCATCATTTGGTGCGGCCGGGCGGTCCCGCGCCGCCCGGAAGTTCCTCAGGGGACTGCTCGAACGGGATTGATGAACAGCTTCCGTTCGATTCTGGGTTAATCGTAACTAACACAGAATCGATTCTGTGTTAGTCTGACTTAACACAGATTTCGCGATCGATCAGCTCAGCTGTCGGATCCTGATATTCCTAAAGAAGATCGGGGCGCCGGCGTGCTTGCCCTGGAAACCGATCCGGCCCTTGGTGGCCAGCTCGGCAAAAGGCCGGCTCAGCCAGGGCGGGATCTCGCTGCCGTCGGGATTGGTTTTGGCCGACGTCCACAGGCTCATGTCCATGTCGGTGACCTTCTCGCCGTTGAGCTCGACCGTGATCCGCTTCCCCGCGCAGGCGATCGTGAACCGGTTCCACTCGCCGGGCTTATTGACCATGCTTTTCGTCGGGGCGAGGTGGCCGAAGATGGCGCCGCCGTGCCAGGTCGCCGGCTCCTTGGCCCATTGCTCGGCGAAATCGTCGGCGATCTGGATCTCGACCGAGTTCGGGATCCAATCGGCCATATCCGTGCAATAGACGATGACGCCGCTGTTCGTCCCCGGCGCGGTCATGAACTCGAGGTCGAGGACGAAGTTCTCGTAGTCCCTGTTCGTCCAGATGCACTGGTCTTCCGAGGCCGTGAGGACGCCGTCCGAGACCGTCCAGATGCCGGCCGGGAACACCGCGTTGGAGAGGTCGGCGGCGAACAGGTCCGTCCACTGCGGCTCCTGCGCGGCGGCCGCCGGGGCCGCCGGCTCCTTGGCCTGTTTGCACGCGAGTGTTATTCCCAGGGCAAGGCCCATAACGAGAATGATGATGAGCGAGTTCTTGCGCATCGTCCGGGCTCCTTTCTGAAGGCTTCGTCCGCTTTACTTTATCAGGTTTCCCTCGCCATTCGCCAGAGAAAAAAAGCCGGGGACACGTACCGGAGGTACATGTCCCCGTCCGAGGGCTTGCCAAGAGGCCGCCCCTGGGCTATCCTCTAGGACAAAACCATCATGGAGGTCCAATCATGAGCCGATGCTTCCGGAGATCGATCCCGGCCCTGATCACCCTGGCCGTACTCTTCGCCTCCTGCGCGCCCAAGCCGGCGACGACCGTCCCCGCGGTCAAAAGGCCGCTCATCCTCGGCATGCATGCCATCACCGAGACCGATGCCGACGCCAGAACTCTCATCGGCGAGATCCCCGCCCTGGCCAAGCGCGGCGTCAATCTCCTTATCGCGGAAGTCGACTACTGGTACGATTACACCTCCCACCCCGAGCTCGGCATGGAGAACCCGGTCAAGAAGGAGACCGTCAAGGCCCTCGTCGCCGCATGCCGGGCCAAGGGGATCCGCCTCGTGCCCGAGTTCCAGAGCCTCGGCCACCAGTCCTGGGCCGAGAAGACTTTTCCCCTTCTCACCAAGTACCCTCAGCTCGATGAGTCTCCCGGCAAGTACGCCGGCAACAAGGGCAACGACCCCTGGGGCACCGAGTTCTATTGCCGCAGCTGGTGCCCGCTCCACCCGGAGCTTCCCGCCATCATCAACGATCTCTACGACGAGCTCATCGACGTCTTCGAGGCCGACGCGCTCCATGTCGGCATGGACGAGGTCTTCATCATCGCCGACGCCGACTGTCCCCGATGCGGCGGCAAGCCGACGGGCGAGCTCTTTGCCAAGGCGGTCAACGACGCCTATGACCACATCGTCCGGACGCGGGGCAAGGAGATGATGATGTGGTCCGACCGGCTCCTCGACGGCCAGGCCACGGGCTACGGCCTGTGGGAGGCCTCCATGAACGGCACGAACGCGGCCATCGACATGATCCCCGCGGACATTATCATGTGCGACTGGCACTATGAGCGGAAGTATCCCTTGCAGCAGACGCCCCGATCGACTTTCCCCTCGGTCAAGATCTTCACGGACAAGGGCTTCCGGGTGCTGCCCACGAGCTTCCGCGACGTCAAGGTCGTCAAGTCGTTCATCGACCAGTCGCTGGCCGTGCCCTCGGACAAGGTCCTCGGCCACCTGTGCACGCTCTGGCACCCCTTGACGCCCGGCACGGCGGCCAAGCTGCCCCAGCTCAAGGCCGCCTCGAAGAAGATCAAAAAGGCGTCGGCCGGAAGCTGACGCGGCGCCCGAAGCGAATCACCGTCAGAACGCTTCTACTTCGCCGCGGTGACGAGGTTTCGCCGCCGCAGCTCCTCGAGCCCTTTCTCCCAGGGGCCGGCCGCCGCCCACATATAATAGGAAAAGTAGCGGACCGTCTTCTGGAATATGGGCACCCACGGCTGAAGCTCGGCGTAATAGTGCGCCGAGTCGCCGTTTGAGGGGTGGTTCATCCACAAGTGAAGGAACTCCGGCTCGCTCACCGGGAAGGCCCCGACGAACGAGACGTCCTCGGCGGTGTCGCGCCCGGCGTTCCAGCCCTCCTTGAGGAAGAAGACCTCGCCGAAGTACTCCTCGGGCCGCATCCGGACCTCCCGGAGCCCCGACTTGGCCGGAACAACGAAGACGTCCTCGGTCCAATGCTTCTCGCCGAGGGCCAGGATGGGCTGGGGGCCGAGCATGTTCAGCTCGGGGTTGCGGAACTCGAGGGCGAAGCGGACCTCGAGAAGAGGCGACGAGCCGTCGAGGGTGAAGACCTTTTCGATACGATTGCCGTAATAGTCCGCCCACATCCGGACCGAGGCGCTCGTCCCGCCGGCCTTGACGACCTCGGCGTCGTAGACCTTGTGCGTTTCGACCGAGGCCTGGCCGAGAAAGTCCTCGAAGCCCCCGTAGGGGTAAAAGCCGCGCTCGCGGAAGGGCCGCCGGTCGGTGGCCTCCTTTTCGGGCCAGAGCTTGAACAGGACGTTGTCGTTCTTTTCCTTGACGATGTACTCGATGACCCGCGCCCCGATCGCGAGAAGGGTGACCTTGACCTTATCGTTCTCGAGCCGGTACTCCATGAGCCCGTCCCCGTCGATGTCGACGGGAGTAACGGTCACCCGGCCTGCCGGCGCGCCGACGCCGAGCTGGGTCTCGTTGGCGACCCCGAGCGCCGTTGTCCTCACGGTGTATGATCCTGGCTGGAGCGGCAGCCGGAATTCGAGGGCCTGGTGTCCGCTTGCCCCGGCCGTGCCCGTCAGGGACTTCACGAGCACAGGCGTCTCGGGCCGGTCCTTGGCGAAGACCTTGACCTCGACCGGATAGGACTTGGCCGTCGTGAAGTTGTGGATGGAGACGGGATAGACGACTTCCGGCGCCTGAGCCGTAAAGGAGCTTGTGCACGGAGACGGCCGGCGGCAGGTCCAGGACGGCCAAGGTCCGTTTCTTCCCGCCCTTCCAGCGCGCTTCGACAAGTACCGGATTGGCCTTGCCCATGGCCGCCGCCGAAGGGCTGAGGGCGAAGGAGAAAGAGCGCTCGGTCCCCGGCGGCAGCTGGATATCGGCGGGCCCCTTATCGACCGCGAGCTCGGGCGCAGGCCGGACCTCGAGCGTCGCGGAGAAAGATGAGCCGCCGCCGTTGGCCATCCTGACCCGGAGGTCATAGCCTTCGATCGAAGCCTCGAGCTGGATCCTGTCCGCGAAAAGGTCCTCCAGATAAACGCGGTCGAGGAGGAGCATCTGCAGGACGTTCCGGAATTGCGCCGGGCCCATCATCCGGCCCAGAGGCAGGACCCCGACGGCCCGCCGGTCCAGGATGGCCCGCCACATTTTTTCACGGCTCCATTCCGACCCCTTCTCGGTGAACAGGACCATCGCCGCCGGAGGCTCGTCCTTGATGAGGCCCGTCTGCAGGATGAACGGCACGTTCTCGGTGTCGATCTGCTTCTTGTTCCCGTCGATGGCGATCTGCCCGTCATACCGGAACTTGTCGCAGTCGGGGGCATAGACCGGCCGGAAGACGTATCCGCCCCGGTCCTTGACGAACTTGATCCACTCCTCCTCGGTCGGCATGTCTTGGATCTTGAGCCCGTCGTAGCTGCCCAATCCATAGGCGACCGTGCCCAAGCTGTGGCTGGCCTTGCCCGTGCCGACGTCGACGGCGACGTCGAGGCCGACCTTTCCGAGCCAATCCGGCAGCTGCTCCCGCATCATGTAGTCCATGTAGCCGCTGAAGGTGAACCAGTCGTTGCCCTGGCTGAGGCCCCGGCCGATGACCTCGAGGGGATGGCCCGGATGGCAGGTGACGCTGTGAAGGAGCGTGCCCGTCCCGAACCAGCCCCGGTGAAGGTCGTAGCGGGCGACGATGTCACGGACGCCGGCCAGGAGCGTGCGGAAGCGCTGTCTGTCGCCGGCGTCATCGGCCAGGACCGCGAGGAGGCTCCGGTCGCCGTCCGCGAGCGCAAAGGCGACGAGCTCGCGATAGCCCCGGGCCGCGGCCTGGTGGCTGCCGAAAGAGGCCCTGGCTCCGGCCAGCCCGGGCGCCTTGGCCAACAGCCTCTTGCCCAGAGGGCTCGACGCCTTGGCCCAGACGACAATGTCGCGCGCGTCAAGCGCCTTGCCCAGGGCGTCGTCGCCCGGGTCCTCGAGCTCGGTCGCGTCGGACCCGAGCCAGGCGCTGAGAAAACCCTCGTCGAGGACAAGCCCAGGGACGCCCAGCTCTTCGGCCATGTCGGCCTTGTTCTGGGCGATGGTCGCAGCCACGTCCGGCTGGCCGATGAGGAAGAGGTTGCCGTACTGTTGCCAGTTCCAGGCCGTCGTCTGCCAGTAGTTCGTGTAGCCGCTGAACCGGCCTTTCCAGACGATGGGGGCGGCGGCGGCCGGCTGCCCGGACGCCCGAACGAACCTTTCGAGACGATCCTGCGCCGCGGCCGGCGATAGCGAGGCGATCAGAAGCGAGACCGCAGTCGTCGAAATCAGGCAGGTCAGGCGGGCTAATTTGGCTCTTCTCATCGTTCTCCTCCTCATTGGCGCGCAGCCGTCCCTTAGATTTACCCCATCATGGCCGCGAATAGCAATCGGTTGGGCGGCAGGCAAGCCGAAACGGAGAGTTCCGATAGCGCATGGGGGGAAGGGGGACACGTACAAAGAGTACATGCCCCCTTAGGATTCAGTCCCAGATGTGGGAGTACTTGGCGCCGCTGCCGGTGTTGAACAGGACGACGGATTCGCCGTCCCGCACCCAGCCGCTCTTCTTGAGATGGAGCAGCGCGGCAAGTGTCGCCCCGCCCTCGGGCGCGGGCCAGACGCCGGTCGTCCGGCCGAGGCGATAGGTGGCCTCGAGGATCTCGGCGTCCGGGACCGCCACCGCGGTGCCCTGGCTTTCCCTGAGCGCTCGCAGGATGAGGAAATCGCCCACCGCGGCCGGGACCCGCATGCCGTCGGCGATCGTCTTTGCGTTCGGCCAGGGTTCGGCGAACTCCTTGCCCTCGCGGAACGCCTTGACCATGGGCGCGCAGCCGTCCGACTGGACCGTGACCATCCGCGGCCGCTTCGGGCCGATCCAGCCGAGCTCTTCCATCTCGTCGAAGGCTTTCCACATGCCCACGAGCCCGGTGCCGCCGCCGGTCGGGTAGATGATGACGTCGGGGAGCTGCCAGCCCATCTGCTCGGCGACCTCGTAGCCCATCGTCTTCTTGCCCTCGATGCGATAGGGCTCCTTGAGGGTCGAGACGTCGAAGCGGCCGTGCTTCTCGACGCCCTGCCGCGCGGCCTTGCCGCAGTCGGTGATGAGCCCGTCGATGAGCGTGACCTTGGCGCCGAGGACCCGGCACTCGTTGATGAACGGCTTGGGCACGTCGGCCGGCATGAAGACGTGGGCCTCGAGGCCGCCCAGGGCGGCATAGGCGCTCATGGCGCAGCCGGCATTGCCGGCCGTCGGGATCGAGACCGCCCGGACGCCGAGCTCGAAGGCCCTCGAGACCGCCGCGGAAAGGCCCCTGGCCTTGAACGAGCCCGTGGGGTTGAGCCCCTCGTCCTTGACCCAGAGCGGGCCGTGTCCGGCCTCGCGCTCAAGCCGGGCCGGCCGGAGGATCGGCGTGAATCCCTCGCCGAGCGAGAGCTTGAAGGCGTCGTCGCGGACGGGGAGGAGCTCGCGGTAGCGCCACATCGTCGGCTCGCGCCCGGCGATCGCGGCCGGCGACACGGCGGCCCGGGCCGCGGCCAGGTCATAGCGGGCGAGAAGCGGCTTGCCGCACTTGGGGCAGAGGTTCCACAGACGGTCGGCCTCGAGACGTTCGCCGCAGAGCCCGCATTCGAGATGTGATAGGAAGCTCCCGGTGTCCATATCCGGCCTCAGTCCTCATAGAGCGATTCGATGATGCCGGCGTATTGCCGTTCGACGATGTTCCGCCGGACCTTGAGGGTCGGCGTCACCTCGCCCATCTCGATGCCGAAGTCGCGGTCAAGGACGGCGATCCTCTTGACCCTCTCGTACGAGGCCAACCCCGGGGTCATCCGGCTGATCTCATCGAGCAGGAACGCCGCGACCTCGGGCCGGCGGCAGAGGTCGGTCCGGTCGGCGAAGGCGATGCCCTGCGCCCGGGCGTAGGGCTCGAGCTTCTCGAAGTTCGGCACGACGAGCGCCGAGATGAATTTGCGGCTGCTGCCGACGACCACGGCGCTGGCGATGAAAGGGCTGGCCTGGATGAGGCTTTCGATCGGCTGGGGGGCGATGTTCTTGCCGCCCGACGTGACGATGATGTCTTTCTTTCGGTCGGTGATGATCAGAAAGCCGTCCTTGTCGAGCCGGCCGATGTCGCCGGTGTGGAGCCAGCCGTCCTTCAGGACCTCCCGCGTGTCGGCCTCGTTCTTGTAATAGCCCATCATGACGTTGGGGCCCCGGGCCAGGATCTCGCCGTCCTCGGCGATGCGGAGCTCGACCCGGGGGATGGCCTTGCCCACGGTCCCGAACCGGACCCGGCCCGGCGTGTTGCCCGTGAGGACGGGCGAGGTCTCCGTCAGACCGTACCCCGGCAGGACCTTGAGGCCTATGGCGAAGAAGAACTCGGTGATGTCCTTCGACAGGGGCGCCCCGCCGCAGATGGCGTAGCGGATCCGGCCGCCGGTCCGGGCCGTGATCTTGGAAAAGACGAGCTTTTCCGCCAGGGCGTGCTTGAACGACAGATGGACCGGGATGGCCTCTCCGGCGATCGCCTTGGCGGCGTGCTTCTTTCCCGTCGCCAGGGCCCAGACGAAGATCGCCCTCTTGAGGCGGGAACCGGCCATGATCTGATCCATGATCCGCGAGTAGATCTTCTCGAAGAGCCGGGGAACGCTGACGATGATGGTCGGCCGCACCTCGACCATGTTCGAGGCCACGGCCTCGATGCTCTCGGCGTAGGCCATGGCCGCCCCGACATGGAAGAGGAGGAACGTGGCCGTCCGCTCGAGGACGTGGGACAAGGGCAGGAAGGACAGGCCCGTGTCCGTCTCGCAGAAGTCGATGACCTCCGTCAGGGACACGATGTTGCTCGCGAAGTTGGCGTGGCTGAGCATGACGCCCTTGGGCACACCGGTCGTCCCGGACGTATAGATGATGGAGGCCAGGTCCTCGGGCCGGACGGCCCCGGCCGATCTGTCAAAACGACCCGGGTCCTCGCTCTCAAGGCGCCGTCCCATGTCCGCGACGTCCGATAGCGCGTGCGCGCCGGCCGGGGGATCGCCCTCGATGACGATGACGCGCTCGAGCCCGGGAAGCGCGTCGCGGACGGCCTCGACCTTGCGCCACATCTCGGAGTCCGAGCAGACGACGATCTTCGCGGCCGCATCGGCGAGGATATAGCGGACCTGGTCGGGCAGAAGAGAGGTGTAGATGGGGACGGTGACGGCCCCGGCCGCGAGGGCGGCGAAATCGGCCATGACCCATTCCGGCCGGTTCTCCGAGAGGATGGCCATGCGGTCGCCGGGCTTCAAACCGAGGGCTTGGAAGCCGAGCGAAAGGCGCCGGACGGTCGCTTCGATCTCTTCGGTCGAGATCTTCCGCCATTCGCCCGCGGTCTTGACCATCATCCGGTCGGGCTTCGGGTATGTCCTGCAGGAATCCAGGAACAAACGGCAGAGAGTTGTCGCATCGCTGGCCGGCATGGGCCCTCCTCAAAAGGCAATCATTATACACTTTTTTGCCTCGGGGGAGACGGAAGGCGGGCTAGCGGCCCTGGATGATCTTGATGAGCTCGGCGGCCTTCTCGGCGAAGGCGGGGTGGCCGGCGGCCAGGCGGGCCAGCTCGAGGGCCCGCTCGAAAGACCCGGCGTTGTGGTAGCCGGCCGCGCCGTTGTACTGGCAGGTCGCCTTCCTCACCTGGGTCGAAAGGACCTGGGCCCGTTTCCTGGCGACGAGACGGGCCTTTCTGTCCGGGGACATCTCCGAGGCCTCGATCTCGGCGATCTTCGTTTCCAGGCCTCTTTCCTTGTCCTCGTAGGTCAGCGCCGCCCCGGCGAAATAGATCCCCGAATCGAGCCAGGCCTTGCGGTCGGCGTAGATCCTGCCCAGGTAATAGGCCGCGTCGCTCGCCGACGGATCGAGGTTCAGGGCTTCCCTCAGGTCCCTCTCGGCGTCGTCGGGCCGCCCCTGCCGATAGGCGATGATCCCCGAGAGGGCGGCCACGTCGCTCACGCCGACGAGAAAGACCTTGGCCGAGTCGATCGATCTCCGCGCCTCTTCGAGCCGGCCGAGCTCATTCAGGTTCCAGGCCGTCCAATAATGCCCCTCGCCCATGTAGTAGGTGCCCAGCTCGAGGAGCCGGCCGAGGACCGCCAGCGCCTCGTCGTTCCGGCCGAGATAGCCGAGCGCGAGGCCCTTGCCGAGGAGGGCGTCCCGGTAGGTCGGCAGGAGCGCCAGCGCCTTCTCGTTCCATTCGAGACAGGCTTCCGTCTCCTCCATCTGGAAGGCGACTTTGGCGAGCGAGATGAGAACGGACAGCGACTCGGGGATCTTTTCGTTGACCTCCAGATAATGACGCTCGGCCGTCAGGAGCTTTCCGGCCATGAGCGCGTCCTCGCCGAGGTAATAATGGACCTCCGAAAATCCGGGATCGAGCGCCAGCAGGGCCTCGAGCTCTTCGGCCTCGAAGGCCGGGCAGACCGCGGCCTGGAAGGCCGCCAGCCGCGAGCCGCGATGCCGGTCGAGGATGGCCTCGCGGTCGATCTTGTCCTCGAACTTGAAGAAGAATTCGCGCCTCAGGGTCAGACGCAGGGCCGCGGCCAGATCGTCGGTTTGCGCCGCCGTCGCGAGCTCGCCGTCGATCGCCGTCACCCGGGCGTTCACCCAGTCGAGCTGGGCGTCGAGCGTCCGCCCGGCGGTCTGGTCGATCCCGGGGCTGCCTTTGATCTTATTGGGGAGCCCGGCGACGAGCTCGAGCCACGGCGCATAGCGGCTGAGCGCGGGATCGGCCGCGGCGAGGGCGTCGAGATCGGCGTCGGGGCCGGACGTGAGGACGCCCAGGTCCTTTTTGCGCAGCTCCAGCGCGATCGACGCCCGAACGAACTTTTCCGCGGCGCCCGGGCGTCTTCCATTCGCTTCGAGGGCCTCGCCGTAGATCCGGCGGGCGTCCCGCAGGGCCGTATAGTGGCCCGCGCCATAAAGGGCGTCGGCTTCGGCGAGCCGGGCCGTCCAGTCGACCGGGCGCGGGCCAGCCGCGGCAGACGGCCTTCCCGCCGGCGCGCACGCCGCGGAGAGAGACAGGAAGCAAGCGAGGAGCTCTGCCTTCATGCGCTGTGTCATGCCTTCACTTTTGGCGACTCCGAAGGTCTTCTAACCGGGAACATGTACTCTTTGTCCGTATCCCCGATCCTCAGGGCCATCTCCGGGCCCTCCATTGATATTTCGCCAGAGGCGGCCGATCCGTTTAGGGGCCCATCCATGTCAAATCCTTGGGCCCTATTGTAAGCCCCTTTACGCTCGTGGAGAAGTCCCGGTCGCGTCGCGCGCGGCTCGGTCCGGGCCCCGCCTGTGAAGATGCGGGACCCGGTCTGTGGACATTGGCATGTTCTGTGCAATAATGCGACGCGATGGACCGAGGAAAGGAGTCACCATAATGGACAGAAGGGATTTTGTCGGACAGGCCGGATGCGCCGCGGCGGCCTTTTTTGCCGCGGCCGGAATGGCGCCCGCGCAGGAGAAGACCGTACCGCCGCCGCCCAAGCCCAGACGCTACAAGATCGACATCGAGATCTTCGAGGCTCGTCCCGATTCCTGGTGCCACAAGAAAGGTGATAAGTTCGCTTACCCCGCCGATTGGGGCAAGCTCTGCCCCTGGCTTCGGGCCAGCCTCAACGAGTTCGTCCGTCTCCTCGAGAACGGCGTGACTCTCCCTTGGACGTATGACGGGACACCCTATGCCAAATTGCTCAACCCCGAAGGCGTCACCACCGAATACGTCCGCTGCCCCGACCCGACGTCGAACCTCGTGGCCAAGATCGTCCGGACGCGGGTTTGAGACGGATGGCCCGCCCCGCGGCGGTCCGATCGTCCTCCGGTCGTCAACCTTTCGGGGCGATCCGGAGTATAGATGTATACAGCGCACGAGGAGCCTCCATGGAATCGCATCGCCGCATGGCGGCCGGTCTGACCGTCATCACTCTATGTGCCGTCCTGACCGTCTCCGCTTTCCCCTCCCAAGCCCAGGCCCGGCCCGAGAGGGTCGAGTCGGCCCGCTTCGACATCCCCAAAGCGCGCGGCCCGATCAAGATCGACGCCGTTCTCGACGAGGAAGCCTGGGCCGGCGCGCCGGTGATCCCGCTGCCGTACGAATGGCAGCCGGGGGACAATATCCCGGCGCCGGTCAAGACCGAGTGCCTTGTGACCTACGATCTCAACAATCTCTACGTGGCCTTCCGCTGCTTCGACCCGGAGCCCAAGAAGATCCGGGCCCATCTCATGGACCGGGACGACACGGATACGCTCATCCTAGATGACCACATCTCCTTCATGGTCGACTCCTTCAACGATGAGCGCCGGGCCTTCCAGTTCAGGGTCAATCCCATGGGCGTCCAGGCCGACGCCAACTTCAGCGAGTCGGAAGGCTACGAAGATTTCTCCTGGGACGCCATCTGGAACGCGGCGGCGCGGATCACGAGCTGGGGCTGGGCGCTCGAGGTGGCCATCCCGCTGAGCCAGCTCCGCTTCCACAGGACCGAGGGCCCGCAAACCTGGGGCTTCAGCGCCGAGAGGTCCTGGCCGAGGGACACCCGGCACCGCATGACATCCCACCCGCGCTCCCGCAGCGTCAATTGCCTTCTCTGCCAGTTCAACAAGCTGACCGGATTCGAAGGCATCACGCCCGGCCGGAATATCGAGATCGATCCGACCTTTACGGCCAGCCGGACCGACGCCATGGACCCGGCCGGATTTCCGGACGGCCCGCTCGAGCGGGGCAAGGGCGATTACGAGCCCGGCGTAACGGCCAAGTGGGGCATCACCCCCGATCTCATTCTCAACGCTACGGCCAACCCCGATTTCTCCCAGGTCGAAGCCGACGTCGCCCAGCTCGAGATCAACCGCCGCTTCGCCCTGTTCTTTCCCGAGAAACGGCCCTTTTTCCTCGAGGGCGCCGACTTCTTCCTGACCCCCGTCCAGGCCGTCTTCACCCGGACCGTGGCCGACCCGATGTGGGGAACGAAGCTGACCGGCAAGTCCGGCCGCACCGCCATGGGCTTCTTCGCCGCTCAGGACGAGATCACGAACCTCATCCTTCCCTCGAACCAAGGTTCGATGCAGGCCTCGCTCGGCCAGGACGCCTACGGCGGCGTTTTCCGTTTGCGCCAGGATGTCGGCCGCATGTCGACTCTCGGCGTCCTCTACACCGGCCGGGCCGGGAACGATTACTCCAACCATCTCGCCGGGGCGGACGGGTTCTTCCGCCTCGATGAGAAGAATTCGATCACCTTCCAGCTCCTTCACTCGGAGACGAGCTATCCTGCGGCCATCGTCCAGGACTTCGGCCAAAAGGAGGGCCGCTTCGGCGGCAACGCGGTCAACCTCCAGTTCCAGCACTTCTCGCGCTACTGGATCATCCAGGCTCTCTACGAGGACCTGTCCCCGGGCTTCCGTGCCGACTACGGATTCGTGCCCCGCGTCGATACCCGGACCGCCTCGGCCGCGCTCTTCCGCCAGGTCTGGGGCAAGCCGAAGAGCTGGTTCAACTACATCCGCCTCGGCGCGGCGGGCGAGCTCGTCTACGACCATTCCGGGACCCTGACCGACCGCGGCCTGACGGCCGGACTGCTTATCCAAAGTGACCTCGAGACCCAGCTCAACTTTCACGGAATATTCTCGAGGACCTTCTATAACGGGCGGTATTTTGACACGGCCTACGGAACGGCCGACTTCCGCATCCGGCCCTTCAGCGGCTCGGAGCTCGGCCTTCAGGGCCAGGCCGGCCAGGGCATCGATTACGCCGCGTCACGCCTGGCCCATGTCCTCTCCCTCGGGCCGTACGGCTCGTTCAGCCTGCTCCGTCATCTCAATACGGTTCTCTCTCATACCTTCGAGAGGCTCTCCCTCGGCGGCGACACGATCTATACGGCGAATCTGAGCCAGGCCAAGATCGTCTGGAACTTCAGCGTCCGGTCCTTCGTCCGGGCCATCGTCCAGTATCAGAACCTCGAACAGAACCCGGCCATGTACAGTTTCTCGGTCGACTCCCGAACCGAACGAGTATTCACCCAGTTCCTGTTCTCCTACAAGCTCAACCCGCGGACGGTCCTCTTCCTGGGCTATTCGGACAATGCGATGGGGGGCGTCTTCGACAGCGGGATCGGGCCTGGCCGCGTGGGCATCGTCCGGACCGACCGGACGTTCTTTTTGAAGATCGGCTACGCTTGGCAGATCTGAACGGCCATGTCCGTCAGGCGAGAACGCGCCTGGCCTCCCTGACCCTGGACCGCACCGCCACGCCGTAGGGACAGGCCCTTTCGCAGGCCCCGCAATCCCGGCAGGCCGCCCCTTTCTCTCCGTCCGAGCAGGACGCGTAGGCCTCTCGGGCCCTGTCCGTCTTGCCGTAGCTCTCATGGTAGGCCAGGGCACGGAGGATGGCCGGGGGATCGATGCCGGCCGGGCAGGCCCGTCGACAGCCGGCGCAGCCATGGCAATAATCCGCCCCGTTCTCGCGGACATAGCGGACGAGCGTCCGCCTCTCGGCCTCGGCCAGTTTCGCCCCGGCCGCTCCCAGGTCCTCCTCCATCTGGCTGCGGTTGAGGATCTCGGTCACGGCCGAAGCGACGCGCGCGTCGTCGAGGACCCATTTCAGCATGGCTTGGTAGATCGAAACCGCGCCGGTCCTGTATCTTTCGAGGTCCTGGCGCCGGCCGCCGACCTTGAGCGTCTTCATGGCGACGACGCCCACGTCTTTGGCATGGGCCAGATCGATCAGGGCCCTGATGCCGCTCGCGCCGAGGTAATCCGGGTAGGTTTCGACGACCCCGGCGGGCTCCTGGATGTCGAAGACGTTATAGCCGACCTGGACCATGTCGTAAAGCCCGCTGTCGACAGCCTTCCGGACGACCTCGTCCTGGTTGACATGGCAGGACAGCCCCCGGAAACGAAAGGCGCCTTCCTGCTTGAGCCTCTCGAAGGCTTCGAGGACGCGCCCGTCGACGAGGACGGCGGCCGTCTCAGCGCCGTGGATCATGAGGACGTCGATCGTCTCGACGCCGAGCCGTTTGAGGCTGCCATGCACCGTGGCCATGATAGAGGCCGCGGTGTCCCGCGGAGCGACGTGGAATTTCGTGGCGACGCGGACCTTGTCCCGTCCGGCGTCCTTGAGCAGGCGGCCGATCTGCCGCTCGGCGTTGCCGTTGTCATAGTTGTGGGAGGTGTCGATGTAGTTGACGCCGCGGTCGATGATGGCCCGGAGCAGGTCCGGGTCGGGCAGGGGACTGCTGCCGAGCGAGATCTCGGATATGAGGAAGCCGGTCCGGCCGAGCCGGCGGAGGGCCATCGCGCCCTTGCCCGGCCGCGCCGGGGGGGTCTGTCCCCGGCCGGGCCACCCGGCGAGCGACGACCCGATCACGGCCGCACCCCCGGCCATCGTCTTGATGAATGTTCGCCGGTCCTGCGGCTTTCGGCTCATCGGCTCCTCCGGGCGCCCTTAATCTACCGGAGCTCCCGCCGGCCGTCAAGGCGGGGCCTGCGCCCGAAAGATCCGCCAGGGAACAAAACCCCCCGGCGCTTCGTCTTCCCGGATGTGGACACGACCGCCCCCCTCTGGTAAATTAGCGTCAAGTGGCCCTGAAAGGAGCCCGATCATGAAAAAGTCCCTGACCGTCCCCATCATCGCACTCGCCGTCCTCTCCGTCCTGGCCGGAACCGCCCTGTCTCAGGTCGCGAAGAAGGCCGACATCGTCGGCACCTGGGTCGGCACGGCCCTCGGCGGAGACGGCGCCACGCAGATCGAGATCACCGCCGTCATCGAGAAGACCGCGACCGGATACTCCGGCAAGCTCGGCGACACAGCCGGCATGGTCCCCGAGTCCGCGATGCGAGAGATCGTCTTCAAGGACAACAAGCTCACCTTCGACTTCGATCTGGCCCAAGGGGCGGGGAACGTCCTGATCAAGATCGAGCTCACCCTCGAGGCCGAGACCCTCAAGGGCGCTTGGTCCGATGCTGACGGGAATTCGGGCCCGATCGAGCTCAAATTGAAAAAGTGATCCCGCCACGGGACACCGGATCGCCGCGCGTTCCGGCCGGGGGCTTGGATTGGGCCCCCCACCCGTGATATAAATCCCCCGAGGAAGGACCGTGAGCGGCAACGTCTACGACGAGATCAAGGAGCGCGGCTTCGTCGCCCAGGTGTCCGACGAGGACGCCGTCCGCAGGATGCTCGACGCCGAGCAGGTCACGTTCTACATCGGCTTCGACAGCACCGCCACGAGCCTCCACGCCGGAAGCCTCGTTCCCATCATGGCCATGGTCCATCTCCGCAGGGCCGGCCACCGGGCCATCGCCGTCGTCGGCAGCGGCACGACCATGGTCGGCGACCCCAGCGGCAAGACCGAGATGCGCCAGATGCTCGACGAAGCGACCATCCGCTCCCAGGGCCAGGCCATCCTGATCCAGCTCGCCCGCTACCTCCATTTCGACGGCACGGGCGCCATCGCCGTGGACAACGCCGACTGGCTCCTGCCGCTCCACTATATCGCCTTTCTGCGGGACATCGGCCGCCACTTCAGCGTCAACCGGATGCTGGCCGCCGAGGCCTACAAGCTGCGCCTCGAGAAGGGCCTGTCGTTCATCGAGTTCAATTACCAGCTCCTCCAGGCCTACGACTTCCTGACCCTCTACCGGAAGTACCGCTGCACGCTGCAGATGGGCGG
This sequence comes from Candidatus Aminicenantota bacterium, assembly GCA_963725825.1. Taxonomy (GTDB): domain Bacteria; phylum Acidobacteriota; class Aminicenantia; order Aminicenantales; family Saccharicenantaceae; genus RBG-16-66-30. The sequence continues at coordinate 26,742 of CAVSAI010000047.1, forward strand.
GGACGACCAGTGGGGGAACATCCTGGCCGGGGTCGACCTCGTCCGCCGCGTCGAGGGCGGGACGGCCCAGGCCCTGACCTTTCCCCTTCTGACCACGGCCACCGGCGCCAAGATGGGCAAGACGGCCCAGGGCGCCGTCTGGCTCGACGGCGATCTCTTCAGCCCCTACGACTTCTATCAGTACTGGGTCAATTGCGACGACAGGGACGTCGGGCGCTTTCTCAGGATATTTACCCTGGTCCCCCTGGACGAGATCCGGCGCCTCGAGGCGCTCAAAGACAGCGGCATCAACGAGGCCAAGCGCATCCTGGCCTTCGAGGCGACCAAGATCACCCACGGCGAGCTCGAAGCCGAGAAGGCCCGCCAGGCCGCTGCGGCCGCGTTCGGCGGGAAGACGCCCGGCGGCCCCGCCGGCGCCGGGAGAGGCGGCGAGGGCGACATCAGCGCCGTCCCGACGACGGCCGTGCCCCGGTCGAGGCTCGAGGCCGGCATCAGCCCCGCCGGGCTCTTCACCGAGGTCGGCCTGACGCCCTCGCGCCGAGAGGCCAAGCGGATGATCGAGCAGGGCGGCCTCTACGTCAATGACGAGCGCATCGACTCGGTCGAGCGCCTCCTGACGATCAAGGACCTGGGCCCGGACGGGGGCTTGCTCCTCAAGGCCGGCAAGAAGAAGGTCCACCGCATCGTCTCTTCCGGCTGAACCCGCCCGCCCCCCGGCCGTTTGCGCCGGCGGCCGAATTGTGCTTTACTATTTAGATGTTTTTCCTCGGATCCAAGGAGTATCGAATGAAGCACGCGTTGACCGTTATCCTCATCTCGGCCCTGGCCCTGTCCGGATGCGCCAAGAAGGCCGAGAAGTTCACGCTCAAGGAGGGCACGCCCGCCTACACCCTGGCCAAGGACCTGGCCGCGATCGTCCCCGCCCTGGGCCCGGACAAATCGACCGTCCTCGTCGAGACCAAGGGCTTCGTCGTCACGGCCGCGGAAGTCCTCCAGGCCGCGAAGGACAATCTCGGCAACCGGTCCGATCAGCTCAAGACCGTCGACGCCGGGCAGATGAAGAAGATCATCGACCAGGCCGCGTCGTCGCTGGCCGAGCGCAAGCTTCTGCTGGCCGCCGCGGCCGCCGCCAAGACGGTCCTCCCGGCCGGGGAGCTCGACAAGGCCCTGCAGTCCGAGTACGCCCAGGCCGGCGGCGAACCGGCTTTCCTCGAGGCCCTGAAGGGCGCCGGCGTCTCGGTCGACCACGTGAAGAAGAGCGTCGAGGAGACGCTTCTCATCAACAAGTTCCTTTCCGGCATCGCCGAGAGCGGCGGCACGGTCAAAGAGGAGGATCTGCGCAAGGCTTACGAGCAGGAATTGACCTCCGGAAAGACCGCCACGGTGCGCCATATCCTCATCCTGACCCAGGGCAAGACCGGTCCGGAGAAGGCCGCGGCCAGGACCAAGATCGAGGGCATCCTGGCCGAGGCCAAGGCCGGGGCGGATTTCGCCGAGCTGGCCAAGAAGTATTCCGAGGACCCCGGGTCCAAGGACAACGGCGGCCTCTATGAGAACTTCCCCCGCGGCCAGATGGTCAAGCCCTTCGACGACGCCGCCTTCTCGGTCCCCGCGGGCCAGCTCAGCGGCATCGTCGAAACGTCCTTCGGCTACCACATCATTCAAGTCGTCAGCCGCCAGAACGAGACCCGGCCCTTCGACCAGGCCCGCGCCGAGATCGAGTCGCGGCTCAAGCAGGGCCGGCAGGGAACGACGGTCCAGGACTACATCCAAGGGCTCAAGGACAAAGCGAAGTTCAAGTTGATCGGGCTCTGAGGCCCGGCTCCCGCGGTGAGATAACCGCTTTTTTATCACCCCCGGCGAGGGGAAGAAGGCCCCTGGCGATTCCCCCCTTTCGGGGATTGCCGGGGGGACGGCCGGCCTCCAGAATAGGTATGGACGCGCGAGATGCGTCCGAACCTTCGACCCTTTTGAGGAGGCCCCATGAAAAGACTGACAACCGTCCTCGTGATCGCAGTATTCGCCGGGCTCCTGGCCCTTCCCCAGCCCGCCCGCGCCGACGTCCAGTTCGGCATCAAGGCCGGCGGCAACATGGCCCGTCCCACGGGCATCGACGCCCGGGACCCCATGGCCACGCTGAAGAACAAGGTCGGCTTCAACGGCGGCCTCTTCCTGGCCCTCAACTTCGGCCGCGTCGTGACCATCCAGTGGGAGGTCCTCTACACGATGAAGGGCGCCACCTATGTGGCCCTCGACGACAGCTACACCGACAAGCTCTATGCCGATTACATCGAAGTGCCGCTGCTCCTCAAGCTGAGGATCCCCACGCCGATCATCCAGCCCTTCGTCTTCGCCGGGCCGACCGTGGGCTTCAAGCTCCAGGAGAAGCTCGAGTCGAACGGCCAGGAAGTTCCCCTGGGCGAGAACCTCCTGAAGAACAACGACTACGGCGCCATCTTCGGGGCGGGCCTGAACCTCGGCCGGAACTTCATGGTCGACGTCCGCTACAGCCTGGGCATGCAGAAGGTCATCTCCACGGTCCAGGGCGAGGTCCAGCCCGATTTCAAGAACGGGGTCTGGTCGGCGAGCATCGGCATCGCCTTCTAGTCCGGACCGGCAGCTCGAATTCCGAGGCGCTTCCGCCCGCGCGGAAGCGCCTTTTTTTTGCCCCGCCGGCCTGCGGCGCCTCCGGTCAGCGGATGTAGAGATAGATGTAGTGCTTGTCCCCGTTCTCGTCGGCGATCGTCTCGGTCATCGCCAGCTTCGATTCCCAGCCGGGGATGGTGTAGTTGTGGCAGACGACGCGGCTCTTCGGCCGCAGCTGGGCGTCCAGGATGGGCCGCATCAGGGCGTTCGATTCGGGGAGAAGATAGAGGCTGACGACGGTCGCCTCCGAGATGTCGGCCTTGGTGGCGTCCATGGCGAGGAACTTGACCTGCCGCTCGACCCCGGCGGCACTGGCGTTCCGCTCCGATTCCGCGATCATGGCCTTGTCGATATCGATCCCGACGCCGCGGGCGCCGTAGCGGCGGGCGGCCGTGATGACGATGCGGCCGTCGCCGCAGCCGATGTCGTAGAGGACGTCCTGTCTCTTGACCGCGGCCAGCTCGAGCATGCGGTCGACGACCGGTTGGGGCGTCGGGACCCAGGGCGCGAGGTCGGCGGCATCGTCGCGGCCGTGGGAGCCGAGGAACAGGTCGATCGTCGTCTCGTCGTCGACGCGGAACGAGTAGGGGCTGCCCGGGTCGAGCGAATAGACGGCGTCCTTGCGGCCCGTGGAGAATTCGATCACCAGGGCCGTGGCCGTCCGGAAGCGGTCGACGGCCCCGGGCGCGATCTCCCGGGACTCGGCGGCCTCGGGCTTGCCGGCCGGGTAGATCCTGTACCCGATCGGCTGTCCGGTGACGTTGCGAACGGTCGTCTCCTTGAGCCGGAGCGACTCGGCCGTGGGGGCCGCGGCGGGGGCCGGCTGCGGCTCGCGGCGGGCGCAGGACGACGCGGCCAGGACGAGGAGGGCCGCCGCGATGGCGCCGCTGGTTCTTCTTCTCATCACGTCCCTCCCTTGATCGAAGTCGAGGCGCGCGCTAGCGGCCGCCCCTGAGGGCCTTGACCTCCGCGAGGAGGCGATCGATCTCTTCGCGGTCGCTTGCCGCGAGCCGCGGGTACAGTCTTTCCTTGCAGGCTTCGAGATGCTTCAAGGCCTCGGCATAGCGGCCCAGATCCCGCAGGGCGATGGAGATATTGATGTAGGCGTCGAGCAGGCCGGGATCGAGCTCGATCGCCCGCTCGTAGTCGCGAATGGCCGGTCCCGTCCGGCCCATCGCCAGCCCGACCGAGGCGCGGCCGTTCCAAGCCACGGCCAGCTTGGGCTCGAGGGCGATGGCCTTGTCGAAGTATCCCAGGGCCTGGTCGGCCGCGGCCGGACCGTTCCCTTGGATGAGCTTCATCAGATGGACCTGGCCGATGTTGCTCCAGCCGAGGGCGAATTGCGGGTCGAGGGCCACGGACTTCTCGAAGTTCTCAAGGGCCGCGGCGTAATCACCGAGGGTGAAGAAGGCCCCGCCGAGGTTGAGCCAGACGGCCGGGTTGGACGGGCTCAGGACGGTCGCCTTTCGATACAGGGCGAGGGCCCGGTCGGTCTCGCCGGACGCGAGAAGCGCCCGGCTCAGGCCCGACATCGCCACCTGGAAATCCGCGGACTCGACGACGGCCCCGAGGCCCTCCAGGCTCTCGAGGATGGTCTGGGCCTTGGCCAGATCGCCCTTCTTGGTCCAGAGGGAGGCGATCTTGGCCCGGACCGTGCCGTTCTGCGGCTCGAGGTCGGCCGCCTTCTCGTAGCCCGCCAGGGCGGCGTCCGTGTCGCCCAGCGCGTCCTCCGCGTCCCCGAGAAGCACGCGGGCCGCGCTATTCGTCGGCTCCGCGGCCACGAGCTGGCGGCAAAAGTCCCGGGCCTCGGCCGGCTTCCCGCTTTCGATCAGGTCCATGGCCAGGAAGATCTTGAACGACTCCCGCTCGGGGAAGCGGTCGATCGCCTGTCGCAGGACCTCGAGGGCCTCCGCGGTCCGCCCGCCGTCGCTGAGGAGCCGGTAGCGGACGTTGTAGATATCGGGCAGCTCGAGCCCCGGGTTACGGGCCAGAAGATGCGGCCAGCTGCTTCCCGGCCGCCTGGTCGTCCTTCTTCGCGACAAGGTCATTGAGCGCCACGACCTCGATGTAGAGATCGATGGCCCGCTTGGGATCGGTCGCCTTCGCGGACTTGGACGAGAAGCTCGAGACGTAGCCGAGCGAGGTCAGCTTCTTGACGTCGCTCGGGCTGAGCTCGCGCCGGCTGGCGCTCGCCGCCGAGGCCGACCGCTCGACGAAGGCCGCGAGCTTCTTGTCGACCGCACGGGCCGTCTCGCCGCGTTCGGCCAGGAGATTCCGCGTCTCCTTGGGGTCGGCGTCGACGTCGTAGAGCTCCGCGTCGGGCAGGGAGATGTACTTGTCCGGGCCGTCGATGAGCCCGGTCAGCGGCGCCCAGTTGAACTCCTCCTGGCCGAACAGGCTCTCGAAATAGATCTGCCGGACCGCTTTCTCCTTGCCTTCCACGAGGGGCCAGAAGCTCCGGCCCTGGAGCGCGGCCGGCGCCGGCGCCTTGACGAGCTCGAGGAGCCCGGGCATGACGTCGACCAGGCTGAGCCGGCCGGCCACCTTCTTCGGCGTTCTGAAGAGCTTAGGATTGTGGATGATCAGGGGCACGCGCAGGCTCTCCTCGTAGCAGAAGATGCCGTGGCCCCTCTCCTTGTGCTCGCCGAACGCCTCGCCGTGGTCGCCGACGATGACGATGACGGTGTTTTCGTAGAGGCCTTTGTCCCTGAGGGCCTGGACGATCTCGCCGACACGGGCGTCGACGAAGCGGACCTCCCCCTCGTAGAGGGACCAGGGGGACCCGTCACCGGCCGGGCCGGCCTCCGGGTGCGGGACATAAGGCGCGTGGGGGTCGTAGAAGTGGACCCAGCCGAAGAACTTGCCGCCCGTCCGCTTGTCGAGCCAGCGGATGAATTTTCCGGCGACCCGGTCCGCCGGGATCTCGGCGGTGTAGTCGATGATCGGCGTGCCGGTCTCGAAGTCCTCGTCGTAGACGTCGAATCCCCGGCCCAGGCCGAACTTCGAGGCGACGGTGAAGGAGGCGACGAAGGCGGCCGTCCCGTAGCCCCGGTCCTTGAGGACAGCGGCCAGGGTGCGCTCCGACGGCGGCAGGACATAGGTGCCGTTGTTGCGGACCTGGTGCGCGACCGGGTACCGCCCGGTGAAGAGCGAGCAGTGGGCCGGCAGGGTCAGGGGGACGGGGGTGTAACACGCCTCGAAGACGAGCCCGGCCCGCCCGAGCTCGTCGATCCGGGGCGAGACGGCGTGGGTGTTCCCGTAGAGGCCGAGGGCGTCGGCGCGGGTCGTGTCGAGGGTGATGACGAGGAGGTTCATGCCGGAGGCGTCGGCCGGGGCCTTCGGCGAGCAGCCCGGGGCCAGGGTCAAAGCCGCGAGCAGAGCGGCTGCGGCCGCGGTTCGTCGACGCATAACCCGGTCATTATAACAGAATCCAAGGGCGTTGACTCGGGGCGGAGATTCCCCTAAAGTGGGCCGATGACCTTTCGACGTACGATCGGCGCGCTGGCCGGCGCGGCGCTTTTCGCCGCCGCGGCGCCCGCGTCCGGCGGGGAGGCGGCCTTCTTCCGGCCGCTCAAGACCGGCTCGCCGCCGGCGATCGACGGCCGGCTCGACGACGCCGTCTGGCGTGACGCCCCCTCCGTCGTTCTGGAGCGGACGTTCATCCCGGACTTCGGCCGGGAGGCCAGCGAACGGACGGTCGCCTACATGGCCTATGACGCCGAAAACCTCTATTTCGCCTTCAAGTGCTATGACCGGGAGCCGGACAAGATCAAGGCCGCGATCGCCGCCCGGGACACCATCCGGTCCGACGATTTTATCTGCATCAACCTCGACAGCTTCAACGACCGCCAGTCCCTGTACGCGTTTTACGTCAATCCTCTGGGCATCCAGACCGACAGCCGCTACGCCAGCGGCAACGAGGATTTCAGCGTCGACCTCGTCTGGTCGAGCGCCGGACGGCTCGAACCCGACGGCTACAGCGTCGAGCTGGCCGTGCCCTTCAAGAGCCTCCGCTATGCCGGCAAGGCCCGCGTCGAGATGTCCATCTTCTTCGAGCGCTGCATCTCGCGCCGGTCGGAGCACTCGTCCTATCCGGCCCTCGACCCGGCCCGGGGCTACGCCTTCCTGACCCAGATGATGCCGCTCGAGCTCGAGGATATCAAACGGTATACCCTGCTCGAGCTCCTGCCGGCCTACACCTATCAGGACGGCGCGGAACGGGTGGACGGAGCGCTGGAGGGCCGGGCCGGGGTCCACGACGGCCATTTGACGGGCAAGCTCGGCATCACCTCGCAGCTCATCCTCGACGGGACCTATAACCCGGACTTCAGCCAGGTCGAAGCGGACGCCGGCCAGGTCGACGTCAACCTCCGCTACGATCTCTTCTTCCCCGAAAAGAGGCCCTTCTTCCTCGAAGGAAGCGAGATGTTCCAGCTGGCCGGGACCTCGGGAGTGGATCCCCTCGAGGCCGTCGTCCACACCCGGACGATCGTCGACCCCCGGGTCGGCTTCAAGCTCTCAGGCAAGGTCGGGAAGAGGGACACGGTGGCCTCCATCTTCGCCCTGGATGAGTCGCCGTCGAAAGATCCGCTCTTCGAGCCCGGGGCCGGCAAGTATGCCGGGTTCGCCGTCCTTCGCTACAAGCGGGCCGTGGCGAGCGACGGCTATCTAGGGGCTTTTTACACAGGCCGGGAGTACGGCGCCGGCTCGAACGAGGTGGCCGGCGCGGACGGCCAGCTGCGGCTGACTAAAGCCAGCCAGCTGAGCTTTCACGGCTTCGGCTCCCGGACCCGGCGCGGCGCCGATCCCGCGGCCGGAGCCGGGCTGGCACTTGGCGCGGACTATCTCTACGACACCCGTGACCTCGGAGTAAATATCTCATTTTACAGCATATCCGAGAATTTCCAGACCGACACCGGCTACCTGACCCGTCGGGGGGTGGCCGGCCTCGAGGCCTCCGGCTCACCGAGGTTCTATCCGAAAAGCCGCTTTTTTCGGAAGATCGTTCCCACCCTGTCCGCCGCCGCGGTCAAGGATCTGCCGAGCGGTCTCTTCGAGACGAATGACGCGCTCGGCGTCGTCGTCCTCCTCCCCGGGTACACGACGGCGTCAATCCTCGCCCGCTATTCGACGGAGGTCTTCCTCGGCCGGCGGTTCGATACGAGCGGCGCCCTCATCGGGAGCCAGAGCCAGGTCACGAAGGAGCTCTATCTCCGCGGTCAATATTTCCGGGGCAATGCCATTCGCTATGTCGCCGATCCCTACCAGGGCCGCGGCAATACGTTCACCGGAAGCGTCATCTACAAACCCTCGGAGCGCTTCGACCTCACGGCCAGCCTGACCTACGCCGATTTCACCCGTCTCTCGACGGGGGAGAGGGAATACGATTACGCCATCTGGCGCGGCCGGCTGACGTACCAGATGAACAAATACCTGTTCGTCCGCGGCATCGTCGAGTACAACGCCTTCCGGAAAGAGATGCTGACGGACCTGTTGGCTTCCTTTACCTACATCCCCGGCACGGTCATCCAGCTCGGCTACGGATCGCTCTACGACAAGGCCGAGTGGGTCGACGGGGCCTACCGCGACGCCCCGAGGTTCCTGGAGATGAAGCGGGGCCTGTTCTTCAAGGCCTCGTATCTTTGGCGGCTGTAAAGAATTACTTCTTGATGGCTTCGAGGACGCCCTTGGCCTGGGCCGTCCGTTCCGTCTCGGGCTCGAGCTTGATGAACTTCTCCAGGTTCTCGGCGGCCTTGGCGGTGTCGCCCTTGTTCAGGTAGGCGAAGGCCACGCGGTAGTAGGGATCGGGCCAGTCGGGCTTGATCTGGATGGCCATTTCGAAATAGCGGATGGCCTCGTCGATCTGCTGGTTGGAGAAATAGATCTCGGCGACGTTATAGGGCAGGTTCTCGTCCTGGGGGGCCATCTCGATCGACTTCTTGAAGTAGTCCTGGGACTCGGCGAGCTTGTTCTGCTTCAGATAGCACAGGCCGATCGCCGCCAGGCCCTTGGCCCCCATGGTCTTGCCCATGGCCGAGTCCGTGCCCGCCTGGGTGATGAGCTTGTTGTAGTTCTCGATCGCTTTGTCGTATTCGCCCTTCTCGCGGTAGCAGTCCCCGATGTTCAAGAGGACTTGGTAGGCGCCGGGGTTCTTGACGAGGAACTCCTCGAACATCAACAGGGCCGTGTCGTACTTGCCGTCCTTGAAAAAGGCGTTGCCTTCCTCGAGGGTCTGGAAGGTGGCCTCGTCCTGGACGATACCCGTCCCCTCGGCCTTCTTCTCGAGCTTGATCGTGGCCTTGGGGTTCTTGTTGAGCTGCGACGTGTAGATGCGCGACGTGACGGGCAGATAGCCCTTGGCGTCGACCGTGACGTCCCAATTGCCGGTCCCGACCCCCATGAAGACGAATTCGCCCTTCTTGTCGGTCGTCGTCTCGAACGTGGTGCCGCCGGGCTGGGTGAAGGTGGCCGTCACCTTGGCTCCCGGGACGGGCTTGCCGCCCGGGTCCAGGACGATCCCGTTCATGCGGGCGGTGCCGCGCCCGGCCTGGGCCATGGCCAGCCCGGCGATGAGGAAAAGGATCGCGGCGCCGGCCGCGAGCTTCGATGTGAGCCGTTTATCCATCAATGCCTCCTGTGGCGGGCCCGTCGGGCGCCTCGGCCGGCGCCCGTCTCGCGTCCCGCCGCGCTTGAATCCGATGCCGATAATCTATTATGCGGCTTCGGCGGCGGTTTTGCAAGGCCGGCGGGCGGTTTCGCCGTCAAAAAAAAAGCCCGCCCCCTCCGGGGGGCGGGCTCGGGCTTCTGCGTGTGCTGCTGCTGCTTTCTGCTTAGAACGAGAACCGGGCGCCGACGCGGACGGACCACGTTCCGAAGGCGCTGTTGAGGCCCTTCTGCGGGGTGGCCTGTGCTTCAGCGGAGCCGATGTAGGAAACATCGGGGAAGTAGAACGCCATGCGGTCCTTCCAGTAGTAGGTGCGTTGTCCGAGGGATGTCGACGGCAGTGGTGTTGGGGTCGATGGCGGTCCCGTCGAGGAGGAGCGCGTCGGGGATGCTCATGGTGTTGCGAGTGGGGGCGTACCGGGCCTGCTGGAAGGTCTTGGTATTGGTGACGTTGCTGAGCTGGGCGTTGAAGGACATGGTGTAACGGCTGCCGACCTTGATGGCCCATTCGGCGTAGACGTCGGCCCATGCCGTGAAGGGCAGGTTGCCCAGATCGCCGTAGCCGAGCGGGTAGATGTAGCTGTTGTTGAAGACCAGCTGGGTCGAGATCGGGTTCCCGCTGCGCCCGTAGGCGGCGAAGCCGAGGGTCAGGCCGATCGGGAAAGTGTAGGAGCCGTAGGCCTTGATGTAGTGCGTCCGGTCCTGGGGCAGCCGGCCGTTGATGGCCGTGCCGTCCATCTGGTACATCATGAACCAAAGATCGAACGAGCGCTCGACGTTCGGGGAGTTGCGGCCGAATTCGTCCGTGCTGGTGAGGCCGCCGTAGTTGCCCTTGGTCAAGCTCAGGGTGTAGTTGATGGCGCCCTGCCAATTGTGGCTGAACCGCTTCTCGAGGGAGACGTTCAGGCCGTAGTAGTTGCGGATGGCCTTAGGCTGGGGCCAGTAGGTCAATCCCGGCGGGGGGACCTGGAGTGTGTTGAAAAGATCGACGATCCAGGCGCTGCCGGGATTGCCGCTGTAGTACAGCTCGCCCTCGGGGGTGATGATGCCGATGTCTTCGATCGTCCGGAGCAGGTGCTTCCAGACGCCGCGAGCCGAGAACGAGAGGTCTTCCGTCAGCTTCTTCTCGGCGCCCAGGGAGACTTCCCGCTGGGCGACGGGCTTCATGTCGGGCTGGAGCGTGTCGAACGAGGGGAGGCGCCAGTCGATGGTGCCGAGGTAGGTCCCGCCGGCGGCCTGGCTGAGGGCGGCGTTGCCGGTGTCCCCCGAGCCCGACGTGTTGCTGACCAGGCCGTTGGCGGCGATCAGCCGGTAGTCGGCGACGTCGAGGGTGTAGTAGTCGGTCTGCCACTTGAAGCCGCCGAACGCGCCTTCGGCCATGTACAGCTTCATGACGTCGTAGTAGATGCCGAAGCTGCCGAAGACCTTCAGCGAGGAATCGCCGAAGACGTCATAGACCGCTCCGAAGCGGGGGGCCAGCTTGTCGGCGAAGCCGAAGTTGGATCGGCTTCTTGAACTGGTCGGGGACGTTGGGATTGAACGTCGGGATGTACTCGCTCTCCGTCCGGAGGCCGGCGTTCAGGGTCAGCTTGCCGCCGATCGTCCAGGAGTCCTGGAGATACATGGCATAGGTGTTGCGGTGGATCTTCCAGGCGTAGCCGTAGGGCTGGCGCCAGCTGCCGCGGATGTCATAGAAACCGTAGGTGCCGCGGGTCGGGGGCGTGCCGTAGGCCTCGAGGGCCGTGCAGGGCTGATCCCAGCTGACGTTGACCATGGGGCTGACCGGGCCGTTGAGGACGTCTTCCTGGTCGCGGATGACCTGGAAGCCGGCCTTCCAGGCGTGCTCGCCGGCCAGGCTGACGAAATAGGACAGGTCGAGGTTGCCGGAGTACTTTTCGAGTTTGTACCGGTCTTGAACGGATCTGGACCCGCCGTAGTTGACCGCGCCCGCGAAGGTCAGCAGTTCGGGGTTGGCGACGTAGAACGGGTCGCTCGAGAACATCAGGTTCTCGTAGTTGAAGTAGTAGGTCGTGAACCGGTTCGCGATCTGCTGATGGATCGTGTTGGTCTGATGGTAGCCGCCGCGGAGGCTGACCAGGAAGTTGTTGCTGGCGCTGTAGTCGGCCAGGAATGCGGCGCTCCAGTTCGGGTAGTCATACCCCTGCTTCTGGTAGGCGTAGTTCTTGGTGCTGGAACCGAGGATGCTGGGGATGGCGCCCCGGTAGTTGGACCAGTTGTTGACCGCGCTGGCCGAAACGCGCAGGCCGCGCATGGGGGCGGCGGTCAGCTTGATCTGGCCGTTGAAGCCGAGGTTCTTGTTGAAGAAGGAGTAAAGCGGCTTCGATCCCGCGGGACCGGGGTCGCTGTTGAAGAACCGGTCGCCCCAGGTTCTCTCGTATCTCGGGTTGATCGAGCCGAAGAACCACAGCTTGTCCCTCAGGATGTAGCCGCCGAGGGTGAAGACGCCTTCGAAGCGCTTGTAGTCGTCCCGCTGATTCCCGCCCTGCCAGTAGAGGTCGTCGTCGTTGACGTATTCGGGGACGGTGCTGTCCAGAGGGCTCCAGCGGAAGTACTGCCGGGCCTTGCCCTGCATCAGCCGGGTGTTGTCGTTGTAGTAGAAGCTGACGTCGCCGTGGTAGGCGTTGCCGCCCGACCGGGTGATGACGTTGACGACGCCGCCCATCGAGCCGCCGAACTCGGCGTTGTAGCCCGAGGCCGTGACCTTGACCTCGTCGACGAGCTCCATGACCGCGCCCTGGGCGTTGACGCCCGTGTGCGGCTGGGTGATGTCCGCGCCGTCCATGTACCACATGTTCTCGGTCCCGGTGGCGCCGTCGACCGAGAGGCCGCCCGTGCGGTTGTCATACTGGACGCCGGGGACCGTGCTGATCAGGCCGTCGAAGCTCCGGTTGCGGGGCAGGCTCATGAACACTTCCTTGGTCATGGTCTGGCTCTTGACCGTGCTCTTGACGTCGATCAGCGGGCTCTGCCCGACGACCGTGACCTGCTCTTCGAGAGCGGCCTGTTCGAGCGTGGCGTTCAGCGTGATCGTCTGGGACAGCTGAACGATGATGTCCTTCCGGATCAGGGTCTTGAAACCCTGAAGCGTGAAGGTGATCTCATAGACGCCGGAAGGCAGCGAGAACAGACGGTAGGTGCCTTCGCCGTCCGTGACGGCCGTCGCCTTGCCGACCAGCCGGGGGCTCGTCGCTTCGACCGAAACGCCGGGAAGCGGAGCGCCCGTCGAGTCCGCGACCTTCCCTTCCATTTTGGAGGTCGGAACGAGCTGGGCGAAGGCGGTCCCGGCCATGAACAAGGCGAGGATCGCGATGATTAGTCTTTTACTCATGAAAAAAAGTCCTCCTAGTTGTCGATAATCTCAAACCCAATGGGCGCCCGCCGTCCGCCGGCCGATGGCCTGCCGGACCGCCGGGCGTCCCTCCCAAATTCCTCATACATACGACTTCTCTGGCTCTCACCTCCTCGTTTAAAAAGATTATATGGTTGAACATGATTATCAGCACCCCTTTTTAAGCAAGTATCATGCCAAGGTTATTATGCCGTACTTATGTTATTTATAATGTGTATGTTACGAATAAAACGAGGCCCCTTATTCTTCGGTTTTTTGAACTTATCCAAAAAATTGGATTCCTGGCCTTAAGGTGCAAAAATGGGCAATTCCAAAAACCCGGACCGGTCCGGACTTGTTGACGGGCCCTGCCATGGGGCTTATACTTGGATCGGAAATGCTATTCGCACGTGGAGGTCAGGCGTGAACACATCCCGATCTTGGAGAGGTTTCTTCGCCCTCGGGGCGGTCCTTTTTTCGATCCTGACGTTCGCCGCGCGGGCCTCCGCCGCCCTCCCGAAGGATGCCTGGTACACCCAGCACTACATGATCATGCAGGATTTCGAGCGGAAGCTCTACCGCGACCTTTCAGCGGAAGGCCGCAAAGGGTTCCAGGATCTCTTCTGGGCGGCCCGGACCTCCGACGCGCGGGCCAAGTTCCAGGCCCGGTTGGATTACGTCACCAAGAATTACTGGAAAGAGAACAGCAAGCAGCCGTGGAACACGGACCGCGGCCGGACCTACCTCCTCAACGGCCCCCCCGCCTCGATCGATTACGACCAGAACGTCAGCTTCGCCACCCCGATGCCCGGGCAGATCTCGGATAACGCCGGCCGGAGCGGCGAGGACCTCGGCGCGAACAGGGGAGAGATCTGGATCTATCCCTACGACAAGTACTTTATCAACTACACCTTCGCTTTCGTCCAGCCCTCCCAGTGGAGGATCACGCAGACGACCGGCAGCCGCTACCTGGGCGAATTCGAGACGTACAACAAGACGGTGACCTTCGGCATCGTCGACGAGGCGGCCTACAAGCAGGCGCTGGACGGCCTGGCCAAGAAGAAATAGCCCTGCGCCAGCTTCTCGTCCTTGCCGCCTGCTTAGGCCTGTTCCTTCTCTACCTTTGCGCCGAGCGGGCCCGGCTCGACCGGGCGCTCCGGCGCCTTCCGCGGCGCATCGCGGTCACCGGCACGCGCGGCAAGTCCAGCGTCACCCGTCTCATCGCCGCCGGATTGAGGGCTTCCGGCGCCACGGTCCTGGCCAAAACGACGGGCTCGAAGCCGGTCCTCATCCTTCCCGACGGTACGGAACAGGAGATCTTCCGTCCCGGCCCGGCCTCGGTGCGCGAGCAGGTCCGGCTGGTCGAGCTGGCCGCGTCCGCCGGCGCCGCGGTCCTCGTCGCCGAGATGATGAGCATCGGCGCCGAGTGCCTGGCCGCGGAGTCCGGGCGCATCCTGCGGCCCGGGACGCTGGTCGTGACCAACGTCCGGCTCGACCACCTGGACGAGATGGGGCGGGAGAAGGACGCGATCGCCCGGAGCCTGGCCGCGGCCTTTCCCGGGCGGGCCGACGTCTTTATTCCGGACGAGGAGATGCACCCGGCGTTCGGACGGGCAGCGGCCCGGACCGGATCGAGGATCCGCCCGGTCGTCCGGCGGGACGCCGATGGGCCCGGCGCGGAGCTCCCTCTTCCTTCCGGCGAATTCGAACCGAACCGGCGCCTGGCCCGGGCCGTTCTGGAGTCCCTGGGCCTCGACGACCGGACGATCGAACGGGGCTTGGCCGCCGCCGTCCCCGACGCCGGAAGCCTCAGGATCCTGCGCGGGATGTTCGGAGCGCCGCCCCGCCCGGCCGTTTGCGTCAGCCTCTTCGCGGCCAACGAGCCGGAATCGTCGGCCGCGGCGCTTCGCGAGGTCGAGCGGATCGTGCCATTCGGCGGGCGGCCGGTGGTCGGCCTTCTCAGCCTGCGGGAGGATCGCGGCGACCGGACGCTTCAATGGGTCCGCGCGGCCGGCGACGGTTTTTTCCGCGGCTTCGCGTCCGTCTTCCTCCTGGGCCCTTCGGCCGGGGCGGCGCTGAGGAAGATCCGCCGGCTCTCCGGCCCGGCCGGTCCGGCCTTTGCCCTTATCGCCGGGCGGTCGCCCGAGGACGTGATGAGCCGTGTGCTCGCGTCGGCGCCCGCCGGGCCCGTCGTCATCGGGCTGGGCAATTTCGTCGGCCCGGGGGACAAGCTCGTCCGCTATTGGGAGGAGAGGGGGACCGCTCATGGCTGTTGAAACGCTTCTCATCGGCCTCGTCCTGGCCCTCCTCTGGGCCGAGATCACCGACGTCTCGCCGGGCGGCATCATCGTGCCGGGGTACTTCGCCCTCGCTCTCGATCAGCCTCTCCGCCTGGCGGCGACCCTGGCCGTCGCCCTGCTGACCCTGGCGGCCTATAAGGTCCTTGCCCGCCACCTCATTCTCTTCGGCCGGCGCCGGTTCGTGCTGATGGTCCTCGTCGGGGCGGTCCTCACGCAGGCGTGGCTTCTTGTCTCGCCCGGCCTCTTCCCGGCCGCGGCCGGGCTCCGCGCCGTCGGCTTGATCATCCCCGGCATTCTGGCTTCGAGCCTGGCCCGCCAGAAGCCCGCGCCGACCCTTGCGTCGCTGGCCGCCGTCTCGACCCTGACCTTCGCCGTCGCCAGGCTGGTGGCGCTCCTGTGAAGAAGCCGGCCGGCGGTCGGGTCCTTTCCGCGATCACCGCGGCCGCGATCCTGAGCGTCGTCTATCTTTTTCTGGCCCGCTTCTTTCCGTCCGGCGCTCCAGAGGTCCGGGACGAGATGATCGCGGCTTCTCGCCTGATGGCCCGGTCGACCGCGGCGCTCAAGGAATGCCGGACGGGCCGGGGCCTGCCGGTCGACCCCTCCGCCGATCCGAACGGGACGGGCCTCATCGGCGAGGAGGGATCGGCCATCACGACCTCGGCCGGCCGGCTCGAAGCGAAGAGGACGACGACCAATCCCGCCTTCGCCGGCCTCCTCGTGTCCCTGCTTCACCAGGCCGGGGTCCGGCGCGGGGACGTCATCGCGGTCGGCGCCTCGAGCTCCTTCCCGGCGCTCGTGGTCGCGACGCTCGCGGCGGCCAAGGCGATGGGCGTCGAGCCGCTGATCATCTCGTCGCTCGGCGCGTCGGAATGGGGCGGGAACATCCCTTCGTTCAGCTGGCTCGACATGGAGGATTGCCTGAACGAAGCGCGCCTCATCGATGTCCGGCCGATCGCCCGGGCCATCGGCGGCGACGAGGACATCGGGCGGGACATGAGCCCCGAGGGCCGCGCCCTGCTCGCCGCGCGCATCCGGGCCGGCGGCGCGCCCTTCCTCGAAGAGCCCGATCTCGGGCGGAACGTGGCCCGCCGGATGGCCCTTTACAGGGAAGCCGCCGGCTCGCGTCCGGTCAAGGCCTTCGTCAATATCGGCGGCAGCTGGGCCAACCTGGGAACCGACGCGGACGTGCTGAAGATCGAGCCGGGGCTCGCCCGCGGCGTCCTCGTCCCCCCGCCCGCGCGCCGCGGCGTCATCCAGGCCATGGCCGCGGACGGCGTCCCGGTCATCCATCTTCTCAACGTCAGAGGATTGTGCGAGCGCTACGGGCTTCCCTGGGACCCTCGCCCCCTGCCCGCGCCCGGGGAGGGGCCGTTCTACCGCCGGGCCGCGGCAGGCTCCGCGACGAACATCGTGCTCACCGCAGCTTATGTCCTGGCGATGCTGGCGCTCCTGGCCGCGACACGTCGCCCGCTGATCCTTATTCGAAGAAAAGCTTGGCGGGAGCGACCGTCTTCGGGTCCTTGAGGAACGCGCCCGTCCCCTTTTCGATGACCTCGCCGTAGCGGGGCACGCCCGAAACCACGACCGCTTTGTCCGCGTGGTCGGCCGACCAGAGCTCCAGGAGCTGGAGGACGGTCGACGTGTGGCGGCCGACCCGGACGTCGATCGGCCAGCCGTTCTCGTCGATCTTCTCGAAGAGCAGGCCGCGCTTGCCGGCCCGGACGACGAATTCGTCCTTGCCCGTGAGCAGGAGCGCGCGGTTCGTCCGGCCCCGCGTCGCGTCGAGGAAAGGCTCCGGCGCTTCGAGGAGGAGCGAGATGGCGTCGGTCGCGTCGCCGATCTCGCGGTGGGACAGGCCGCGCAGCGCCTTGGGCGAGTTCTCGACGCCGATGGAGAATCCCTCGACGCTGCTGATGAACATCGAGGCCGTGGCGGCCAGGTCGGCGCCCCGCTCGTGGGCGACGATCGTGCTGATGACCGGGTACTGGAGCTCGGCCTCGTGGAAGTCGATGGCGATGTCGACCTTCTCGCGGCGGACGAGCTCGGTGATGGCGAACGCGGTCCGCTCGGTCAGGGTCCCGTTCGGCCGGCCGGGGAAGGCCCGGTTGAGATTGCGGATGTCGACGTAGGCCAGCTCCTGGCGCGACGGGTAGTGCAGATAGACCTCGGGATCGGGCCATTGGTCGAGAGGGTTCGACCAGCGGTCGCCCATGCGGAACGTCTGGCCGCCCCAGGCCGTGGGAATGGTAAAGTCCGGCGGATAGGCGCCGCCGAGCCGGGTGACCGTGGTGGCGCTGCGGTTGGCCGAGAGGACGACCAGGATCCGGCCCTTGGCAGGCACGGCGTTCTCGGCGAAGATCCAGGCCGCCAGCCGCCCCGCCGGTTCCTCCGGGTGGGTCCCTCCGAGAAGGAGGATCGTTCCGCCGGGCTCTTTGCCCTCGAGGACATAGACGTTGGCGTCGTTCACCGTGCCCTTGATCGGCGCGAAATAATCGCCCAGCCTGGCCACCCGGGCGACGCCCGGCCCGGGGACGACCGGCTCGCGGAGATGCCGGCTCCGGTAGAAGCTCGCCCCGGCGAAGAAGGCCAGGACCGCTCCGAGGGCCGCGATCGCCGCCTTTCTCATCATTTGAGCCTCAGGAGCCGCAGGACGAAGGGGATGAGGACGATGACGTAGAGGACCTCCTCCTGCCAGTTCTTTCCTTTAAGGAAGTTCCGGACAAGCAGGACGGCGACGTAGGCCGTGAGGAGATAATAGAGCACGGTCACGATCGTATCCATCTCAAAACACCGTCAGGAAAGCGAGCTTCTTGCTGAAGACGACCATGAGCGTCCCGACGATCGCGATGAGGATCCCGGGCACGAGACAGTGCCGCAGAAAGCGGCCGTAGGGCTCCTTCATGCCCACGGTCGACGTCGTCAATCGCCCGATGATGGCCGTCGGCGGGATGGCGTCGCCGAGGGGCCAGATGACGCTCATCCCGGCCAAGGCGACGACCGGGTTGAGGCCGATCGTGTTGAACAGAAGGACGAGGGGAACGCCCAGCACCGGCGCGGCGCCCCACATCAACACGGCTTCGGACACGGGCAGCGTGACGGCCATCGTCAGGAAGACGATCGTCACGGGCAGCGTGACCGCGGTGATGGCGATGAGACCGCGGACGCCGGTGAGGGCCATGACCTCGACCAGGATCCCGGCGCAGGTCAGCGTCCCGATGAGCGGCAGGAGCTGGTGGACCGTGTCCACCGATGTCCGGAAGACCGCGATCTTGACGGGCGAGAGGATGAGGGCCGCGGCCGCCGCCGCGGCGAACATCAGCGGCAGGCCCAGCACGGGCACGTCGAAGGGAAAGACGCGGCCGGCGACGACGAGGAGGAAGAAGACGACGAAGGGCGTCGCGACGCGGAACCAGTTCATCCGGGCCGGGGCCTCGGGCAGCTCGGCCAGCGCCCTGGCCAGGTTGACCGGCTTGGCTTTCGCCCCGACGATGAAGATCGTCAGAATGGCCAGCACGACGCAGGGGACGAGGAGCGGCAGGAAGAAGCCGACATAGGGCATGTTGACCCCGGCCGCCGTCAGCATGGCCCAAATGTTGACGGGCGGGGCGGCCGCGCTCAGCCCGGCGATGACGAAGATGATGGCCGCGATCTTGGGCCCGGGGAGGTCCATCGTGGCCAGGACCGTGGCCGCCATGCCGCCCATGATGAGGACGGTCACGCTGCCGGCCCCGGTCAGCGCCCCGGGGACGAGCAGGAGCAGGGCCAGCAGAATGAACAGCGGCGCCTTGTGCCGGTGGAAGCGGCGCAGGATGGCCCGGACGACGAAGGCGGCCGCTCCCGATTCCTTGAGCAGGTTCATGAAAAGCGTCGCCGTGACGAAGATGAGGACGATGTCGAAGTAGGTGAACGCGCCCTCGACCACGGCCCGGGCCGGAAAGCCGTCCCCCGCGGCCAGCGCCCCGGCCAGGGCGGAGGCGAAGAGGGAGATCTCCGTCGAGATCTTGAGCAGCTTGGCGACGACGAAGGCCGCGACCATGACGGCCAGGACGATGGAGGCGGAGGCCGTCGCGTTCATGGGCTAGCGAGGGGTCACCGTGATCCGGGCGATGCAGGTGAAGGATTGCGCCGAGGTCATGTCCCGGCAAATGCCCCGCTCGAGCAGGAGGACGCCGCCCGCGTAATCGTCCCACCGGTACTTGTCGGCGTCGATCGTCCGGCCGGTGACCGAAGCGAGCTCGGAGACCCCCGCGTCGACGGGCGGCAGGCCGACATAGGCCAGGACGACGTTCACCGGACGGATGTCCTTGATGGCCATGTATTTTCCGCCGCTCATCATGACCAGCGACAGCGGCGGCCCGGGATCGTCGAAGATGAAGGTCGTGATCGTCCGGCCGGCGTCGTTCGTTTCCCGCTGGGTGTAGGTGTAGGCCCTCGTCTTGACCGGGAACAGCTCTTCCTTGATGGCCCTGAAGGACAGGGTCTCGAGCTTGGTTTGGCTGACGTAATAGAGCCCGAGCCCCAACAGGGCCGCGACGATGAGCGCCCGGACGATCGTTTGCATATCGTTCCGGACGATGATGATAATGATCCACAGGATGGACAGGCCGAACAGGATGAGGATGACCGTCTTGGCCGTTTCCGTCGCGATCATGGCCGGACCTCCTTCAGACCCCCGGCCCCCCTTTGTCCCGACGGCATTGTATCACAGACCGGAGGGAAGGGGGTACCCCTCGAAGCTCGGGGCTGCCCGAAGCGGGACTGCCCCCCGAAGCTCGGGACAATATTGGTTTTTTCCCCGCGCCTCCGATAGAATGGCCCTTTGATCCGAACGAGGAGGCCCTCATGAAACGCATCCCCCGCTCCATCGCCCTGATCCTGCTCGCGGCCGGCTTGGTGCTGGCCGGCGCCGCCCAGGAGACGCCGCCCCGCCCCGCGCCGAGCGTCCCGGACGTTCTCCGGGCCATCATCAACGAGGCCTCCGGGGAGCTCGCCCTGCAGAACGAGATCCACCTCACGGGGGTCAACAGGAACCGCAAGGCCGAGGAGTATCAGACCGGCTACTTCGAGTCCGCGTTCATCCTGCAGAAGCTCCGCGAGTACGGCCTGGCCGACGCGGGCACGATCGATCTGCCGGGGCAGGGGCGGACAGCCTGGGACGCCGAATCGGCCGAGCTATGGATGGTCAAGCCCGAGCTCCGCAAGCTGACCGACCTCGACGCCGTGCCGGCATGTCTCTGCTCCGGGAGCGCCACGACGGACACGACCGCCGAGCTCGTGTACGTCGGACCGGGCAACCGCGAGGAGATCTACAAGGACAAGGCCGTCGAGGGCAAGATCCTGCTAGTCAGCGGGCCGCCTGAGATGGCCCGCCGCATCGGCGTCCAGAAGCTCGGCGCCGCCGGCCTGGTCGGCTGGTCCGCGAGCCACCCGGAGTTCGACAGCGACGAGGTCGGCTGGAGCGGCCTGCGGTCGGCGCCCCAGGAGCGGGCCACGTTCGGCTTCATGGTCTCGGAGAGGCAGGGTCAGGAGCTCCGCGACGCGCTCGAGCACGGCGAAAAGATCGTCCTGCGGGCCGTGGCCAAGACCCAGATCGTCAAGGACGCCAAGGACCAGCTGACCTACGCCCTGATCAAGGGAACGGAGCGCCCGGACGAGGAGCTGGTCTTCACCGCCCACCTCTACGAGGGCTGGGCCAAGCAAGGGGCCAACGACAACGCCTCCGGCTGCACCGCCATCCTGGAGACGGCCCGGGTCCTGACCAAGCTGGTCGCCGAAGGGAAGATGCCGCCGCTCAAGAGGTCCGTGCGGTTTCTCTTCGTCCCTGAGATCTCCGGGACCTACGCCTACCTCGCGGCGAACCCCGACATCAAGAAGAAGGTCTTCGCCGACATCAACCTGGACATGGTCGGCGAGGGATTGATCAAGAACCAGAGCTACTTCCGCATCAATCAGACGCCCTGGTCGCTGCCGACCTATCTCAACGACGTCATGGCCTCCTACATCGAATGGATGGGCGATTCTCAGAAGGACGCCCAGGAGGCGAGCTGGAGGACGGGCGGCGTCCTGGCCCCGACGGGCTCGCGGGATCCGTTCTATTTCCAGATCGAGCGCTATTCGGGCGGCAGCGACCACGACGTCTTCGTCGATTTTCGCGTCCGCGTCCCGGCGGTGCTGCTGATCGTATGGCCCGACCAGTGGTACCACACGAGCGGCGATACTCCGGACAAATCCGACGCCACCCAATTCAAGCGCGTCGTGACGATCTCGGCGGCGGCCGCCGAATTTCTGGCCAACGCCGGGCCGGCCGAGGCCGAACGGATGATGGCCGAGATTACGGCCCGCCAGGGCGGGCGGCTCGGCGATGACCTCGGCCGGGCCCAGCGGCTGCTCCTGGCCGCCGACGCCAAGGGTCTCTCCGCTGCGGCCAAGGAGGCCCGGGTCATCGTCGATCAGGGCTTTGTCCGGGAGAAGAAGGCCCTGGCCTCGGTCCGCTTCTTCACCCGCGGCGAGGCCGGTGCGGAAGGCGCGCTGGCGGGCCGGCTGACTGCCCTGGACGCTGTCCGGGCCGCAGAGGTCAAAAGCGTCGACGATCTGTATGCGACGCTCTGCCGGGCGCTCGGCCTCAAGGCGGCGAAGCCCGTCCCGACGAAGGACGAGGTCCGGCTAGCCGGTCTCATCCCTGTCCCGACGGCAAAGGCCGGCGAGATGCCGGCCATGGGAAGGCGAAGGTCCGAACTCGAGGGGCTCGATTACCGGCCCTCGTACGCGATCCTGAGGGCCGAGATGGAACTCCGGAACTTCATCGACGGGGAGCGGTCGATCCTCGACATCCGGGACGCGGCCTCGGCCGAATACGAGCCGATCGACCTCCTCGAAGTCGAAAAGTGGGTCGGCATCCAGGAAAAGCTCGGGCTGGTGACGATAAAGAAAAAGTAGGTTATTTCGAGAACAGCTTCTCCAAGGCGGGGATCAGGTCCATCGTCTTGTCGAACTCGATGAGCGGGATCTTCTTTGATTTGGAGATGACCGTAAAGCGTCCGTCGGAGTTCCCTTCCTTGAGGACGAGCAGGATGTCCGAGTTCGGGGCCACGGCGTCGATCGACTGCTCGTCGGTCGTGTCGCCGGCCGCCGCGCCCTGGGAGCGGCGCTTCAGGCCCTCGATGTGGGCGCCGATGACCTTGATGCCTTCCTTGTGCGCCTCGGCGATGAGGACGGCGGCCCGGGCGAGCTCGTCCTCGATCTGGATGCCCGCCGCGCCCATGCCTTTGAGGCTGGCGCCCATGGTGATGATGAGCGACTTGTAGGGCGTGCCCGCCTTGGCCTTGGCCTGGAGCAGCTCCGGGGTCGCCAGAGGGTCGATCTCGTAGGCCATCTTCAGGCGCTGCAGGACGACCTTGATCGTCGTCGGCCCGATGCTCTGCCCGCACGACGTGATCAGCACCGGAAGCTCCGCCTTGGGCTCCGCGGCCTGGCCCGCGAGGGAGGCAGGGACGAGGACGGCGATAACGGCGGCCGCGGCGAGGACCGCGGCGGGTTTATGGCATCTCGACATGGTGGGCTCCTTTCGTCGGCGCGCGCGCCGCGAGAGCCCATGTTAGGACAAAGGCCCGGCGGGGTCAAATGGGGGAGGTCCGCCTCGGGCCTTTTGCCGCGTTCTGTGCTATCATTTTCCGTACGCTTGGAGCGTATCGCGGAGGACGCCATGCTCAGACGAAGAGGAGCGACCGGGCTTTTCGGCGCGATGGCCCTTGTCACCTTCCTGTGGTCCTGCCAAGGCTCGCCGAGCCGGATGGAACCCGTCACGGTCGACGAGATCGCGGCCCACATCCGCTATCTCTCGAGCGACCGGCTGGAGGGCCGGGCCGTGGGGACGAAGGGCATCGAGCTTGCCGCCCGCTATCATGAGGACTACTTCCGGACGATGGGCCTCGCCCCGGCCTTCGGGACGAGCTACCGGCAGACCGTCCCGCTCAAGGGCTCGCGGCCGGACCCCGCGGCGTCGTTCGAGGTCAGCGGCCCGGACGTCGCCCTCGCCCCGGTCCTCTGGGACGAGTTCGTCGTCAGGTCCGAGCGCGAGGACGCGCCGCCCGAGGCGGCCGGCGAGCTCGTCTACTGCGGCTATCTCATCCAGGCGCCCGAGCGGAACTGGGACGACGTCAAGGGCCTCGACCTCAAGGGCAAGGTCCTGCTCGTCGAGGTCAACGAGCCGGGGAACTTCCCCGGGGGCGCCTTCGACGGCGAAGACATGACCTACTACGGCCGCTGGCCCTACAAATATGAAAAGGCCGAGGAGCTCGGCGCGGCCGGCGTCCTCATCATCCACGACACGAAAGGCGCGGCCTACGGCTGGGACGTCCTGCGGGCCTCGTGGGCCAACGAGAGCTTCTTTCTCGAGGACCGCGATCCCCGGCTGATGTTCGAGGGGTGGCTCGCCGGCGAGACGGCCGGCCGCATCCTGGCCGCGGCCAAGCTCGACCGCAAGGCCCTGCGTGAAAAGGCCGAGACGGCCGGCTTCGCGCCCGTTCCGCTCGGCCTGAAGGCGACGGTCCGCCAGCATCGCGTCTACCGGGCCGTCGACGGCGTCAACGTCGCAGGCATCGTCCGGGCGAAGCACCCGGCCGCGAAGATGCGGACGATCGTCCTCTCGGCCCATTACGACCACTTCGGAAAAGACGGGACGCTCGAAGGGGACCAGATCTATAACGGCGCCCTGGACAACTGCGCCGCTTCGGCCGCCCTCCTGGCCACCGCCGGGTATTACGCCCAACGCCCTAAAGAGCTCAAGGCCGATCTCTGCTTTGTCGCCGTGACGGCCGAGGAGCAGCTCGCCCTCGGCTCGGACTATTTCGCCCGCCACCTGCCCTTCGCCAGGGAGACCGTCGTCGCCGACATCAACTTCGAGATGACCAACGTCTGGGGGGAGACCGAGGACGTCTTTGCCGTCGGGGCCCGGCAGTCCGACCTCGACGCCGTCTGCCGCGAAGCCGCCGAAAAGCTGGGGCTGCGCTATACCCCCGAGCGGAACGGGGAGCTCGGCTTCTTCTACCGTTCCGACCAGATCAGCTTCGCCCGGGCCGGCATCCCCGGCGTCTGGCTCAGCCAGGGCGTCGTGTCCCGAGGGCCGGACAAGGGCCTCATCCAGCGGAAGTTCGCGGACTACCGGGCGACGAAATATCACAAGGTGACCGACGAGATCCAGCCCGACTGGGACCTCCGCGGCGCGCTGCAGATCATCGATTGGGCCCGCGGCATCATCTCGCTCCTTCAGGAGCGCGAGGCCCTGCCGCAGTTCGCGCCGACGAGCGCCTTCAGGCGCGGGGGCTGAGGTTGGTTTTTTCTCCGAGGTGTGCTAAAATTTGACGGCATGGAGAATAAACCCGCCCCTCATATCACCCGCTTTTCCGACTACCTCAAGCCCCATCAGGTCATTTTCGACCTCAAGAGCAAGGATAAGGTCGAGGCCATCGAAGAGCTCCTGGACCTGCTAGCCAAGCAGAAGCTCATCGAAAACAAGAAGCTGACCCTGACCCGCATCATCGACCGCGAGAACCTCGTCTCCACGGCCATCGGCTGCGGCGTCGCCCTGCCGCACGCCCGCGTCGACGCCGAAGGCGAGATCGCCGTCGCCGTCGGCCGGTCGGAGAAGGGCATCGACTTCGACGCCCACGACGGCCAGAAGGTCCACCTGATCATTCTCGTCGTCTGGAACCCGACCCTGCCCGGCCTCTTCAACCACCTCTTCGCCGGCCTGGCCCGCTTCCTCATCCGGCCCGAGAACCGCGGCCGGATCCACGCGGCCAAGGACAAAACGGAGCTCTACGAGATCCTCGCCGGGATCGAGTTCAAGTTCGTCCACGACGAGAAGATCGTCAGCCGGGCCCGGATGCTCAAGAAGCTCCAGGAGATCGAGCTGCGGAAGAAGAGAGCCACCAAGGAGCAGCAGAAGGAGCTCCAGAAGCACTCGGCCATGATCCGGGAAGAGTTCGACCGCGATGTCCTGTCCCGCTTCGACCGGCTGATGGAGCGCTACGGATTCGCCGTCGCCGACGCCATCGACGGGGTCTGCCAGAGCTGCAACATCAATATCTCGACGCAGATGTATTCGGCCATGGAAGACTCCAACGACATCTACGTCTGCGAGAACTGCGGCAAGTACCTGGTCTCGGCCAAGAAGAAAAAGAAGTAGCTTCTCCGTTTTTCGGCGAAGTCTCATTTCGGCTGTGCTCGTGGTATCGCTTCTAGCCCCCGCCTACGGGGAGCGGAGTCCCCGAAGCGGACCATTAAAAGTGCGGCGGAGCGACTCGGAGCCGAACTTTTAAGAAATATCTTAAAAAAGCACTCTTCTCAGATATTTATCAGGATCGTGGCCTCGAGTGCTCGGCCGCGATTCTGCAGGTCGCTCCGAAGACTCCGCTTCCCGCCGGCCCCCCATCCCTCACGGGGGCCTTGAAGCGATATCACTCGCCGCCTCGGAGACTTCGCCGAGACGTAAGAAGAGCCTAGCAGTCAGTCAAGGCCTTCGGCGGGCAAGTTCTGCGGGGTATACAGCTTGAAAACGGGGTAGGTTTGCGCCCCGCGGCCCCACTGGCTGACGATGTCCCGGTCGAAAAAATTCCAGACGAGAAGGCCGTCGTCGCTCTCCGGCTCGAGGAGGTAGGCGGCCAAACGGCCCAGGGGCTGGGCCGTACGGACGAGCCAGGTCCCGGCCGGGAAATCCCGCTTCTCGACGGCATACTCGCCCTTGACCGTGTTCGTCCGATGCCCCTGATAGAGGCGCTCGGCGCCCTTGATCTCCTTGATGCGGAAGGCCTCCGTTTCGAGGGTCGCCGGCGCCGTCAGCCGCTCGACGGCGAGGCCGTGCTGACGGAGCTTGTCGGGCACGTCCGTCGCGGCGAGAGGGATGAGATAAGCGTAAGGGAGACGGACCGTGCGCTTGGCGACGAAGTCGGCGTAATAGGGCATGACGTAGGCTTTCTTACGGTCGGTCGGCCTCATCCTCGGGAAGGGCCCGCCTCCGCCCTCGGCGGGAGCGGCCGGGGCCTCCATCTCGTAGCCGAGGACGGTCACTTTGCCGGGAAGCGGCTGGACCTCGATGTCCACGCCGAACGTGTCGCTTTCACCGGGAGCCAGGCCGCTCTGGACCGTCCGGGCGTCGGCGTCGGCGACGAGTCGCTGGAGCTCGGCGGCGTTGGCCGCACAATAGTCGAGGATGGCTTGGAGCATATGGTAGTTGCCGGCGACGCGGGTCCGGAAGTCGGCGTAGTTGTAGTTCTCGATGAGGACCGAGAGACGGTCGCGCAGGCCGACATAGTTGGTCATGTAGCGAGGCTCATGGCCGAAGGTCTGCCAGCCCTTTTCCATGTCCTTGAAATCCATCGGGTCGCCGTAAGGGACGGACAGCGTGCCGTATTTCTTTTCGAGCGCGGCGTCGACCGCCGGGAGCATTTTGTCGCGGGCATATTTCAAGACGGCCGGGTCGCCGTTCGGGCAGAGCGGCCAGGAGTAGGTCACCGGCTCCTGGTGGAAGGAGCCGTCGGTCGTGTGGCAGTCCACGAGGAGCAGCGGGTCCCAGCGTCCCAGGACGTTGCGCACGAGGCCGCTCATCTCCGGGCTCTCGAGCTTCATGGCGTCCCGGTTGAGATCGAGGTTCTGGCCGTTCTGGCGGACGCCCGAGCCCTTCTCCGGGCCGACCTGGCCCCTGCGGTTCGCCGGGTCCATCTTGTCGTTGCCGTCGGCGTTGAAAATGGGCGCGATGAGCAGGACGATCCTGTCGAGATAGGGGAGCTTGGGATCGAGGACGATGTCGCGGGCGAGCATCAGCGTCGCTTCCTTGCCCTCGACCTCGCCGGCGTGGATATTGGCCTGGAAGTAGACGACGATGCGCTTGTCGTAGCGCACGGCGAGCGGGCCCGCCGGAGCGGGCTTGCCGATAACGAGGAGCGGGATGGCGCGTCCCTCGGTCGAAGTGGCCATCGTCTCGACGCGGACGAGGGGCGAGAGCTTCTGGAGGTCGCGGACGAAGGCCAGGACGTCGGCGTAGGTCGATGTCGCGGCGTAGTCGGTCGCCTCGGCCGTCGTTCTGGGGCCCGAAGCCGGGGCCGCGGGAGGCGGCGGGACGGGGGCGACCGGCGGCGGCTTGATGGGGGCGGGTCGCGCGGCCTGGCCTGGGGGCGGGGCTTGGGGAGCGGCCGGCGGGGTCTGGGCCGCGGTGGAGAGCGTGATGAGAGCCAATGCGGCCAGGGCAACGAGAGTCTTGGGTGTCGGCTTCATGAGGACCTCCGTCTTTTTGACGCCGGAAGATCGAGTTTATTCCACTTAATTCGGGGACACAATACCAATTTCCGAATTAGCCGGCACGGAAATTGGCATTGAGCCCCCAATTTGGATAACATGTGGATATGCCCACATTCGGCGTCAGTCCCGAGAAAGAGCAGGCCCTGGCGGACAGGATGGCCAGGCTCGGCATCCGCGAAGAGGACATCGTCGAGAAGTTCATCCGCTCGGGAGGGCACGGCGGCCAGAACGTCAACAAGGTCGCGACCTGCGTCTACCTCAAGCACCTCCCCACCGGCACCGAGGTCAAGTGCCAGCAGGAGCGCTTCCAGTCCCTCAACAGGTACCTGGCCCGCCGCATCCTGACCGACAAGATCGAAACGGCCGTCCTCGGGAAAGAGAGCGAGGAGGAACAGCGGATCGCCAAGATCCGCCGTCAGAAGCGGAAGCGCTCCAAGCGGGCCAAGGACAAGATGCTCACCGACAAGCACCGCGTGGCCGAGAAGAAGAAGGGCCGCGCCTTCAAGCCCGGCCCGCTCGACGAGTGATCCCCGCCACGGTCAATCGGCGATGTAGCCCTTCCGGTAACTCGTTCGGAAGCCGTCGTTTTTGACCCGGACCTCGAGCGCCCGGAACTTCCCGTCGGGCTGATAATCTTTCGGCGTATAGTACAGCAGATAATAGTTCTCGGCGGCGGCAACGGCCGACTTCATGGCCGCGTGGATGTTGGCCGTGGAGCCCGCGAATCCGCCCGTGGCCAGGCTCATCTCCCGGAAGGGCGAGAAGATGTCCTCGGAGCGCTCCTCCATGGTCAAGCCGCGCACCTTCGGGGCGGGCCGGGTCAGGTACAGGAAATGGATGGCCGCCCCGGAGTCGGCATAGAGCCTTTTGACGGCCTCGATGTCGAGCGTCTCCTCGCGCCGGAAGAATTCAAAGACGCTCAGGGCCGACTGGGTGATGTCGGGGCGCTGGTTGTAGAGGCTCATGATGGCGTTGAGGACCGACGTGTCGATCTTGGGGACGAACTCGCGCTGGTAAAAAAGGAACATCTCCTTCTGGCCCGACTGGTCCCGGAGGTACCTGGCCAGGTCGTTGACCTTGACCTCGTCGACGTTGCGGATGTTCTCCAGCCGGCTCAGGCAATCGGCGTAGCTCTGGAGCTGCTCCTCGACGGACCTCTGGACCTCGAAGAGGGAATCCGTGAAACCGAACGGATCGCCCATGGCCTGGCGCAGTCGCTGCTGCGGGTCGGTGCCGCTCATGCCGATGGCCCCGGCCATGGCCATGGCCAGGCCTTTCAGGTCGTCGATGATGCCGAGGTACTCCGCGTTGCCGATCTGCACGTCCCGCCGCAGCAGACCCAGGATCTTCTCCAGCACCAGGGCCCGGCTGGCCTCCTTGAGGATATCGCTCTTCATCCGGTAGGTCTTGAGCGGGGTCACAACGACGAGCTCGTCGCCGGACGCGAGCACCTCACGGACAAAATACTCCAGGGCCTGTCCCACCTTGGGATCGTATTCCGTCAGCTCGAAGAAGAGATAGAAATGACGCCCCGTATCGGGCTGGGCCGTGCGGGTTCCCTCCTGGCGCTCGATCGAGGCCTTTTTGACGAGATAGACCGCGTCGAGCGTCTGCGGCTGGCCGTTCTCGTAGACCTCGAAGTCGGCGATGGTCAGGTGATCGACGAAGGCGTTCCCTTTGAAGACCCGTACCGGGATCTCGATGGAGACGGCCCGGGTCTCATGCTGGATCTCCTGCGCGGCGGCGGCCATACCCGCGGCGGAGAAGATGAAGAGCAGGATCAAAGACCGTTTCATCGGCGCGTCCATTATATATCCGCCGGATGCGAATATCACTTCAAGGGCCGGCGCGCGGCTTCCTGCCGGTCCGGGCCACGTCGGCTCAGCCGTGACGGCGCCCGGCGCACTCCGACGCCGTGCCCCTGAGGACGTCGACGGCGTGCGGCAGGGCGGGCAGAAGGACCGCCAGGCCTTCGCGCACGGCCTTCTCGCTCCCGGGGAGGTTGACGATCAGCGTCGATCTCCGGATGCCGGCGGCGGCCCGGCTGAGCATGGCCGTCGGCGTCTTTTCGGCCCCGGCCCGACGCATGGCCTCGGGGAGCCCCGGCGCCTCGCGCTCGATGACGCTCTTCGTCGCTTCGGGCGTCCAGTCGCGCGGGCTGAACCCCGTTCCGCCGGTCGTCAGGACGAGGTCCAGCCCCTCGTCCGACCAGTCCATGAGCGCGGCGCGGATGTCCTCGCGCTCGTCGGGGACGATCTTCACCCGCACGACCTCGCCGCCCGCGGCCTCGATCATCTCGCGGATGGCCGGCCCGCTCCGGTCTTCGCGCTCGCCCCGCGCCCCTTTGTCGCTCACCGTGAGGATCCCGACCTTCATCGTCACCCTCCGATCCTGAACATCTCGCTCGACAGGCTCTCGATCGCGCCGCGCTCCCATGTCGTCTTGGCCTCGAAGGCCGCCCCGATGACGGCCTCGATCCCGGCCGGACCCGTCTTGACCTCTCGCAGCAGCTTCCTCAGGTCGATCCCGGCGCGGTCGAAGAGGCAGATCCGCAGCCGGCCGTCCGGGCCCAGCCGCAGCCGTTCGCATCCCCGGCAGAAGGGCTCGGAGACGGGCGCGATGAAACCGAGGCGCGTCCGCCCGCCGACGAGATACATGTCCGCGACGCCGCCGCTTTCCGGAAGCCGCTCCAAGGGGCCGAACGCTTCGGTGATCCGGGCCCGCACCTCCTCGCCTTTGACGAAGAGCGCCGGCCGCCACGCTCCGAGCTCCTTGCATTCGGGCGTGAGCCCGGTCGTCGGCATGAGCTCGATGAAGCGCAGCTCGACGCCTTCCTTTACGGCGAAACGGACGAAATCGGGGATCTCGTCGTCGTTGACGCCGCGGATGACGACCATGTTGACCTTGACCGGCGCGAGGCCGGCCGCCCGGGCGGCTTCGATCCCGGCCAGGATGCGGTCGAGGCCCGTCCGCCGGGTGATGGCCTCGAAGCGGTCGGGCCTAAGGGTGTCCAGGCTGACGGTGACCCGCGTGAGCCCGGCCGCCTTGAGGCCGGCGGCGGAATCGGCCAGGTGCAGGCCGTTGGTTGTCAGGGCCAGGTCGTCGGGCCCGAGCGCGGCCAGGAGCCGGACGAGGGACGCGATCCCCCGCCGGGCCAACGGTTCGCCGCCGGTCAGCCGGAAACGACGGACCCCCGCCCCCATGGCCGCGCGGGCGACGGCGGCGATCTCCTCGTAGCTCAGCATGTCCGCCATCGGGACGAGAGCGACGCCGGCCTCGGGCATGCAGTAGATGCAGCGCAGATCGCAGCGGTCCGTGACCGAGATGCGCAGGACCTTACCGTTTTTCAACGCTGTCTCCGGGGCGGACCGTGCCGCCGCTCAGGACCTCGCAGAAGATGCCGCGCGCCGGCATGATGCAGTCGCCGGTGAGATGATAGACGGCGCATCTGGTGTGACATTCCTTGCCGATCTGGCTGACCCGCAGGCGCACGACGCCCGCGACGACGAGCTCGTCGCCGAGGACGAGCGCGGCGAGGTCGATGCCGCGCGTCGTCAGGTTCTCGGCGAAGGCGCCCGGGACCGAGCGCGACGGCCGGCCGCCGCCGCAGCCTTTCCTTCTGCGCCTCGATGTCCTCGACGGCCAGAAGCGAGACCTGCCGGTGGCCGAAGTCCCGGTGGGCGTCCCCGTCGATGCCGCGGCCGGCGTGGATCTCGACGGACGGGACGGGGCTCTTGACCTGCCCCTTCTTGACGCTGGTGTTGACGGAGACGATGGTGCCGGCCCCGCCGGCCTTCCGGGTCATGCCTGTCTCCGGTAGACCCCGCTCTTGCCGCCGCTCTTGGAGTCGAGGCGAACGGAGACGACCTCGGCCCCGCGCTCCACGGCCTTGACCATGTCGTAGATCGTCAGCGCGGCGATGGCCGCTCCCGTCAGGGCTTCCATCTCCGCGCCTGTCTTGGCCTCGGCCGAGACGCGGCAGCGGACGCGGACGCCCGACTCCTCGACGTCGAGGTCGACGACGATGTTCTCGAGCGGAATGGGGTGGGCCAGGGGGATGAGCTCATAGGTCCGCTTGGCCGCCTGGATGCCCGCCAGCCGGGCCGTGTTCAGGACGTCGCCCTTGGCGATGCCGTTTGTCCGGATGAGGCCGATCGTTTCCGGGCCGAGCTTGACGAACGCCGAGGCCGCCGCCTCGCGCCGCGTCACGGCCTTGGGTCCGACGTCCACCATGCGCGCCTTTCCTTCGCGATCGACGTGGCTGAGCTTGGACATGGCTAGAGTCCGTCCATGAACAGGATCTCGACTTCGCGGCCCGCCTCGAGCCGCGCGGCCTCGGCCGGGACCACGATCAGGATCCGGCCCCGGACCATGGAGCGCAGGACGCCGCTCCGCTGATCTTCGTAGGGAGCGACCTTGAGCAGGGGCCCGCGGCCGACGAAAGAACCCCGCAGGAACTGGGTCCGGCCGGGCTTGAGGACGATCGTCTCGTCGAGGACCGCGGTCGCCGACGCCGGTCCGGTCACCGCGCGGCCGAGCAGGCGGTCGATGGCCGGCCGGACGAAGAGGAGGAACGTCACCATGGAGCTCGTCGGATTTCCGGGCAGGCCGAAAACCAGCTGCCGGCCGCGGACGCCGAAGAACACCGGTTTCCCCGGCTTGATGCGGACCTTCCAGAAGACCGGCCTGACCCCCGACGCCTCGAGCCCGTCCTTGACCAGGTCATAGTCGCCGACGGAGACCCCCCCCGACAGGACGAGGACGTCGGCGCCCCTGGCCCGGGAGAGCTTCGACGCGAGCGAGGCCCTCCGGTCCCGGGCGATCCCGAGGTAGCTCGCCTGGGCCCCGGCCGCGAGGGCCATGGCCGTGAGCGCCGTCCCGTTGGAGTTCCGGATCTGGCCGGGCCGCTTTCGTTCTCCCGGCTCGACGATCTCGTCGCCCGTGGCGATGACGGCGAGCCTCGGCCGGCGCGTCACCGGCACGAGGTGAAGCCCGGCCGCGGCCAGCATGCCCGACTCGGCCGGACCGATGAGCGTCCCCCGCTCGAGAGCGATCTCGCCTTTCTTGAGGTCCTCGCCGGCCAGGCCGATGTTGTCGCCCGGCTTGACCTTGAGCCGCACCTTGACCGACCGTCCATGCGACTCCGTATCCTCGACCATGACGACGGCGTCTGCCCCCGCAGGGAGCGGCGCCCCGGTCATGATGCGGACGGCCTGTCCCCGGCCCACGGTCTTTGGCGAGAGGCGGCCGGCGGGCAGGTCCGCGAGGACTTCGAGCTTGGCATCACCCCCGATCCCGCTCCCGGACGGGCGGGTATCGGCCGCCCGGACCGCATAGCCGTCCATGGTCGCTTTGGTGAAGGGCGGGATGTCCTCGCGGGCCCGGACATCGCGGGCCAGGGTCCGGCCGAGCGCGCGGGCCAGCGGAACGCGTTCCGAAGGAAGGGCCTTCGCGGCGCCGAGGACCAGGGCGCGGGCGTCTGTGTATTCGATCATGAGGGCTTTGGGGCCTCCGCCGGGTGTTCGCCGACGACCCGGACCGAGCCCGGCTCAAATGTTAGCAGAACCTCCTTGGAAAGAGAAATGCGTCCGGCCTCGAGCGCGCGGAGGGGGACGGTGGCCCGGAAAACGAGGTCGCCGCTCGTCCGGACGAGGGCCGTGTCCGGGTCTGTCGTCTCCATCCGGCTCACCCGGCCCCTGAAGATGTTGGGCCCGGCAGGAACCGGATCGCCCCCTTCAGCCGCGAAGAGCCGGATCTCCGACGGGTCGATGACGCAGGTGACGTGCCCCCGGGCCTCTCCCGGGAAGACGATCCTGACCCCCGGCTTCGGCTCGATCCAGCTTGTCCGGCCGTCGGTCGAGGCCTTGCCGCTGAAACAGTTCTCGTGGCTGAATTCGACCCGGCGCCCCTCCGAAAGATAAAGGATCGTGTCGGCGAGGCGCGAGGCCTGGGAAAAGTTGTGGGTCGAAAAGACGACGGAAGTCCCCCACTCGCGGCCGGCCTCCCGCAGCACCGCTTCCATGCGCAGGCCGAGCGCCGCGTCGAGGTTGGCCGTCGGCTCGTCGAGGAGGAGCACCCGGGGCCGGAGGGCCAGGGCCCGGGCGATGGCCGTGCGCTGGGCCTGGCCGGCGCTCAACCCGGCGACGGACCGGCGTCCCCAGCCGTCGAGCTCGACCAGGGCCAAGGCGTCGTCGACGCGGGCGCCGATCTCGGGGGCCGCGACCTTCCTGATCCTGAGGCCGAAGGCGACGTTGGCGGCGATCGTCCCCTTGAACAGGTAGGGATGATGGGTCAGCAGGACCGCGTCGCGGCGGGCCTCCACGGCGGCGTCCTCCGTCGCCCACGGGTCCCGGCCCAGGAATTCCAGCCGGCCGCGTCCCGGCCGGAGAAGAAAGGCGAGGAGCGTCAGGAGAGTCGTCTTGCCCGCGCCGTTCGGGCCGACCAGAGCCAGGATCCCGCCCTCCGGGAGCTCGAGCGAGTCGAGATCGAGGGAGAACCGCGACGGGCCTTGGGGATAGGCATAGCCGACGCCCTCGAGCCGGTAGACAAGGCCGCTCATCCTATGACTCTCCGTCTCGGCCGCGGAGGCCCGTCTGGACGAGGATGTTGATGCCGAAGGTGATGACGAGGAGGAGGACGCCGAGGACGACCCCGTTCCGGAATTCGCCCTTGGCCGTTTCGAGGGCGATCGAAGTCGTGATGTTCCGCGTGGCGTTGCGGATGTTGCCGCCGAGCATCATGGCGACCCCGACTTCGGAGACGGCCCGGGCGAACCCGGCCAGAACGGCCACGAGGAGAGGGAGGCGGGCTTCGCGGAGAACGATCCAGCCGGCCTGGCGGCGGCTCGCGCCGAGCGTGAGGGCGGTCTGGCGGGCCCGCCGGTCGACCTGACGGAGGGCCGTGTAGGAGAAGCCGACGACGAGAGGCAGGATGAGGAAGATCTGGCCGACGGTCATCGCCGTCTGGGTGTAGAGCAGGCCGAGCCCGCCCAGGAGGCCGCTCCGGCTGAGGAGCGAATAGAACAGGAGGCCGACGACGACCGTCGGCGCGGCCATCCAGGTCTGGTTGACGAGGAGGACGATCTTCTTGCCGCGGAAATCACGGCCGGAGAGAAAGAGCGCGACCGGCACGGCGACGGCGCTGGCGATGAGGGCGGCCAGGCCGCTCGTCTTGAGCGAGACCCAGACGGCGAAGGCCAGCTCGCGGGCGATCATTTGACGAGGTCCACTCCGGCCACGGCCGCGAGCGGCTCGAACAGGGGCCGGCCGGCCTTGCCCCGGAACGTCCCGATGAGAGCCTGGCCGCGGGGCGAGGTCAGAAAGGCGATGAAGGCCATGGCCTCGCCGTAGCGGGCCGTTGGGACGCGGGCCGGGTCGACGGCGATCACGGCATAGACGTTCTCGAGATCGGGCGCGCTCTCGAAGAGAGGCTTGAGGCCGCCGAGCCCGCGCAATCCGTAAAACGTGGATGTGTCGGTCAGGGTGTAGGCCCGCCGCTCGGCCGCGACCCGAAGGGTCTCGGCCATGCCCTGGCCCGTCTCGAGGTAGCCGGCCTCGGGCTTGCCGCCGGCGAGGGCCCAGAGCTCGAGCTCGCGCACGTGCGTCCCGGAGTTGTCGCCCCGGCTGACAAACGAGGCGCCGCTTGAGCGGATCCTGTCGAGGGCCTCGGCGGCCGACCGGGCGCTCGCGACGCGGGCGGGGTCTCCGGGCGGGCCGACGATCATGAAGTAGTTCCGGGCGATGACCCGGCGGTTGACGCCGAAGCCGTCGCGGAGGAACTCGTCTTCGAGCTTGCGGGCGTGGACGAGGACAACGTCGGCGTTGCCGTCGCGGGCCTGCCTGAGGGCCGCGCCCGTCCCGACGGCGATCCACTTGAGGGTGATGCCGCTATCCGCCTTGAACGCGTCGGCCAGGACGTCGAGCAGGCCGGTGGCATCGACGCTCGTCGTCGTGGCCAGCATGAGCGTCCGGCCGGCCGCCGAAGGAGACGCGATCGGGGACGAGATCGGGGACATGTACCTGAGGAACGTGTCCTCATTCTTGGCCGGGAGCGTAGCACACAATATCAGAGTGGCAAGGGTCGCCGGGACAGATATCCGCCGGCTGATCCAACGGGCTTGGCGCCGCACAGTGTCTCCTTTTCAATCACGGAAGGAGGAGCCGTTTCCCGCTCCACCCTGTCGGTCGGAGGGCCTGGCCGGGCGGGACGGCCGCGCGCCGGCTGTAGCGCCTCCGACTCGGAGCACCGTCCTTATTAGCACAACGGGAAAGGTGTGTAAAGCCGTCCGGGAACATGAAAGCCGTTCGGGGACATGTACCTGAGGTCCGTGTCCCCGATCTCTATCGGCCATAGAACGTATCGATGACCGCCCGCCACTCCTCCTCGGTCCGGACCTTGACCAGGGCGTTGCGGAGCTCGGTCCGGCGGGGGTGCATCCTGGCGTACTGCAGGCTGAAGTGGCGCAGGATCTTGAGTCCGCGGCGCGGGTCGTAGGCCTCACAGGCGAGGCGATAGTGGCGATAGATGACCTCGCGCTGCTCGTCGAGGGAGGGCTGGCGAGGGGACCGGCCGGCGGCGAGGTCGCGGGCTTGGGCGAAGAACCAGGGGTTGCCGATGGCGCCGCGGGCGGCGAGCACGCCGTCGACGCCCGTCTCGGCCATCATGCGCAGGGCCTCGGCCGGGCTCGTGACGTCGCCCGAGCCGAGGATCGTCCGCTCGGGGAAGGCCCGTTTGACCTCGGCCAGGAATCCCCAGTCGGCCCGTCCGGCGTATTTCTGCTCGACGCTCCGGGCGTGGACGGCGATGGCCGACGCGCCGGCCTCGAAGGCGCCGCGGGCGATCGTCCAGAAGCTCTCGTGGGTGAGGTCGGAGTCCCGGAACGCCCGACGCAGCTTGAGCGTCACCGGCCGGCCGGGCACCGCGGCGACGACGGCGCGCACCGTCGCCAGGGCGCGCTCGGGGTCGTTCATGAGCGCCCCGCCGCGCCTGTGCGAGACGACCTTGCGAACGGGGCAGGCGAAGTTGAGGTCGACGATGTCGAAGCCCATGCGGTCGAGCGAGCGGGCGGCCTCGGCCATGGTCTCCGGCTCGACGCCCATGATCTGGCCGGCGACGGGATGGTCGGCCGGATCGAGCCGGATCAGGCGCTTGCGGAGCTTCCCTTCGAGCAGGACCTGGCGGTCGAGCATGGCCTCGGTGATGCCGTAGGGCGCGCCGAGGGAACGGCAGATCAGGCGATAGGGCAGATCGCTGTAGCCGGCCAGGGCCCCGAGGCCGACCGGAAAATCGATAGGGACGGCGCCGATCCGAAGGGGCATCTAGCGCGCGTCCGCCAGCGTCACGTCGACGGCGAACGAGAATTTTTTGGTGTCGCCCAAGTTCGGACGGGACATGGAATCGTAGCTGTCCAAGTATTCCTGTCCCCAGGTTCGTCCCGTGCCCGACATGTAGCCGCTCGTCGAGCTGGGGCTTTCGCGGCTGGCTTGGGTGGAAAGATTGCTCCGATCGGTGCCGCCCCATTCGAACGAGATGCGGATCGAGGCGCCGGGGGTGCCGCCGATGGCGCCGGGGACGAGGCCGGGAGAGGCCAGCGGGATCCGGAATTCGTAGGCCGCCTCGAGCTCCTGCGGCTCCGTGGAGGAGTCCGGGGGGAAGGCGTCGGTCTGTTTCCGCAGCGGCCCGTAGGAGCTGCCTTTCGCGTCCATGGCGAAGGCTAGCGAGATCGGGTGACGCGGCGTCTTTCGTATTTCGGCCTTGTCCGCGTCGGTCAGTATGGCCCCCTGGCTCTCGCGCCAGGCGATGTAGCCGTCGGCGCTGATCTGCCGGGTCAGGAAAAGGACCCCCTTGGCCTGCTTGCGGCTCCGGCCGGGGTGCCCGAGGATGGTCATGCCCGTAGCCTCGACCGACCGGAGGGACTCAGGCCTCTTCATGACGACGAGGACATAGAGGTTCCGGGCGTCGTTCTGGAACGCGAATTCCGTGCCGGCCTTGGCGTCGAAGACCCTGGGGACACCCGCCCAGTCATCGGCCTTTCCGTCGAGCCGGACCGGCGCGGATAGCGTGCCGCTCCGGATGGCCGGGACCGTCGCGGCGGACGCGGCTGAGGCGAGAACGAGGACCGGCAGGACCAGGGCCATCCGGCGGGAGAGGTTCGATCGGTGCATAGTCATGTCCTAAGGATTCTACCATAGCCGATGCGTCAATCAAACTCGTCGGGGGCTCACCGGAGCCTCGGCTTTTGTCTTCTTGCTCAGCGGGGCGAGTTCCGCTAAAATGCCCCTCTCAGGAAGGTCCTCATGAAGTCTGGCTCCCCGATCGATCGGCTCGATCGTTCTCGCGGCCCTGGCCCTCGTCTCGACGGCTTGGATCCTCGTGGCCGGGTCCGCCCCCCAAACGGCGGTCTCGCGGGCTTATGTCGGTCACGAGAGCGATGCCGACATGAGAGGCTTCATCCGCCGGTACCCGGCCGCGGCCGGGACCCGTCTCGACGACTGTCAGACCTGCCATCGGGGCGGGGTCAAAGGCACGGACACGGAGAGGGAGTACAGCCCCTGCGGCTACTGCCATCTTCTGGTCTACCCGAATGCGAGGTATGCGAGCGGCGTTCCCAAGACCGCGGCCGACACGCTCAATGCCTATGGGCTCGCCTACAGGAAGGCCGGGCGGACGTTCGAGGCCTTCGCGGCCATCGACGGGATGGATTCCGACGGGGACGGTCACCGCAACGGGGCCGAGATCGCCGGCCTCCGCAATCCCGGCGATCCGGCCAGCCGGCCCGGCCTGCCCCAGGCGGCCACGATCAGCTTCGGCTGGGAGGAGATCCGCGCGCTTCCCGTGCACAGCCAGTTCATGCTGATGAACACGACCAAGGAACCCACGGACGATTATGTCCTCTACAAGGGCGTCCGGATCATCGACGTGCTCTCGGCGGCCAAGGTCTTCCTGACGGGCGTAACGGGCATCACCGTGTTCGCGCCCGACGGCTACAGCATCGACTACACGCTCGAGGACATCCGGTCGCCCTTCCCGCACGGCATCTTTTACGCCGAGCCCCGCGCGTTCGAGGGCACGGATAAGGCGTTCGTCAAATATCCAGCGGAGCTGCCGGCGGGGATCATCGACCGGACGACCATCCCGGCCGATCCCTGGCTCCTCCTGGCCTATGAACGGAACGGGGCGGCGCTCGACCCGTCATCCTATGAGAAGGGGACCGGACGGCTCGCCGGCGAGGGCCCTTATCGGCTGGTCAGGCCCCAGCGCGACCTCTCCGGCGATCCGGGGAAGCCCGGCCGTCCCGACAGGTCCCAAAAATCGAAGACATTCGGCGACGGATGGGACTATGTCCCCGGCATGGATCACAACGCGGGGGCCTGCGTGCGGGGCGCCTGCGTCATCCGGATCAACCCGATGCCCGAGGGCTGCGAGGAATACGATTGGAAGAACGGCTGGCCGCTCATCGGCGATAAAAGGGTCGTCATTTACGGCCACGGCGTCCGGTAGAAAAGAAGGGGTCAAACCTTAACGTCTTATAATTTCGCCAGCAGGCACAACCCACGCCTATTCGAAAATTATAAGAGTGTAAGGTTTGACCCCGTCTTATTTGACGAGGCGGAGGAGGGTCTGCAGAAGGACGTTCGCGCCCTTCTCCAGATCGGCCCAATCGACCCGCTCACCGGGAGAATGGCTGATGCCGTCGGGCGACGGGATGAAGATCATTCCCGAGTCGCAGGCCGCGGCGATGATCTGGGCGTCGTGGCCGGCCCCACTCGTCATCTTCATCGACGGATAGCCGAGGGACCGGCATTCCTCCTCGATGAGACCCACGAGGCGCGGCGAGACCGTGACCGGCTCCGTCTTATCGACGATCTTCGAGATGAAGGTCAGGCCGCGGGTCGCGGCGATGTCCTCGGCGAGCGCGAAGACCTCTTTTTCGATCGCGGCCATCGCCTCGAGGGAGGAGCTGCGGAACTCCAGGGTGAAATCGGCCCGGCCGGGGATGACGCTGAACGAGCCGGGGTGCAGCGCGGCCTTGCCGACGGTCAGCACGCTGCCGTAGTGTTTTGTCGCCACGAGCTGGGTCGCCCGGAGCGCGAAATCGGCCAGTCCGAGGAAGGCGTCGTGGCGCAGCTCGAGCGGCGTCGTCCCGGAATGGCCCGATTCGCCGACGTAGGCGCATTGCCGGTAATGTTTGCCGGCGATCCTCTCGACGATGCCGATCGGGATGCCCTCGTCCTCGAGGACCGGTCCCTGTTCGATGTGGAGCTCGACATAGGCCTCGAGCTCGGGGCGGTCCTTGTGCGCGCCGAGGATGCCCTCCGCCGTGAACCCGGTCCTTTTTAGAATGTCGCT
This sequence comes from Candidatus Aminicenantota bacterium, assembly GCA_963725825.1. GTDB lineage: Bacteria > Acidobacteriota > Aminicenantia > Aminicenantales > Saccharicenantaceae > RBG-16-66-30. Next base: position 66,342 of record CAVSAI010000047.1, read on the forward strand.
GAACAGGACACCGAAGGACGTCCGGCCGTTCCGGACCGCGCTCTCGTCGACGAGCCCCATGAAGGCCCGGCTGCCCAGGAAGTCCCCGACGAGGTTGCCCTCCTCGTCCGTGAAGGACGCGATCTCGAGGGCCTTCGCGAGCGGGGTCTTTTCTTCGCCGATCCGGCGGGCGCATTCGAGCGCCGCGAGCACCCCGACCGCCCCGTCGAACATGCCGCCGTTCGGCACCGTGTCGATGTGCGAGCCGGCCATGACCGTCTTCCGGGCGCACTCGAGGCGTCCGAACTGGTTGCCCGCGCCGTCCTGGCGATAGCAGAGGCCCGCCTCCTCGATCTTCTTCTTGAGCCAGGCCCTGGCCTCCAAGTCGGCCGCGCTGAACGAGGGCCTGTTGACCCCGCCGCGCTCGTCCCGGCCGATGCGGCCGAGCTCCTCGAGGTCGTTTTTCAGGCGTTCGATGTCGATGCGGATGTCCATGGGCTCCCCGATCAAAGCAGCGCGAGCATGTCCAGGACCGCACGCTCGATGCCGACGACGGCCGCCCGGGCGACGATGGAGAAGCCGATGCTGAGCTCGACGATCTCCGGGATGGCGACGATGGGACCGACGTTCCGGTAATCGAGCCCGTGACCGCCGTGGACCTCGAGCCCGATCTTGCGACCGAACACGGCCGCCTTCCTGACGGCCTCGAGGGCCTTATCCCGCGCGGGCCCTTCCTTGAGGTCGGCGTACGGGCCGGTGTTGATCTCGACGAGGTCGACCCCGATCTCCCGCGCCGCCTTGATCTCGTCGAGATTCGTGTCGATGAAGATGCTCGTCCGGATGCCCGCCTTCCCCAGCGCCTTGACGTGGGGAGCCAGGGACTTCCGGTTCGCCGAGACCCTCAGTCCCCCCTCGGTCGTCAGCTCCTCCGGCCGTTCGGGAACGAGCGAAACGACGTCGGGCCGGATCTCGAGCGCGACCCTCTTCATCTCGTCCGTCGCGGCCATCTCCACGTTGAGCTTGGTCTTGACGGCGCCCCTCAGGAGCCGCAGGTCCCGCTCCTTGATGTGCCGCCGGTCGCGCCGGATATGGCAGACGATGCCGCGGGCGCCGGCCTGCTCCGCGAGCAGGGCGACGAGCACGGGCTCGGGCTCATCGGCTTTGCGGGCCTCCCGCAGGGTCGCGAAGTGGTCGATGTTGACGGCGAGCCTCATGTCATTTCTCCCCGATGCGCCGGCGGACGGCCTCGGCGACCAGCGTCGCGCAGGAATCGACGGTGGCCCGGTCGCGGGCCTCGACCATGATCCGGGCCAGCGGCTCCGTCCCCGAATAGCGGAGGTCGATGCGGCCGTCCCGGCCGACGTGGCTGCGCACGACCTCGACCGCGGCCATGACTTCCGGGAGCTCCGAGAAGTCGGGCTTCCTACGGACCCTGACGTTGACGAGCGTCTGGGGGAACTCGGTCATCCCCTGGACGAGGGCCGCCAGCGCCGCGTCCCGCTCGACCATGACCTCGAGCATCCGCAGCGAGGTCAGGAGGCCGTCGCCCGTCGGCAGGTCGTCGAGGAAGATCGTGTGGCCGGACTGCTCGCCGCCCAGGTTGGCGCCCCGCGCCACCATCTCCTCATGGACGTATTTGTCGCCGACCTTGGCCCGCACGAGCTCGATGCCGCGCTCCTCGAAGGCCCGCTCGAGGCCCATGTTGCTCATGCTCGTCGCCACGACCTCGTTCCTCCGCAGCCGGCGCGCCTCCTTCATGTGCAGGGCCTGGACGAAGAGCGTGTGGTCGCCGCTGAGGACGCGTCCGTCCGCGTCCACCCAGAGGGCGCGATCGGCGTCCCCGTCGTAGGCGATGCCGATCGCCGCGCCCGCCGCCCGGACCCGAGCGGCCAGGCCCTCGGGATGGAGCGAGCCGCAGCCGGCGTTGATATTGCGCCCGTCGGGCGAGGCATTGATCGCCTCGACATCGAATCCGAGGGAACCGAGCAGCCGCGGCGCCAGGAAGGAGCTGGCCCCGTTGGCGCAGTCGACGACGACCTTGAGTCCCGCCGCTCCGGCCCCGAGCCGGACCCGGCCGGTCAGGTAATCGAAGTAGTCGCCGGCCAGAGCGCTATCGACCTCGACGTCCGTCTCGTGGCCGGGGAGCCGGCCGCGCCCTTCGAGGACGTCCGCTTCGATCTCGAGCTCCCATTCGTCGGGGATCTTTACGCCCAGAGGGGAGAAGACCTTGATGCCGTTGTCCTCGAACGGATTGTGGGAGGCCGAGATGACGGCGCCGGCCGAAAAGCCGTGCGTCTTCGTCAGGTACGAGACGGCCGAAGTGGGGATGACGCCGGCCGACACGGCTTCGCCGCCGGCGACGCGCACGCCGCGGGCGAGCGCCCGCTCCATCCACGAACCCGATTCCCGCGTGTCCCGGCCGATGAGGAGCCGCGTTCCCAGCCCCTTCGATACGAGCAGCCCGACTAGGGCTTGCCCGAGCCGCGAGATCGTCGGCGGGTCGAGCGGATAGCGCCCGGCGACGCCCCGGACTCCATCGGTCCCGAAGAGCCTCTTCTTCATGGCGTCAGGGCCCCTTCTTTTTGGGTTTCGCCGGGGGCGCCGTTTCTTCCGCCTCGATGATGACCGTGATCCGGGCGCTCGTCTGGGACGAGACGAACCGGAGCTCCGGCCGAGGGAGAATGATATCGGCGTCGAAGATGGTCGATTGGGCGAGCCCCGAGATGACGACCGGCGCCGTCACCGCGGTGTCGCTGGCCTTGACCCGGCTTTCGGGCCCCTGAACACCGACGTTGGCCGGCTCGATCTCGATCCGGGCGACCTGGAAGCCCGCCGCGGGCTTGCCGCGGACCGTCGCGTGGACATCGAGCACGGCCTCGACCGTCCGCTCCAGCTTGATCGTGACCCTGGACGGCGAGATCTTGACCACCTCGGCGCCCGGCGGCAGGGCGATCATCGACGCGTTGAGGGCGTACTCCTGCTGGAGGACGGTGGCCCGTTCGAGGTCGAGACTGGCTACGAGACTCGACGGCCCGATCTCGCCGATCATGCGCTTGGGCGCCCGGAGCGTGACGTCGATCGTCGGCGCCGGCCGTTGGACGATCTCCAGGCCCGCGGGAACGTTGCGGGTCTCGAGCGGGATGGTCAGGGATTTTTCCGACGAGACCTTCTCCGACGGGACGAGCAGGAGCCACAACCCGAGGGCCAGGCCGAGCGAGACGAGCTTCAGCTTCCAGTCACGGGTGATCCAGTGGGCGAACGAGCGTCTCATGTGTCTCTCAGGTAGCCGAGCAGGCGTTTCTCCATGGCGTCCTTGTCGCCGAAGCGCTCGAGCTGGCCCTTGATGGCCAGCGAAACCGTCCCGGTCTCTTCGGAGACGACGATGACCGCGGCGTCGGTCTCCTCGGAAAGGCCGATGGCGGCCAGGTGGCGGGTCCTTGTCTGGAACGGGCTCTTCAGCCGATGGGAGGCCGGCAGCGGCAGGAGGCAGGCCGCGGCCAGGATCTTGTCGCCCTTGATGATCACGGCCCCGTCATGGAGGGGCGAGTGGGGGAAGAAGATCGAGACGAGGAGGTTCTTGGACAGGACCGCGTCGACCTCGGCCCCGCGATCGGCGTAGCCCGAGAGGGAGATCTCCTTCTCGATGGCGATCAGGGCCCCGATCTTCTTCTGGGACAGGAAGTCGATGGCCTGGAACAGGTCGTCGATCTTCTCCTGGAAGGAGCGGAGGGCGAAGGGCTTGCGGAAGGTCCGCGAGCCGATCTCGGTCAGGAACCTCCGGATCTCGGCCTGGAACAAGACGATGACCGCGATGATCAGGTAGTTGACGAAGGAGCGGATGATGCGGTTGGAGACGCTGAGGCGGCCCCACACCGTCAGCAGGTAGAGGGCGCCGATGAGGGCCAGCCCCACGGCGGCCTGGTAGGCCTTGGTGTCCCGGATGAGCAGGAGGACGTAATAGATCATGAAGGCGATGAGCAGGATGTCGAGGACGTCGAGGACGGTGATCCCCCGGACGGTCGTCCAGACGTCAGCGAACATGGCCGGCCTTCCCGTCCTCGCCCGCGGCGGCGAGGGCGTCGACGTCGCCGGGTCCCAGGATCGCCTCGGTCGAGCGGACGGCCCGGGCGACCGGCCCGACGTCGTGGACCCTCAGGATGTGGGCGCCGCGCTCGACCGACAGGACCGCGGCCGCGATCGTCGCCTCGAGTCTCTCCTCCGGCGGCAGTCCGAGGATCTTCCCCAGGAACGCCTTCCGCGAGAAGCCGAGAAGCAGAGGCCGGCCGAGCCCGTGGAACGATCCCTGGCGGCGCAGGATCTCGAGATTGTGGCCGAACGATTTGCCGAAGCCGATGCCGGGATCGACGATGATGCGCTCACCGGGGATGCCCGCGGCCCCGGCGACACGGATCCGTTCGGCCAGGAAATCGCTGATCTCGCCGATGAGGTCGTCGTAGCGGGGGGATCGCTGCATCGTCAACGGCGTTCCCCGCATGTGCATCAGGACGACGCCGGCCCCCGTGCGGGCCACCACCCCCGGCATGGCCGGGTCGAAGCGGAAGGCGCTGGTGTCGTTGACGATGTCGGCTCCCGCGTCGAGGGCGGCCCGGGCCACCGCGGACTTGGTCGTGTCGACGGAGAGGAGCGCCGGCGTCCTTTGACGAAGGGCCTCGATGACGGGGACGACGCGGCGGATCTCCTCGGCTTCGGGGACGGGGCGCGAGCCGGGGCGGGTGCTTTCCCCGCCGACGTCGATGATGTCCGCGCCCTCGGAGGCGAGCTCGAGGCCGCGGTCGACCGCCCTGGCGGCGTCGAAATACGTCCCTCCGTCCGAGAAGGAATCGGGGGTGACGTTGACGACGCCCATGAGCCAGGTCCTCGGGCCGAGGGCGAAACGCCGCCCCCTGATCTCCAGGGTGCGCGTTTCTCTGCTCATGGTCCTCGCCCGGTCGGGTCTCAGCCTTGCCCGCGCGGCCCCTCGGGCGTGCCGGCCGCGGGGGCGAAGGCCGTTCCTTGCGCCGGGGCCTCTTTCTTGTCGATCCCGGCGATGGCGTTGATCTCGTCGGAGCTCAGGGACTCCTTCTCGAGGAGCATCTCGGCGATCTTGACAAGCTTGTCCCGGTTGGCTTCGAGCAGCACCTGGGTGCGGTTCAGGCTGCGCGTGACGATCTTCTTGACCTCGTCGTCGATGCGCTCGGAGGTCCTCTCGCTGTAGTTCTTGTTCACCGCCAGGTCGCGTCCGAGGAAGATCAGGTCGTCGCGCTCGCCGTAGGTCAGCGGCCCCAGGTCCGACATGCCCCACTGGCAGACCATCTTGCGGGCGATCTCGGTCGACTTCTCGAAGTCGTTGGCCGCGCCCGTCGTCGTCCTGTTGAGGAACAGCATCTCGGCCACGCGGCCGGCCATGAGCACGGACAGCTGGGCTTCGAGGTAATCTTTCGTGTAGGTGTAGCGGTCGTCGAGGGGCAGCTGCTGGGTCAGGCCCAGGGCCAGGCCCCGCGGGATGATCGTGACCTTGTGGATGGGGTCGGCCTCGGGGATGAGCGCGGCGGTGAGGGCGTGGCCCGCCTCGTGGAAGGCCGTGTTCCTCTTTTCCTCGTCGCTGATGATCATGCTCTTGCGCTCGACGCCCATGAGGACCTTGTCCTTGGCCGATTCGAGGTCCTTCATCGTCACGCTGTCCTCGCCCATGCGCGCCCCGAACAGGGCGGCCTCGTTGACGAGGTTGGCCAAGTCGGCCCCGCTGAAGCCGGGCGTCGAGCGGGCCATGACCTTGAGATCGACGTCGCCGGCCAGGGGGACCTTGCGGACGTGGACGCCGAGGATCTCCTCGCGGCCCTTGACGTCGGGCATGTTGACGATGATCCGGCGGTCGAAGCGGCCGGGCCGGAGGAGGGCGCTGTCGAGGATGTCGGGCCGGTTCGTCGCGGCGATGAGGATGATGCCCTCGTTCGAGTCGAAGCCGTCCATCTCGACGAGGAGCTGATTGAGCGTCTGCTCGCGCTCGTCGTGCCCGCCGCCGAGGCCGGCCCCGCGCTGGCGTCCGACGGCGTCGATCTCGTCGATGAAGATGAGGCAGGGGGCGTGCTTCTTGCCCTGGTCGAAGAGGTCGCGGACGCGCGAGGCGCCGACGCCGACGAACATCTCGACGAAGTCCGAGCCGCTGATGGAGAAGAAGGGCACGTCGGCTTCGCCGGCCACGGCCCGGGCGAGGAGCGTCTTGCCCGTGCCCGGCGCGCCGACGAGGAGCACGCCTTTGGGGATGCGGCCGCCGAGGCGCTGGAACTTCCGCGGCTCCCTGAGGAACTCGATGATCTCGCCGAGCTCGTATTCGGCCTCCTCGACCCCGGCGACGTCCTTGAACGTCACCTTCTTCTGCTGGGCGGAGAAGAGCTTGGCCCGGCTCTTGCCGAAGGCCATGGCCTTGTTGCCGCCGGACTGCATCTGGCGCATGAAGAAGACCCAGAAGAGGATGAGCAGGAGGATGGGGAACCAGCTCATCAGGATGGTGAAGATCGGGCTCCGGGAGGTGTCCTTGACGACGATGTTGACCTTGTTGTCGCGGAGGATCTTGATGAGATCGGTGTAGCCGGCGGGAAGGACGGTCTTGAACGTCTGTCCGTCCGTGAACTTGCCGCGGACGTCGTTGTCCTGGATGGTGACCTCTTCGACCTTGCTTTGCTCGACCTCGGTCATGAACTGGGAGAAGGTGACTTCCTTCTTGGCCATGGCCGGGGCTTGGATGTACATCACG
>CAVSAI010000048.1:0-24106 GCA_963725825.1 Candidatus Aminicenantota bacterium
CCCGGGCCCTCGTCGGGGCCAAGTGCGACGTTCTCGTCGTCGACAACGCCCACGGCCACTCCCGACGGGTCCTCGACACCGTCCGGGCCCTCAAGAAGGAGTTCCCGGGCCAGGAGCTCATCGCCGGCAACATCGGCACGGCCACGGCGGCCCGGGAGCTGATCGACCTCGGCATCGACGCCGTCAAGGTCGGGGTCGGCCCCGGTTCCATCTGCACGACCCGGATCATCACCGGCGCCGGCATCCCCCAGATCACGGCCATCGCCGACGTCTTCACCGTCACGCGCCAAGCCGGCATCCCGCTCATCGCCGACGGCGGCATCAAGTATTCCGGGGACGTGACCAAGGCCATCGCCGCCGGGGCCGACACGATCATGCTGGGCAATCTTCTGGCCGGGACCGAGGAGGCGCCGGGCGAGGTCGTCATGTTCCAGGGCCGGGCCTACAAGATGTACAGGGGCATGGGCTCCATCGCGGTCATGAAGGAAGGCAAGAGCAGCGACCGCTACCAGCAGGACCTGCAGCCGAGCGCGAGCAAGCTCGTTCCCGAAGGGATCGAGGGCCGTGTGCCTTACAAGGGCAGCACGACGGTCTTTATCCAGATGCTGGTCGGCGGGCTCAAGGCCGGCATGGGCTACGCGGGCTGCCGGACGATCGAGGAGCTCAAGACCCGGGCCCGTTTCATCAAGATCACCCAAGCCTCACTCAAGGAAAGCCACGTCCATGACGTGATCATCACCCAGGAGGCTCCGAACTACCACCTCGATTGACAAGGGGGCGGACGATGTCCGACTATCTGATCAAGACCCTGCTTGCGGTCCTCCTGATGGGGGCCGGCCTCGCGGCCTTCCTGAGCATGATGGCCCGGTTCGGCCGTCCGGGCGACGAGGCCCGGTCGGAGCGGCTGCGGAAGCTCCACAAGACGGCCGGATACACCTTCGTCGCGCTCCTGGCGCCCCTCGTCGTCTTCGGGGCCCGCTTTCTGGTGGTGGAAGGCGACGGGCTGTCGACGCGGGCGACCTTCCACTTCGTCCTGGCCGCCAGCCTGCTCGCGGTCGTCCTGCTCAAGGTCCTCGCGGTCAGGACCTATCGACAGATGCTTCGGTACGCCCCCGCCCTGGGGATGACCGTTTTCTCCCTGACCCTGATCATCTTCTTGATAACAGCGGGATATTACGCGCTGGTTTCGGCTGCCGGCAAATAGGTTTCTTTTCCGGCCTGCGGGCTTCATTTCCGCCGGAGCAGAACTGGATGGGCAAGCCACTCCAGAAGCTCGCGGTGGTCGACCAGCCGCACCTCGGACTTCGAAAGGGCATAGGCCAGGAACGCCTCAACGGCGGCCCGACGGGACAGGATGAGGCCGGGATCCGTCTTTCCGTCCCGCCTGACGGTGTAGAGCTCGCTGTGGAAGCCGACGGTCATGGGGCTGCGGTTCCCATTGAGATGCAGGTCGAGCGTGTACTTCAAAGTGGCCAGGAACTCGGCCGGGGTCATGGCGTACTCGTTCCAGAGGTTCCAGTCCATGCCCGTGATCTCGCCGTTCTCTGCCTGGAAATAGTCCTGCCGTTTGGCCAGCGCCGACCGCAGGCCGGCCGGGACCCCGTAGCGCTCGCACTCGCTGTCGGGCGGCGCGACGTAATTGCCGAGCGGGATCTCCCAGAGACCGGGGTGAGGGCCGATCGGCGGGCGCTGAGCCGGGATGCCGTGGTCCATCATATAAGGCCAGGGAAAACTGCCGCGGTGCGGCCCGAGTCCCGGCCCCTCCTCGATGCTCGAATCGTAGGTCAATCCCAGGAGAACGGCGGCGGTCATGCCGTTATCGGCCGGCTCGATGAAGGGCGCGCGGAAGCCGATCAGGGCCGAGCGAGGGATGCCAAGGCCCGCGAGGGGGTTGGGCTTTCCGGGCGTCTCCGCCGGGTCCCAGGGATTAGTCAGGATCTCGATCGACCGGCGCATTTCGTCTTCCCACTGGGCGACCGTGAACGGGCGGCCGTGGGGGTGCGAGTGGGTGTGGACGGCGATCTCGTGGCCGCGATCGAACGCCTCCCGCCAGGCCCGCTTGACCAGGTCCGGATCGTCGCCGACGCCGTATCCGCCGGAATGGGGATTGGGCACGTCCGGCACGATGAACCGGGTATTGACGAAGAAGGTGTAGTGGGGCGAGGCCCCGTCGTAGATGCGGGCGTCACCCGAGCCGGCCGGATTCCTGAGCCGGGCGAAGAGCGCCGTGAAGTAATGCAGTCCCCCGTCGTGCGGCGAGCCGGCGAGTCCCGAGTAGCCGTTGTCGTCGGAGGAGACGCAGACGAACTGAGGAGTGTCGGCCCCGCCGAGTCCGTGCGGGGGCCGGCCGTCAGGCGGCCTGTTGGCCGGGATGCCGCGGCAAGCCCCGAGGACGCCCAGAACGGACAGGACGAGAAGGCCCCGGTGGATCTTGGCCCGCAGGAAAGCTCTGAGCATGGCTTCTCCTCAAACGCTGAGCCGGAGGTTGTCGATGAGACGGGTCGAGCCGATGGAGACGGCGATGGCGACGAGGATCTCGCCGCGGACCTCGGCGACGGAGTCGAGCGTCTCCGGGTCGACGGCCTCGACGTAATCGATCCGGGCCAGGGGCTCGGCCTCGAGGATCGTCCGGATGCCGGCGACCAGGCGCGCCGCGTCCCGCTCCCCCGCCCCGACCGCCTTCTCCGCCCAGCGGAGGCTCGTCGACAGCACCCGGGCGGCCTTCCGGCCTTCGGGATCGAGATAGGCGTTGCGGGAGCTCAGGGCCAGCCCGTCGGGCTCGCGGACGATCGGGCAGGTCACGACCTCGACGTCGAGGTCGAGATCGGCCGTCATGCGCTTGATGATGAGCACCTGCTGGGCGTCCTTCGCCCCGAAGAAGGCGAAATCGGGTCCGATGATATCGAAGAGCTTGAGGACGACCGTGGCCACGCCCCGAAAGTGGCCCGGCCGGGACTTGCCGCAGAGCCGGTCCTGAAGGCCCTCGACCTCCGCATAGGTCCTGTAGCCCGGAGGATAGATCTCGGCGGCCTCGGGATAAAAGAGACAATCGACCCCCGCCTCCTTCAGATAGGCGGAGTCCTTTTCGAGGTCCCGGGGATATTTCTTGAAGTCTTCCGCCGGTCCGAATTGCGTCGGGTTGACGAAGACGCTCACGACCGTGACGCCGGCCCGCCTCTTCGATTCCCTGACGAGGCTGAGATGACCCTCGTGGAGGTAGCCCATGGTCGGGACGAAGCCGATGCGCTTCCCCTCCCGCCGCCATTCGCGCGCCAGGGCTTTCATCGTGGCGACGGTCCTGATGACCTTCATCGCCGCCTCCCCGCCTTCCGGGATCGGATCCTCTTCGGCGCGAGCTCAGCCGCCACCTCGGGTTTGAGATGGTAGGACGTCGCGTCGTCCGGGAAGCGGCTTTCCCTCACGTCCGCGGCGTAGGCGACGACGGCGCGTTCGATCACGCCGTGGACGTCGGCGTACTTGCGGACGAACTTGGGCATATACCCCGTCGAGAAGCCGAGCATGTCGTGGATGACGAGGACCTGGCCGTCGCAGGCCGGCCCGGCCCCGATTCCGATCGTCGGGATGCGCACCGCCCGGGTGACCTCCGCGGCGACCTCCACGGGCATGGACTCGAGGACGACGGCGAAGGCGCCGGCCCTTTCGAGCCGGACCGCGTCCGCAACGATGCGTCGCGCCCCCTCGGCGGCCGTGCCCCGGACCCGGTAGCGCCCGAGGTGGTGGATGGACTGGGGCGTGAGTCCCACGTGGCCCATGACCGGGATCTCGGCCTCGACCATGGCCTCGACGAGCTTCAGCCGCTTCGGCGAGGCCCCTTCGATCTTGACCGCCGCGGCGCCCGCCTCCTTGAGGAAGCGTGAGGCGTTGCGGATCGTTTCGTCGGCGCTCAAATGGAACGAGAAGTAGGGCATGTCGCCGACGACCAGGGCCCGCTTGACCGCGCGGGTCACGGCCCGGGTGTGGTGGATCATCTCGTCCATGGTCACGGGCACGGTGTTCTCATAGCCCAGGACGACCATGCCCAGGGAGTCCCCGACCAGGATCAGGTCGACCCCCGCCTCGTCGAGGATCCTGGCCGTCGGGTGGTCGTAAGCCGTCAGGCAAACGATCTTGGGACCGGCCGCCTTTCTGGCCTGGAGCGAAGGGATGGTGATCTTTCCGTCCGGAGTATTGGCCATCGTCCGTCCTTTCTCCCCACCCCGGCTTGCCCCCGGGGTTGAGGTAAAGCGCGATTCGTCGGCGGACTGTCAGGTCCCAGCCCCGCGCACCGCGGGGTCCGGGCCGGATCCGTGCGCCTATCCCTTTTTGGGGCCCTTGCCCCCGTAGCTCTGGGGAACGTAGTAAAGCGAGGCCTTCTTCATGTCGCGGAGCTGGTCGAGGAGGTCGAGCACGTCCTCCTCCCGGCCGAAATCGATGTCGTCGGCCTTGACCACGAGCAGGGGCGAGCTCTGGTAGTTGAAGAAGAAGTAATCGAAGGCCTCGACGACGTCCTCGAGGTATTTCTCGGAGATGTTCTTCTCGATCGAATCGCCTTCCTTGGCGATGCGCCGGGACAGGGACGCAAGAGAGATCTGCAGGTAGATGACCAGGTCGGGCTTGGGGACGCGCTCGGAGAGGATGCCGTAGATCTTCTCATAGACCAGGAGCTCGTCGTCGGACAACGTCTGATAGGCGTAGATCTTGTCCTTCTCGAAGAGGTAATCGCAGATGATCCGGTCGACGAACAAGTCCCTCTGGAGGAGGCGGACCTGCTGATTGTAGCGGTTGGCCAGGAAAACGAGCTGGGTCAGGAAAGCCGAGCCGTCGCGTTCGCCGTAGAAATCCTTCAGGTAGGGGTTGCCGACGTTGTCGAGGACGACCTTGCCCCCGATCCTCTGGGCCAGGACGTTGGCTAGCTGGGTCTTCTTCGAGCGAAAGACGCCCTCGACGGCGATGTGCTTAAAAGGGATCTCGAGAGCGCTCTTCATGCCCATCTTCGAAATCGGTTATAGCCGAACTCTGACTGTAAGTCAACGGCCGCGAGCGTCTCCGGCCCTCCCCTCCCGGGCGGTTGGGGTTCAGGATTGGGCCTTGGGCGGGCCCAGGGGAACGACGATCCAGGCGATGATGTAAAAGAAGAACATGGGAAAGACGGCCGTGACCAGGGCCAGGCCCACGGTCAGGAGGCGGATGATGGAAACGTCGGTATCGAAATATTCCGCCAGGCCGCCGCAGACCCCGGCGAGCATCTTTTGACTGGTCGAACGATAGAGTTTCTTGGCCATGTCGGTTCTCCTCTCCGGCGGAGGCTCGGCCGCCTCCGTCACTTATTATACGAGAACGCAGGGCAATTCGCCTTGGAAAATGGGGATGTTCCTGTTTTTCGCCGAGAAAAGCGGAAACGCCCCCATTTCCGCCGGGAAGTCCTTGACTCAAAAGGCCACCTCCGTTTAGGATGAGAGGGTATCTATCGTCTCAGAAAGGACAGCAGCATGAACGGTTGGACCGGCCAATTCCTTCGAGTCAACCTGACCGCGAAAACCTTTAAAAGAGAGCCCTTTAGCGAGGACTTCGCCCGCAAGTGGATCGGCGGGAGAGGCTTTGCCGTCAAGATCCTGTTCGACGAGCTCGCTCCGGGGATCGATCCCCTCGGCCCGGACAACAAGTTCATCGTCGCCCTGGGCCCGATCGCCGGCATCCCGGCCCCCAACACAGGGAAAGCGGTCGTGGCCGGAAAGTCTCCCAGCACGGGCGGCTACGGGGACGGCAATCTCGGGACCCGGGTGGCCGAGCAGCTCCGCAAGGCCGGCTACGACGCCCTGATCGTCGAGGGCCGGGCCGCCGCGCCGACGATGCTGTATATCGAGGACGACAAGGTCGAGTTCCTCCCGGCCGGCGAGGTTTGGGGCAAAGGGACCTACGAAACGAACGACTGGATCTATGGGAAATACGGCAAGGGCGTCGGCGTCCTCAACATCGGCCAGGCCGGCGAAAACCTCGTCCGCTACGCCGTCGTGCGCAGCCTCGAGGGCCGGGCCGGGGGCCGGACGGGCATGGGCGCCGTCATGGGCTCCAAGCTCCTCAAGGCCGTCGTCGTCAAAGGGACGAAGCCCATCCCCCAGGCGGACCCGGCGGGCATGAAGAAGGTCGGCATGGACGACCTCCGGGAGGTCCACCAGATCGACAAGAAGGCGGGCTGGTCCATCCAGAGCACCAACGGCGTTCTGGCCTGGTGCAACGAGGTCGCCGCCCTGCCGGTGCGGAACTTCCGCAAGACCCACCACCCCGACGCCTGGAAGGTCGACGGCGAGCGCCTGAACAACGCCCGCATCGCCACCTACGGCTGTCCGAACTGCACCATGCGCTGCGGCATCACCATCCACGACGACGAGGGCCGCGAGTCCGAGCTCGACTACGAGAACGTCGGGCTCCTAGGGCCCAACCTGGAGATCTTCGACCTGGCCCAGCTGGGATCCCTGAACTACCTCTGCGACGACTACGGCATCGACACGATGTCGGGCGGCTGCGTCTTGAGCTTCTATGCCGACGCCATCGACCATGGGGCCGTGGCCGGCGATTACGGCTTCAACGACGCCGCGGGTTCGAAAAAGCTCCTGGGCCAGATCGCCCGCCGCGAGGGCGAGATCGGGAACATCCTGGCCGAGGGCTCGCTGCGCGCCGCCCGCAAGTTCGGCCACGGCTCCGAAGCCTACGCCATGCAGGTCAAAGGCCTCGAGGTCGCCGCCTACAACTGCAAGTTCATCCCGGGGATGGCCCTGGCCTTCGGGGTCAGCCCTATCGGGGCCCATCACAAGGAATCGTGGGTCATCACCTTCGAGCTCAAGCAGACCTCGCGTGAATCCTACGGGCCCGAAAAGGCCCAAAAGGTCATCGAGCTCCAGAGGATCCGGGGCGGCCTGTTCGAATACATGGTCTCCTGCCGCTTCCCCTGGATCGAGATCGGCTGGAGCCTCGAGAACTATCCCAAGTACTTCAAGCTCGTCAGCGGGCTCGACTGGACGCTCGACGATTTCTGGACGATCTCGGACAGGATCTACTCCGTGATCAAGCTGTTCTGGCTCCGCGAATACCCGCAGACCGACCGCAAGCTCGACTATCCTCCGGCCGTCTGGTTCGACCCGGCGAACGCCGATACGGAGGGCCCGATCGCCGGGAAGATCCTCGAGTACGACAAGTACGACGGCCTGCTCCAGCACTACTATGACCTGCGCGGCTATGACCGGCGCGGCATCCCGACCAGGGCCACGCTCGAGAGGCTCGGGCTCGCGGCGGAGGGCCGGGCCGCGGAGAAGTTCGGATCGCTCACATGAAGATCACGATCAAGCTGATCGGGCCGTTCGTCCAGCTCTTCGGCTTCAGCGAGAAGCAGCTGGACGTGCCGGCGGGAACGACCACGGACGACCTGATCGGGCTCGTCAGCATCGACAGGTCGCGGCCGAAGATCGTGACCCGCAACGGCCGGGCGGTCGTGCCTGGCGAGGCGCTGGCCGAGGGCGACCGGGTCGTGATCTCGCCGATCTACTCGGGGGGCTGAGCGCTTATTTGTACAGGCAGAGGTAGGCCGCGTCGGCCGCGACCTTCAGCTGGAACTTCTTCCCCGCTTCGACCGTGAACCTCTCCCCCGCCTTGTAGTCCTTCCAGCTATCGCTTCCCGGAAGCTCGACCGTGAGGACGCCGCTGAGGACGGTCATGACCTCGACCGTCGAGGTGCCGAACTCGTACTCCCCGGCGGCCATGACGCCGACCGTCGCCGGGCCGTCGATGGACGTGAACGCCAGGGATTTCACCTTGCCGTCAAAATACTCGTTGACTTTGAACATTTCGGCCTTTCATCTTGACCAGGAGTTCCACGACTTGGTTGGCTTGCATGGCCGCGACCAGAGCGACGCGCGGCGCCATGGGGCTGACGCCCTTCGGGCACTGGCTCGATTCGTCGCCGCAGATATAAAGATTGCCCAGGCGCCGGGAATGGACCTTGCTGTTGCAGCCGTAGCCGGCCAGGCCCGAGGCCGCGACGATCGGCCGGCCGGGGAATTTCGACAGGCTGGCCTCGATGAGCATCTCCTTGGCCTCGGCCTTGTCGAAGGCCTCGACGAGGACGTCCACGCGTCCGAAGATCTTCGTCGCGTTCCTCCGCGTGATCCTGACGTCGTGGATCTCGTAGAGCGAATAGGGATTGATGGCCAGGAGGTTCTCCCTCAGGGCCTCGACCTTGCGTTCGCCGACCTGGTCGATGAAATACTGCTGGCGGTTGAGGTTGGACGGCTCGATCCCATCGAAGTCGGCGATGACCAGGCGCCCGATCCCGGCCCGGGCCAAGGCGACGGCCACGTTCGACCCCAAACCGCCGGCGCCGGCGATACCCACGGAGCTCTGGCGCAGGACCGCCAGCACGGCCTGATCACGATGGGCGAAGTACTCTCTGGCGAAGGCGAGCGACCCCGGCCTCGGCAGGGGCGTCAAGGCTTCGGCCCCGTTTTGGCGACCTCGCCCGTCCTGTCGATGACGAGCGCGATCCTCTTCGGCTCGGGATCAATGCCGCTCAGCGACGAGACCATGCCGAGCACCGTCTTCTCGATAAATGTCCGGACGAACGGGTTCATGGCGACCTCCCGGCCGTCCACTTCGAGCGTGATGTCCGCCATTTTCGCCTCCTCGAGGGAAAGGATAAGGTCCGCGATCCCGGAGATCTCGTCGGGCCCGAAAAGGAGAACCGGGGCGCCGGGCGGCCGGGGCCCGTCGGTAACGACCGCGATGAGCTCGTCGGGGGGAGTCGCCGGGGCCTCCGACAGGCCGGCCCGCAGCACTTCGATCTTGGGAGTTCCCCGGACGTCTTTGCCGCCCTCGATGAGGACGACGCCGGCCTCGGGGAAAAGCCGCCTCGCCAGCCGGGAGGCGTCGATCGCCGGCGTGCCGCCGAGCGCCGCCCAGCCCTCCGATGAGATCATGGCCACGCCGTCGGCGCCGGCCCCGCTGAAATCCGCCGTGTCCTTCCCTTCCGTATCGAGGGAAAAGCCGTGCGAACAGCGCTTGACGGCCGCGACCCGGGCTCCCCTGCTCTTGAGCTCCCGGATGAGCCGGACGACCAGCCGCGTCTTGCCGCTATCGGAGAAGCCGACGACCGCGACGATCTTCATCGTGTTCTAGATAGCATACGGCCCAGGGCAAGTCAAAAGGCCTCTACCTCCACTCGACCTTCATATTCTCCGGGCCGCGCGACCGGACCTCGGGACGAAGATCGAGATTCAACAGGGCCGCCCTGTTGCCGATGTCCATGGCCACGAGGTAGACGAGCTTGGACACCCTTTCCATCTTGCCGTAGTCGACCTTGGCCTCGATATCGCCCTCCGTGTGGTAATCGGCGGTCGTCCCGCAGAAGAACCACACCGCCGGGATGCCGTAGCGGATATAGGGGTACTGGTCGCTGCGGAAGAAGAAGCGATCCGGGTGGCTGGGGGCTTCGTAGGTGTAGTCGAGGGTCAATCCAAGCCCGGCCTTCTTGTTCATGGCCTGGATCGACGCGTCGAGCTCGGAGCTGAGCTTGTTCGAACCGATGAGATAGATCTGGTTCGGGTCGTTCCTCGAGATCATGTCCAGGTCGAGGTTGGCGCTGATCTTCTCGACCGGGACGGGGCAGTGCTGGACGAAATAGTACGAGCCGACGAGTCCCTTCTCCTCGGCCGTGTTCCAGACGAAAATGACCGAGCGCTTGGGCCTGGCGATCATCATCGCCTCGGCGATCTCGAACATGCCGACGACGCCGGAGATGTTGTCGTCCGCGCCGGGAAAGACCCGTCCTTCGCGGTCGGGATTGTGGTCGTGGTGGGAGCTGAGGGTCAGGTATTCTTGCCGGAGCGCCGGGTCCGCGCCTTCGAGAAACGCGACGACATTGCAGGACTTCTCCTTCCGCGTCGCGGCGCCGACTTCGACGTCGAGCCTGCGTCCCGGGAGGTTCTTCGCGGCGACCGGCTTTCCTGAACGAAGGGTTTCGGACATCCGAGCCAGCTCTTCGGGATCGTATCCCAGGATCGCGGCTCCCGCCGCGTGCCGGACATCGACCTGGAGAAAAGGGCCGCGCGGCCGTGTCGGCGGGGTCCCGGCGGTCGTGTCGACGCCGGGGAACCGGAGCCTCTCGGGCAGGTCGAAGGTGAGGCCCTTCTCCGTGAGCCTCGCTTCATGCTCATCGCTGATGATGGTCACGACTGCGGCAACGCCCCTGTCCCGCAAGGCGCCGGTCCGTCCGGCGAGAAGGCGGCGGTTCTCGACCGGTTTGAGTGGATGATCTTCGGGAAGCGTTTCGTCCAGGACGACGGCGACCTTGCCCTTGAGGTCGAGGCCCGCCAGGTCGTCCCAGGCGAGCTCCGGGGCGCTCAGCCCGTACCCCACGAAAATGATCTCTCCCGAAGCCTGGCCGGCTTCGAAACCCCTGCCGACCGTCGCGTCCGCCGGAAAGCCGAACGTCCGCTCCCGACCCGACGCCTCGAGGCGCAGCCGGGAAGCGCACGGCGAGACAGTCGTGACCTCGACGGGGACTTCCTGGTAGTACGAGCCGCCCGGCATCAGAGGCTTGAGGCCGATCCGCTCGGCGACGAGGGCGATATACCGGGAGGCGATGTCGAGCTCGGTGGAAGGAGTGTTCCTCCCATGGAACTCCGGCGATCCGAGGAATTTCATGGAAAACGTCATGTCCGCGGGCCTGATCGAATCCAGGGCCCGGGACGTAACGCGATCAGCGCAAGAGGTCAGGACGACGGCCAGATAAGCGGCCGACGACAATTGGAAAAGCCGGCGGATCTTCATGTTCGCCTCCTCAGCGGCAAAGGTCGAGCTTTCTAGGTATCCGAACGGGCCGCCGTTGTCAAACCGAATTCCGGGGACATTTCAAAATTCCGGAAGATTGCTTTCCGCCCGGACTTGGGTATAATCCCCCTCCTTAGCGCTCGGAGGAGAGGCAACGCATGAACATCTGGAAGACAAAAACCCCGGCCCAGATCGAAGAGGCCGCCTCACACACCCAGCTCAAGAAGAACCTGAGGGCCGTCGACCTGGCGGCCCTGGGCATCGGGTCCGTCGTCGGGACGGGCATCTTCGTGGCCACGGGACAGGGCGCCCAGCTCGCCGGCCCCGGGATCCTCTTGTCGTTCATCATCGCCGCGGTCACGTGCGGTTTTTGCGCCCTGACCTATTCGGAGCTGGCCTGCATGTTCCCCGTCGCCGGGAGCACCTATTCCTACTCCTATGTCGCCTTCGGCGAAGTCATCGCCTGGATCATCGGCTGGGACCTCATGCTCGAGTACCTCGTGGCAGCGAGCGCCGTGGCCTCGGGCTGGTCGACGACCTTCATCGGCCTCATCCAGAGCGCCGGGGTCAAGCTGCCGAAGGCCCTCCTGATCCCGCCCATCACGACGGTCAACGGGCGCATCGTCCTGTCCGGAGGCGTCGTCGACGTCCCGGCCATCGTCATCACCATGTTGATCACCTGGGTCCTCTACATCGGCATCCGCGAAAGCGCCAAGATCAACAACATCATCGTTCTCGTCAAGATCGCCGTCATCCTCCTATTCATCGTCCTCGGCGTCCGCCACGTCAGTCTGGCCAACCTCCAGCCGATGATGCCTTTCGGCTGGAAGGGTGTCATGGCCGGCGCGGCGATCATCTTCTTCGCCTACATCGGCTTCGACGCCGTTTCCACCGCGGCCGAAGAGACCAAGAACCCGAAGAGGGACGTCCCCCTCGGGCTGATGCTCTGCCTGGGCGTCGTCATCGTCCTCTACGTGGCTGTGGCCTTCGTCCTGACCGGCATCGTCCCCTACAAGCTGATCGACGTCGGCAACGCCCTGCCGGCGGCCCTGAGCCGCATCGGCATCCAGTGGGGCGGCGCGCTCGTCGCGACCGGGGCGATCATCGGCATGATCTCGACCCTGCTGGTCACGCTCTACGGCCAGATCCGCATCTTCATGGTCATGGCCCGGGACGGCCTCCTGCCGCCGGCCTTCGCCAAAGTCCATCCCGTTCACCAGACGCCCCATCTCTGCACCTGGATCACGGGCAGCGTCACGGCCCTCATCGCCGGCCTCTTTCCTCTGCCGATGATCATCGACCTCTGCAACATCGGCACGCTCTTCGCGTTCATTCTCGTGTCCGTCGGCGTCATCGTGCTGAGGAAGACGCGGCCCGAGGTCGAGCGGAAGTTCAAGACGCCGGGCGTCCCGTTCACCCCGCTCATCACGGTCGGCTTCTGCTTCTACCTCATGTACAGCCTGCCCAAGGTGACCTGGATCCGTTTCGGGATCTGGCTCCTGGCCGGCCTGGCCATCTACTTCATGTACAGCGTCAAGCACAGCAAGCTGCAGAAGATCGCCTGAGCGCGGCGACGATCCGGTTGACAGGCGCCCGGTCGTTTGCTAACCTACGCCTTCTCTCCGAGTCGGCGGCGCTAAAGCCCTATCCGGCCAAGCCCTCCGACCGATAGGGACAAGCGGGAAACGGCTTGTCCTCCCATTTCGAAAAGGAGAATACCGTGAGTTCACCTCTGCGCCCCTCCCTCAAGTTCACCGTCGCCGCCTTGTTCCTCCTGACCCTGGCCCTCGGCATGTCCCCTCTCCGGGCCCAGGAAACGAAGACCGATCAGAAAGCCAGGAAGAAGGAAGTCGAGAAGCAGGTCCGGATCACCGAGGAGATCCTGGTCGTGGGAAAGTCCCCCAAGGACGTCCCCCTGGCGACCGTCTCGACCGTCCTGTCCGGGGAGATCAACGCGCTCAAGCCGCGCGATCTCTCGGACATCCTCAAGTACATCCCCGGCTCCATGGTCACCTTCGGCGACAAGGACACCTACACTCTGAAGCTCCGCGGCGTCGGCGCCAATCGCATCGCCCTTCTCGTCGACGGCGTGCCGGTCTACGAACCCTACTTTTCCACGTTCGACCTCAAGACCATTTCGGCCGGGAGCATCGATACCGTCCAGGTGACCAAGGGCCCGTCCTCGGTCCTCTACGGCCCGAACACGCTGGGCGGCCTGGTCAACGTCATCACCCGCCGTCCGACCGTCGAGCCCCGCCTGACGCTGACCGGCAGCTACGGCGACAGGGACACGAAGAGCCTCGGCGCGGACGCGGCGTACAGCTTGAAGAAATTCTCTCTCGCGGGTGACGTGCTCTATCAGGGCTCGGACGGATTTGACTATCGCGATCCGGTGACCGGCGAGACCCCGCGGTCCAACAGCGACTTCGAGCGCCTCAACCTCAACGGCAAGCTCTATTACACGCCGTCGAGCTCGACCGAGATCATGGTCAACGCGGGGCTATACCACTCCGAGTACGGCATGCCGCCGGCGCTCGCCGTCCAGAGAGCCCGTTTCTGGCGTTTCCCCAAGTGGGACCGCTCGACCCTCAACGCGGGCGGTTTCACCTCGCTCGGCGGGGACGCGTTCCTGCGGTTCCGCACTTTCTATATCAACTACACCAACACGCTCGACTGGTTCAACGACCCGGAGATGACCGAGCTCGATACGTCGAGCACCTACGACAATTCGTCCTACGGCGGGTTCGCCCTGGCGGAGCTGCCGA
Organism: Candidatus Aminicenantota bacterium; assembly: GCA_963725825.1. Taxonomy (GTDB): domain Bacteria; phylum Acidobacteriota; class Aminicenantia; order Aminicenantales; family Saccharicenantaceae; genus RBG-16-66-30. Next base: position 13,584 of record CAVSAI010000048.1, read on the forward strand.
CCGGCGGGAAGAACACGGTCAAGACGAGCCTGCTCTACCAGAAGGACATCGCCCGCATCCAGGACGACGTCGGTCTCCCCTGGGCCCAGTTCGATCAGGGAACGGTATCGGCCGGGGTCGAGGACCACTTCAGCCTGACCGATCAGTGGAAGGTCATCGGCGGCCTGAGCCTCGACTATATCAAGAAGTACGCCGGGGGAAAGAACAACACCTCCCTCAACCCCCTGATCGGGATCAAGTTCACGCCGAACGAGGACCTCGACTTCCATGTCTCGTTCGCCCGCAAGTCCCGCTTCCCCTCCATGCGCTCGCTCTACTCGCTGAGCTCGGGGAACCCGAACCTCCTCGCGGAGTCGGGGACCGGCTTCGAGATCGCCGCGACCTGGAACGGCCCCCTCTTTGTGACCGGGTCCGTCTTCTTCAACCGCTTCAGGGACTTCATCGACACCTACACCCTGCCCGACGGGACACGGCAGTACACCAATGTCGGCAAGGCCCACATCAACGGATTCGAGGTCCAGGTCCAGAAGGGAACACGCTGGTTCGGGGCGACCGCCAACTACACCTTCCTCGACCACCGGAACGACACGGACGGCCGCCCGCTCGATGCCCAGCCGAAACACAACCTCAACTTCGACGCCTCGTTCTTCCCGGCCAAGGGCGTCAGGCTGGCCCTCTACGGGCTCGCGGGCTCGGAGTCCTGGTGGTGGAACACCCGCACGACGCCAGCCTCACTGCTCACGATCCCCGGCTTCTTCAATCTGGACGCCATCGCCGGCTACACCTGGAACGGCCGCTACGAGATCTTCGTCCGGCTCGGCAACGTCTTCAACCATTACTTCTTCACCGAGCCCGGCTTTCCCTGGCGGGGCCGCTACCTCGAGCTCGGCATGAACGTGGATATTTTGAAATAGTCAAGATGGGGTCAAACCTATACCTTTTTAATTTTTTCTAGGGTTCCCGCCGGGATTCCCACGGGACTGTCGAAAAGTAAAAACTTATAGGTTTGACCCCTAGAGACCGAGGTCTGTATCGATCCCCTGCATGGCGGCGATGGCGATCGACAGGAACTCGTCGAGCTCGAGGCCGAGGTTGCGGCTCTGCTCGATCTCCTCGCGGCGGGCGCCCTTGGCGAAGCTCTTCTCCTTGTACCGCCTCTTGACGAACTCGAGGTCGATGGACTTGATCTTCTTCGACGGGTGCATCAGGGTCGCCGCGATGATCAGGCCCGTCAGCGGGTCGACGGAATAGATGGCCCAATCCATGGGCGATTCGCAAGGCACTTTGGCGGCGTGGGCCTCCACGGCGTGGATGACGGGCTCGGCGATGCCCTTCTCCCGGAGGATCTTCACGGTCTCCGTCGTATGGAGCTCGGGGCTCTTCTCGGTCACCTCGTAGTCGAGGTCGTGGAGGATTCCCGCCAGGCCCCAGGGCTCGGGGTCGTGGCCGAGGCGGACGGCCAGGGCCCTCATGCAGGCCTCGACGGACAGGCAATGCTTGAACAAGTTCTTGTTTTGGAGGTGCTCCCTGAGCAATGCGAGGGCTTCGTCCCTATTCATTTCGGATCTCCTTTTCTTTCTGCCGATCCCGGCACACGATCAGTTGTAGGCCTCCATGACCGCGCGGTCCTCTCTCATCAGTTCGCCCGCGATCTCGGCCATCTTCATATCGGTCCAGTAGGGCAGCTTGAGGTGGGCTTCGAAATATTTCAGGGGAATGGGGTGGGTGCCGACGACCACGGGAATCCCGTAACGCGATTCGATAAACTGCTTGAATTGGGGAATGGAGGGGCACGGCGGATAGCCGACGATGAAGCCCGTCGCCAGGTGGATGACTTCGGCCCCGTTCTTCTTCATCTCCTCCGGGACGTATTCGATGTTGCCCCCGGGGCAGCCGCCGCAGTTCGAGAATCCGACGATCTCGAGAGGCTCGTCCTTCGGATAACGGGCGAAGCCGCCGGCACGTTCACGGGCGGCCCTGAAACATTTCCCTCCGCCGCAGGACTGGTAGCGGCCGCAGATGATGATGCCGATCTTCTTCATGACGTCCTCCATAACGAGCCTTTAGGATATCCCAGGGGCGGCCATCTTGTCCACGACGGGTAAAAGAGACCAGGAGCCGGCAGCCTGTCCGGGCTCCGGGCTGGCGGGACCTCAGCGGGATCTGAGAAAGACGATCTTTTGATGTCCCGACGCCTCGTCCTCCACGAAGAGGACGACATCGGGGGAGGACCAGACAGCGCCCGCCACCAGGGATCCGGAGGCCTCATATTGACCGGCGCGCTTCCCCGTGCGCAGGTCGATCGCCGCGACAGTGGTCGATGCCGAGGAGACCAAGATCAAAGGGCCCGCCGCAGCGGGCTCGTAAACGACCCGGGAAGGGACGGCATCCCACGATAGGATCGATCCGCCCTTGCGCGAGAGAAGATAAACGACGCTGTTCGAAGCGGTTACGGCCACAGTGTCGCCCCTGATAACGGCCGGGTGGAGCGGGGCGCCCTGGAGCCGGCGCCGCCATTTCGCATTGCCGGTCGCCGCGCCCAGGCAATAAAACATCCGCTCCGAATCGCCGAAATAAACGCGGCCGTCGCGGGTGACCGGTTCGACGCTGATCGTCCCCTCGGCGGCGAATTCCCAGAGGACCCGGCCCATGCCGTCGATCGCCTGAAGCCTCGGTCCCTCGATCTTCAGGGCCGGGCCGGCCCCGTCGACGGGCGAACCGGCCTGCCCGATGATGTTCGGGTCCGCTCCGTCGACAGGCCTCCTCCAGAGAATGCTCCGCGAACGGGCGACGACGGCCGTGAGATAGCCTTCTCTTATGGTGACATAGACGATCCCGTCCCGTGCTTGCGGCTGTCCGACAATGTGGCCTTCGATCTCGAGCGTTCCGGCCTCGACGAGCGGAAACCGCAGAGGGAAGGGGTCGACCAGTGGCTTTGCGACCTGCACGGCACACGCCGTCAGCGCTAAGCCTAGGATAGCCAAGGCTCCAAATCTGTTCATTTCTCTGCCTTATTATATTACAGCCAGGATGGAATCAACATCGTCAAAGGACGGAACATGGGGGGCCGCGGAAGAAGGGGCTGAGGGGTGTCATCGGAGTGAGCATAAAGCGGTGATTTAGCCTTTTCGGGACGGAGACCTACCCGTAGCGGACTCTTGGGAGCGGAGGTCAGATGCGCTGCGGAGTGACTCGGAGCTGCGCATCTGGGAGATATCTTCATCAAAGCACCGCTCCAGATATTTCGCAGAATCGGGCCTCGAGTGCTCAGCCCGATTCCGCAGGTCCGCTTCGAAGACTTCGTTCCCCGCCGGCAGCGAACGGAGATGATCCCCGAGGTCCCTCCGCGGCCTGACGAAAGTGACGTCCCGAGGCTAATTTTGCGTGAGGGAGCCGAAACTGGTATCATTCCCGCCTGAGAGCCCGGAATGGTCAACTACATCCTGCTGTACAAGATCCGCCGCATCGTCAAGAAGATCCTCAAAGACAAGATCGCCGACGACGAGATCGCCACGACCCCGAAGTCGTGCATCGGCTGCCTGGCCGACGACATCAGCTGGGAAGTGTATTATCTTTTCAAGGAGAAAGAGGACAAAGACGCGCCTCCCTCCGCTGAAGGTCAGACCTAGGTCTTTTCTTTCTTGTCCTGGCCTCGCTCCCGGGCTTTGTCTTCTCTGATCCGAACTTTCAGGGCGTCCCACCAATCGATGCGCTTGCGCATCTCCTTCTCGAAGCCGAGCTCCCCCGGCTCATAGTACTTCCGGCCCCTGAGGCGCTCGGGCATGGTCTCCATGTCCGTCGTCTCCGTCGCGCTGTCGTGGGCGTACTGGTAGCTCTTGCCATAGCCGATCTCCTTCATGAGCGAGGTCACGGCGTTGCGGATCTGGAGCGGCACGGGCTCGTGGGGGCTCCGCTCGATCTCGTGCTGGACGGCCCCGTAAGCAGTGTAGATGCGGTTGCTCTTCGGCGCCGCGGCGAGATAGACGACCGCCTCGGCCAGAGCCAGCTCCCCCTCAGGCGAGCCGAGAAAATCGTAGGCCTCCTTCGCGTGCAACGTCAGGGCCAGGGCCTGAGGGTCGGCGAGGCCGACGTCCTCGGAGGCGAAGCGGACCATGCGCCGGGCGACGTACAGAGGATCCTCGCCCGCGGCCAGCATCCGGACGAGCCAGTAGAGCGCGGCATCGACGTCGCTGTTGCGCAGGCTCTTGTGGAGGGCCGAGATGAGGTTGAAGTGCTCTTCCCCGGATTTGTCGTAGAGGAGGGTCCGCTGCTGAAGCGCTTCCTGGACGTTCTCGACGGAGATCGTCTTCGCCCGGGCCAGGCCGGCCGCGATCTCGAGGGTGTTCAGGGCCCGGCGGGCGTCGCCGTTGGCATAGTCGATGAGCATATCCAGGGCGCTGGGGTCGATGGCCAAGCCGGCCGCTCCGAGACCGTGTTCTTTGTCCTCGAGCGCGTCCCGGATGATATGGGCGAGCGCGTCGTGATCGAGCTCCTTGAGGACGAGGACGCGGGTCCGCGACAGGAGCGGGGCGATGACTTCGAACGAGGGGTTCTCCGTCGTCGACCCGAAGAGGATGATGTCGCCCTTTTCCACGTAGGGCAGGAAGGCCGCCTGCTGGGCTTTGTTGAAGCGGTGGATCTCGTCGATGAACAGGATCATGGGCTTGCCGAAGAGCCGTCTCTGCTGTTCGGCCCGGGCCATGAACTCCTTGACCTCTTTGATCCCGGAAAGGACGGCGCTGAAGAACTCGAAGGGCAGGTCGAAGTGACGGGCCAGCATCATGCCCAGCGTCGTTTTGCCCGATCCCGGCGGTCCCCAAAAAATGATGGAGACGAGCTGGTTCGACTCGATGAGCTCGGACAGGAGCTTGCCCTTGCCCAGGATATGGTCCTGGCCGTAGACGCGGTCGAAGGTCCGGGGCCTCATCCGCTCGGCGAGCGGCGTCCGGGGGCCTCTATCCCGATCTTTGTCCCTGTCTTTCTTCTTCGCCTCCGGGGGAGTCATGGTCTTGGGATTATATCACAACCGCCCGCGGCGGAGCCGCTCCGCGCCTTGACCAAACCCCCAGAAAATGCTAAATTTGGCCTCCGAGCGCCGTGAAAAAAGAAACCTTCCCGCCGAAGCCCGTCAAGGACGAAAAAGCGAAGACGAAGCTCGTCTTCAAGCTCGACGAGGTCAGCCGCCTCACGGGCGTCGATGCGGCCACCCTGGCGGCGTGGGAGGAGGAATTCCCGTTCCTCAGCGCCGGGCTGACCGGGAGCGGCGAAAAGTTCTTTCGCCAGCAGGACGTCTCCATCGTGGCCCGGGTCAAGGAGCTCATGGACTCGAAAACGCTGACGATGGCCGGCATCAAGCGGCGGATAGAGGACGAATTCGGCCTGGCCCGGTCCAACCCCGTCCATCCGGAGAGGCTCCGCAAGACCCTCAACTCCGTCCGCGACGAGCTCCAGGACATCGTCATCGAGCTCGACGGCGGTCGCAAAAAAAAGGCCTGATAAATTACCGGGTTCTGGTATAATAAGTGGCCTTGGTCCGGGACGTGGCGCAGCCTGGTAGCGCACATGCTTGGGGTGCATGGGGTCGGCGGTTCAAATCCGCCCGTCCCGACCATTTTTATCGTCCGGGAGCGGCTTCCATGAAGATCGCCGTCTGCGGCATCGCCTGCGAGACGACGAAGAAGGGCCCTCTCGCCTTCGGCTATTGCCAGTACATATCGGGGAGATCCTGATCCGATAAGGAGAGCTCCTATGTCCGCCATGACGAAAGACAAGAGCACGGAAGACCTGAAGGGGCGTTCCATCGCGCTGGCCGGGCTCGTCGGTTATCAAGACGGCGCCGTCGTCAGCCGCGAGATCGTCAGCCAGCCGGCGGGAACGGTGACCGCGTTCGCGTTCGACGAGGGCGAGCAGCTCAGCGAGCACACGGCCCCCTTCGACGCCCTGGTCATCGACCTCGACGGCGAGGCGGAGATCACGATCGGCGGCCGCGCGAACCGGATCAAGCCTGGTGAAATGATCATCATGCCGGCGGCTGTGCCGCACGCCCTGAAGGCGGCGACGCGGTTCAAGATGCTTCTGGTCATGATCAAGAAGCCGGCGTGAAAAAGCCTGGTGCCTCCGGAGCGCGCGCCGGGCGCCCCATCATTCTACTGACGAACGACGACGGGTTCTACCGCGAGACGATCCAGATCCTTTTCCGGAGGCTGGCGGCCGTCGGCCGCACTTACATCGTCGCCCCGGACAGGGAGAAAAGCGCTTGCTCCCTGGCCGTCACTCTGCGTCGGCCGCTCCGCGTGCAGCACATCAGGGAGCGCGTCTGGGCGGTCGAAGGGACGCCGGTCGACTGCATCTATTTCGCGCTCCAGAAGTTCCTGCCGCGGCGCCCCGACCTCATCGTCTCGGGCATGAACCCGGGCCCGAACCTCGGCCAGCAGGACATCAATTACTCGGGGACCGTCGCCGGTGCCATCCAGGGGACTTTTCACGGCATCCCGTCGGTGGCGGTTTCGCTGCTGCCGGATGCGGAAGGGCGCTTCGACCTGAAACGCGCCGCCGAGATCGTGCGCATCGTGGCGTCGGATATCCTCGCCAACGGACTCCCTCCGGGCACGGCCCTGAACGTCAATATCCCGCCGGCGCCGATCAAGGGCGTCAAGATCACGCGCCTGGGCTGGAAGTTCTACGATCCGGAGATCATCGAGAAGACCGATCCCCGGGATTCCTCATATTATTGGATCGGGACCGGGACGCCGCGCCGGGTCGGCGATTCCGGCACGGACGTCATGGCCGCCCATGCGGGCTACATCTCCCTGACCCCTCTCCACACCGACATGACCGCCCACCATGCCCTGGGCTCGGCCGGATTGCGCCGGATCGCAAGGACCCTCGCCCCGGTCAAGGACCGGCGCCGGGCCTAGGCCGGGCCCTTCGGAAGCGGCGCGGTCTTCTTCCTGCGGTTCCTGAAGTATTCCACCACGATCGGAACGGTCGAGATGGCGATGATGGCCAGGACGGCGATGGAATAGTTGTTCTTGACGAGGGGGATGTTGCCGAAAAAGTAACCGGCGCCGGTGAGCAGGACGACCCAGCCTATGCCGCCGACGATATTGAAGGAGAGGAACCGGCCGTAGGACATCCGCCCGACGCCGGCGACAAAGGGTGCGAAGGACCGGATGATCGGGACGAAGCGGGCGATGATGATCGTCTTGCCGCCGTGCTTTTCAAAGAAGGCGTGGGTCCGCTCGAGGTATTCCTTTTTGAGGAAGCGGGCATCGTCCTTGTGAAAGACCTTCGGACCGAGGCGGCGCCCGACCCAATAGTTGACCGTATCGCCGAGGATCGCGGCCCCGGAGAGGATCAGGAGAAGCCAGCCGACGTTGAGCGCCTTGAGGGCGGCAAAGGTCCCCGCGGCGAAGAGGAGCGAGTCGCCCGGCAGGAACGGCATGACCACGAATCCCGTCTCGACAAAGATGACCAGGAACAGGATGGCATAAGTCCAGAGCCCGTACTGCAGGATGATAGCGCTGAGGTACTTATTGAGGTGCAAAGCGATATCGAGGATCTTCTTGAGCAGTTCCATCGGCACATAATAGCATAACAATAGGGTCGGACCACAGCAATAGCCTTTCTAATCAGTCAATTAACCCCCGAAAATCGTGCCCGAAAAGGCCTGAGTACGGCATTTTCACCCCCAAAAATGAAAACCGAATCTATAGGCAATAGGCGAGTCATTCATTCTCATGGCCAAAAATGCGGGAGATAAGCCCATAATAGGCCTAAAACTGGCCTTAAATTAATGCAAATAATTGACTTGCTGTGGTCCGACCCCATAGAATAGGAATATGCCAAGCGTGCGCAAGCTGGAGCGGGTCGGGAAGGCGATCGACCGTCTCTCCCCTCTCGAGAAGTGCTGCACTCTCTGCCCCCGAGATTGCCAGGTGGACCGGACTAGAGGCGCCGACGGCGTCTGCCGGACTGGCCACCTGGCTTCGGTGTCCCATGCCCTTCTCCATTTCGGCGAGGAGCCGGTCATCAGCGGCAACTCCGGCTCCGGGACGATCTTCTTTTCGGGGTGCAATCTCAAGTGTGTGTTCTGCCAGAACTACCAGCTCAGCTGGCTCCTCGAGGGCGAGCCCGTCACCGACGAGGCTCTGGCCTCGATGATGCTGGGCCTCCAGGCCGAGGGCGCCCACAACATCAATCTCGTCTCGCCGAGCCACGTCGTCCTGCCCATCCTGAGGGCCCTGCTTATCGCCCTGTCCCAGGGACTCGACGTCCCCCTTGTATGGAACTCCAACGGCTATGACAGTCTGAACGTCGTCCAGTCCCTGGAAGGCATCATCGACGTCTACCTGCCCGACCTGAAGTACCATTCTCCGGCGCTTTCGCGAAGGTACTCCGCCGCCCCCGACTACTTCGCCAAGGCATCCGAAGCCATACGGGAGATGACGCTGCAGCAGCCGGCCCTCGGCCTGGGCAGGAACGGAACGGCCCGCAAGGGCGTCGTCGTCCGGCACCTGATCCTGCCCGGGGCGATCGAAGACACTCTGGCCCTCTTGGACTGGACCGGGAAGAACCTCTCGCCCTTTATCGGCCTGAGCCTCATGAGCCAATACCATCCCTGTTTCCGGGCGCCGGAGGAGATCCAGAAGAGCGTTTCCCGGGAGGAATACTGTCGCGCGGCCGATAAGGCCATGGCTCTCGGCCTCGACCACCTGTTCCTGCAGCCGGACCCCTTCGGCCCGGACGAGCACATCGTCCCGGACTTCAGGAAAGACAAGCCCTTTCGCTGGAAATAGGCGGCCGCGCTAGCGGGCGACGGGCGTATAGATCCTTGTCTGCGGCAGGCGCGACGCCGGGATCCCCAGGACGGACGCCAGCTGCCTGATCTTGTCTCCGACGGCCTCGACGCCCTTGGGACCCATCCTGAGAAGCTGCTTCTGGGCCAGGCTCAATCCTTCGAGCGTCTCGTCGGTCATCGCATAGCTCAGCACCTTCTGTTCCAGGCGGATCGGGCCGTTGACGACCGGCGTCTCGAGAAGCTCGGACATAGCCCGGACGATCGTATCGTCAAAATCGACGCCCGGGTAACCCAGCTCGTTATACGCCTCCTGCAGCAGCGGCTCGACGGCCCGATAGAGGCGGACGGCGGCCGCCGCGTCGATCGATCGGACGACGGCGACCACGGGCGCATAGCGGGCGTACGCGGCCGGGTCGACGAAGATCCCGTCCTTCGTCCGCGACACACGGAAGCCTCCCTCCGGACCGAAGAAATCGACGTGGCTCTTCGGGCTCAGGCCGTTGGCGACATTGTCCACGGAGACGACAAATGTCTTGATGAGATCCTTGGTCAGAAGCCATTTGGAGAATTCCGGATCCGCCGCGATCGCTGCCGCGAATTGGCGGACGGCGTCGTCGCTCGCCGCGAGCGGGACCGCAGGGAACGCCAGGGGCTCCAGCCCCGGCGCCGCGGGCGCATTCGCGGCCTCGGCAGGAAGACCTGATCCGGCCGCCGGGGCCGGCGCCGGAAGCTCCGGTTTCTTCATGAAAAAGAAGTAATAGAGGACCGCGATGACCGCCAGGATGGCCAGGATGGCGACGGCCAGTCCCCAGATCCTGCTTCGTTCTTTCGTGGGCTCTTCCGTCGGCTCTTCGTCGCGATGAAGCTCGTCCATGGTCTCCCTCACTTTCCGGCTTGCGCCGCCGCAGGAGCGACGGCGCCCGCGGTCCTGATGATCCTGATCCGCCCGTCGGAGGCCCTCAAAAAGACCGCCGGGCCTCCCTGCCCGATCCATCCCTTGACGGTCGAGGCCGGCAGCTTGACGCCCAGGTCGAAGTCGCTGCTGACGTCGCCGCGCGGCGCGTCCGCCTCGACGATGGCGTTGACGCCCGATTCCAAACGAAGGGAGATATCGCCTTTTCGGGAGGTGATCGAGATCTCGTCCCGGTCGCGGAGATCGAGGACCTCCACGTCCGCGTTGCCGGTCCCGACGGTCAGGCGCATGGGACCGGAATAGTTGCTGACGCTCAGGTCTCCCTGGTCGACGGAAGCCTCGATCCGCCCGAAAACGTCGGCGATGGCGAGGTTGCCCTCGCTGATGCGGATCCCGGTCAGGACAACGGAATTGGGGACGCTAACCTCGTAATCCACGGCGGGCGCCTGGCCAGGGCCTTCGAACGTCGGCGTCCTGACAAGGAGCCCGTCCTCGGTCTCCTGGACTTCGACCTCGGGTGTGACCTTGCGGATCCGGTACGGACGGGACGAGCCCTGCGGTTGCGGCTCGACCGTCGCGGCCTTGGCCACGACCTCCACCTGGTCGCGGTCCCATCCCGTGATCGTGACGTCCCCGTAGTCGTTCTCGAGCGACAAGGTCCGTCCCGGCGCGGAATCGAACGTCTGTCGGAATTCCGCGGGGGGGCTCCCGGCCCCTGTCTCCGGCGTCGTCCGCCAGCCCGGCTCTCCTTCCGGATCCGTGATCAGGATGCAGGACGTGAACAGGGCCGCGATCGCCGCGGCCGCGAAC
>CAVSAI010000049.1:0-18373 GCA_963725825.1 Candidatus Aminicenantota bacterium
GCTCTCTTCCTGTCCGGGGGTGCTCAAGAGGAGAAGGGAGTCCGGCTTGGCGGCGATGAGCTCGCCGGTGACGAGCGTGCCGTCCATCCGGGTGATGACGAGGGTGACCCCCCTTTTCCCTTTGGCCGAGAGGTCGGCCGGCAGCAACAAAAAGGATGCGGCCAACGCGGCCGCGAACAGTACGCGCGCGGGCGCATTTCTCATCAAGGGCCCTCCCATCATTGGCATTATCATCAGGCAGATATCCCGAGATGTCAAGGTTCTGTCAGACCGGTGTTCCTAACAGATTTCAGCTAAAGAAGTGACAGCCGCGCACTTTCTTGGCTGTGCCGTAGATGTGCTGCATAAAGAGGGCTTCTATAACCGCGTTTCTTATCGTTTGATAGACCGGATGCGGGCCGCCCGGGCATCGAGCTCTTGCGCTTCTTTCTCTCGCTTGGTAGCCCGATAAAGGACAGCCATATTTTCAAGGCTCGTGGCCACATCGGGATGATCCGGGCCGAGGGCCTTCTCCCTGATCGCCAGCGAGCGCTTGTAGAGCGGCTCGGCCTGCGCGTACTGGCCTTGGGTGTAGTACAGCACCGCGAGGTTGTTCAGGCTCGTGGCCACATCGGGATGATCCGGGCCGAGGGCCTTCTCCCTGATCGCCAGCGAGCGCTTGTAGAGCGGCTCGGCCTGCGCGTACTGGCCTTGGGTCAGCGTACAGCACCGCGAGGTTGTTCAGGCTCGTGGCCACATCGGGATGATCCGGGCCGAGGGCCTTCTCCCTGATCGCCAGCGAGCGCTTGTAGAGCGGCTCGGCCTGCGCGTACTGGCCTTGGGTGTGGTACAGCACCGCGAGGTTGTTCAGGCTCGTGGCCACATCGGGATGATCCGGGCCGAGGGCCTTCTCCCTGATCGCCAGCGAGCGCTTGTAGAGCGGCTCGGCCTGCGCGTACTGGCCTTGGGTCCGGTACAGCACCGCGAGGTTGTTCAGGCTCGTGGCCACATCGGGATGATCCGGGCCGAGGGCCTTCTCCCTGATCGCCAGCGAGCGCTTGTAGAGCGGCTCGGCCTGCGCGTACTGGCCTTGGGCACGGTACAGCTCCGCGAGGTTGTTCAGGCTCATGGCCACATCGGGATGATCCGGGCCGAGGGCCTTCTCCCTGATCGCCAGCGAGCGCTTGTAGAGCGGCTCGGCCTGCGCGTACTGGCCTTGGGTGTCGTAGAGCACCGCGAGGTTGTTCAGGCTCGTGGCCACATCGGGATGATCCGGGCCGAGGGCCTTCTCCCTGATCGCCAGCGAGCGCTTGTAGAGCGGCTCGGCCTGCGCGTACTGGCCTTGGGCGCTAGTACAGCACCGCGAGGTTGTTCAGGCTCGTGGCCACATCGGGATGATCCGGGCCGACGTTTTTCTCGGCAATCTGCAGGGCCTGTTTTCCCACCTCCACCGCACGCTCGTAATTGCCTTTTTGGTAGAGATCCAGGCACTCTTTATTGAGAGCCTGCCATTCAGCACCTGCTCCCTTCCGCGTACACGTGGCAAACGACCCTAGGCAAGCTAGGAGGAGGACTGCGGAAAGAACCTTGGTGATTTTCATTGTGGTTACCCGTTTTACGGCAGCTCGTCCAGTCGTTTCCTCGATCGCCTGCGGGCCGCCCGGCCCCGGTGTTCTTAGGTGCCGAAAACATGCTTGGACGCATTGCACCCGGTCGCCCCCTCGAAGGAAAGGCCAAAAGGTCCATGCTCTCTTCATAACGCCCCTCATATGGCACAAGTATAGCCCGAGAAATGAGAAAGTTGTCAAGGTTTTGTCAATTCAGGCGATGAGGCGGCCGCTGCCGAAACCCCCGGTTGAAATATTAGATTCCCATTTCCCCCCCAATTCAGCCGTTTTTATGGGGAAAGAAGAAGCGCGCCGGCCCCGGTTCGAACAAGCGACGGGAGAATTCGAAGGGCCATAGACCTGATCAGATACCTGAAAAATAGCCGTCCGACGATCAATGCCTGATGAAGCACGTCTTGTTCCGTAAGGCAGATATCAACCGCTTTCTCGAATCGAAAGCGGTCAAGTATAATGCTAGAGAAAAGAGGAGGGTTCGAGATGAAAAAGCTGGCGATAATTGGGATCTTGACTTCTGCTTATTTTATTTTTGTCACTTTGGGAATTATATTTGGGAATGATCCTTCTGAACTTGACGCGAAAAGTGTCATGGCTGGATCGATTTATTTTCTTGCGTTTTCGATCTTCGTATTGGTTTCCCTTTCAAAAAAGAAAAAAGAAGGAACGAACTGATTATTTTTTTGGCCGCGACGATGGCCGCAAATTCGCAAGGGGGAAAGAAGAAGCGCGCCTGGCCCGATTCGAACGGGCGACCTGCGGATCCGGAGTAGACCGCAATACTTGAAAATCTCATTGCGCAGGTAGTATATTGAGCGGGGGCAGGTCACCAAGGATTTTTTCAATGACGGGGCGCCCGGGCCCGGGCGGCCACAGAAGGAGGTCAGCATGCCCATCTCGAAGTTCCTCGACCTTGCCCTGGAGCTCGAGACCGAGATCTCGAAGATCTATGAATTCACCGCAGAGCTCTCCGGTGATCAGCCTGTCGCCGCGCAGCTCAGAATGCTGGCAAGCGCGGAGCTCAACCATGCCAACATTATCCGGAGGGGCATAAGCTTTCACGATACGGATCCGGACCTCCTAAAGGGAATCCGGATGGACTCGGTCGAGGCGGCCGCCGGCCTCGACGAGGCCAGGTCCCTCCATGTTTCCCTCGAACAGGGAAGCATCCGGTTCCTCGATGGGCTCAGGAAACTGCTCGACCTGGAGGAGAGATTCGAAAGGATCCACATTGCGGCCTCTGTAGTCTTCTCAGACTCGAGCATGAAGACCCTTTTCGAAGGCCTGGCGAAGGGTGACAAATCCCACATTATGACGCTCAGGGGGCTTATAGAATCGTACGGAGGAATGGCCTGAGGATTCGAGGTTCGTTCCCCCTGCATCCTGCTTATTTTGTTTCCGGGCCCGGCCGTGCGTCGAAGTCGCTGATCTTGACGGACTTCTCGGGGGAAAAGGGAGAGCGCGCCTGGCCCGATTCGAACGGGCGACCTGCGGATTCGAAGTCCGACGCTCTATCCAGCTGAGCTACAGGCGCGCGGCACTTCGTATTCTAACACAAAGTCGCGCGCGGATTCCCGGGACCGGGATGTCCGAGGCTTCGGACGGACCGTGCCCGTCGGCACCCTGAACACGAGGATCAGACCCGGCTTGCGCCGGGCCGCTAAATCCTGATAATAGATGATCAGGATATCCATGAGCCAGGAGAAATTGGGGGACAAGGCCCACCGTCAGATGGCGGAAGAGAAGGCCAAGTCCGAGGGCCTGCTGCGGCGGATCGAAGCGGACCTCGCCCAGGCCGCCCGCATCCAAGAAGACCTCCTGCCGAAGGAGAGTCCGAAGTTCGCCGGCTTCGATATCAGCGGCGTCAACGTCCCCTGCTATGAGGTCGGCGGCGATTATTACGATTTCGTGCCCATCGACCCGGACCGGATCGGGGTCGTCGTCGCCGACGTCTCGGGCAAGGGAATCAGCGCCTCGCTGCTCATGGCCTCGCTCCGGGCGGCCCTCCTCGTCGAAGTCGGCCCCGGCTACGATCTTGGGCGGATGACGGCACGTCTGAGCGATTTCGTCTACAAGAGCTCAGGCCCGACAAGCTTCGTCACCTTCTTCTTCGCCGAGCTCGACCGCCGGATGACCCAGGTGCGCTACGTCAACGCGGGCCACAATCCGCCCTTCATCCTGGACCGCGATGGGCAGGCGCGGCCCCTCGAGATCTCGGGCTTCCCTCTGGGCATGTTCGCCGGATCCATGTACGAACTCAAGACCTCTCCCCTCGCCGAGGGGGAGCTCGCCGTCCTCTTCACCGACGGCGTCATCGAAGGGCGGAACGAGCGTGGTGAGGACTATTCGGGAGACAGGCTCACGGCCTTCGTCAGGGAGCGCCGGACCCTGCCGGCCGCGGAGATCTGCCGCGAGGTCCTCACGGACGTCCGCGGCTACGCCTGCGGCACCCAGCCTTGCGACGACATCACCCTGGTGGTCCTCAAGCGGACGGGCGTCGCGGACTAGCGCGGGCCGGCGTTCCAGTTGGGCGGCTCCGCTCCGAGCAGGCTGCGGACGAAGAAATCGTACATCTTGCGCTCGCCGTAGGCCCCGCCCATGCCGTGGCCGCCGCCGGGAATGACCAGGAGGTCGAAGACCTTGTCGGCCTTGATCAGGGCGTTCGACGACCTGCATGGTCGAGGACGGGTCGACGTTCGTGTCCATCTCGCCGACGATGAGCAGGAGCCGGCCCTGGAGCTTGCCGGCGTTGTCGACGTTCGACGAGGCCGCGTACTCCGGCCCGAGGGGCCAGCCCATCCACTGCTCGTTCCACCACATCTTGTCCATGCGGTTGTCGTGGCAGCCGCACGAGGCGACCGCGGCCTTGTAGAACTCGGGGTGGAAGAGAAGGCCGCCCAGAGCGTTCTGGCCGCCGGCCGAATTGCCGTAGAGGCCGACGCGGCTGATGTCGTAGGAGGGGTATTTCGCGGCCACGGCCTTGTGCCAGAGGATGCGGTCCGGAAAGCCGGCGTCCCCCAGGTCTTTGTAGCAGTAATCGTGGAAGGCCTTGGAACGGTTGCTCGTGCCCATGCCGTCGCACTGGCTGACGATGAACCCGAGCTCGGCCAGGGCGCGCATGGAGCTAAAAGCCTGGAAGGACTTGGGGACAAAAGAGCCCTGAGGTCCGGCATAGATGTATTCGATGACCGGGTACTTCTTCTTCGGGTCGAAATTCGACGGGCGGACGATGACGCCCCAGATGTCCGTCTTCCCGTCGCGGGCCTTGGCCGTGAAGACCTCCGGCGCCTTCCAGCCGGCATTGACCAGGCCGCCGATGTCGCCCTTCTCCACGGTCATGACCGGGACTCCGTCGGCGGCGCGCCGGATGACGGTCGTCGGCGGCAGGTCGACGCGCGACCAGGTGTCGACAAGATAGGCCCCGTCCGCGGAGTAGGAAACGGAGTGGTTCCCGGCCCCTTCGGTCAGCCGGACGAGCCCCGTCCCGTCGAGGTTGATGCGGAACGCGTCGACAAAATAGGGGTCCTCGACGGGAAGGACGCCGCTGGCCTGGAAATAGGCCTGGCGCTTCTCCTCGTCGACCCTGTCCACGGAACGGACGACCCACTCCCCTTTCGTGATCTGGCTCTTGACCGCCCCTGACGTCCCGTCATAGAGATAGAGATGGTTCCAGCCGTCGCGCTCCGACATCCAGACGACTTCGCGGCCGTCGGCGAGGTCATAGCGATATTTCTTCCCGCTGTAGCAGAAGAACGTCTTGGCTTGTTCGTCGACCACCGGACGGGCCGCGCCCGACGTCCCGTCGACCTCGACGATCCGGTAGGCCTGGTGGCCGCGCTGGTTGTATTCGAAAGTGAAGGCCCGGCTGTCCTTGCGCCAGGAGAGGTCGGTCAGCTCGTAGGGATTCGGGAAGAGCGCGTCGTCGACCTCGATCCCCGATTTGCCGTCGACCGAAAAGAGGACCGGCCTCTCGATGTCGAGAACGTCGCCGGGCTTGGCGTACTCCATCTCGTAGTGCTCCGGCTGGAGCTGGTCCGCGGGCGACGACTCGACATAGTGGATGACCCGGTGATAGCCGCGGCGCAGCCGCAGGGCCACGAGCTTCTTCGAGTCGGGCGCCCAGGCCAGGGAATCGAACGTGTAGTAGTTCCCTTCCGAGCCGTCGCGGCTGAGGACGACCTCCTCCTTCTTGGCTTTCTCTCGGAGACAGACGTTGTAGTTCCGGATGAAGGCCTCCCATTTGCCGTCGGGCGAGGCCTTCGTTTCCTTCGAAGCGGCTTCGGCGTCCGGCCCACGCTCCCACATGGTCATATCGCGGCCGGTGGCGCTCCGCCGCCCGGGGGTCTCGAGCTTTTTGACGGCATACGTGGCGAGATCGCACGACCAGCGGGCGCCGAAGGCCGCGAACTCGAGCGCCTTCCCGTCCTCGTTGAACGTCAAGCCAAAGAACGGCAGGTTGAGCGCCTCGACCTTTTCGCCCGAGGCCGCCGCCAGGGCCGCCGCCAGCCTGGCATGGTCGAAGGCGATCGCTTTCTCCTGTCGCGTCGCGTCGACGATCCAGTATTCGTTGCCGCCAAGTACGGACTTGCGGTACCAGTAGCGGGCGGACTTTCCGATCCAGCCTCCCCTATCGACGATGTTCAGGGCCAGCGGCTGGAGCTTGGACCTCAGGCCGGTCGCCCTCTCGTAATCCGCCTTGGTGACCTGGGCGGACCCCAGGAGCGGAATGAGGGACAGGACCGAAAACAAGAGGATGCCTGCGGCGGCACGAGCGCTGCGTTTCATCGGCGCCTCCATGACGAAAAGTTACGCCGATCATAGTCAAGAGCGGGGAATTAGACAAGGCGGCCAAAAAAAATGGGGACATGTACCGCGGGTACACGTCCCCATGCCGGAATTCACGATCTGTCCCGCCCTCAGGCAGGACCGGCGGATGCGCTCGAGCTTACTTCTTCTTAGCGGTCCACTCGACCTCTTGATCCATCCGCATCGTCGTCCCCTTCATCGTGGCGCCGTCGACGGTCCCCTTGTACTCCATGACCATCTCGCCCTGCGGGGTCGTGCGGACGACCTTCCATGCGATGGCGTTGCCTTCGATGGTGCCCTCGCCGACGACCGGCGTGCCGGGTTCGCCGTTGGGGCCGGGACGCCCGGGCATGGTCACCGTGATCTTGGTGCCATCCTGCTTGATGGTGATGTCCCTGTCCATCATCTGGCCGTTACGGCCCGGCGTGGAGATGGTCCAGGTGCCGGAGACGTCTGCGGCCCAGACGGCCAGGGTGAGGATGGCCACGACGGCCAGGACTGCGAGTGAGAGTTTCTTCATGATCCAGACTCCTTTCTGACTAATATTGCCTCATAGATTAGACTCATCGATCATCAAATACTTCCCGCTCCGACGTGAGCGGAGGTCCCCCCTATTTCTCCTGATAAACGACGGCCAGGACCGCCCGTCCGACCGCCGCCAGCGTATTCTTGTCGATCTTGTCCAGGGTGTCCCCGGTCGTGTGCCAGCTCGAAGGGAAGCCTCCCCGCCGGCTGTCGTAATCGATGATGTCCGCGGTCGGGATCCCGGCGTCCCTGTTGATGTAGAGATGGTCGTCGATGAGCGGATCGGACTCGGTATCGACGAAGTATTTCGAAAGTGCCAGGCCTCGGGCCGCGGCCCAGATCTTCTTCACGACCGCCGGGGCGAAGTACATCGACGTCCCCTCCATCGGGAAGACCGCGCCGGACGCCCCGACCATGTCGAGCAGGATGCCGAAGCGGGCCCGGTATCCGGCGGGATAAGGGTTCTTGGCCCAGTATTGCGAGCCGAGGCCCCAGCTCTCCTCCGACGAGGAGCCGCTCGCATTGGCATGCTCCCCGAAGTCCTCGAGATCGAGAAGGAGGATATCGACGCCGACGGCCGGCTTCCTGTTCGAGAAACACCTGGCCGCCTCGAGCAGGACCCCGACCCCGCTCGCGCCGTCGTTGGCCCCCATGACCGGCCGGTAACGGTTGGCCGGATCCGGGTCGTGGTCGGCGAAGGGCCGCGAATCCCAATGGGCGCAGAGGAGGATCCGGTCCTTGGCGGCCGGGTTGAACGAGGCGATAATATTCTTGCCGTCGAGCGGCCGACCGTCGAAGGCCCGGGCCTTGAACTCCTGGACGTGGACGTCGGGCGTCCATTGCTTCAGCGTCTTGACGAACCAGTCGGCGCAGGCGGCGTGGGCTGCGGTTCCGGGCACGCGCGGTCCGAACTCGACCTGCGCCTTGACGAAGCCGTAGGCCGACGCCGCGTCGAACTCCGCCGCCTCGGGCTTTGTCCCCTGCTGGCCGGCGCACGCGATCGCGGCCGCGAAGAGGACTACAAGGGGAATGACTATGACCCTTTTCATCTTGTCTCCATTATACCCTTTTCCTAAAACGCGGCCACGTTTGAACGGGGCCGGCGTTTTCAATATAATCCGGCCATATTTTCGACATCCAAGGAGGTCGGCATGACGTATGGCTTCAAGGCGGCTCTCAGGATCTCCCTCATCCTCTTCCTGGTCATGGCCTTCACCGGGGCCTTCGCGGCTCCGCAGGCCGCCCCGGCCGGCGGCCCGGATACGGCCGGCCTCACCCGCCACCTGCGCTGGCGCTCGATCGGCCCGGCCAACATGGTCGGGCGCATCTCCGATTTCGAGGCCCTGGACAACGACTTCTCCCAGGTCCTTATCGGGACCGCATCCGGCGGGGTCTTCAAGTCCGTGAATGCCGGAACGACCTGGGAGCCCATCTTCGACCGCTACGGCGCGGCCTCCATCGGTGACGTCGCTTTCTTCCAGAAGGACCCGTCGATCATCTGGGTCGGCACCGGCGAGGAGTGCGTCCGGAACAGCGTCGCCTGGGGCGACGGCGTCTACAAGTCGACCGACGGCGGCAAAACGTTCGCCCACATGGGCCTCGAAACGACCCAGACGATCGCCCGTGTGATCACCCACCCAACCGACCCGGCCATCGTCTACGTCGCCGCTTCGGGCCATCCCTGGGGCTATACGGGCGACCGGGGCCTGTTCAAGACGACCGACGGCGGCCAATCCTGGACCAAGCTCGCCGGCGGCCTGCCGAACGACGGCAAGACCGGAGCCATCGACCTGGTCATGCACCCGACCGATCCCCAGACTCTCTACGTCGCCTTCTGGCAGCGCCTGCGCCTGCCCTGGCGCTTCGATTCCGGCGGCCCGAACGCCGGCATCTTCAAGACGACCGACGGCGGGGCCACCTGGCAGAAGCTGACCCAGGGCATCCCCACGGGCGAGCTCGGCCGCATCGGCCTGGCCATCTCCCGGTCGAACCCCCAGGTCCTCATGGCCATCATCGAGGCGACCTTCCAGCCCCAGGCGACGATCCGCCAGGGGAACGATCAGAAACCCAACCCCGATTATGACGACATGACCAAGCTCGGCACGGGCGTTTACCGGTCCGAGGACGGCGGGGCGACCTGGAAGTACATGAGCCGGCAGAACAATCGGCCGTTCTATTACAGCCACATCTATATCAATCCCCTCGAGGACAAGTGGGTTTACTGGCTCGCGACCAACATGAGCTTCTCCCCCGACGGCGGCAAGACCTGGAGCCAGGTCGGCGGCCTCCACCCCGACTTCCATGCCATGTGGATCGACCCGGCCAACAAGAACCGCTTCTACGTCGGCCAGGACGGCGGCGCCTCGCTCACCTACGATCACGGAAAGACGTGGGTCTTCTTCGACAATTTCACCGCGGCCCAGTTCTACGCCGTCAGCACCGACATGCGCGATCCCTATTTCGTCTACGGCGGCCTCCAGGACAACGGCTCATGGGGCGGACCGTCGATGAGCCGCGAAGGCCAGATCCTGACGGATTTCTGGTTCAACATCGGCGGCGGCGACGGCTTCCACACCCAGAACGACCCTCAGGACTGGCGAACGGCCTACGTCGAAAGCCAGGGCGGCGCGGTGCAGCGCGTCAACGTCGAGACGCGCGATTCGAAGCAGATCCGGCCGACCGCGATGAACGTCGTCAACTACAAAGAGTATTATCCGCCGGCCCCGCCGGCCAAGAAGGCCCCGGCCGCGAAGCCCGCGGCCAAGCCCGCGGCCAAGCCCGAGACGGCCGCGCCCCAAGAGGGCATGCGCGGCGGGATGCAGCGGGAACCCAGTCCCTTCCGCTTCAATTGGAGCACGCCGATCCTGCTCTCGCCCCACAATCCCCAGACCGTCTATCTCGGGGGCAACCATCTCTTCAAGTCCGTCGACCGGGGCGAGCACTGGCTGATCGTCAGCCCCGACCTGACGATGAACGACAAGACCAAATACGCGCCGGCGAAGCCCACCGGGGGCGTCACGCCCGACGTGACCGGGGCCGAGACCTTCGGCACCATCATCACCGTCGCCGAATCCCCGCGGGTCCCCGGCCTGATCTGGGTCGGCACCGACGACGGCAATGTCCAGCTGACGAAGAATGACGGCGTCACTTGGACCAACGTCCGGCCGGCCATCAAGGGCGTCCCCCCGGGCCTCTGGTGCAGCCGGGTCGAGGCTTCGCACTTCGACGACGGCACCTGCTACGCGACCTTCGACGGCCACCGCTCCGACGATTTCCGCCCCTACGTCGTCAAGACGACCGATTTCGGCAAGACGTGGACGTCCGTCGCGGCCGGCATCCCCGACGACCAGCCCGTCTACGTCATCCGCGAGGACCCCGTCAACAAGAGCCTGCTCTTCCTGGGCACGGAGTTCGGGGCTTTCTTCAGCCTCGACGCCGGGTCGAGCTGGTCGAGCCTGAGCCTGAACTTGCCCACGGTCGCGGTCCACGACCTCCTCATCCAGCACCGCGACAACGACCTCATCGCGGCGACGCACGGCCGCGGCATCTGGATCCTCGACGACATCACCGCCCTGCGGCGGGCCACCGAAGGCGTCCTCGGCCAGGACGCCTTCCTCTTCGAGCCCAACAAGCCCGGCACGCGCTGGCTGCGCATCGCCCGAGGAGGCTACGGCCGGGGCGACCTGTTCTTCAAGGGCGAGAACCCGCCCGATGGCGCGCTGGTCAATTTCTATGTCAAGGCCAAGCCGGACGCCACGGCGACGCTCGAGATCTCCGACCCTTCGAGCACTTTGAAAACGACCTATATCCTCGACGCGGCCGAGGCGGGCATCAACCGGATCGCCTGGGACCTCCGCTTCGACCCCCCGCCGGCCACGACCCAGACCCTGGTCGGCAACGTCAAGAGGCAGCTCGAGCCGGCCCTTCTGAGGGCCGACCTCACGGACGAGCAGAAGGCCGCCCTCAAGCAGGCCATGGCCGATCTCGATAAGTGGGGGACGAATTTCCGCAAGGTCGCCGACGTCCAGCGCCGGGTGTTCTCGATCATCCGGCCGGGCGGCGGCTTTTTCGGGGGCATGGGCATGCGCGGCGGCATGGGCGGCCAGTTCGCCGAGCCCGGCACGTACGCCGTCAAGCTGACCGTGGGCGGCAAGATCCTGACGGGCAAGGTCGCCGTCCGGCTCGATCCGATGCTGATGGATAAATAGCAGAAAGAGCGGGGACACGTACCTGGGGTACATGTCCCCGCTCTTTCCCTTCTTGTTTTGCGGGTTTACTTGAACTTGGGGTCGGGACTGACCGTGATCGTCTTCGTGGCGATATCCTTCCCGTCCACGTTGAGAGTCACCTTGTAGGCTCCGTTGTCGACGAGGTTCATGCGGCCGCGGCGTCCGCCGCCGCCGCCGCCCGGTCCCGCGGCCTGCTGGGCGGGGTCGACGCGCTTGGCCAGGTTCCAGGACGTCTTTTGGAGCCCCTTCTTGGCGTTGCCGGCGAGCTCCAGGACGAGCGTGCCCTCGAGGTCCTTAATGACGAGCTTGACCGCCTTGGGCTCGCCCTTCAGATAGTAATAGATCGTCGCGCCGATGGAGGGGTTATCGACCTTGGCGAACTCGCCGTAGGATTCCCCCCGGCGCTCATAGCGGTTCCAACGGATGACCTCCTCGGGGTCGAAGAGATAGGCGTCCTTGGCCAGGTTTTCGGCGGTCATCTCCTTGAGCGGGGCGATGTCGGCGACATAGATGCCCCGGCCGTAGGTGCCGATGACGAGGTCGCGGTCGCGCGCCTGGACGGCGACGTCGCGGATGATGACGTTCGGCGCCGAGGTCGAGAAAGCCGTCCACGTCTTCCCCTTGTCGACGGTGACGAAGACGCCGTAGTCCGTGGCGAGGTAGAGGACGTTGGCGTTGTCCGGGTCCTCCTCGAGGTCGAAGACCGGGTTCATCATGCCGCCGGAGATGTCCTCCCAGGTCTTGCCCAGGTCGCGGGTGACGAAGACCCAGGTCTTGTCCTCGTTCTGGGTCCGGTAGCCGCTGAAGGCGACATAGCAGGTGGCCTCGTCGAAGCGGGAGGGCACGACCCTCTTGACCCAGCGGTCGAAGGGGATGAGGGCGCCCTTGACCCCGGCCTTGGCCTTGCCGGTCTTCATGTCGTAGAACTTCGCCGTGATGTTCGTCCAGGTGGCGCCGCCGTCGGGCGACATCTGGAGGTTGCCGTCGTCGGTGCCGGCCCAGTAGAGGCCGGGCTTCTTGGCCGACTCGGCGAAGGTGTAGATGGTCGCATACTGCAGGTTGGTCTTTTTCGCTTCCTCGAGGCGCGTCTTGTCGGCCCGGGTGAGGTCGGGGCTGACGGTGACGAACGTGTTGTTGTCGCCGCGGCTCAGGGACCGGTGGACGAACTGGGAGCAGATGTAGACGATGCCGGGGTTGTGCGGCGAGAGGACGATCGGGGCGTTCCACTGGTAGCGCTGGGCCGGCAGGCCCTTGGCCAGCTCCTCGGGCGTCGTCCGCTTGGCCAGGGACGACGTCTCGCCGTTGGTGAGGTTCTGACGGCTCGAGGCGCCGAACTGGCTCTCGTAGTAGACGTATTCCGGGTTCCACCAGTCGCGGACGACATAGAAGGCGTCGCCCGTGGGCAGGTAGCTCCAGTCGGCCGCGTAGACGCCGTTCGCGTTCCGGTTCTGCGACGGGCCGATCCAGGCGCCGTTGTCCTGGGTGCCGCCCATGACGTTGTAGGGCTGCTCGTTGTCGGCGGAAACGTCATAGAACTGCTGGGCGCTGATGGTCGCCTTCTGGCTCCAATGCTTGCCGCCGTCCCAGGTCTCCCCCGCCCCGCCGTCGTTGCCGCTGAGGATGTGGTTCGGGTTCTGGGGGTCGAGCCAGAGGGCGCGGTGGTCGACGTGGAGCTTGAAGGCGCCGGAGTCCCAGCCGGTGACCTTGAACGTCTTGCCGCCGTCGGTCGACACGGTCGTGTTGGTGTCGCAGGCGTAGAGGACCTGGTCGTTCTGGGCGTCGACGTAAAGCCGGGCGTAATAGCCGGCCTCCGTCTGGTTGATCAGGGCGCTGCCGCCCGTGAGCTTGTACTCCGTGATCTTCTTCCAGGTCTCGCCGAGATCGTCGGACCGGTAAACGATGCCGGAGCGCTTGACCGGCTCCTGGTTGCGCAGGACGCCGGCGTAGAGGACCTCGAGGACATAGCGGTTGACGACCTGCGAGCGGCCCTTGGCCTCGCTCGAGTCGGGCTTCGGGGCCTCGCGCTTGAGGAGCGCCTCGATCTCGTTCGTCGCGTCGATGATCTCTTTCTTCCCGGCGTAGACCTTGCGGGCGGCCGCCTCGAACTTGGCCAGGTCGACGCCCGACTTGGCCAGGAAATCCTTGTCGGCGATGAGCTCGTTGAGCTTCTTCACGAGCTCGGCCTCGTCGGCCGCGACGATCGGCGTGAACTTGGGGGCCTCTTTGGCCATGACGGGATTGATCTTGAAGGCCTTGAACGTGTCGAAGCTCGATCCTTCGGTGAAGATCCCGCCGCCGCCGAAGCCGCCGCCGAACCTTCCGGGCGCCCGGAAGTTGGCCACGCCGTCGCGCTCGGCCAGGCCGAGGTCGATCTCTTCGTCGATCCGGGCATAGACGATGTTCGGGTTCTTCGGATAGATGGCGATGCCGGCCCGGCCGACATCGGCCTTGACCGGAAGGCCTTCGGTCAGCGTCTTCCAGGTCTTGCCGCCGTCGGTCGTCTTGTACAGGTTGTTGCCCGGCTGGCGGTCGATGAACGTCCAGGCCCGGCGATACGTCTTGTAGGCCTGGGCGATGACGACGTTGAAGTCGCGCGGATCGACGGCGAAGTCGCCGACGCCGCGGTCGGCCAGGGGCCAGGCCCGCTCCCAGGTCTTGCCGCCGTCGGCCGTCTTGTAGAAGCCGCGCTCGGAGTCCGTGCCGTTGTCATAGAGCTTGCCTTCCGCGGCCACGTAGACGACGTCCGGGTTCTTGGGATCGACCTGGACCTTGTTGATGAAGTAGCTCTGTTCGAGGCCGACGTGCGTCCACGTCTTCCCGGCGTCGGTCGATTTCCAGACCCCGTTGCCGTGGGCGCTCGAACGGGCGTGCATGGGTTCGCCCGTGCCCAGATAAAGGACGCTGGGATTTGACGCGGCGACGGCGAGCGAGCCCATGCTCATGTTGCCGTACTTGTCGAAAATGGGCTCGAAGTGCGTGCCCGCGTCCTCGGTCTTCCAGAGGCCGCCGCTGGCGGCCAGGACGTAGTAGGTCGTTGTTTGCCCGGGGGGCACGGCGAATTCGGAGATCCGGCCCGAGAAGTCGACCGGCCCGACCCAGCGCCAGGTCAGCTGGTTGAGATCGTCGGCCGTGACCTGCGCTTGGGCCAGGACCGCGCCCCCGGCACCCAGGACGAAGCCCAGGGCCAGGAGGACCGTGAAGAGACGGGGTAGACGAGTAGGCATCGATTCCTCCTGTTGATTTTGAACGGACGGATTCGGCACGTCGCTTTTAGGACGACTCAGGGCCGGCATTTCTTCCATGCGGGGGAAGTGTATCAGAAAATGTGGCCGAAGTTGAAATAGAGGCCCATGCCTTCGGCGCTCCAGGCAACGTCGACGCGGGCCACGAAACCGGGCATATAGAATCGAAGCCCGACCCCGGCGTCGAAGGCCAGGCGGCTGAGATCGACCGCCCGGAGGGACCGCCAGACCGTGCCGGTATCGCAGAAAACGTTCCCGCCAAGGCGCCAGAGGATGGGGAAGCGGTATTCGGCGTTGACCAGGAACTTGCCCCGGTCGAGGAAGCGGTTGAGGGCGTAGCCTCGCATGGCGGTCATGACGTTGCCGCCGCCGAGCGAGGCGTTGTCGAAAAGCGGGACGTGGGGGCCCGATATATATTGAGCCAGGGCCCGGACCGCGAAAACGTCCTTGGGGCCGAAGACCCTCTGGTACTTGCGGAAGTCGACGGTCACGCGGTTGAAGGCGGCGTCCCGGCTCCCCAGGATGCGCCCCGCCGCGTCGTCCTGAAGGATGACGCGGACCCCGCGGGTCGGATGGATCTGGCTGTCGGAGGTGTCATAGCGCAAGGCCAGGGAGAGAAAGGGGACGAAAGTGCGGCCTTGGGCTGCGAGGGCGGCGATCTCATCGAAGTGCGGGCCGCCCTCGACGGGCTCGGTGTAGCGGATCCAACGAAAGGCGTAGGCGGCCTCGACGACGAGATGCGGCGTGAGGCCTCGGCCGAAGGTCAGGGGGACGTTGATCGTTTCGTAGGCAAAGGTGGTTTTGTCGCCCTTGGGAGCCGCCGGGCCGAAGCCGTAGAGGCTGTAGCTCAGATACTTGTCGTATTCGGCCTTGAAGTCGAGGGACAGGGCGTAGCGATGGCCCTGCCGGATCTCGAGGTCGGGGATGGAGAAGGTGAAAACGTACCAGTGCTCCCCTTTCGTCGAGTTGAACAGGATGAGGTCGAGGGATTCCTTCTTTCCCAGGTAGTCGATGAACTTGACCCGGCCGCCGTAGCCGAAGCCGATGTCGGTGTCGAACATGACGATCGGGAACGGGCTGAAGGACCGGTAGGAGCCCGGCGGGATGCGATCGTCTTGAGCACCAAGGCTCGGAGGGAACAGGAGGGACGCGGCGGCCGCCAGGGCCGGCAGAATGCCGAGGGATCTCTTGGGCACGGTTCCCTTCCCAATAGACTCGTTTTAGCCCATCTCGCAAGGTAAATCAAGACGGGGACATGTACCTGAGGTACATGTCCCCAACCAGGAGATCCAATCAAGAGCTCATTGGGGGGAAATCAAGAGAGCAACGGCCCTGAGCTAAACCGCCGGCCGGAGCCGCTTGTGGAACCAGGGCTGGAGGGCCTTCATCTTGGCGATCTGGGAGGCGGGCGCGCGTCGCCGGGCCGTCTTGAGCTCGGCGCTGCCGGCCGGCGCGCCCCAGCGGATCTCGATGCTGTCGTTGGGATTGTAGCCCATCTCGAAGGCGTCCTTCCGGCCGAAGATGTCCTCGAGCGTCAGGACGCGGGACGAGCCGTCCGATCCCTTATAAGTGACGGTGAGCGCCGCCGCCCGCTTGCGCTCGAGGGCGATGAGCTCGCGGCGGATCTCGTCGGGCGTCTTCCGGCCCATTTCGTAGGCGGCGGGATTGCGGGCGACCTTGTCGGGGAACTCGAGGATGGTGTCGATGGCGATGAGCAGGCGCAGGTCGCGGTTGGGCGTCGAATAGTCCTCCCAGGGCCCGAGCGACTGGAAGACCGACTGGCCCGAAGGCATGGGGATGACCGTGCCGGGATGGGCGGTCATGTAAGCCTCGCCGTTGGCCACCGAATCGACGCGGACCAGGAGCTGCTCGTGGAGGGCCTGGAAAAGGTCCTCGAAGGCCGCTTCGGCGTCGAGGGGCTCGGGGTTGATGAGCTTCTCCATGGCGGCGTAGAAATCGTCGGCCGGCATCTTCTCCTGCTGGAGCGAGAGATCGCCGTAATCGGGGCTCGCGGCGATCTCCCGGTTCGTCAGCAGCCGCGGCCGGCCCGCTTCGATGACGATGGGCCGGAAGGCCTTGAAGCCCGGCTCCCCGACGACGTCCTCGGTGGTGAAGAGGAAGTTTCCCTTCCAGAACCTTTTGACGCCGATCGTCCCGTCGGGCTGCGCGTCGGCGCCGAGGAGAAGCCCCGGCGCTTTCCGCGTCTGGGCGACCCAGCGGACCAGGGTGTAGGTGTGCCCGTAAGGGTCGGCATAGACCGTGCCCGGCTTGAGGGCCCGGCGCGAGAGGGGCAGAGGATAGTAGTCGGTCCCGTCGGCGCGGAGCGCGGTGCGGCCGTTCCCGGCGTGGACGATGTTCTTGACCATGTCGAGAAAGCGGCCCATCGCCGGGACGGGGTCCCCCTGTCCGCGCGGCCGGCGCGGCTCGGCCATGATGAACCGCCCGGCGAGCGGCGGCGATTCGAGGGTGCCCCAGCCCGTCTCATGGAAGCCGAAGGGCAGGCCGAGCTTCCAGGCGAAATAGGCCCGCAGGAAAAAGGGGTTGTCGGCGCAGTCGGGTGTCATCACCAGGGCGTTCGGGCCGGAGGCGTCGTCCTCGCCGAGGCCGAGGTGGTCATGGAGGAAGTTCCGGTTCCTGTCGCGCGTCACCTCGTGAAGGGCCTTCCAGGAGGAGCGCTCGTCGGCGTCGGCGAACAGGGCCTCGATCCAGGCGGAATAAAGGCTCTCCGCGGCCCACGACCAGCCCCTGGCGACGTCCAGGAAGCCGGACCGTCCGATCTCGACCTCGTCGCGGCCCTCGCCGAGAACGACGACGTAGCTCCCGGAGGGCGTCCCGCCGAACTCGGCGGCGATCCAGTAGGGCGGCCCTCCTCCCCTCTTCAGCGCCGCGGCTTGCGTTTCGCCGGACGGGCCGCGGAGGGAAACGCGGACCTTGGCGGCATCGGAATCGAAGGCGGCCAGGACGCGCATCGGCTCACCCGGCCGCGACCCCTCGGGCGAGACGAGAACGGCCCGGCGGCCGGCGAGGGCCGCGGGCGTCGCTGACGCGAGCGGGGCCGGCCCGGGCGGAGCGGCGGGCAAAACGCGGAGCGGGAGCGACAGCAGACAGGCCAAAAGAAGAGCGGCGAACGGGACCGCGGGTCTTACGGTCCCGGTGCGGCCGCTAAAAATAGTATCTGAAGCCAACGGCCCCGGCCATCTGGACTTCCGTCGAGGGGATGAGATCGAGCATCGGCACGACTTCGAGGAACAGCTCGACCGGCGTCTTGGCGAACTCGTAGGAGATGCCGATCGGGACGCGGAGGCTGACGATCGTGTTGGAGTCTCCGGTGGTCTCGGAGCTGCCGAACTTGATCCTGGCGCCGGCGCCATAAAAGAGGGCCATGCGACCCGTCTCGACCTTGAAAAGGCTGAAGTTGTGGAGGAGAAAATCGCTGTGGATCTGGAAGTATTTGCCGCTGACGAACGACCAGGCGGCTCCCGCGTCCCAGGCCATGGTCTGGCGGTTCCAGACTTTAAAGCTGATGCCCGTCGGCTCGCCGAGCATGATGCCGAG
The DNA here is from genome assembly GCA_963725825.1 of Candidatus Aminicenantota bacterium. Taxonomy (GTDB): domain Bacteria; phylum Acidobacteriota; class Aminicenantia; order Aminicenantales; family Saccharicenantaceae; genus RBG-16-66-30. The sequence goes on from CAVSAI010000049.1 coordinate 17,959, forward strand.
TCCGAGGCTGTGATTGCTTTCGCCGAACGACAGGCCGGCCAGGCATCCGAAGAGGATAAGGACGAGAGCAGCTTTTTTCATATGGTCTCCTTATACCCTAGTCATACAAAAAGTATCAGAATACGCCGCGGGGGTCAAACCCCCTAAGGGGGATGTTCCCCGTTTTTTGCCGGGCCCAGCCGAATCCGGATGACAAGAGCCGCGAAAAAGGGTAATTTTGACGCCTGGAGGGATGAACGGGATGTCGCTCGCCGGCCGGCTCATGAGGCACCGCCCCCGCCGCGAGGCCCTGGCCTTCCTGCGCTATATCGGCCCCGGGCTGCTGGTCACGGTCGGCTTCATCGACCCGGGAAACTGGGCCTCGAACATCGCCGCCGGGTCGACCCACGGCTATGCCCTGCTCTGGGTCGTCACC
>CAVSAI010000050.1:0-17788 GCA_963725825.1 Candidatus Aminicenantota bacterium
TTGACCGCCCGGCGACCGCCCGACGGCCCAACTAGTATATAAATCCGGCCTTCCGAAGTCAACGGGAGGGGCCGCAAAATTGATTCACCCCGGTCGATATGTTATTCTGGCCGCGGAGGAACCCGCCGCATGGATGAACAGGAAGTCAAGGAGCTTCTCCTCAGGGACAACGCGGAATTCCGCGCGGCCCACGAGGACCACCAGGCCTGCGAAAAGGCCCTCGACGCGATCCGCGGCAAGAGCCATCCCTCGCCGGCCGACGCCGACGAGGAGCGCGAATTCAAGAAGAAGAAGCTCGTCCTGAAGGACCGGATGTACCGGCTGATGGCCGACTACCTCCGGACGCGCTAGGCACCTCCATGGCCCCGGCCAAGTCCCGCAGACCCCGCCTGGCGCTCGTCGGCTCCGACTCGCTCAAGGGCCGGGAGATCCTCAGCATCTTCGCGGCCAAGAAGTTCCCCGTCGCCACGTTCGAGCTTTATGATCCCGACGTCGAGGAGGAATACAGCAAGCTCAGCCAGTTTCGGGGCGAGGCCAAGGTCGTTCACGCGCTGACTCCCGAGGCTCTCGTCGGCTTGGACCTCGTTTTCCTGGCGGCGGACGAGAAGACCGGCCTCCGCTACGGGCGCCTCGCGGCCGAGAAGGGCTATCACGCTCTGGACCTGGGGGAGACGTTCAACGCTGACCCGAAAGTCCCGCTCATCGTCGCCGGCGTCAACGATTCGACGATCCGCAAGGCCAAGCCCGCGCTCATTGCCAACCCTCATCCGGCCACGATCATCCTGGCGCATCTCCTTTCGACGCTCGGGGCCGGACTCGGGGTGGCCAAGGCCTTGTCCATCGTCCTCGAGCCCGCTTCGGCCTACGCCGAGGAGGGTATCCAGGAGCTGGCCGAGCAGAGCTATGCCCTGCTCGGAGGGTCGACCCTGTCCAAGAAGGTCTTTACCGACCAGGTCGCCTTCAACCTGCTGGCCCGGACGGTCAAGCCCGATCGCAACGGCTTTTCGCCTCTCGAGAACCGGGTCGCGGCGGAGATCCGGCGCGTTCTCCCTTCTCCGGCGCCGCACGTCTCCCTGTCGATCATCCTCGCGCCCGTCTTCCACACCTACTCGATCATGACCCACGTCGAGCTCGGGGGAGACGTGCCCGTAGCCGAGGTCGAGGCTTGCCTCAGATCGAACGACATCTTCCGGCCAGCCGCGGCCGGCGAGACCGGCGTCGTCTCGCCCGCGACCGTCGCAGGAAAGGACCGCATCCACATCGGCCCGGTCAAGAAGGACCCCATCGCCAAGGGCTTCTGGATCTGGGCCGTCGCGGACAATCTGACCGTGGGCTCGGGCCTCAACGCCTACGGCATCGCTCGGGCCCTTTTCGGGGACGCTTGACGGGGCCCGCGAGCCGCCGGCATTAAGATCAAGGAGCAACTGCGATGATCCTGGGCATGACCGGATTCGCCGAAAAGAACTTCACCTCGCCCGGGCTGCGGCTGAAGATCAGCGTCAAGACGCTTAATCACCGCTTCTTCGACTGGTCCTACAAGGGCGCGCCCCTGGGCGAGGCCGAGAACAAGCTCCGCGCCATCTGCCAGAGACGCATCCACCGCGGCCGGATCGAGGTCTACGTGGATGCCCTGCCGACCGCGGCCGAGAGCTGGGACTTCACTTTGAACAAGGGCCTGCTCGAGAAGATCCTGACCTCCCTCGCCCCGGTCACGCGGCGGACGGGGCTGCGACTCGACATCTCGCTCGACAGCCTGTTCCGCATCCCGCAGCTCGTCGAGGTCGGCCGGAAGGCCCTCGGCCCGAAGGAGACGTCCTTCATCGAGCGGAGCTTTGCCCGGACGCTCGACGACGTCGTTGCTCTCCGGCTTCGGGAAGGGCGGGAGACCGCCCGCCAGCTCCGCGTCCACCTCGCCGCCGTGCGGCGCTTCGTCGCCCGGGCCGAGGCCCAGTTCAAGCGGCAACCGGCCGTGCTCAAGGCCCGCATCAAGAGGAGGCTGGCCGACCTCAACACCGGCGCTCCCGTGTCCGCGGGGAAGCTGGCCGAAGAGGCTTCTTTCATGGCCACGCGCTACGACCTGGCCGAGGAGATCGGCCGGCTCAAGACCCATCTCGACTCGTTCGAGGCATTCCTTTCGCCCAAGGTCGGCGAACCCGTCGGGCGCCAGCTCGATTTCCTGGCCCAGGAGCTCAACCGCGAGACCAACACGCTGGCCTCGAAATCCCAGGACATCCGCATCACCCGGGAGAGCCTGGCCATCAAGAACGAGCTCGAGAGCATTCGCCAGCACGTCCAGAACATCGAGTAGGGGAGTCGAGGCCATGCTCTTCGTCATCACCGGGCCCTCCGGCAGCGGCAAATCCACGCTCATCAAAAAGGTCAGGCGGGCGCTCGATCTCGACTTCTCGGTCTCGCACACGACGCGGGCCCGCCGCCCTTCGGAGAGGGACGGCGTCGACTACCATTTCGTCTCCGAGCGAGTCTTCGAGCGCATGGTCCGGGAGAAGCGCTTCCTCGAGCACGCCCGGGTCCACGGCCACCTCTACGGGACCTCGCGGGCCGAGGTCGAGACGAAGAGCCGCCGTCGCGACATCGTGCTGGACATCGATGTCCAGGGGGCCCGCCAGGTTCGGGCCAGGGTCGAAGGGGCGGTCCTCATCTTCATCATGCCTCCGGTCGCCTCCGAGCTCCGCCGCCGGCTCGTCGGCCGCGGCGAGGACAGCCGCGACGCGATCGCCCGCCGGCTGCGAAACGCCCGGGCCGAGATCCGGGCCTTCGCCGAGTTCGACTATGTCGTCGTCAACGACGACCTGCCCCGGGCTGCAGCCGACCTCAAGACCGTCATCGGGGCCGCCCGGCACCGTCCCGGTGCGATGGCCTCCGACCTCAGGCCCATCCTGAAGAGCTTCGCCAAAGGCCGGCCATGACGAAAAAGATCGCCCTAGGCGTCTCGTCGTCGATCGGCATCTACAAGGCCTGCGAGATCGTGCGCGGCTTCGAGAAAGCCGGGGTCGAGGTCCAGGTGGTCATGACCCCGAACGCCGCGCGGCTCGTCTCGCCCCTGCTCTTCAGCGCCCTCGCCGGGACGAAGACGATCGTCGACATGTTCGAGGAGCCGGAGACGCGGACGATCCGTCACATCGCGCTGGCCAAGGAGATCGCGCTGCTGTGCGTCGCCCCGGCTACGGCCAACGTCATCGGCAAGTTCGCCGGCGGCGTCGCCGACGATTTCCTGTCGACCCTGTTCCTGGCCTCGTCCGCGCCGGTCCTCATCGCCCCGGCCATGAACGAGGCCATGTACCTCGATCGGAAGACCCAGGACAACATCGCCCGCCTCAAGGCCCTCGGCGCCGAGTTTGTCGAGGCCGAGAAGGGCTACCTCGCGTGCGGCGATACCGGCTGGGGCCGATTGGCCGATCCGGAGGCGATCGTCCGGGAGGGCCTGCGGATCCTGGCCCGCGGCGCGAGCCTCGCGGGGAGGACCGTTCTCGTGACGGCCGGCCCGACCCGCGAGCCTCTCGACCCGGTCCGATTCCTGTCGAACCCGTCGTCGGGGAAGATGGGCTATGAGCTCGCCCGCGAGGCCCTGGCCCGCGGGGCGAAAATGATCCTCGTCTCCGGCCCGACCGAGCTCGTCCCGCCCTGCGGCGCGAGCACGAAGATGGTCGTGACGGCCGCCGAGATGGAGAAGGCCGTCGTCAAGGCCTTCCCCAAGGCCGATATCGTCCTGATGGCGGCGGCCGTCTCCGATTTCCGCTTCAAGGACCCGAAGGGGCGAAAAGCCGCCAAGGATGAGATCGGCCCTTCCCTGGCCGTCGAGAAGACGACCGACATCCTGGCCCTGCTCGGCCGGACAAAGAGGCCGGGCCAGCTCCTTATCGGCTTCGCCGCCGAGACCCACGACATCGTGGCCCACGCCCGGAGGAAGATGGCCGCGAAGGGCGCCGACCTCATGGTCGCCAACGACGTCGGCGAGGGAAAGGGGTTCGGGACCGACACGAACGCCGTCCACATCATCGGCCCGTCCGGGCCGGTCAAGGACACGGGCCTCCTGAGCAAACGGGAGGTGAGCCGCGTCATTTTCGACCGCATCGAGGCTCTGCTTGAAAAAAAGCGCCGCTGAGATCCGCGAAGACCTCAAGACCCACGTCGAGTTCCTGGTCGAAGCCGGGGCCGGATTCGTCGTCCGCGGTCCCGAAGACAAGGCCGGGCCGAAAGCCGGCGCTTCGGGTCTCCCGTCGTCCCCGGCCGCCGCGCCCGGACTCCCGCCCCTCGCCGACCGTCCGCCCCAGACGGCCGATGAGCGGAAGGCCCTCGAGGAGATCGACCAACGGGTCCTCGTCTGCACCCTCTGCGATCTCCACAGGTTCCGGACGCACGCCGTGCCCGGCGAGGGCGACCGGACCGCCGAGCTGATGTTCATCGGCGAAGGGCCGGGGCGGGACGAAGACGCCCAGGGCCGGCCGTTCGTCGGCCGGGCCGGCCAGCTCCTGCGCAAGATCATTGCGGCCATGACGTTCCGCGAGGACGAGGTCTATATCACCAACATGGTCAAGTGCCGGCCGCCGGAGAACCGCGTGCCCCACCACGAGGAGATCGAGGCCTGCTCGCGCTACCTCATCCGCCAGATCGAGCTCATCCGGCCGAAGGTCATCGTCACCCTGGGGAAAACGCCGACGGACCACTTCGTCCCGGGCCGCGAAGGCATGACGGCCCGGCGCGGACGGTTCGGCAGCTATCTCGGCATCCCGGTCATGCCCACCTTCCACCCGTCTTACCTCGTCCGCAACGAAGGGAACCGGGAGCTCAAGCGCATGGTCTGGGAGGACATGCAGAAGGTCATGGCCCTTCTCGGCAAAAAATGACCGTTTTCGCCCGGGTCGTCTTCCCCCTGCCTCTCGACCAGTCCTTCCTCTACGCCGTGCCCGAGGCCTGCCGGGCCGCCGCCAAGCCGGGGACCCGAGTCGTCGCGCCACTCGGGACGCGCCGTCAGAACGGCTTCGTCGTCGAGGTCACGACGGAGCCGCCGCCCGCCGGGGTCAAGGTCAAGGAGCTCCTCCAGGTCCTTGACGACCGGCCTTTCCGCGACGAGCGCTTCCTCGAATTCACCGGGCGCCTGAGCGCCGAGTTCCGCTCCTCGTGGGGCGAGATCCTCCAGACCGCCCTGCCTCCGTCGCTCGCGGGGAAGACCAAGGTCGTCGTCGTCCTGACCGCGGCCGGGCGCGAGTCTCTGGAAGGCGGGAAGCTCGGTCCGAAGGCCCGCCTGCTCGCCGGCGTCCTGGCCATCGCGCCGAAAGGCCGCAGCCCGGTCTTCCTTCGCAGGAAGACGGGCGGCGCCGATATCTCCGGCCTCGTCTCCCGGATGGAGAAGGCGGGACTGGTCGGCGTCGAGCGGACATTCGCGTCGCCGCCCGGGCCCCCCAAGCCGACGGCCGTCGAAGGCTCGGTCCAGCTCGGCCTGGCCTTCCCCGAGGCCCTGCGCGAGGCCGGCGTCCTTGCCCCCGTCGAGCGGGACATCGTCGACGGGCGTGGCGGCGCATGGTATCTTTTCGGCTCGGACCGTCCGCGGCGGGCCGCCTTTCAGACCCTGGTCCGGCGGGCGGTCGGAGCGTGCGGCCGCGTTCTCTATCTTCACCCCGAGGTGGCGCCCACCGAGTCCCTCGTCGCCGGCTTCAAAGCGGACTACGGCCGGCAAGCCGTCGTCTTCCACGGACGCATGACCGAGAAGCAGAGAGAGGAGGCCTGGCGGGTGCTCAAGAGCGGCCGGGCCGCTCTTGTGGCCGGGACGCGATCCGCGCTCTTCCTCGAGACCGGGCCGCTGCGGCTCGTCGCCGTCGACGACGAGCAGGAAGAATCCTATGTCCAGGCCGAAAGCCCCTCTTACGACGCCCGGCGCGGCGCCTGGCTGAGGGCCAGGTCCGAAGGGGCCGTGGCCGTTTTCGGGTCGTCCCGTCCGACCGTCGAGGCTTTTGCCGATGCCCGGCGCCTCGGCTTCCTGATCGACCTCGGTTTCGAGCCCCGGCGAACCGCGGTGGCGATCGTCGAGCATGCTGGGGACGCGCCGATCGTCTCCCGGGAGCTCGAAAAGAAGCTCGGGACGAGCCTGGCCAAGGGAGAACCGGCCGTTCTCTTCCTGAACCGGCGGGGCTATGCCGCTCTCGTCGTCTGCCGGGCCTGCGGCCGCGCGCCCCGCTGTCCCCGCTGCGATATCGCGCTCGTCTATCATAAGGCCGAGGACCGGCTCATCTGCCACTACTGCGATTCCGCCGTCGACGCCGGTCGCGCTTGCTCCGCTTGCGGCGGCGAGCTCGCCGTCCGCAGGGGCGCCGGAACGCAGGCCGTCGAGGAGGAGCTGGCCCGGCTCTTTCCCAAGGTCCGGATCGCCCGCTTCGACTCGGACACGAAGCCCGAGGACCGAGAGCGAATCCTGGCCGACTTCGCCAGGGGCGAGATCCCTCTCCTCGTCGGCACCCAGCTCCTCGTCCATCAGGCCGGGGTGCCGAAGGCCGGGCTCGTGGCCGTCCTCCGGCCCGAATATCTCCTGGGGTTCTCGGACTATCGTGCCGGCCAGAAGACCTTTGAGGCCGTATCGGCCATGCTCGATCTCGCCCGCGACAGCGCCGATGCCGAGGCTGTTATCCAGACGGCGCCTCCGGTCCACTTCACGATCGCTGCGGCAGCCGCGGGCGACTACCGGGCGTTCTACGACAAGGAGATCGAGTTCCGCCGGGTGTTGAAGTACCCGCCGTTCTCCAGCCTGGCCGAAGTCGTCCTCCAGGGCCGCGACATCCGCTCCCTGGGGGCTAAGTCACGCGAGCTCCGGGCGCTCCTCCAGAAGCACGCTCCGGACCTTGAGATCCTGGGGCCTGCCTTCGCGCCGGTCGCCCGCGTTCGGGACGTCTCCCGGGTCCAGTTCATCCTCAAAGCGGCCGAACGGGCCACGATCGACCGTGCCCTGGCCGATTCCCTGCCCAGGATCCGGCTGAAAAGATCGGTGACTTTTTCCTATTCGCCTTTTCGGGATTAAAAAAAGGTTCATCTCCTATTTCCGGGGAATCCATCTCGAGGCGGCGATATCCTGAGCAAAGCCGGAGAGAGGGATTTCCCGGTATCGGGAGATGAACAGAAAAAAAGGGCCCGTCCCGGGGGGACGAGCCCTTGGAGCAGCGTCGGACTGACGATTACTTCCTGACCGGCACCACGATCTGGTAGTCGGCGAAGTAGATGGTCAGGTAGCCGGTCGCGGTGACCTCGTGCTCGGTCAGGTCATGGCCGAAGATCTCGATCTTGGCTCTGCGCTCGAGGACCGTGCTGGTCCCGATGAGGGCGCTCAGAGGAGCCGCCTGCTTGGCCGCTTCGAGGACGACCACGAAGGGCACGGCGACGTCCTGGTCGACCGGGCAAAGGACCGTCGAAAAGAGCCCGTCGAAGGGCAGCGGAACGTCGACGCCGGGGGTCCCGGGGCCTGTCGGGAGCTCGTAGGTGACGCGGTAGCTGGTCAGGACGACGTCGTTGAACTGCGAAGGCCCGTCGATGGACGTGGGGTTGACCAGCCGGACGATGATGTTGGCCGTGGCGTTGTCCACGCGGACGAGGCCGTCGCTCCCGATGACGTCGGACTGAAGGTAAGCCACAACAGCGCCTTCGGCCGACGTGCCGGTCATGCTCTGGATGATAATGATACTGCTGGACTTGGTCGTCTTCGATATGCTGTTGCAGCCGGCCAGCGTGAGGAAGGCGGCCGCGACAGCCAGGACCTTGAGAGTCGGGGTGATCTTTTTCATGGCTCGTTTGCTCCTGTTACTTGATGATCCTGGGCGTGATAAAGATCAGAAGCTCCCGGCTCGTCTTGGTCCGGGCGAAGTTCTTGAAGATGCTGCCCAGTATCGGGATCTGGTGGAGGAAGGGCACGCGCTCCCGCGTGACCGAGTCCTCCGTCCGGTAGATGCCGCCGATGACGGTCGTGCCGCCGTCGGGGACCATGACCGTCGTCTTGGCGCTCTGCATCGTGATCGGCGGGATGCCGTTGACGAGATTGGCGAAGTCGGCCGCGTTGTTCTGGATCTCGATGGCCATGATGATCGTCCCCTCGGCCGTGATCTGCGGGGTGGCCCGCAGCTCGAGGGCGGCGTTGACGTAGCGGGTCGTCACGGTGAAGTTGGCCACCGTCTGGACCGGGATCTGGCGGCCCTGGATGATCTCCGCCTGCTGGTTGTTCTGGGTGACGACCGACGGCCGGGAGATGATCCTTCCGTCGCCGCTCGTCTCCAGGGCCGACAGGGCGATGTCGATCCGGAAGGTGTCAAGGACGTTGGCGAACGAGAAGCCGAGGGCCGAATTGAAGGCCGGGGCCGGCAGGTTGACGGCGTAGCCGCCGAGCGGCCCGCCGATGCCCTTGGTGACGATGCCCTGGGGGATCATCGCGCCGTCGACGAGGACGCTGTTCGGGAACTGGAGGTTAGTCGCGTTGCCGTAGAACTGGTCGGCGACGCCCTTGAAGCCCCACTGGATGCCCAGGTTGCGGACGAACGTGGCCGAGGCCTCGACGACGCGGGCCTCGATCGAGACCTGCGGGGTCGGCGTGTCGACGACCGTGATGAGCTTTTCGAGGAGGTCGAGCTTGTCGCGGACCTCGGAGATGAGCAGGGTGTTGGTCCGGTCGTCGACGATGATCTCGCCGCGGGTGGACATCTTGGATTGGAGGAGAGCCTTGACGTCCTTGGCCTTCGAGTAGGACAGAGTGACCGTCTTGACCACGACCGGGCCGGAGAGCTCCTTGCTCTCGGTGAGCCGGCGCTGATCCTCCTCTTCTCTGGTCAGGACGGCGACGGGCGCGATGCGGAGGATGTTGCCTTCGATCGACTTGCCCATCTTGTTCTGCTTGAGGATGATGTCGAGGGCCTGGTCCCAGGGGACGTCCTGGAGGTTGACGGTGACCGTGCCCCGGACGTCGGGATCGAAGACGACGTTCAGCCCGGCGAACTCGGCCAGGTAGAGGACGACGTCCCTGAGGTCCGAATCCTTGAGCTTGAGGCTGATAACATCGCCGGAGTACTTGGCCTCTTCGCCGGAGATCGTCTTGGGTCTGAATTTTGCCTGCGGCACGGGGGCCACGGTGGGCTGCGCATCGCTCTGAGGCGGGTCAGCGACCGCCGTCGGCGGGCAGATGGTCGTGACCGGGATCTCCTTGGCCTCGACCTTGGGCTCGGCCTTGGGCTCGGCCTTGGGGGGCGCGGGCTCGGTCCGGGCTGGCGCCGGCACTGGTGCCGGCACTGACGCGGGGGCCGGCTGGACGAGGGCTGCAGGCGCCGCTGCGGACGACGGGAAGAAGGAGACGACCAGGCCGTCGCTCCGGGAATCCAGGGCGTAGAGCCCCGCCTCCTTGAGGTCGAAGACCATCCGGGTGATCGGCCGCGGGCCGGCGGTCTGGAACTGCGCCACCCGGACCCGCTGGACCGTGGACCGCGGATCCTCGATCGGCCAGACGTCGGACTTGGCGGCGAGAAGCGTGTCGAAGAGGTCGACGACCAGGCGCGGAGGATTCTCCAGGGCGAAGACCTGGGTGATCACGGCGCCGGTCAGGGCCGCCTTGATGGAGATCGCTTCGGCGCCGGCGGTCGTGTCGACCCGGCTGAGGAGGATCTCGCTCTTGGCCCTGCCGTCGAGCTCGGCTTGGGTCGCGGCGTCGATGACGTAGCCGGTCTGGCCTCTCTGGACGCCGTTGAGCTCGATAACGGTCCGCCCCGTCTCCCTGACGATGCGGGCCGGGACGCGCTCACTCAGCCTGACGAGAAGGCGCAGCGAGTCGACCCCGGCCTTCTCGACCTGGATGTCACGGACGAGCCCGGTGCCGGAGGAGGGGAGGGCCGGCGCGGCGGTCGTCGAGGCCCGAGCCACTTCGAGGACGAGCGTCCGCGGGGATTCGGGCGGGTAGTAGGCTCTGTCGACGGCCAGCGGCCCGCTGGTCTCCAGGACCAGTTTTGTCGCCAGCGTGCCCGGCAGGATCTGGATCTTGCTGATTTGCACGGCGGCGGCCGGACCCTGGGCGTGCAGGGCGGAGAGCCAAAGCACGCACAGCCCGGCGAGCACGGCCGGAAGGATTCTCTTTTTCATGTTACAGCTCCTCCGTGATTTCCTTGATGACATCTCTCGGCCTTACGAGAGGAAGCCCCCGCTCGCTGGTCTTCCGCAGGACCACTTGCGTGTCGTTGATGGACAGGACGTACCCGTCCGCGAACTTGTCGCCGACCTTGGCGAACGCGGGGAAGCCCTGGGGCATGCCGATCAGGGCGGTATAGACGTTCTTGTTCTTGACGATGCCGTAGAGGACGAGGTCGTCGATGAAGATCTGGGGCTCGCCGCCGACCGATTTTTCCCGCATTTCACGCCCGGCCAGGAGGTCCTTGAACGGATCGCGGCGCCCTTCGGGGTTGTAAGTGAAGCCCGTCTGCACGGTCAGGGCCGGCGCGGTCTCGGGGGGCGGCGGAGCGGTCGTTTCCTGGGCCAGGAGGGGGACCAGGCCCGCGAACCCGATGCAGAGGAGGAGAACGGCGGCTTTTCTCATCGTTTTGGCCTCGCAGCTTGTTTTTTGGCCGGCACGGCGGCGGCCGACGGTTCGGCGAAGAAATAGGTTTTGGCCGTCCAATTGGCGGAGATGGTGCTCTGGTCCGTCTGCCGGGTCAGGGCCTTGATGCTGAAATTCTCGATGGTGAAGACCCGGGCGAACTTGCTCAGCTTGTCGAAGAAGACCCCGAGGTTGTTGTAGTTCCCGGAGACCTGGATGGGGATGGGCCATTCGGCGTAGAAGTCCTTGTTGATCTCGTTCCCGGGAGCGAAGCGCAGGACGTCGAGCCGGGAGTCATAGGCCAGGGCTTGGATCTGCCGGAGGATGTCGGCGATCTCCTTGCGCTGAGGGATGTTGACCTCGAGGGTCTTGAGCTTGGCGGTCATGGCCACGATGTCGGCCTCGATCTTGTCCAACTCCCGCTTCTTCTGCTTTAGGTTCTGGACCTCCTGCTCGACCTTGACCCGCTCGGCCGTCAGGGCCTTGAGCTTGGCATTCTGGGGCTTGAAGTAGAAGAGGAAGGCCAGGGCGAAGATGAGGATGGCGAAGATGAGGTATCCGTACCAGGGCCAGTTTTTCATGGCTGTACCCCTTTCTTGGCGGCGGGTTTCGCGCCTGGTGAGGGCGCCGCCGGGGCCGGTGCGGGTTCCGGCTTCTTCTCGACCATGGCCCGCAGCGAGAATTCCACGTACTGGTCGCTCTTGGTGGTCTTTTGGGTCGAGGAGACGAGGTTGACGTTCATGACCTGAGGGCTGGCCTCGAGGCCGGAGATGTAGTCCGCGACGAGATTATTCGACAGGGCCCGCCCCTTGATCTGGATGCCCTTGGCATCGTAGACAATTTCGCTCAGCCAGACCCATTCCGGGAGCCTCCGGCTCAGCTCGTCCATGAGCCGGGGGGCCAGGTCGCGCTGGGCGTTCAGGCTCTCGATGAGCGTGATCTTCTGGTCGAGCGAGGCCCGGGCCAGCCGCTGCTCCTCGAGCTTCTTCTCGACGTACTGCAGCGCGGCCTTGTCCTTCCGGGCCGTGGCGAGCAGGGCGTTCTCCCGGTCGAAGCCCTTCTTCTGGTAGAAGAAGAAGGCGCCGAGGGCGATGATGAGGATGAGGAAGATGAGACTGCCGACGTTCGGCCCCTTCTTCGACCCTTCCTCGGCCACGCCCGGGGTCGCGACCTGCTCCCTGATGTCTTTGGTTTCCGGCTTGAGGAGGTTGATCCGAATCATGATTACTTCTCCACCTTTCGGGTTGCCAAGCCGACGGCGACTCCGAAGATCGGCGCCATGTCGGTGAAGTAGACCGCGTCGAACTTCTTGTCATCGACCCGGATATTGCGGAAGGGATTGAGGATCTCCGTCTTGATCCGGAACTTCGTTTCGAAGGCGCTGACCATGTTCATGACGTTGGCCAGGCCGCCGCTGAGGAAGATCTGCTCGATCTTCCTCTCCCGCTTCTCCGAGGCCTCGTAGAAGGAGAAGGTCTTCTCGACCTCGTCGAGGAGGTCGCGGACGTTCATCGACAGGAGCGTCGCGAACTGGTCCGGGGGGGTCGATTTCCCCGGGATGCCCTTGAGGAGCTTTTCCGCCTCCTCGAACGAGATGCTGAGCTCCTTGCGGATGTTCTCGGTGAAGAAGAAACCGCCGAGCGACAGGTCCCGGAACAGCTGCGGCGTGCCGCGCTCGACGATGACGACGTTGGTGATGTTGGCCCCGATGTTGATCAAGGCCAGCGTCTTGTTGGCGAAGACGTCGGGATAGGAGATCTCGAGGACGTTCTGGAGCGAAAACACGTCGACCTCGATCGTTTGGAGGTTCTTGCGGGCCTGGGCGATGACGTTGCTGTAGTTGGCGATCTTGTCCTTCTTGGCCGCGACGAGCAGGATGTCCAGGTTCTTTTCATCGGTCGTGCGCGACGGCTTGAGGATGGCGTAGTCGACGTTGGTCTCCTCGTAGGGATAGGGGATGTTGTGCTTGGCCTCCCAGATGATGCTCTCGGCGAGCTCCTGCTTCTCCATGACCGGCAGGGAGATCTTCTTGATGATGACGGAGTTGCCGGAGATGGAGATGGCCACGTCCTTGGTCGAGATCTTGTTCTCCTCGAAGAGGAGGCGGATGGTCTCGACGACCGCGGCCGAGTCGATGATGGTCCCTTCGACGATGGCGTCATGCGGCAGCGGCTCATAGCCGATCTTGACCAGCTCGTAGGCCTCCTCTCCGCCCTTCTTCCGGGGCCGGAGCTCGACGGCCTTGACGGAGTAGGAACCGATGTCCAACCCGACCACGCTTTTTTCCCGAGAGAGTCCGAACATGTTTGCCTGCCTTTATGGGATTTGGACCTTATTCGACCTGCCGAGCTTGCTCCGGAGCTTGCGGGCGACCAGCCCGGGAACGAGGCCCTCGACGGAGCCGCCGAGGCCGGCGACCTCGCGGACCACGTTCGAGCTGAGGAACGAATAATGGACGCTGGGCATCATGAAGAATGTCTCAATGTCCGGAGCCAGGCTCCGGTTCATCAGGGCCATTTGGAACTCGTACTCGAAGTCCGAGATGGCCCGCAGGCCCCGCATGACCACGCTCGTCCGCTGGGCCCGGGCGAAGTCGACGAGGAGGCCGTCGAAGGCGCGCACCTCGACCTCTTTCCTTGAGGCGAAAATCTCTTGAATCATTCTGACCCTCTCTTTAGTCGTGAAGAGAGGCCTCTTTTTGGGGTTTTCAAGGACGGCGACGACGACCCGCTCGAAGACCTTGAGCCCCCGTTCGATGATGTCCACATGCCCGTTGGTGATGGGGTCGAACGATCCGGGGTAGATAGCGCTCGTTTCCCTCATCTGGACACCTAGTTAGTTCCTCACCGTGTTTGATTATCCAAATATCAAAAAAAAACAGGCTTGTCAACGAAAATTCTGGGGATAGGGAGCTCTCTGCGGGACTTTTCCGCTGAGCCTGAATGTGCAATAATCGGGGCGGGAGTGAATATTCATGATGGCCGCCACAGGGGGTGAGGGCCCCAAGGGGAGGGTGAAGATTCATCGCCGGACTAACCTTCTGTCACCGCTAGGGGTGATGCTTCTGGGCCTCGAGATCGCCGTTTTGGGCTGTTCGGGCCAAAAGCCAGGCGGCCCCGACCCGGCCGCCAGACGCAAGGCCATGGTCGCGGACGAGATCGCGGCCCGCGGCGTCCGCGACCCTCTCGTTCTCAAGGCCATGTCCGATGTCCCCCGGCATCTCTTCGTCCCGCCCGGCCTCGCCGACCGGGCCTATGAGGATCGTCCTTTGCCGATCGGCGAGGGGCAGACGATCTCCCAGCCCTATATCGTCGCGCTCATGACCGAATGCCTGGCGCTCAAAGGCGGCGAAAAAGTGCTCGAGGTCGGCACCGGCTCCGGTTACCAGGCGGCCGTGCTCGCCCGGATCGCCGGGAACGTCGACACCATCGAGATCAACGGCGCCCTGGCCCGTCAGGCGGCATCGACCCTTGAACGGATGGGTATCGCCAACGTCCGCGTCCGGACCGGAGACGGCTTCTTCGGCTGGCCCGAGGACGCTCCGTTCGACGCCATCATCGTCACCGCCGCCGCCCCCGGGATCCCGCCCGCCCTCTTCGCCCAGCTCGCGGAAGGCGGCCGCCTCGTCATCCCGATCGGCGACGTCCAGACCTACCAGCGCCTGACCGTGGTCACCAAGCGGAACGGCCGGCCCCATATCGAGCAGGTCCTCGACGTCCGCTTCGTCCCCATGACCGGCGAAGTCCTTAAAAAGAAATAATAAGCATGGTTCTCTTCTCGGGGCCTAGCACGAAGCGTACTCTTGGGAGCGGAGGACCAGATGCGTAGCGGAGGGGCTCGAAGCTACGCATCTGGGGAATATCTGAAAAAAGAAATGGATTCTCGTCCAAGATATTCACCAGAATTACGGCTCCGAGTCACTCCGCCCTAATTCTGCTGGTCGCTCCGGGGACTCCGCTTCCCGCCGCACCGGCAGCGAACGGAGATGATCCCCGAGGAGCCTCCGCGACCCGACGGAGCGGCACGTCCCGAGCCGAGAAGTCCTTGTGGCGAACGAGATTAGGCCTTCGGCCCCGGCGTTGCTTTTCGGGGGCGACTATGTTAATTTTTGGGCGATGATGATCCGATTCGGCACCTCCGGCTGGCGCGGGGTGATGGGCGAGGACTTCACCTTTCACAACGTCCGCGTCGTCATCCAGGCGGCTGCCAATTACCTCCGCGCCAAGTACGGGGACCAGCCGGTGGCCGTGGTCGTCGGCTACGACACCCGGTTCCTTTCGGAACGCTATGCGGTCGAGGCGGCCAAGCTCCTGGCCCGCAACGGCATCCAGGTCCTCTTGGCCGACCGCGACGCGCCCTCCCAGGCCCTGGCCTGCCAGGTCATCAAGCGGAAGTGCCAGGGCGGCATCAATTTTACCGCTTCCTTCAACGCGCCGCGGTACAACGGGCTCAAGTTCAACTCCTCGACCGGCGCCCCCGCCTTGCCCGAAGTGACCGACGCCATCGAAGAGGAGGTCCGCCGGCTGATGCCCGGGTTCTCCTCGCTGACGACGCATCTTCTCGACGAGTCCGTCACGCGCATCGACCTCCAGGCCGATTACCTGGCCTACCTCCAGGGCAAGATCGATTTCGAAGTCATGCGCCGGGCCCGCTTAAAGGTGGCTGCCGACCCGCTCTACGGAACGAGCCGCGAGTATCTCGACCAGATCCTCGAGGAGAACGGCGTCGATGTCGAGGGACTCCACGGCTACGTCGATCCCTATTTTGGCGGTGTCAGCCCGTCGTGCACAGAGGAGAACCTGGCCGAGCTCAAGGCCCACGTCCTCAAGACCGGCTGCCACCTGGGGCTGGCCACGGACGCCGACGGGGACCGCTTCGGGATCATCGACGAGGCGGGGGGATTTGTCCATCCGAACATCATCCTGGCGCTCCTGCTCGACTATCTTGTCCGGGTCAAGGGCTGGCGCGGCGGGGTCGCCCGCTCGGTCACGACGACCCATCTTCTCGATCGCATTTGCCGCAAGTACGGCCTGCCGCTGACGAAGACGAAGGTCGGCTTCAAGTACATGGCCGAGCTCTACCTCAAGGGTCAGATCATGTTCGGCGGCGAGGAAAGCGCCTGCATCGCCGTCAGGGACCACCTTCCCGAAAAGGACGGCATCTTTGCCGGCCTGCTCGTCGCCGAGATGATCGCCGCGACCGGCCGGAGCCTGGGGGCCCTGCGCGAGGGCCTGTTCAAGGAATACGGGACCATGACCAGCGGGCAGAGGACCGTGCCCCTGACCCCGGAAAGGGCGAAAAAGCTCAAGGCCCTCATCGAGAGCCCGCCGTCGAAGCTGGGCCGCCGCAAGGTCGTGGCCGTGGAAACGCTCGACGGGCTCAAGCTCGACTTCGAGGAGGACCGCTGGATCGTCGTGAGGCAGTCGGGGACCGAGCCTCTCATCCGCTGTTACGCCGAGGCCGAATCGGCCGACGAGGTCGAGGCTATCCTGAAACGAGGGCTCGAGGCGGTCCGGTGAAGAAAAAGATCTTCGTCCTCGGCGTCGCCTGCGTCCTTCTGATCATGATCGTCACCGCCCTCTTCGGCAAGAAGGGCGTCGTGGACCTCCGCCGGGCCCGCCGGACCCTGCAGACGCGAGCGGAAACGATCCGCGCCCTCGAAGCGGAGCGGGACCGGCTCGAGGCCGAGATCCGGCGCCTCGAGAGCGATCCCCGGGCCGTCGAAAAAGCGGCCCGGGAGAAGCTTGGCCTGGCCGCCCCCGGTGAGAAGGTCGTCGTCGATCCCGCCCCGCCCGTCAAGAAATAGATGCCCCGGCCCGCCAGAAATCGACGCCAGCCGGAAGAGCGGGCCCTGCTCGAAGGCCTCAATCCCGCCCAGCGCCGGGCCGTCCTGCACGGGGAAGGGCCGCTCCTCATCGTCGCCGGCGCCGGGACCGGAAAGACCAAGGTCATCACCCATCGCATCGCCCGGCTCATCGCCGCCAAGGCCGCCCGCCCCGACGAGATCCTGGCCGTGACCTTCACCGAGAAGGCCGCGAGCGAGATGGAGGCCCGCGTCGATGTCCTGGTTCCCTACACCTCCTCCTTCGCCGAGATCAGTACCTTCAATTCGTTCGGTGAGCGGGTCCTCCGCGATTACGCCCTCGACGTCGGCTATCCCCCCGATTTCCGGCTTTTGGCCGATGTCGACCAGGCCATCTTCTTCCGCGAGAACCTCTTCCGCCTGCCCCTCGACTATTATCGCCCGCTCGGCCAGCCGACCCGCCACATCCAGGAGGTCCTCGAAGCCATCCGCCGCCTGAAGCAGGAGGATGTCCGGCCCCACGATTACCTCCGCTATGCCGAGGATCTCGGCCGGGCGGCGGCGGGCGAAGCCGAGAAGGAGACGGCCCGCAAGCACCTCGAGATCGCCCGCGTCTTCGGCGCCTACGAGGAGCTCCTGCGCTCGCAGGGCCTGATCGACTTCGAGGACCAGGTGACGCTCGTCGTCGACCTTCTCCGCCGCCGGCCGTCGGTCCTCGACGAGCTCCGCCGCCGTTACCGCTACATCCTCGTGGACGAGTTCCAGGACACGAACTTCGTCCAGTTCGAGCTCGTCAAGATGCTCGCCGCCGGGCACCGGAACCTGACCGTCGTCGGCGACGACGACCAGAGCATCTTCCGCTTCCGCGGCGCCTCGCTCAGCAACATCCTCGGCTTCGAGGAGGTTTTCCCGGAGGCCGGCCGGATCGTCCTGACGCGCAACTACCGCTCGACCCAGTCCATCCTCGACGCTTCGTACCGCCTCATCCGGCACAATGATCCGAACCGGCTCGAGTTCAAGGACAAGGTCGACAAGCGCCTCCGCGCCGGCGGCCCGCGGCCGGGGCAAGAGCATCCACATGCTCTCGTTCGACACGCTCGGCACCGAGGCCGACGCCGTGGCCGATCGCATCCTCGAGATCCGGAGCGGCGGCGCCGACTGGCGGGACATGGCCGTGCTCGTCCGGCGCAACGCCGACGCCGACCCCTACCTGCGCTCTCTAATATGAAGCAGATCCGTTCCACTTTTCGGGCAGCCGCGGCCTCTACCAGCAGGAGGAGATCAAGGTCATCGTCGCCTTCATCCGGGCGCTGACGGATTTCGAGAACAGCCGCGACCTCTCTATCTCGCCCTCTCGGAGGTGTACAAGGCCGATCCCTACGACATGAGCCGGATCGCGGGCTACGCCGACAAGAAGAACC
>CAVSAI010000051.1:0-22927 GCA_963725825.1 Candidatus Aminicenantota bacterium
GCGAACCGGCGAGGGCGTCGCGCAGGACGCAAGGCAACCCGGTCCCCGAGAGGACGGACAGCCGCCCCTCGCCCACGGCCACCCCCTCCAGGCGGTTGCGGATGATGAGGCCCCTGTAGCCGGAGTCGTCGAAAAGGAGGTTATTGCCTCCCCCGATCACATAGAACGGGTAGCGCTCGCCGACGGCCAGCGAAACGGCCGCCTCGAGCTCCATATCGGTCCTGGTCTCGAAAAAGAGGTCGGCCGGGCCTCCGATGCCGAAGCTCGACATGGCGGACAGGGGGACATTCTCCGAGGGGGAGGCCCCGATCCTCTCGAGAAAGGCCTCCCGAAAGAGGGATTTCCGGTCCATGGCCGGTATTATACCGCAGCTTTGGCATATTTTTTGCTATAATTTAGGAGGGGAACGCACCCATGTTGACAAAGACAGGCATGCGGGCTATGATTCCAGAAATTTTAAGGAGAGGTCAACGATGAAAAGGACAATTCTCGCGACCGTGACCTTGGTCTTCGCTCTCGCCGGCCTGGCGGCCGCGCAAAGCGCCGACGAAGAATACCTCAAGGCCATGCAGATCTCGGATAACTGCGCCAAGATCCAGGCGCTCGATGCCTACATCCAAAAATACGCCGGCCAGGGCACGACCAACGAGCACTGGGCCTATGCGTATTACAGCCTGACGCCGTGCGCCTCGACCAACGCCCTGAAGGCCGCCGAGTACGGCGAGAAGGCGATCGGCATGGCCGGCATCGACAACGATACGAAACTCAAGCTGATGGTCGCCGTTCCCCAGTACTATTATAAGGCCGGGCAGTCCGACAAGGCCGATGCCGCCGCCCGCAAGCTCATCGACTACGGCAAAGGCCTTAGCGATCCCAAGCTCGGAGCTCAGCTCCAGGCCGGGGGCTATGTGATGATCGGCCAGGCCGCGGAAAAATCGTCGAACTACGGCAAGGCCGCCGAGAACTACATCACCGCCTACGGCATCTTCAAGGACCCGAGCATTTCCAAGGTCCTCAACGGTCTGGCCGCGACCCTCTACAAGGGCGGCAAGTTCGCCGAGGCGGAACAGGTCTTCCGGCAGTTCTACGCCGCCGACAAGGGCCCCGAGAGCGCCTCGCTCCTCGGCCAGACCCTCTACAAGCAGAACAAGGTCGACGAGGCGCTGGCCATTTACAAAGAAGGCTACGCCATCAAGAAGACCCCCGCGCTGGCGCTGAACATCGCCATCATCCTGAACAAGGAAGTCAAGGCCAAGCCGGCCCTGACGAACGAAACGATCAACGCCCTGATCGAGGCCGCCCTGCTCAATCCCAAGGAATCCAAGAACCTGCTCGGCGGGGCCGAATACCTCTTCGTCGGCCAGGACAAGGATCTCGCTTCGAGCAACGATAAGATCGCCGAGCACAACAAGGCCATCGAGGAGTTCAACAAGACGATCGACACCAAGTTCGCGGGCAAGACCGAAGACGAGCTTTCCGAGAGCGACAAGCGTCTGCTCAAGACGCTCAACGGCAATATCGAAGGCGAGAAGCAGGCCATCGCCCAGATCCAGGCCGGCCAGAAGGGCGTCAGGGACAAGTTCAACGCGCTCGTCGCCCAGGTCAAGGCCAGGATGGGCAAGTAGGCCCGCCCCGAACGGCTCGCGGCTCCCCTGAAGCCGACGGCGAGTCATCGATAGACCGAAGGAGGGATGACGTGTCCTCCTCCCCCGCCGGGCCCAGGGACCGCGCCCGGGCCGAAGCGCTCCGCGGCAAGATCGTCGATCACGAGCGCAAGTACTACGTCGAGAACGATCCCCAGATCTCCGACGAGGAGTTCGATCGCCTCGTCCGCGAGCTCAGCGACCTCGAGACCCGCTTCCCCGAGCTGGTGACGCCGGAATCCCCGACCCAGCGGGTCGGGGAGAAGCCCGTCGAGGGCTTCCCCACCGTCGTCCACCGGACCCCGATGCTGAGCATCGACAACGGCTACACCGAGGACGAGATCCGCGAGTTCGACGAGCGCGTCCGCAAGCTCCTCCCGGGGCGGGAGGTCGCCTACACCGCCGAGCTCAAGATCGACGGCCTGAGCATGTCCATCCTCTACCGCGGCGGCCGGTTCGTCCGCGGCGTCACCCGCGGCGACGGCGTCCGCGGCGACGACGTCAGCGCCAACGTCAAAACCATCCGGTCCCTGCCGCTCGGCATCGATTGCGCCGGGGAGGTCGAAGTCCGCGGCGAGGTCTATCTCCCGTTCAAGTCGTTCCGGGGCATCAACCGCGAGCGCGAGGAGGCCGGAGAGGCTCTCTTCGCCAACCCCCGCAACGCCGCCGCGGGCTCCATCCGGCTCCTCGACCCCCGGGAGGTGGCCTCGCGCAATCTCAGCATCTTCCTCTACTATCTCTTCATCGACGACAAGGAGGAGCCGAGCCAGTGGGGCGCCCTGCGGAAGCTCAAAGAGCTCGGCTTTCCGGCCAATCCCCAGTCGCGGTTCTGCAAGACGATCGACGAGGCCCTGGCCTACTTCCGGGAGTGGAACGCGAAGCGGGACAGCCTCGAGTACGACGCCGACGGCATCGTCATCAAGGTCGACAGCGCCGAGGAGCGCCGGACGCTGGGGACGACGGCCAAGTCGCCGCGCTGGGCCATCTCCTACAAGTTCCCGGCGCGGCAGGCGACGACCCGGGTGAACGACATCGTCATCCAGGTCGGCCGCACCGGCGCCCTGACGCCCGTGGCACTCCTCGAACCGGTCAAGCTGTCGGGGACGACGATCAGCCGCTCGACCCTGCATAACGAAGAGGAGCTGCGGCGCAAGGACATCCGCGTCGGCGACTCCGTCCTCATCGAGCGGAGCGGGGACGTCATCCCCCAGGTCGTCTCTGTGATGAAGGACCGGCGGCCTCGCGGCGCCAGGCGGTTCGCCTGGCCCAAGCACTGCCCGGTCTGCGGCTCGAAGGTGTTCAAGCCCGAAGGCGAGGTCATCTCGCGCTGTGAGAACACCTCCTGCCCGGCCCGCATCCGCGAATCCATCCTTCACTTCGCCGGCCGCAGGGCGATGGACATCAACGGCCTCGGCGAGGCCATCGTCGACCAATTCCTGGCCGCCAAGCTCGTCCGCTCCATCCCCGACCTCTATGCCCTCCGCCTGGAGGACCTCACGGCCCTCGAGCGGATGGGGGCGAAGAGCGCCGGCAACCTCCTCGACGAGATCGAGGCCTCGAAACCGCGCGGCCTGGCCCGGCTCCTCTTCGCCCTGGGCGTCCGTCACGTCGGGGAGCGGCTGGCCCAGACGCTGGCCGCCCGCTTCAAGACCCTCGAGGCCCTCGAAGCGGCCGGCCGGGACGAGCTCCTTCAGGCCGAGGACGTCGGTCCGAAGGTCGCCGAGAGCATACTTTTCTTCTTCGCCCAACCGGAGAACAAGACGGTCATCCACCGGCTCAGACAGGCGGGGGTGAAGGACCGGATCGCGGCGGAAGCGGAGGGGCCCAAGCCCCTCGCCGGTCAGGTCTTCGTCATCACGGGGACGCTCCCCGGCCTGAGCCGGGACGAAGCCCGCGAGCTCCTGGAGGAGCGGGGGGCCGAGGTCGGGTCCTCGGTGACCCGGAAGACGACAGGGCTCATCATCGGGGAGTCGCCGGGATCCAAGCTCGACCGGGCCCGCGAGCTCGGCGTCCGGATAATCGAGACGAGGGAGTTTTTCGAGCTCGTCGGCCGGAAGATCTGACTACTTCTTCTTTTTCTTCGACCCGAAGATGTCCAGCTTGAAGAAGCTCTTCGGCCCTTTCTTCCCCCCGCCGGTGAGCTCTTCGAGGGCTTCCCGGGCCGAAGCGTGGCCCTCGTCGACTTCCAAGGCCTTTTCGAGCTGCTTGATCGCCTTGGTCTTCAGGCCCTCGGCCTTGTAGAGGAGTCCGAGACCGACATGGCCTTCAGGGTTCCAGGGCTCGAGCTGGATGGCCTTCAAAAAATCCTGCTCGGCCTTTTGGACGTACGGCGGCAGCTTCGACTCGCACATGGCCAGGAGCAAAAAGTAATCGGCCTTGTCCCGTCGCACCCGGACGGCCTCTTCGAGATAGGCGATGGCCTCGTCGTAGCGTCCTTGGCCGTGAAGGGTCTTGCCCTGGCGGAACTTGATATCGGCCCTGCGGAAGGACTCCTGCACGTCCTCCTGGGTCGAGGTCGCGCCGGACTTGGCGTCGTAGACCCGCCGGGATTCCTTGTTGCTGAGGACGCGGTAGGCGTTGGTGATCCCGTCAAAGACCTCGTCGATCTGGGTCTTGAACTCGACCGCGGCCTGCCGGTCGAAGCGGTCGGGATGGAAGCGGCGGGCCATCTGGAAATAGGCCTTCTTGACGTCCTCGTCGGCGGCGGTCTTGGGGATGTCCAGGATCTGGTAAAGCGTCATCGACGGCAGGGTATCCCGGAAGGTCAGGACCTCGGCGATCTCCCGGGGGACGTCCTTATAGGACTCGCTCACCGGCCGCAGGCGGGTCTTCGCGTCGGGGGCCGCTTCGGGAGAGGCGTCGTCGCCCTCGAGATCGACGACGCCGAGGCAGTAAAAGAGGTAGAGGCTCTTCCAGAACTGGTCGGCGGGGATGGTCAGCGTCCGCAGGATGATCTCGGCCGCGTCCTTTCCGTTGACCTTCTCGAGGATGTCCTTCTCTTCGATCGTCAGAAGATAGGCATAGGTCTTGCGGCCGAGCCTGGGGGTCCGGCGGGCCAGGAACGCCTGCAGGAGGGGGTCCGCCTGCATGCGGCGGATGCCGTACTCGATGAGCAGGGGCACGCTGACCCGCGTGTCGCCGGAGCTGCCGGCGAACTCGCCGCGGGCCTGGAATTCGATATCGGCGTCGAAGAATGTGAAAACGTTGAGGATGCTCTCGCGGATCTGATGGGCCAGGGCCTCGGCCAAGTCATCCTCGGAGATGACGCCCTGGGTCTTGAGGACCTCGCCGATGTTCTTGTTGGGCTCGATGTAATCGTCGAGCCGGGCGTGCTCCTCCTTGGAGAGGCGATCGAGCTTAAAGAGGACCTCGCCCAGCCGCTCGTCCGGCTGGTTCGTCTTGACCTGGAAGATCGCGCCTTTGTCGAAAAAGAAGTATTTGAGGACCTCCCGGCGGCGATAGATCAGGCTGCCGGTCTTCTTATTAAAGAAGATGTCCCGCAGATGGGTGGCGATGTGGTTCATGGCGCTTCAAATCCCCGAGCGGTGTCAACTATAGTCAATTCACCCGGAATTATCAACTTGGCATCATGAGGTGGTTCTCGTGTCCAAGGGCTCTTGGCTCGGAGGATTCCCTCCGTCGGGTCGAGGGTTTGGCCCGGCGTGCCAAACCCCCTCGGATCCGGGCCTCGCTCTCCTCTCGCTTCGCTCGAGGAACCGTGCCCGCTTCGGCCCTCCCACGCCCTCCTCCGGGAACACCTCCTGCGCTCTCGCCCTTGCCCACGAGAACACCGTCCTAATCCGCATCGTTTGAGAGGCCGGCGGGTTTGCCCCTTGCAGGCTCGGGACTACTTGAGGGCTGTTCTGACCCCCTCGGGTTTGAATGGCCTGCAAGTTTGCCCCTCGCAACGCTCGGGACTACCCGCCAGGGCAATTTGAATGGCCGGCGGGATTGCCCCTCGCAACGCTCGGGACTACCCGCCAGGGCAATTTGAATGGCCGGCGGGATTGCCCCTCGCAACGCTCGGGACTACCCGCCAGGGCAATTTGAATGGCCGGCGGGATTGTGCTAATTTTGGCTTATGAAGATCGCGCTGGCTCAGATCGTGCCGAAGCTGGGGGACGTCGAGGCCAACATCGACGTTCATCTGGAGATCCTCGAGAAGGCCCGGAAGCAGAAGGTCGAGCTCGTCTGCTTCCCCGAGCTGGGCCTCACGGGCTACACGCTCAAGGACCTGGTCGAAGAGGTCGCGCTGGACCCGGCGTCCGACCGGCGCTTCCGCAGGATCGTCGCCGCGACGAAGGGTCTCTCGGCCGTCGTCGGCTTCGTCGAGGAAAGTCCCGCCGACCGGGGCCTCTTCTACAATGCGGCCGCCTTCATCGCCGACGGCAGAGTCCTGCACGTCCACCGCAAGGTCTTCCTGCCGACCGGCGGGATCTTCGAAGAGGCCAAGTTCTTCGCCCAGGGGCGCGATTTCCGGACCCTCAAGGCGCCTTTCGGCCGGGCGGGGCTTCTCGTCTGCCGCGATTTCCTCCAGTACGGCGCGAACTACGTCCACTACGCCGCGGGCGCCGACGTCATCATCTGTATTTCGGCCGCCCCGGGCCGCGGCGTCGCCGGCGGCGACGCCTTCGAAACGAGCCGGATGTGGGAGCTCATGGGCGAGGCCGTGTCCTATTTTTCGACGGCCTTCGTCATCTACACGAACCGCGTCGGGAGCGAGGACGGCGTGACCTTCGCGGGCGGCTCGTTCGTGTTCGCGCCTGGCGGCCGGCTCATCGCCCGGGGGTCGGCCGTCGACCCGGAAGTCATCGTCTGCCGGATCGATCTGGCCGACGTCCGGGAGGGCCGCCGGAAATGGCTTTTCAAGCGCGACGAGAAGCCCGAGGCGATCTGGAGGTCCCTCGAAAGGATCGTCCGTGCCCCCGAAGATTAACGCCGCGTTCGTCGAGAAGATCCTCGTCGCCTTCATTCGGGACGAGCTCGGCCGGTGCGGCTGCGCGAAGGCGCTCATCGGGCTGTCGGGGGGACTCGATTCGGCCGTCTGCGCCGCCCTGGCCGCCCGCGCCTTGGGGCCGCAAGAGGTGCTGGGCCTGATCATGCCCTACGGCCGGGCCTTTTCCCAAGACGCCCGGGACGCGGCCGCCTGGGCCCGGAAGCTGGGCATCCGTCAAGAGACGGTCGACATCGCCCCCCAGATCGATCTCTATTTCGCCGCCCACCCGACGGCGAGCCGGGTCCAGCGGGGGAACAAGATGGCCCGCGAGCGCATGTCCGTTCTCTACGATTTTTCCGTCCGCGAAGGAGGCTTCGTCATCGGGACGAGCAACAAGTCCGAGCTTCTGGTCGGGTACGGCACGGTCTACGGCGACATGGCCTGCGCCATCAATCCCATGGGCGACCTCTACAAAACGCAGGTCCGCGAGCTGGCCGCCCACCTGCGCGTTCCCGCGGCTATCCGGCGCAAGGCGCCGACCGCCGGCCTGTGGCCGGGCCAGACCGACGAGGGCGACATCGGCCTCCCCTACGAGGAGCTCGACCTCATCCTCTACGGCCTCGTCGAGGGCCGCAAGAGCCGTCGCGAGTCGATCGAAGCGGGACATGCCGCGGCCGCCGTCGACCGCGTCCTTCGGATGATCAAGAGGTCGGGCTTCAAGCGCGCGCTGCCTCCGATCGCCAAGCTCTCGATCCGCTCGGTGGGCCACGATTTCCTCTATCCGTACGACCGGGGAAGATAGCCCGTGGCCGGCCGCCTTTATGTCGTCGGGACGCCGATCGGCAACCTCGAGGACATCACGCTCCGGGCCCTGCGCATTCTCGGCGAGGTCGAGGCCATCGCCTGCGAGGATACGCGGCAGACGGTCAAGCTCCTGAGCCGGTACGGTCTCAAGAAGCCGCTCATCAGCTATTATCACCCCCGAGAGGGGCAGCACATCCCCGAGATCATCCGGCTGCTCAAGGAAGGACGGGATGTCGCTCTCGTCTCCGACGCGGGAACGCCGGGCATCTCCGACCCGGGGTTCCCGCTCATCCGTGAAGCGCTCAAGGAAGGTCTCCCGGTCGTCCCGATCCCGGGCCCGTCGGCTGTGACGGCGGCCCTGTCCGCCGCGGGACTACCGACCCACCGCTTTCTTTTCGTCGGGTTCCCGCCGCCGAAGAAGACCGGTCTGCACAAGTTCCTCGAGGCCCTGGTCCGCGAGGACGCCACTCTCGTCTTTTATCTGCCGACGAGGCGGCTGGCCGAGTTCCTGGGCGCGGTCATCGAGATCCTCGGAGACAGGCGGGTCGCGGTGGCCAGGGAGCTGACCAAGATCCACGAGGAGTTCCTCAGGGGAGCGGCCTCGGAGCTCTCGGCGGCGATCGGATCCCGGACCGTCAAGGGCGAGGCGACGGTGCTCGTGGGGGGTTCCCGCTATCACTGAGATATCAAACTAGGAGGTTTCCCATGGCGATCATCAGATGGGATCCCTATAGGGACATGATCACCCTGAGGGACCGGATGAACAGGCTTTTCGAGGACATGCCCGGATCGAGGGGCGAGGAAAAGGACCTCATGGCCCATACTTGGGCCCCGTCGGTCGACATCTACGAGACCGAAACCGAGGTCGTCCTCAGCGCCGAGATCCCCGGCGTCGACGGGAAGGACGTCGAGATCAAGGTGGAGGACGGCAACCTGACCCTTCGCGGGGAACGGAAGTTCGAGAAGGAGACGAGGGAAGAGAACTACCACCGCATCGAGCGCTCGTACGGATCGTTCTTCCGGTCCTTCGCCCTGCCGAGCTACATCGATCAGGACAGGATCGAGGCCGAGCACGAGAACGGCGTCCTCAGGATCCGGATGCCCAAGCGGGCCGAGCTCAAGCCCCGCAAGGTCAAGATCGTGAAGCCGGTTCAGATAGCGGCCGAAAAGCCGAAGAAGTAAGCGTTCCCGGAAAATATCCTAAGAGAGGTGTTGGGCCTGCGCTAGCGTGATCGCCCTGACCTCTTTCGCCCCGGCGTTCTTCAGCACCTTCGCGCACTCCCGAATGGTCGCGCCGGTCGTGGTGACGTCATCGACGAGGATGAGGGTCCTTCCCCGGACCCTATCCGCGTGCCTGACGGCGTAGGCGCTGCGGACGTTGCGTTCGCGGTCGACCGCGCGCAGGCCGGCCTGGGCCGGACGGTTCAGGGCCTTGACCAATGCCCCCGCAAGGACGTCAAGCCCTCGTATCGCCCCCAGGTCGCGAGAAAGGAGGCGGGCCTGGTTGAACCCCCTCTCCCTTTTTCGCGAGGGATGGAGCGGGACGGGAACGAGAAGCTCCGCGCTCTCCCAGAGCGGCTCGTCCCCGGCCAGGCACGAGTCGGCGAACCGGGCCAAGGGCCGGCTGAGAGGGGCGTACTTCCGGTACTTGAAAAGCAGGATGACGTCCTTGAGCGTGCCGCCGTAGACGCCGCAGGACCGGTGCATCGTAAAGGCCGGGGCCTGGCCCAGGCACCGGGCGCAGGCATGGTCCCCGCCGGAGCCCGGGTGGAATCGCCCACACCGGGGGCAGATCGGCCCGACGCGGGGCTCGAGCTTCGCCAGGCAGGCGCCGCAGACGATCTTTTCCCCAACGGCTTCGAGGGGTTCCCTGCAGATGTGGCAAAAGGACGGAAAGACGAGGAGCCCGGCCAGCCGGGCCAATCCGGCCGCCCCGGCCCGAACGGAAAGGGTCACTGGGCCCTGAGCTCTTCCTCCGCCTTCTCCTGGCAGTCGATGCAGAGGGGCGTCCAGGGAACAGCCCCGAGCCTCTTGCCGCTGATATCCTTCTGGCAGGTTTGGCAGACGCCGAATTCGCCGTGCTCGAGCCTCTTGAGGGCCTCGTCGATCAGCAGCAGCTTTTCCCGATCGCCATCGGACAGGCTGAGGAGGAATTCCTTGGTGTACGAGGTCTCCGCCTTGTCAACCAGGTCCTGGGCGACGTTGGAGTCCATCTCCTTGCTCTCGGTGATGGTGTCGGTGAGCTTGCGGGTGATGCTCTCCTTCTTGGCGGCCAGCAGCTTCCGGAATTCGTCTTTGTCTTTCTTGTTCAGCTTTCGAGGCATCGGTCCATCCCTTCACTTGGCGTAGTGCCGGCCCCCGACGACGGTCAGGGCCCGGTAGACCTGTTCGAGCAGGACGACGCGGGCGAGCTCGTGGGAGAAGGTCATTCGCGACAGCGACATCGTCAGGTCCGCTCGTTCCCGGATCCGGTCCGCGAGCCCGAGAAAGCCTCCGGCGACGAAGGCCAGAGGCTTCCCGGAATCCGATCCCCGGCCGCGGAGGAAGCGGGCGAATTCATCGGATGTCATCTCCTTCCCGCGATCGTCGCAACAGATCACATAAGCTCCGTCGAGATGTTTTTCGAGGCCGCACGCTTCGACGTCCTTGATCTTGGCGGCGTGCTTTTCCTCCAGCCCCCGGGCCTCACGGGTCTCGATGATCTCGACCGCCGCGAGGGACCTGATGCGCGCCTCGTAAAAACCCTGCAAACCCCGAAACTCGGGGTTCTTCGTCCTGCCTGGCCAAAGGAATTTCAGGCGCATCGCCGAAAACGCCCTAACACAATAACGATTCGATATCGGGTTGTCAACCCCTGTTCTCCAAAGCCGCTGGGCCGGGGCCGGGGCGTTTCAAAAGTCGAGGCGAGCGGCGTCGCCCCAGAGCTTTTCGAGGGCGTAGCGGTCCCGCGCGGCCCGCGAAAAGACATGGACGACGAAGGAGCCGTAGTCGAGCAGGACCCATTCGGCCGACTCGCGGCCTTCGACGCTGAGCGGGCGGTGACCGGCCGGCTTGAGCGACGCTTCGACCGCCTCGGCGACGGCTTCGTTCTGCCGTGACGAGTTCCCGTGGGCGATGAGGAAGAAGTCGGTGAACGAGGCGAGCTCCCGCAGGTCGAGGACGCAGAGATCCTCGGCCTTCCGGCCCAGGGCGGCCTCGACGGCCAGGCGGACCTCGGCGGGCAGGCTTCTCTTGGTGAACCGCTTTTTCTTTTCTTCAGGCATGGTTTCTAACGACCTCGATAGAGTTGGTGATCGCGAATATAGGCGGCGACCGCGCGGGGCACGAGCCCTTCCAGCGATCGGCCGCGACGGACCCGGTCACGGACGGCCGTCGATGACACGTCCAGGGCCCGGATGGGGACGAGGATGATGCGGAAGCGCGGCGGGACGGGCCCCGAAAGGCGGCCGGCCCCGGCCAGCGGTCCGATCCTGTCGCGGAGGCGTCCGCCGAGAACGTTCCGGGCGCGCTCGAGCTCGAAGCCCGGACGCCCGGTCACGATGAACCGGCACGCGGCCAGGACCTTCTCGTATTCGTGCCACGTCCCGATGTCGAGGAAGGCGTCGACCCCGACGATGAAGAACAGCCGCGCCCGGGGGAACATGGCCCTGACCTTGCGCAGGGTCAGGATGGAATAGGACCGGCCGCGCGCCTCGACTTCGATCGGCGAGACCTCGAACCCCCTTCGCCGCCGGCAGGCGAGCTCGACCATCCGAAGCCGGTCGGCCGCCGGAGCGGAGCCGCCCCCCGCCTTGTGGGGCGGGATGTAGGAGGGGACGAAAAGGATGCGGTCGAGACGGGCCAGGCGGCGGACCTCGGCGGCGGCCCGCAGATGCCCGAGATGGACGGGATCGAACGTCCCGCCGAAGAGCCCGATCGTCTCCATCAGTCCCGCACCCCCGATCCGTCGACCGGGGGCGCTCCGCTCCCTCTCTCCTCTGCGAGCTGCTCGAGCGTCCGGGCCACGGCTTCGACAAGAGGCTTGAGCCCTTCCGCTTTGAGCGCCGAGATGGCGAAGACGGGGATCTTCTTGCGCGAAGCCATGCGGCGCAGGCGGACGAGCCGCGACTTGTCGGCGCCCAGGAGGTCGACCTTATTGGCCGCCAGGATCTGGGGCCGCGCCGCGACTTCGGGCGAGAAGGCCTCGAGCTCCTTCATGATGACCCGGAAGTCCTGGAGCGGGTCCCGGCCCGAATACGGCGAGACGTCGACGATATGGACGAGCAGCTTCGTCCTCTCGATGTGACGGAGGAAGCGGATGCCCAGGCCCTGGCCCAGGTGGGCCCCTTCGATGAGCCCGGGAATGTCGGCGACTACGAACGAGCGGTACTCTCCGATGTCGACGACGCCGAGGTTCGGGGCGAGGGTCGTGAACGGGTAGTCGGCGATGAGCGGCCGGGCGGCGGAGATGCGCGAGATGAGGGTCGATTTTCCGGCGTTGGGAAAGCCGACCAGACCGACGTCAGCAATGAGCTTGAGCTCGAGGAAAAGCTCTTTGTCCTCGCCGGGGCGGCCGGGCTGCGATTCGCGGGGCGCCTGATGGGTCGATGTGGCGTAGGAGGCGTTGCCGCGGCCGCCGCGCCCGCCGCGGGCCGCGACGAACGTCTGGCCATGGGCGGCCAGATCGGCCAGCGCGACGCCGCCGTCGGCGTCTTTGATCACGGTCCCGACCGGGACGCCGAGGCGTACGTCGGGGCCGCGCTTCCCGGAACGGTTGCCGCCCTCTCCGGGAGCGCCGTTCTTGGCCTTGATGATGGGATAGAAGCGGAAATAGGCGAGCGAGCTGACGTTCTCGTCGGCGACGAAGGCGATGCTGCCTCCGTCCCCGCCGTGACCGCCGTCCGGTCCGCCCTTCGGGACGCGGGCCTCGCGGCGGAAGCTGACGCAACCGTTGCCGCCCTTCCCGGCTTTCAGCGTAACGGTGACCTGGTCAACGAACAACGGAGGCGTGGCTCTTCCTCAAGCGGGCAGGACGGAGACGACCTTCCCCTTCCGGCCCTTGTCGGAGAACTGGACGGTCCCGGTGGCCGTTGCGAACAGCGTGTCGTCCTTGGCCCGGCCGACGTTGAGGCCGGGCTTGATGGGTGTGCCTCTCTGACGGACGATGATCGATCCCGCGTTGACCTTCTGGCCGCCATGGCGCTTGACGCCCAGCCTCTTCCCCGCGCTGTCGCGTCCGTTCTTCCCGGCTCCGCCGGCTTTTTTATGGGCCATGGCTTACTCCTTCGTCGCTTTCTTCGTCTTGGCCGGAGCCGTCTTCTTGACGGCCTTTGGCTTGACGGCTTCCTTCTTGGCCGGCTTCGCCTTCGCCCCCGTTTTAGCGGACTTCGCGGCCGCGGGGGCCTCGGCCGGGGCGGCCGGCTTCGGCTTCGGGGCCTGAACGGGCTTCTCGACCGGCACGGGCTTTTCCTCGGTCAGGTCCTCGGCCGTGATCAGGGTCCTGTCCGGAGTGATCCTGGTGATGCGGACCTTGGTCAACTGCTGCCGGTGGCCGTGGGTCCGGCGGAACTGTTTCCGCCTCTTCTTCTTGAAGACAAGGACTTTTTCGTCCTTGAAGTTCTCGAGGACAAGGCCCAGAACCATGGCGTTGTCGAGGACCGGCATCCCGACCTGGACCGTCCCGCCGTCCTCGATCAGGAGGACGCGATCGAATTGGGCTTTCCGCCCCGGCTCGAGGTCGAGCTTCTCGACGGCCAGAACATCGCCTACCTTAACGCGGTACTGCTTGCCGCCTGTCAGGATCACTGCGTGCATGTGAACCTACCCTTCGGTGGAGATACAAAAGTTGGACGTCAAATTTAGCATAGGGCCCGCCGGAAGTCAAATAGCGAGCCTGGCAGGACCGGGCCCGCCGGGCCCGCGGAATTCCGGGGTCGCGGAATCCCCGGCGGCTTGACAGTAGGCGGCTGTTTCTCTACCCTGAAGGCGCCTCACGGGCGGTTAGCTCAGCGGTAGAGCATCGGTTTTACAAGCCGGGGGTCGCAGGTTCAATCCCTGCACCGCCCAACCCGGAGCTCGCGAAGCGAGCGGAGGAGGCAGAAGTCCAGAGGAGGGACGCGGAGCTGGACTTCTGCGAAATATCCGGATAAAGGTGTTTCTTGGCTTTCTCGCGAAGCGAGCGGAGGGTAAGGAGGAGGCGATGCCAAAATCCGGTAACGGCGCCAGAGCTTATCTCTTCGCCGCCGTCGTCCTCGCCATGGCCGGGATCGGCGCGTTCGTCTGGATCTCCGTCATGAATTTCAGCGTCTATTGGCTCATCCTCTCCCCGGTCATCATCGCGGTTTACGAACTTCCGGCGTTCTACGCGTTCTGGTTGTACAGGAGAAAGCGCCGGGCCTCGGCGTTAAAGGATCGATCCGGAGCCTTTTGAAGATCAACGACCCTTGCCCGCCGTCCGGGCCGCCGCCTCCCATTCCTATCATCAGGAGATTCATCGCGAGGCGGTAAGCGATGTCAATTCAAGGCCCCCGTAATGGAAGGGGGGCCCGGCGGAGCCGGGGGAAACCAGCTACAAGGTTTCCGGGGTGCGGGGCAAGGATTGATATCGCGAGCGCAGCCGAGAAGAGCGATCTCTGGGAACCTTTTGAAGGTCAACGACCCTTGCCCACCGTCCGGGCCGCTGATATCTTCGACGAGTCCCAGAGATCGCTCGCGAGGCGGTGAGCGATGTCAATTCAAGGCCCCCGTAATGGAAGGGGGGCCCGGCGGAGCCGGGGGAAACCAGCTACAAGGTTTCCGGGGTGCGGGGGCAAGGATTGATATCGCGAGCGCAGCCGAGAAGAGCGATCTCTGGGAACCTTGAAGAGGGAGAAGCGCCCCCGACGGGATTCGAACCCGTGTTGCTGCCTTGAAAGGGCGGTGTCCTGGGCCTCTAGACGACAGGGGCAACAAAAATGAGCCGTGCTGGACTCGAACCAGCGACACCCGGCTTAAAAGGCCGGTGCTCTCCCTCTGAGCTAACGGCCCACAAAAAACACTATTATAGTGACAGGGGGAAAAGTGTCAATCACCGCCGGCAACCGTTCGGGCCCCTCAGGGCAGGGGCTCGAACTTGATGATGACCCAGCGGCCGCGATGCGGGATATTGTTGGCCTCGTCCTTGAGGAGATATTCTCTCATCAGGAGCTTGTAGTTTTTTTTCACGCCGGACCTGTTGGTGATCGAGACCACCACGTCCTTGGAATGGACCTCTCCGGCGAGCTCGCGGACGGTCGGAAGCTCGCGGGCGCCGAGGGAGAACATGGTCATCTCCTCTTCCGCGGCGGCCGCGGCCTTGGCGGCGCTGTAGGCCTTCTTGAGGTCCTGCATCTTGCCGTTCTCGATGTCATACTTGGCCTGGAGCTCGTCGACTTTCCTCTGGGCGGCAGCCTTGCCGGCGGCCGACCGGGACGTGTCCTTCTCGTACTGGGCATCCTTGAGGGCCGCGTCCGCGTCGAGCGTCGGGCCGATCTGGGCGTCCTGGAGCTTCTTGGCCTCGATCTCGGCCTTGTTCAGGGCCGGCAGTGACGCCGGTTCGATCTTCTCGGGACCGATGCTGACCACGGACCAGGAGCCGAGCTCGGGCTGAAGAGGCTCGAGGGCCATGCTGGACATCGTGTCATTGTCGTTCATCATGACGGCGTTGAAGTACTTCTTGAGGAGGGTCTTCTCGGGAGCCGACGTGCACCCCTGAATGACCAAGAACGCGAGGAAAACGCCAAACACGATGAGGGTCTTCTTGCGCATGATACCTCCTTCCTGCGATTGTTCCGAAACTTCTCTGGCCGAATCATAACTTTTTTCAGGAGCGGAAATCAAGCCCTTTTGTGGTCTCGTGCCGGCCGTGTTTTCCTGAGCGCCCGTTTGTGCTACACTACGTCGCTCGATAACTCGGTCTCGGGGTCTGAACATGACGACAGAGAAAGACATCGTTCTCAAGCATCCGAAAGCCCCGGCGGCGCTGCTCGACGTCATCCGCGACGTCCAGTCTCGCTTCGGGCGGGTCTCCGACGAGGCCGTCGGCCGCATCGCCGCGCACCTTAAGCTGTCCGAAGCGGAGGTCCGCGGGGCGGTGACCTTCTATCATTTCTTCTCCCTGGACCCCCGGGGGGCTTCCACGGTCTACCTCAACGACTCCATCACTTCGAGGATGGCCGGCCGGGCGGCGGTCGCCCGGGCCTTCGAGGAGGAGGCCGGATGCCGCTTCGGCGAGGTCACCGCCGACGGGACCGTCGGGCTCTTCGCGACCTCCTGCATCGGGATGAACGACCAGGAGCCCTCGGCCATCGTCGACGGGCAGGTCTTCACGGCCTTGACCCCCGACAAGGCCCGGGCCATCGTCCGCGGCCTCCGGGCCGGGGTCCCGGCCCGAGACCAGATCGTCTCGTTCGGCGACGGCGCGAACCAATCGGATCTCGTCCGGGCCATGGTCGTCAACAACATCCGCCGGCGCGGGCCCGTCCTCTTCGGCGCCCACGAAGCGGGCGCGGGCTTGCGCAAGGCCGCGGCCATGACGCCGGAAAAGGTCATCGACGAGATCAAGAGAGCCAGCCTGCTCGGGCGCGGCGGGGCGGGCTTCCCGACGGGACTCAAATGGGAATTCTGCCGGCGCGAGGGCGCCGACCGGCGCTTCGTCGTCTGCAACGCCGACGAGGGCGAGCCCGGGACCTTCAAGGACAGGGTCATCCTGACCGAGCTTCCCGCGCTCCTCTTCGAGGGCATGGCCGTCGCCGGCTACGCCATCGGGGCGAAAACGGGCGTCCTTTATCTCCGCTCGGAATACGCCTATCTCCGGGCCCGCCTCGAATCGGTCCTGGCGGGCCTGCGCGAGCAGGGCCTTCTCGGCAAGAACGTCGCCGGCGCTCCGGGTTTCGATTTCGACATCGTCATCAAGTCGGGCGCCGGCGCTTACATCTGCGGCGAAGAATCGGCCCTGCTCGAATCGGCCGAAGGCAAGCGCGGCGAGCCCCGCGACCGGCCGCCCTTTCCCGTCCAGACCGGCTACCAGGACCGGCCCACAACCGTCAATAACGTCGAGACCCTGGCCACGGCGGCCCGCATCCTGGCCGAGGGCGCGGCCTGGTTCAAGGCCCTGGGGACGGCCCAATCGGCGGGCACCAAGCTCCTGAGCGTCTCGGGCGATTGCAGCCGGCCGGGAGTCTACGAGGTCGAATACGGCCTCTCGGTGGCCGATCTCCTGGACATGGCCGGCGGCGCCGGAGCCAAGGCCGTCCAGGTCGGCGGGCCGTCTGGCACGTGCGTCGCGCCCGCGGGGTTCGGCCGGAAGATCTGTTTTGGCGACCTGGCCACCGGCGGCTCGGTCATCGTCTTCGGCCCCGGACGCGACATCTTCGAGATCGTCTCGAATTTCATGGAGTTCTTCGTCGAGGAGTCGTGCGGCTGGTGCGTTCCCTGCCGGGCGGGGAATGTCCTGCTCAAGGAGAAGTTCGAAAAGATCGCCCGGGGGCTCGGCACCGCCGGCGACCTGCGCGACCTCGAGGACTGGGGCTACCTGATCAAGAGCACCAGCCGGTGCGGGCTTGGGCAGACCTCCCCCAATCCCATCCTGACGACCCTGAAGAGCTTCCCCGAGCTCTATGCGGCCAAGATCCGCGAAAGCGAGGCGTTCGTCCCCGAATTCAACCTGGAGGAGGCCATCCAGGACGGCTGCGCGGCGGCCGGCCGCAAGCCGGAGTGCAAGGAGACCCTCTATGACTGAGATCCGCTTCACCATAGACGGCAAAAAGTGCCTGGCCGAGCGCGGCCAGACGATCGTCGAAGCGGCCAAGGCCAACGGCGTCTACATCCCGGTCCTCTGCGACTACGAGGGCCTCAAGCCCGTCGGCAGCTGCCGGATCTGCACGGTCCGCGCCGCCGGCCGCTACATGGCCGCCTGCACCCAGCCGGTGACCGAGGGCCTGGCCGTCGAGAACACGGTCCCGGACCTCGAGGACATGCGCAAGGCCCTCATCGAGATGCTCTTCGTCGAAGGGAACCACTTCTGCCCCGCTTGCGAGAAGAGCGGCAACTGCGAGCTCCAGGCCCTGGGGTATCGCTACAAGATGATGGTGCCCCGGTTCCCCTACCTCTGGCCGGGCCGGGCCCTTGTGGCCGATCCGCCCCTGCTCATGCTCGAGCGGAACCGCTGCGTCCAGTGCCTCCGCTGCGTCCGCGGCATCCGGGCCAAGGACGGCCGCAAGGTCTTCGCCTCGATCGAGCGCGGCCCCCGCGTGACTATCGAGGTCGATCCGAAGCTGGCCGCCAAGCTCTCAGAGGAGGAGGCCCGCCGGGCCATGGACATCTGCCCCGTCGGCGCCATCCTGCGGAAGGGGACCGGGTTCGCCAAGCCCATCGGGCAGCGCAAGTTCGACCGGGCGCCCATCGGCAGCGACATCGAAAAAGGGACCGGGAGGTAGGCCGTGAGCAAACCCGTCATCGCCACCACGTCGCTGGCCGGCTGCTTCGGCTGCCACATGTCCCTTCTCGACATCGACGAGCGCATCCTGAAGCTTGTCGATCTCGTCGAGTTCAACAAGTCCCCGATCGACGACATCAAGAGATTCACCAAGCCCGTCGACGTCGGCCTGATCGAGGGCGGCTGCTGCAACAGCGAGAACGTCGAGGTCCTGCGCTCGTTCCGCAAGAACTGCAAGGTCCTGGTCTCGGTCGGCGAGTGCGCCGTCATGGGAGGCCTGCCGGCCCTGCGCAACAGCATCCCCCTCAAGGAATGCCTGGAGGAGGCTTACCTGAACTCGCCGACGGTCGATCCGGGGAGCCGCATCATCCCCAACGACGAGGACCTGCCGATCATCCTGGACAAGGTCTATCCCTGCCACGAGGTCGTCAAGATCGACTATTTCCTGCCGGGATGCCCGCCCTCGGCCGATCTCATCTGGGAGGCCGTGACCGCGCTCGTCGAGGGCCGGCCCCTCAATCTGACCTACGATATGATCAAGTTCGACTGACCTGGACTATTCATGAAAGACGACGTTTTCATGAATGATCCAGGATGAGAGTGAACGCCCATGGGTAGAAAGATAACGATCGAACCCGTCACCCGGGTCGAAGGCCACGGCAAGGTCACCATCCGGCTGGACGACGCCGGCAAGGTGACCCAGTCCCGGTTCCATGTCGTCGAGTTCCGCGGTTTCGAGCGGTTCGTCCAGGGCCGTCCCTACTGGGAGGCCCCGGTCCTCGTCCAGAGGCTCTGCGGCATCTGCCCCGTCAGCCACCACCTGGCGTCGGCCAAGGCCATGGACGTCATCGTCGGCGCAGGGCCGGGCAAGCTGACCGCGACCGCGGAGAAGATGCGCCGCCTGATGCACTACGGCCAGATGCTCCAGTCCCATGCCCTGCACTTCTTCTATTTGGCCTCGCCCGACTTCCTCCTGGGCATGGACGCCGACCCGGCCGGGCGCAACGTCATCGGCATCATCGCCCTGGACAAGGAGCTGGCTACCCGGGCCGTCCTCCTGCGCAAGTTCGGCCAGGAGATCATTCTGGCGACAGCCGGCAAGAAGATCCACGGCACCGGCGCCGTCCCGGGAGGGATCAACAAGAACCTCAGCCTCGAGGAGCGCGACCGGTTCCTCAAGGGCCCCGACCCCCTGACGATCGACCGGATGATCGAGTGGTCCCAGGCGGCCATCGATCTCTTCAAGGGCTATCACCGGGCCAACAAGGACCTCGTCGACCGCTTCGCCGAGTTCCCGTCGAACCACCTCAGCCTCGTCCGCAAGGACGGCGCCCTCGACTTCTATCACGGCGTCCTCCGGGCCGTCGACGCCGACGGACGCAAGATCCTCAACGACGTCGACTATCAGGACTACATCAAGCATATCGGCGAGGAAACGCGGTCCTGGAGCTACATGAAGTTCCCCTACCTCCGCGCCCTCGGAAGGGAGAACGGCTGGTACCGGGTCGGGCCGCTGGCCCGGCTCAACACCTGCGATTACATCCCGTCGCCGCTCGCCCAGAAGGAGTTCGAGACCTACAAGGCCTACACCGACGGCAAGCCCAACAACATGTCGCTCCACACGCACTGGGCCCGGCTCATCGAGCTGCTGCACTCCGCCGAGGTCATCAGGGAGCTGCTCCTCGACAAAGACCTCCAGGGCACGAAGCTGGTCAAAAAGGGCCGGCGAGCGCCGGAAGGGGTCGGCCTCGTCGAGGCGCCGCGGGGCACGCTCTTCCATCACTATCGCGTCAACGACGACGACCAGATCACCATGGCCAACCTCATCGTCTCGACGACGAACAACAACGAGCCCATGAACCGGGCCGTCGACTGGGTCGCGAAGAACGTCCTTTCCGAGAAGCCCGAGATCACGGAGGGCATGCTCAACCGCGTCGAGGTGGCCATCCGGGCCTACGATCCGTGCCTGAGCTGCGCCACCCACGCCCTGGGCCGGATGCCGCTCGAGGTCACCCTCGTCGACGCGGCCGGCCGCGTCCTCCAGAGGAAGGTCCGCTGATTCCGCGTCGAGCGCAGGCCCCGCGCGCCCTCGTCCTCGGGATCGGCAACCCCGGCCGCCGCGACGACGGCCTGGGGGCCGCCGCCGTCGAGCGATTGAAGAAACGCCGCTTTCGGGGCGTCGCGTGCGATGCCAATTACCAGCTCAACGTCGAGGACGCCCTAGCCTGCGCCGCCCAGCCGGTCGTTGTCTTTGTCGACGCCGGGCGGGGGCTGCGCAAGCCGTTCACTTTCACTCCGGTCGAGCCCGATCCCCGGATGCCGGCCATGAGTCACGCGCTCCGCCCGGCCGCCGTCCTGGCCCTGGCCGAGGAGCTCTACGGGAAGCGCCCGGAGGCCCGGTTGCTGGCCATCCGGGGCCACGACTTTTCGGTCGGGGAAGGGCTCACCCGGCGGGCGGAGGGCCACCTCGCCCTGGCCCTGATATTCCTGGAGGCGTTCTTGAAGGGGCTCCGAATATGACCACGAAAACTATAACGGTCGTCCGCGACCTCCTGGCCACGAACAAGCAGGCCGCCGCGGCCATCCGGGCCGAGCTCCGGGCGCGCGGCATCCTCTGCGTCAATCTGCTGAGCTCGCCCGGGTCGGGCAAGACGACGCTCCTCGAGGCCCTGGCCGGGCGCTTCCGGGACCGGTTTCGCATGGCCGTTATCGAGGGCGATATCGAGACCGAACGGGACGCCGAGCGCATCCGGGCCAAGGGCGTGCCGGCCTGGCAGATCACGACGGGCGGGGCCTGCCACCTCGAGGCCCGGATGATCGGAAAGGTCCTCGGCGACGTGCCCGCGGCGATCGATCTCCTGTTCATCGAGAACGTCGGCAACCTCGTCTGCCCGGCTTCCTACGATCTCGGCGAGGATCTCCGCCTGGTACTGCTCTCGTCCCCGGAAGGGGATGATAAGCCGGCGAAATACCCCCAGGCTTTTCTTTCGGCCGACGTTCTCGTCCTGACCAAGGCGGACCTCCTGCCCTACCTGCCTTTCGACCCTGAACGAGCGGCCGCGGAGGCGCTGGCCATCAAGCCCGGGCTCAAGGTCTTCACCGTGTCCGCGCTCCGAGACGACGGCATCGATGCTCTGGCCCGGTACCTCGTCGAGGCGCTCGAGCGCCTGAGGTCCGGCCGTGCATGAGCTGTCGCTCGTGGCCTCGGTCTTCGAGGTCCTCGAGGACAAGGCCCGCGAGCACGGCGCCGTCCGGGTCACCCGGGTGGTCCTCAAGATCGGGGTCATGGCCGGGGCCGTGCCCGACCTCGTCGAGTCGGCGTTCGAGACCTTTAAGAAAGGAACGATCGC
This sequence comes from Candidatus Aminicenantota bacterium, assembly GCA_963725825.1. Taxonomy (GTDB): domain Bacteria; phylum Acidobacteriota; class Aminicenantia; order Aminicenantales; family Saccharicenantaceae; genus RBG-16-66-30. Next base: position 21,166 of record CAVSAI010000051.1, read on the forward strand.
CGAAACGGCCCGCCTGGAGATCGTCGCCGTTCCGGTCAAGCTCCGCTGTCCCGAGTGCGGCGGCGAGGCCGTCCGCGAGGACACGGATTTCTCCTGCGCCGGCTGCGGCTCGCGGCGGGTCGAGATCGTCGAGGGCCGCGATCTCGTCGTCGAGACGATCGAGCTCGAGACCTGACGCCGGAACTTGACAAGACCGAAATCCTTCTGTATAAATGCCCTCTTGTTAATCGGTCTTTGAGTCTCCTGGCATCGCTTGAGGAGATTTAGATTTTTATAGACCATAGTCGCCCGCCCATGAGGCCGGCAGCCGGCCGAGAGTTGTATGCTGCCTCCTCCCCACGCCTCTCCCGTCTGGCTGTCTTCTCCCCGTCGGCCGGGCGCTTCGTCAGCCGGGGCCCGACCGCAAACGAAATCCTCGCACCGGAGGGATGATTTGGACACCGAGAAAACCAAGGTCCAGTCGATCATCGACAAGCACCAAGGGCTCAAGAAGAACCTCATCGCCATCCTCCTCGACGTTCAGGAGAGCTTCAATTACCTCCCGCCGGAAGCCCTCCGCCACGTCGCCAAGGCCCTGGGCATGCCTCTCATCGACGTCTGCGGCGTGGCCTCGTTCTACCGGGCTTTCAGCCTGAAGCCGCGCGGAAAGCACACCTGCCTCGTCTGCCTCGGAACGGCCTGCCACGTCCGGGGAGGTCCCAAGATCATGGAGGAGCTCGAGCGCAAGCTCGACGTGCCGGCCGGCGAAACGACGAAAGACGGCCAATTCACGCTGGAGACCGTGGCCTGCCTCGGCTGCTGCGCCATCGGGCCGGTCGTCGTCATCGACGGGGAGTATCACGGCCACGCCACGATCCGGAAGATCGGGCCGATCCTCAGCAAATATCAGAAGTCGAAAGCGGCATGACGGAAAGGAAGGACATCCGATGGCCGTAAAGAAAAAGCTCCGCATTCAGGATCTGGCGAAGATCCGGGAAAAGACCAAGTCCCTGATGACCATCCGGGACGGCGAGGGCCGCGCGCGGGTGACGGTCCACATGGGCACGTGCGGCATCGCCGCCGGCGCCCGGGACATCATGGACGCTCTCCTCGGAGAGATCAGCAAGGCCAAGGTCCAGGACGTCATTGTCACCACCTCCGGGTGCGCCGGGTTGTGCAACGCCGAACCGATGGCCACGGTCGAGCTCAAGAACCAGCCCCCGGTGAAATACGGCTATCTGACCCCCGCGAAGATGCAGAAGATCTTCGTCCAGCACATCCTGGGCGGCAAGATGGTGACGGACCTCGTCCTGGCCGTCGGCAGTGAAACCGTATACTGAGAGGGCCCTGTGAAACAATATCGCACTCACTTATTGGTCTGCGCCGGCACGGGCTGCGTCTCCTGCGGATCCTTCAAGATCAAGGAGGCCCTCGAGAAGGAGGTCAAGAAGAGGAACCTCCAGGACGAGGTTCAGGTCGTGGCCACGGGCTGCAACGGCTTCTGCGAGCGGGGCCCGATCGTCCTGGTCCAGCCGGACGGGATCTTCTACCAGCTCCTCAAGGTCGAGGACGTCCCCCATCTCGTCGAGGAGCACCTCCTCAAGGGCCGCCCGGTCAAGAAGCTGATGTACGTCCCGCCGGCCGAGAAGCATCCCGTCCCGAAGATGAAGGACATCGAGTTCTTCAAGCACCAGCGGCTGATCGTCCTCCGCAACCGCGGCCGGATCGACCCGGAGAAGATCGAGGAGTAAGCAGCACGTAACTGAACGAAGTAGGTACAACA
>CAVSAI010000052.1:0-27172 GCA_963725825.1 Candidatus Aminicenantota bacterium
GTGCCGGGCACGATCGGAATTTGATTGGAATTTGGCCATTTTGCGAACGAAACGGAACGGCGTATCATTGACGGAGAGCCAAAAGGGAGGAGGGTGCGATGCCGTCCGGACGCTTTATCACGCCCCGACCGGTCAACGAAAAGGTCCACGACTACGGGCCGGGATCCGAGGACAAGCGGCTCTTGAAGGAGGAGCTGCAAAGGCAGATCGAGAATCCCGTCGAGGTCCCGATCGTCATCGGCGGCGCCCCGGTCCTCACCGGGAAAACAGGGCGGCTCGCCTGCCCCCACGATCACGGCCGCGATCTCGGCTTCTATCACATGGGCACGCCCGAAGTCGCCGGCCGGGCGATCGAAGCGGCGGCGGCCGCCAAGGGCGCCTGGCAGCGCCTGCCGTGGGAGGACCGGGCGGCCGTCTTCCTCAAGGCGGCCGATCTCCTGGCCGGCCCCCACCGCTATGCGATGAACGCCGCCACGATGCTCAGCCAGAGCAAGACCGTCCATCAGGCCGAGATCGACGCCGCGTGCGAGCTCACGGATTACCTGAGGTTCAACGTCTCCTATGTGTGCCGGATCTACTCCGCCCAGCCCGAAGTCAGCCCGCAGGGGAGCTGGAACAAGCTCGAGTACCGGCCGCTCGACGGCTTTGTCTTTGCCATCGCCCCGTTCAATTTCACGTCGATCGGCGGGAACCTGCCGACGGCGCCCGCGATGTTGGGCAACACGGTCATCTGGAAGCCCGCTTCGTCGGCCGTTTTGAGCGCCCATTACTTTATGAGGATCCTGCTCGAGGCCGGGCTGCCCGACGGCGTCATCAACATGGTCCCCGGGACCGGCGCCGAGATCGCTGACCCCGTGATCGACCATCGCGACCTGGCCGGCATCCACTTCACCGGCTCGACGTCGACGTTCATCGGCATCTGGACGCGGGTGGCCGGGAACCTGGGGAGGGGCGTTTACCGGAACTTCCCGCGCCTCGTCGGCGAGACGGGAGGCAAGGATTTTATCCTGGCCTGTCCCGACGCCGAACCGGACGAGCTGGCCGTGGCCATGTTTCGGGGCGCCTTCGAGTATCAGGGCCAGAAGTGCTCGGCTGCCAGCCGCGCCTACATCCCGGAGTCGCTATGGCCGGGCGTTCGCGACCGCCTATCGAAGATGGCCGAGCGGGCCCGGGTCGGCGACGTTCGCGATTTCCGGAGCTTTATGGGCGCCGTCATCGACCGCGCGGCGTTCGAGAGGATCACGAGGTATATCGAAGAGTCCCGCGCATCGCGCGATGCCGAGGTGGCGATCGGCGGCGGAGCCGACGATACGAAAGGCTTTTTCATTCGTCCCACGGTGATCAGGACATCCGATCCGAAGTCGCGCGGCATGATCGAGGAGATCTTCGGCCCGGTCCTGACGGTCTACGTTTATGAGGACCGGCGGTTCGAAGAGACCCTGGCCCTGGTCGACGGGACGAGCCCCTACGCCCTGACGGGCTCGATCTTCGGACGGGACCGGGCCATGATCCGGGCGGCGCTCGACCGGCTGTCCCAGGCCGCCGGGAACGTCTACATCAACGACAAACCGACGGGCGCGGTCGTCGGCCAGCAGCCGTTCGGGGGCGGCCGTCTCAGCGGCACCAATGATAAGGCCGGCGGCTATTTCAACATGCTGCGCTGGACGAGCCCCCAGGCCGTCAAGGAGAATTTCCTGCCCCCCAAGGAGCCGTTCTACCCGCACATGTCCGAAGAATGAATGTTGACGGGACCGCCGTATCGGAGGGAGAATGGGGCCATCGCGGCCGGGCATCGGCGTCCCGGCGAGGAGGCCCTATGAAAAGAACCCTTTCGATCCTGGCGGCGATCCTGCTTATCGCGAGCCTCGCGGCCGCCCAACAGCCGGCGAAGAAGCTCAAAGTGTTCATCTCCGTCGACATGGAGGGCATCAGCGGGCTCATCAACTGGGATGAGACCAGCCAGGGCGGTCCGGACTATCCCCTGTTCCGCAGGCTCATGACCGAGGAGGCCAACGCGGCCGTCGCCGGGGCGCTCGAAGCCGGGGCGACCGAGATCGTCGTCCGCGACGCCCACGACAGCGCCCGCAACATCCTGCCGGACCTCCTCCGGCCCGAGGCCCGGCTCATCCGCGAGTGGAACAGCGCCCTGAGCATGATGGAAGGCATCGATAAGAGCTTCGACGCCGTCGTCTTCATCGGCAACCACGCCCGGGCGGGGACGCCGAACGCGGTGCTCAAACATACGATGAGCCTGTCGCTCTTCGACGTCATCCTCAACGGCGTGCGCCTGCCCGAAGCGGCTTGGAACGCGGCCATCGCCGGCTATTTCGACGTCCCGGTCGTCTTTCTCTCCGGGGACACGGCCATATGCAAGCAGATCCAGGAGATCATCGGACCGATCGAGACCGTCGCTGTCAAGGACGGCATGGGCCCGGCGGCCTCGATGATCCATCCGCGCAAGGCCCAGGAGATGATCCAGAAGGGCGTCGCTGCGGGGCTGCGCAACCTGAAGGCCTACAAGCCGTACAAGCCGTCCTCCCCTTACAAGCTCGAGATCGTCTTCAATGACGAGAACCTCGCCCGGCGGGCTTCCTATATCCCCGGCGCGGACAGGACGGGAGAGCGCTCCGTGGCTTTCACGTCGAGCGATTTCATGGACATCGTCAAGTATTTCCGCCTCGCCCGCCTCTAGGAAGGCCATCGATCGGCCAAGGCGACCATGCTGAGATAAGCCAGGCGCATGATCTTCGCCATCCGCTTCGGGGCGGCGCTGACGTCCGCTTCGAAGACTCCGCTTCCCACCGGTCCCCAAATAAAAAAGGCCGCCGCACCCATCGTCGGCGATGAGTGCGACGGCCCTGCGTCTGCTTTGTGAGCGAGGCGCCTACTTAGCCGCCGGGGCCGGGGGATGCTCCTTGAGGAAGGTCTCCAGCCATTCCGTCGTGACGGACTTGGGCCGTTCGATCGGCAGGCCGAGGGCCCGGTCCCAGACGAGCTGGGCCAGGACGCCGAGGGCGCGCGACACGCCGAAGAACACGGTGTAGAAGTCGAACTGGGTGGCCCCGTAGTAATACAGAAGGACGCCGGAGTGGGCGTCGACGTTCGGCCACGGGTTCTTGGTCTTGCCGTGCTTGGTCAGGACGTCGGGGGCGACCTCGTAGACGAGACTGACGATCTTGAACAGGTCGTATTCCGGCATGTGCTTGAGGGCGAACTCCCGCTGGGCGACATAGCGCGGATCGGTCTTGCGCAGGACGGCGTGGCCGTAGCCGGGGATGACCCGCCCGCCGTTGAGCGTGTCCCACATGAACTTTTCCATCTGTTCCTTGGTCGGGACGCCGCCGAACTCCTTCATCAGGTCCTGGATCCAGCCGAGGACTTCCTGGTTGGCCAGCCCGTGGAGCGGTCCGGCCAGGCCGTCCATGCCGGCCGACAGCGAGTAATAGGCGTCCGACAGGGCCGAGCCGACCAGGTGGGTCGTGTGGGCCGAGACGTTGCCGCCCTCGTGATCGCTGTGGATGCAGAGGTAGAGCCGCATCAGCTCCTTGAACGCGGGATCATCGCTGACTCCGAGCATGTGGGCCAGGTTGCCGCCCCAATCGAGCTTCGGGTCGGGGGCGATGTGCTTGCCGCCCATGTAGGTCCGGCGGAAGATGTAGGCGGCGACGTTGGGGAGCTTGGCGATGAGGTTCATGACGTCCTCGTACATCGCGTCCCAGTACTGGGTCTTCGGCATCTTTTCTTTGTAGCGCCGGGCGAACTCCGATTCCCTCTGGAGCTGCAGGATGGCCATCGAGAACTGGGTCATCGGGTGCGTGTCCTTGGGGACGGCGTTCATCATGTCGATGAGATACTGCGGCAGGACGCTGCGCTTCTGCCATTCCTCCGTGACCGCGGCGCAGTCCTCGGCCGTCGGGATCTCGCCGAGCAGGAGGAGGTAGAAGATGCCCTCGGGCAGGGGCTCGGTGCCGCCGGGGGCCTTGGGCAGCTTGTCGCGGAGCTCGGGGATGGAGAAGCCGCGGAAGCGGATGCCCTCGAACTTGTCGAGGAGCGAGACGTCCCAGAGCATCGAGATGATGTCCCGGGCGCCGCCGACGACCTGGCCGATGTTGACACTGGAGACGTTGACGTCGCCGTGTTCCTTGGCCAGAGACTGGACCCGGGCCTTCATCGGGCCCACTTTCAAGTAGAATTTCTCTTTGAGTGTCGCCATTCCTAACAGACCTCCTATTTGGGATGTATTTGAAGGGTGAAAATCACCCTCGCAAAGCGCCCCATCTTAGCATGGGAATCCGAGGGTGTCAATCGCGACAAGCGGCCGCCCCGGCCGCCGGCGTCCGTCGCAGTGCCAGGCAACTATAACTATTTCAAAGGCTTGCGCGGGATGCGCTCATCGGACATGGCCGCCTGGTAGACGAAGAAGGCCTCGACGACGGCGTTCTTCATCAGGTCCTCGGGACGGAGCGTGTCGTAGAAGTCCAGGTTGGTGTGCCCGGCCGTGCCGCCGATGCGGTCCTGGATGAACTGGAAGCCGGGCAGGCCGGCCGCGTCGAACGAGACGTGGTCCGTGCTGCCGACGCTCTGGATCGAGAGCGCGGTCATGCCGAAATCGCGGAAGGGCTCCATCCAGGCCGCGAAGAGCCGCCGGACGCGCTCGTTCTCCTGGAGGTAGATGCCGCGGAACTGGCCGGCGCCGTAGTCCTGATTGAAATAGGCGGAGAACTTCTCGTAGTCGGGCTTGGCCCCGATCTTCGGGTCATTCGGGTTGCCGAAGTGGGCGTTGACGTACTCGCGCGAGCCGTGGAGCCCCTGCTCCTCGCCGCCCCAGAAGGCGACGCGGATCGTCCGCCGCGGCTTGACCCCGATCGCCTTGAGGATGCGGGCCGCTTCGAGGGCGACGGCGCAACCGGCGGCCGTGTCGCTCGCGCCCGCGGCCTCGTGCCAGCTGTCGTAGTGCGCCCCGACCATGACGACCTCCCCCGCGAGGTCCGTGCCCGGGATCTCGCCCAGGACGTTCGACGCCTTCTCGACCTTGTCGCCGACGCGGTTGCGGACCTCGACCTCGACCTTGACCGGGATGCCCCTCTTGAGGATGCGGAACATGCGGTTGTAATGTTCCGGCGTCACGGCGATGATGGGCAGGGTCTTGAGCGTCTTTTCGCGCGACCACTTGTCCTCGTTCGCCCCGGGCCGGGAGAAACCGCGGACCGCCCCGGGCTGACCGCCCTCGCACTGGAGGACGGCGACGGCGCCTTCGGTCCGGAAGAAGTCCAGCTTCTCTTCGGCCTTGACGAGGTCGGGATTGGGCGGGGGAGGCGTCATCGGCGCGCGCTGGGGCCTCGGAACGACGGCCTCCTCCAAGCGCGCGAGATCCTCCGCCGTCAGGCGCGCGACACCTTGCGTCAGGGCGGCCATGTCGAGAGCGTAGGGCGGCGTCGAGAGGACGACCGAGCCCTTGAGCTTGCCCTTGTAGCGGTCGAGGTCCTTCCGGGTCTGGATATCGGAGGCGATGACCGCGGGGGCGACGACCTTCCCATTGGTCCCCGACGTGTAGGCGAGCGGGAAACCCACCATCGGCTGGTAGTCCGGCTCCAGCATCTGAAGCGAGAAGTACTCGTTGTCCCAGGCCGCGCCGTAATCCATGAAGGGTTCGATGACGACGTTCTCGAGCCCGAGTTTCTCCATCTTGTCCTTGGCCCACGCCTGGGCCCGGGTCATGTCTTTGGACAGCGTCAGGCGCCCGCCGAGGACGTCGGTCATATAGCCGACGATGTCCATGACCTGAGAGCGCTGGAGGCCCTCTTCGCGGATCTTCGCGGCCATGTCCCAATCGACACGGGGAGCTGGATCGGAAGCGAACGCGCCGATGGCGACGAGGAGAATGGCTGCCGCGACGGCTCGAGTGATCGGCTTCATGAAGGACCTCCTGTCCCGGAATTCTTCGAGCCCCCTATTCTCCACATTCGCGAGGCCCGCCGCAACAAGTATCGCGCCGCCGCGCCCTGTCCGAGAGCGGCCGGTTGTCTGTCGGCTCATCCCGTGCTAATATCCTGGCAAAACCGAGGATTCCCGACAACGGACGAGGGAGGGCTCTTATGGCCGGCTTGAAACGTTTGACATGCATCGCCATGGTCGCCTTGCTTTCGGGGCTGACCGCGGCTTACGCCCAGCAGGCGGCGCTCTCCGATGAGCAGGTGAAGGACCGGCTCCGGTTCATCGCGAACGCCCTCGACGCCGGCCAACCCGGGGCCGGGACCTGGTACTACGGCTGGCTGACCGCACACTCTATCGGGGCCGTCGCAAGCGGCATCCTGGCCGGCTCTCACTGGACCGATACGAGGGTCGAAGACACCGAGACCGTCCCGGACAGGGAATTCGCCGAGGGCATGCTCGTCGGCGGGGCGACCTTCGCCGTGGGGGTCGGCGGCATGCTCCTCGATCCCTTCGTGCCGGCCACCGCCCCGCGCAAGCTGCGGGCCCTCCCGGAAACGACGTCCCTGGAAAGGCTGGAAAAGCTCCGCCGGGCCGAGGACCTGCTCCGCCGTTGCGCCCGCCGGGAAGAGAACGGCCGGAGCCTGAAAACCCATCTTCTGAACGCCGGCGTCAACGCCGCGGCCGGCATCGTGATCAAGGCCGCGTTCCGCAGGTCTTGGGGGAGCGCGCTCATCACGTTTGCCGGGGGAGAGGCGGTCTCACTTTTGAGCATTTTCACCCAGCCCATGCGGGCGACCCGCGACCTGAAGAGATATGAATCGGGATTCGCGGGGGACGGCGTGCCTCCATCGCTCTCGCCCGCCGGGCCTCAGTGGAGCCTGGGCATGGGGCCGGGCGGCATCAGCTTCCGGCTGCAGTTCTGACAAGGAGAAATAGCTCATGATCCGCAGAAAGAACGGCGCTATCGGCTTTGCCCTTGTGGCGGTCTCCATGTTGGGGGGCGCCGGCCTCCTTCCGGCGCAGGTCCGTCTGCCCGCTGTCATCGGCGATCACATGGTCATCCAACAGGACAAGCCGGTCACGATATGGGGCTGGGCCGGCAAGGACGAGCCGGTCTCCGTCCTGTTCAACGGCCGGGAGAAGAGGACCGTGGGCGCGGCCGACGGAACGTGGCGGGTCGTGTTCGACCCGCTCAAGGCGGGCGACTCGCCGCTCGCGATGACCGTCCGCGGCGCGAAGGGCCCGGAAATCGTCGTCAAGGACATCCTCGTCGGCGAAGTCTGGCTGTGCTCGGGCCAGTCCAACATGGAGATGTCCTTTGCGTGGATGCAGAATCCCGCCCCCGAAGTCATGCGGGCCGACAATCCCAACATGCGACTCTTCCTTGTGCCCAAGCGCACGGCCGACAGTCCCATGGGCGACATCGCCGCCAAGTGGGAGCCGTGCTCGCCGGACACTGTCCGGCCGTTCTCGGCCGTCGGTTATTATTTCGGCCTCGAGCTCAATAAACGCCTGGGCGTTCCGGTCGGCTTGATCGAGTCGGCCTGGGGCGGCACGGACATCGAGCCCTGGACGCCGCCGGTCGGGTTCGCCGCCATCCCCGAGGTGATGCCCCTGCTCGATAAGCAGACGACGAAGTACGCCGAGTACCGGGACGCTCTCGCCAAGGCTCTGCCGGCACTGGAGACGTGGGTTCGCGAGAGCCGCAAGGCGCTGGCGGCCAAGCCTGCCCAGCCGCTCGGGCCAGCGCCGGAACTCCCGGCCAACCCGTACGACAATCCCCAGGCCCCGACGACCCTTTACAACGGCATGATCCACGCCCTGACACCCTTCGCCATCCGCGGGGCGATCTGGTACCAGGGCGAGAACAACCGGAACGACGGCCTGTTCTATGAGAAGAAGATGGACGCGCTCATCCGGGGCTGGCGCACGACCTGGCAGCTCGGCGACTTCCCGTTCTATTATGTCCAGCTCGCGCCCTATAACTACGGCTACAACCGGGAGACTCCGACGGGCGACATTCCCGATTTCCTAAGGCTTCCTTACATCTGGGAAGCCCAGGCGAACGCGCTGCGCATCCCCAACACGGGCATGGCCGTCATCACCGACATCACCAACCTCAACGACATTCATCCGGCGAACAAAAAGGACGTCGGCTATCGATTGTCTCTCTGGGCCAGGGCCAACACCTACGGTGAGAAGACACTCGTCTTCTCGGGGCCTCTCTATAGGTCCATGGCGATCGAAGGGAACTTGATCCGTCTCGCCTTCGACCATATCGGAGGCGGCCTCACCACCAACGACGGCCAGCCGCTCAAATGGTTCGAGATCGCGGGCGACGACCACATCTTCTACAAGGCCGAGGCCGAGGTCGCGGGGGACGCGGTCGTCGTCTGGAGCCCGCGCGTCGCGTCGCCGAAAGCGGTCCGCTTCGGCTGGCACCAGCTGGCCGTGCCCAACCTGGCCAACAGGGAGGGCCTGCCGGCCTCGCCCTTCCGCACCGACAGGTGGTAGGAAATTCTGGGATTTAGGGCCGGAAACCATTGGGGCGGGGATGCGTATTTCCCCCTATCGACATCCGCACGCACGCGCCGGGCGCCGGGCCTTGATTTTTCGGCCCAGCGCCCGTATTGTTAGGAACGGACCCCGGGTCCGAAGGAGGAAAGAATGGGTGCTCTGATTCTCTTGCTTGTCATTATCGGGGCCATCGCGCTGATGGCCATTGGCATGTACAACAGCCTGATCACTCTGCGCAACCGCTGTGACAACGGCTGGTCCCAGATCGACGTCCAGCTCCGGCGCCGCTACGACCTCATCCCGAACCTGGTGGAAACGGTCAAGGGCTACGCCAAACACGAGAGCTCGGTTTTCCAGAACGTGACCCAGGCTCGGGCCGCAGCCGTCAACGCTCAGACCGTCAAGGAGCAGGGCCAGGCCGAGAACGTCCTGACCGGCGCCCTGAAGTCCCTGTTCGCCGTCGCCGAGAACTACCCCGAGCTCAAAGCGAACCAGAACTTCCTCATGCTCCAGGAGGAGCTGGCCGGGACCGAGAGCAAGGTCGCTTACGCCCGGCAGTTCTACAACGATACGGTCATGAAGTACAACATGCGCCAGCAGGTCTTCCCCTCGAGCATCATCGCCAACATGTTCGGCTTCAAGCCGCGGGAATACTTCCAGATCGAGGAAGAGGTCGCCAAGGGCCCGGTCAAAGTCCAGTTCTAATTGGGACAGGGACGCGTACCTCCGGTACATGTCCCCATAGGGGCCGGCCATGTACGAACAGATCTCGCGTAACAAGTGGAAGTCCGTCGCCCTCATCGTCTTCTTCATGGCCTTCATCTTCGTCCTGACGTGGTTCTTCGAATATGTGACCGGCTGGGGGAGAGGGGGCCTCGTCCTGGCCGTCATCGTGGCCATGGGCATGGCCGCCGTCGGCTACTACTCGAGCGACAAGATCGTCCTGACCATCAGCCGGGCCCGGCCGGCGACCAAGGAGGAGTTCCCCTACCTCTATAATGTCGTCGAGGGCCTGGCCATCGCCGCCGGCATCCCGACCCCCAAGTGCTACGTCATCGACGACACCGCCCCCAACGCCTTCGCCGCGGGCCGCAAGCCAGAGACAGCCGTGATCTGCGTCACGACCGGCATCCTCCAGAAGCTCAACCGGGTCGAGCTCGAGGGCGTCATCGCCCACGAGATGTCCCACATCAAGAACTACGACGTCCGGCTCTCGACGCTCGTCGTCGTCATGGCCGGCATCGTGGCCCTGCTCAGCGACTGGATGCTGAGGTCCTTCCTGTGGGGCGGAGGCCGGCGCCGGGGCCGCGGCCGGAGCGGCGAAGGCGCCGCCGGCGGCGTCCTCGTCCTCGTCGGTCTCGCCCTGGCCGTCCTCTCGCCGCTCATCGCCACGATCATCCAGCTGGCTGTCTCGCGCAAGCGCGAGTTCCTGGCCGATGCGAACGGGGCCATGCTGACCCGCTATCCGGCCGGCCTGGCCTCGGCCCTGCGCAAGATCTCGGCCGACACGGAGCCCCTCGAGGCGGCCAACAAGGCCACGGCCCATCTCTACATCGTCAATCCTCTCAAGAACGTCAAGGGGGGCGCCGGCGTCAACCGGCTTTTCAGCACCCACCCGCCTATCGAGGAGCGCATCGCCGCTCTCGAGAAGATGTAGGAGGTCAACGTCTTGGCACACGCCCTCGACGACCACAGGAAACCGCTGAAGATCGCCCTTGTCATCACCGCGGCCGTGCTCGTCGTCGAGGTCATCGGGGGCTTCCTCAGCCGCAGCCTGGCCCTTCTCGCCGATGCGGGGCACATGCTCACCGACGTCGCCGCGCTCGGCCTCAGCCTGTTCGCCTTTTGGCTCTCCGAGCGTCCCGCTTCGTCCGGGCGCACCTTCGGCTGGCGGCGTTTCGAGATCTTCGCCGCCTTTCTGAACGGGGTCGCGCTTTGGATCATCGCGGCCGCCATCGGCTATCAGGCTTTTCTGAGACTCCGATCGCCCCAGCCGGTCAAGGGCGGCCTGATGCTCGCCGTGGCCGTCTTCGGGCTCCTCGCCAATACCGTCGTCGGAGCGGTCCTCTATCGGAACCGCGAACACAGCCTCAATATCCGCGGGGCCTTCCTCCACGTCGCGGCCGACGCGATCGGGAGCGTCGGTGTCCTCGTCGCGGCCCTGCTCATCGCCACGACCGGGTCCTTCGTCTGGGACCCCATCGTCAGCGCGGCGGTCTGCCTGCTCATCCTCTGGAGCTCGGCCCGGCTCATCCGCGATTCCTTCCGCATCTTCATGGAAGGCGCGCCGGCCCATCTCGATCCCGGCGCCATCCGCGCCGCCCTGGCCGGGCTCGACGGCGTCGCCGACGTCCACGACCTCCATGTCTGGACCATCACCTCGGGGTTCGTTTCGCTGAGCGCCCACTTGAAAGTGCGTCCGGGGGTCGAGACGAAGGACGTGCTGCGGCGGGCCCACGAGGCCATCTCCTCGCGCTTCAAGGTCCTCCACTCGACCTTTCAGATCGAGACCGACGAGGACGCGATGTGCGCCACCGGCTCGTGCGACGGGGAGCCGCCTACGTCCTCTTGAGGAGCTTGCGCAGCTCCGCCAACCCGCGCGTGTTGACGACGTCGGCCGGCTCGAGCCAGCCGCGCCGCGCCTGCCCGATCCCGAACCTCATCAGGGCCAGGTCGTCCAGGCTGTGGGCGTCGGTCGAAATGGCGATCTTCAGACCCATCTCTTTGGCCATCCGACAGTGGACGTCGTCGAGGTCGAGCCGGTCCGGATGCCCGTTGAGCTCGAGGCAGCAGCCGCGCTCGACGGCCGCCTTCATGACCTTCTCCAGGTCGATCTCATAGGCCGGACGCTCGTTGATGAGCCGTCCTGACGGGTGGCAGAAGATGTTGACCATCCGGTTGTCGAGGGCCCGGAGGACTCGCCCGGTCTGCTTTTCCTTTGATAAATTGAAGTTGTAGTGGACCGAACAGAGGACGAGGTCGAGCTCGCCGAGGATGCTGTCGGGAAGGTCGAGCGATCCGTCGGCCAGGATGTCGCACTCGATCGACTTCAACAGCGTGATGCCCTTGAGCCTGGCGTTGAGCTTGTCGATCTCCTTGATCGCCCGGGCCAGCCCCTTGGCGTCCAGGCCGTGGGCCATGGTCACGCGCTTCGAATGATCGCTGATGGCCAGGTAGTCGTAGCCGAGCTTCTTCGCGGCCTCGGCCATATCGGCGGCGTTGTAGCGGCCGTCGGTCGTCTTTGTGTGGGCGTGGAGGTCCCCCTTGATGTCCTCGAGCCGGACGAGGCGCGGCAGCTTGCCCTTGGCCGCGGCCTGGAGCTCGCCCCGGTCCTCCCGGAGCTCGGGCTCGATGTAGGGGAGGCCGAAGAGCTTGTAGATCTCCTCCTCCGTCCGCCCGGCGATCATCTTCTTGCCCCGGAAGACGCCGTACTCGTTGACCTTGAGCTTGCGCTTGACGCCCATGAGCCGGACGGCGATGTTGTGCGGCTTGGACCCGGTGAAGTAATGGAGGGCGGCGCCCCACGATTCGAGCGGCACGACCCTCAGGTCGACCTGCAGCCCGCCGCGGAGGAGGACCGATGCCTTCGTGTCGCCCTCGGCCAGCACCTTGGACACGTCGTCGTAATGGATGAACCGGTCTATGACGTCGGCGCTCTTATCGGCTGCGGCCAGGATGTCGACGTCGCCGACCGTCTCGGCCCAGCGGCGGTAGCTCCCGGCGATCGCGATCGCCTCGACGCCCTTGGCCTTCTTCAGGTCCTCGAAGAGCGGCGTCACGATCTGCTCGGCCACGGCCCTCTTCAATCTCTCTGGGCCGCGCTCGGCGACTTCGGTCCGGCCGATCCCGTCGAGGATCGCCTGTTCCGTCTTTTCGCTGAATCCGGGAAGCTCTCGGATCTTCCCTTCGGCGGCGGCCTTCCTCAGGTCTTCGAGCGAGGCCACCTTGAGCTCCTTGTAGAGGAGTGCGATCTTCTTGGGCCCGAGCCCCCGGACCCTCATCAAGGTGCTCAAGCCGGCCGGCAGCTCCTTCTTCATGTCCTCGAGGATCGGCAGCTTCTTCGTGGCGACGATCGTCCGGATCTTGTCCGCGAGGTCCTTGCCGATGCCCGGGATGCCGTCCAGGCCCTTCTCCCCGGCGGCGAGATCGGCGACACTCCGGGTGAGGCCGGCGACCGTCCTGGCGGCGTTCCGGTAGGCCCGGACGCGGAACTGGTTCTCGCCCTTGATCTCGAGCAGGTCGGCGAGCTCGTCGAAGATCTCGGCGACGTCGTTGTTATGGATGGGCATAAGTCGGCGCGCGGCCGCCCCCTCCCTGGCACCAGTTTAGCAGAAATCCCGGCCTCAATCTCCCCCCTTGAACCGGGCCCCGCCGCCGGCGCCGCCGTTATGGCCGTCTTGGCACGTATCTTGGATATCGATTTCGGATCGCGATCGGGAAGGGAGATCTCCATGAGCAAGCTGTCCGTATTCAATCTGGTGACGCTGGACGGCTATTTCGCCGGTCCCGGGGGAGACATCTCCTGGCATAACGTGGACCAGGAGTTCCAGGAACTGGCCAACGAGGCGTCGAATTCGGGGAATACGCTCCTGTTCGGCCGCGTGACCTACGAGCTCATGGCTGGCTACTGGCCGACTCCGGAGGGGATCAAGGACGATCCGGTCGTGGCCCGGGGCATGAACCGCGCGGAGAAGATCGTCTTTTCGCGGACCCTGACGAACGCCGACTGGAACAACACGCGGCTCGTGAAGGACGACATGCTTGCGGAGGTCCGGAGGCTGAAACAGGGTTCGGGAAAGGACCTGACCATCCTCGGAAGCGGCAGCATCGTTGCGCAATTGGCCCAGGAAGGCCTGATCGACGGGTTCGAGATCCTGCTGAATCCGGTCGTCCTCGGACAGGGAAAGACCATGTTCGAAGGCGTCCAGGGCCGGTTCTCCCTGAAGCTCAAGAGCGCGCGGACCTTCAAGAACGGCAACGTCCTGCTGAACTACGAGCCGGCCCGCTAGGCGTCCCCCTCGCCGCGGCGGCGCGGGACCGTCCCTCTCATCCGGGGGACGTCTTGAAAGTGAAGAGCGGTTTCTCTATAATAAGCGAGCCCTCGCGGGGTCGTAGTTCAGTTGGTTAGAACGCCGGCCTGTCACGCCGGAGGTCGCGAGTTCGAGTCTCGTCGGCCCCGCCACCTTATTTCCCGGTTTTCCCCTGATATTTCCCGTTATTCCGTTCGGTTCCCTTTAGGCTCCGTTATGCTACGTTAGGCGAGATTAAGCACAATCTGTGACACCCGTGTGACACGGCGGGGGAGTCTGCCTTGGCACCAATGGCCGTGCCCAGTGCAGAACCCCCCCCCCCTGCTGCCCCAGACCCGTCATCCCCCCAACGCTCTTGCAGATGTACTAGTAAGCTCTCTAGTATGCGATACCTTGCAGGGCATATGGAGAAGCTGATTTGTAATCAGCAGGTCGGAGGTTCGAACCCTCTCGCTGGCTCCACAGATTTTCCCCATATAACGCACTCATATCAAAGACCTAGACGTAAAGCAGGAGGCTTATCAACTTTGTCTACGCTTGCCTAGAATAGTATGGAATTAGCCGCCTTGTGGCATAAATTTGGCACAACTATGGACCGAGATCCGGGGGGCAGATCAATGGCAGATCAATGGCTTGAAAACTGCTATCAAGGGATGGTACATTGATCAGGGGAGTTCATATGAAGCCCGGTTGATAGGCTTTGACTCGGCTTATACAGTCTGTATAAACCGGGAAGCTCTGAGGTGAAAGATGGAGGTAAGCGATAGAAATGAAAAGCGATAGACGAAATGACAGGAAAAAGGAGAGCCTTCTTCTAGGGAAAGAGACAGTCTGTATTTCCAGAATTATACAGACTCTATAATCATTGTTAGGCCACTTCGCACGCTATGCCACTATTCGGCCATCGTCGGAAGATGACAGCCAAGGACGTTCGCGGGGTTTTGGTGCGGTTCTTGGACGGCACGGCGACTCCGCATGAGTTTGATGATTTTGTTTCGGTCACCATCGGCGACCCACGCTTGGACGCGATTCGTGAGCGTTGCGCCGGACTACGCGCTGAGTTTCCGCCCGAGCTTCCAGGACACTATTGCGGCGAGGGTGGCGTTGAGGTCATGCAACGATTTATTCAGGAGCTTGAATATGATGTGGCCTAACAAGGCGGTCGAGGCAACGCCGGGGAGCCGTCTCGGTTCCAATCGGACGCCCTCGGCCCGGCGTGCCTCACCTCTGCGTTCGGCAACAGCATGAGCTACGATCTCCACGCGATAGAACAGGCGTGCGTGCAGCATGACCTTCCGTTCCGCTGGTGCGACGAGTCCGAGATTGAGGTGGATATTGTTCCCACCGGCACATTGGTTTTCGCCAACACTGATGCAGGCGCTGACACGTACTTGGGATTCCGTGGGATCCCTTGGCATTCTCATGCGGAGCTGATACTGATGACGGGCGATGCCACCTACCTCGAGTATGCGCCTGAACAACTGATCACCGCTTTAGTGACTGGCGAGGTTCTTGTCGTGTCGCAGTACCACCGAGGAGAGCTGAAAGACCGTTGGTTGGTTCACCGAGATGAGAAACTTGCTGTGCGATATATTGAGACTGACGAGGAGGTACGGGTATGCCGGATTGCCGAACCAGCGAGTCGAGCGAACCGCCGCTGAGCGTCTCGGTTTTTGACGCGATTGGATTTATGAGCATCATCAGACACAGATTGAGCGCGCGGTCGGCGGCGGTCGCTCACTCGTATCGTTAGATAAAAATGGAACCAGAAAAGCTACTCACCTCCCCGGATCTCGACCTGACTTCCGGCAACCTAAAGAACGAACTCGGACGTTGGTTCTCGATTTACGAGACACTCACTGAGACGCTGTCAAAACCTCCCTATGACATTTCACCTGAGTGGCGGTTCTACAAAGATGGTGGGGCATGGCTCTGCAAGATGAACCGTAAGAAGAAAACAGTGTTTTGGATTTCAGTTTGGAAGCAGTTTCTGAAGTGTGGGTTCTATTTCACTCAGAAATCAGGAGATGGTATATCCAATCTCTCGATCGACCAGTCATTGAAGTCTTCTTATGGTGCTGCCACCCCGATCGGAAAGCTGTATCCTTTGATCATCGACCTTACAGCAAAGAAGCAACTCGATGATCTTTACACTGTTGTGAGCTACAAGATCTCCCGAAAGTAACCTAGCGAGTCGCTTCCGCGTCTCGCAATCCCACACCTTAAACGTTAGAAGTCCAGAGGAACGCCGGCCTGTCACGCCGGAGGTCGCGAGTTCGAGTCTCGTCGGCCCCGCCATTCCTCTATCAAAAGCGCCGTCCTCCAGTTCCCCCTAATTATAGAGGGGGACAAGGGGGTTAATATCTACAGAAAAGTCTTGAGAGGCGCTTTTATGCTTGCGGCTTTTTCCTCGCGTTCTCGGCCCCTGAGGCGGGACCATAGGTCAGCCCAGCTCAGGCCGGCTCAAAAGAAAACCGTTGTCTAGCCTTCGGCGACTTGGATACAATGGCGGCATGAGCGAGCAGAACGTTCCCGAGAGCCGGTTCTTCCATTTCCTCCCCGAGGGCCGCGTCGTTCGGGCCGGGTCCCGCGAGGAAGCCCAGGCCCTGCTCGCGAACAGCGGATTCGTCTGGTTCGACTTCATCGATCCGGCGCGGGAGGATCTCGAGTCGCTGATCAAGCCGCTGGGCCTTCACCCCCTGTCCATCGACGATTGCTTCGACGAGGAGCAGGTCCCCAAGATGGACGATTTTCCCTCCCACGACTTCATCCTGTTCAACTGGTACCGCTACGCCGAGAAGACCGTCCTCATCGACGAGATCGATTTCTTCCTGGGCAAGAACTATCTGGTCTCGGTGAGCCACGCCTCAAGCGCCGCGGCCGGGAATTCCAGGGCCCGCCTCGACGAGGCCATCGAGCGGGACCTGGTGAACGTCCGGAAGGGGCCCGACTTCCTCCTGCACGTGTTCATGGATTATGTCGTCGACGAGAAGTTCAAGGCCATCGAATCGCTCCAGGAGGAGCTGGACACGGCCGAGGAGACCGTGATCGAGGCCCCGGCCGCGTTCAAGCCGGAAGCGCTGCTCCAGTTGCGCCGGAACCTTCTGATCATGCGCAAGAGCCTGTTCCACGAACGGGAGATCCTCGTCCGCATCTGCCGGCGCGATTCGCCCTTCGTGTCCGAGAGCGCCATCTACCATTTCCGCGATATCTACGATCATCTGGCCAAGTTCTTCGAGGCCATCGAGATCTACAGGGAGATGATCACCAGCCTGATGGAGATCTATCTCTCGGTCCTCAACAACCGGATGACCGTCGTGGCCAACCGCACGAACCGGATCGTCCGACGCCTGACCCTCATCAACACCATCTTCATGCCCCTGACCCTGCTGGCCGGGATCGGGGGGATGTCGGAGTGGAGCATGATGACCAACCCGAAGAACTGGAAGATCGCCTACCCGGCTTTCCTTCTCCTGATGGTCATCATCGGGGTTGTGAACTATTTTCTCCTCAAGAGGCTCGAGGCCCACGACCGGGCCGACGCCGAAAAGGACCTCGCGGAGCTGGACAAGTAGGTCGCGACCCGGTCGTCCGGATGAAGGGCCCGATCAGGGCCCGGGGCGCGCAGGAGCTTTGACGGCCGGGCCAGCTCTCGTCATAATGGTAGGGCGACAAGGAGGGGAACACGTGTCCGGCCGATCATCGTTGGCCCCGGGGGCGGCTTCGCTTGCAGCGCTGGCCCTGGCGCTAATGGCCGGGCTCGTGCCCGGCGGCCAGATCGGTCCGAAGCTGGAGAAGCTCTATAGCGAGCACCGGCTTTTCGAAATGCGGACGCTCCTCGAGCCGGAAACCGCAGGCACCCCCGACATCCTTTTTTATCGCGGCATCGTGGCCAACGCCTTCAACCGGCCGGCCGATTCGGCGGGCTTTTTGAACGCCTTCCTCCAGATCGCCGGAGACCGCCTGCCCGAAGCCGCCCTCAGGGACGCGCTGGTCGCGCTCGCCGACGACTATGCGAGGATGTTCGAATACGCCAAGGCCGCCGAAACCAGGGAGAAGATCCTGCCGATCCTGGGAAAGGGGATCAGCCGGCCGGAGCTTGCCGCATTCAAGTCGATCATCGACCTTTGGAAGGCGCTGGCCTCCGCGCCGCCCCAGACCGTCGAGATCCCGGGCGACACGGAGATCGCCATGACGGACGCGGGGGAAGTGCCCGTCGAGATCAACGGGCTCGAGGTCCCGCTCCTGCCCGACACCGGTTCCGCGTTGAACATGATCGTCCGCTCCGACGCCGAGCGCCTCGGGCTCAAGGTCCTCGACGTCACCGTGGAGATCGGCACGGCGACAGGCAAGATCATCAAGGCGAGGCCGTGCCTTGTGCCCGAGCTGCGCTTCGCCGGCATCAGGGTGCGCAATGCGGTCTTTCTCGTCGTTCCGGAGGAGATGCTCTATTTCCCCGAGATCGGGAGACAGCGCAGGGGGCTGATGAGCTTCCCCATCCTCGTCGGCCTGAAGGAGCTGGCCTTCACCCGCGAGGGGAAGTTCATCGTGTCCTCGCCGCCGCGGCTCCAGGGCCCCCCGAATTTCTTCCTCGCGGGCGCCGACGCCGTCGTCGAAGCTGAATACGAGGGCCGGCGGCTCCTGTTCTTCCTCGACACCGGGGCCTTCGGGACCGAGCTCTTTCTGCCCTTCTACAAGGCCTTCGAGCCGGACGTCAGGCGGCGCGGCGTCTATGTGCCGTCGACGATCGAGGGCGTCGGGACCCATGCCAAGGTGCCGGTCTATCTCGTGCGCGGGCTGGATTTCCGCGTCGCCGGCACGGAGGCGCGCTTCGACAAGGCCTTGCCGGTCCTGACACGGCCCACGGGCGCGAGCAGCAATGTCTTCGACGGCAGCTTCGGCCTCGACATCTTGACCGGACGCCAGGAGGTGACGCTCAACTACGACGCGATGAGGCTATCGTTGCGCTGAGGCGGGGATCACCACCCCCCATCAACCATCCGTTCGCTTTTTGAGCCGCTTCGCCCAGAGCGTCAGCCAAAGAGCCGCCAATGCCAGGGGCCAAAGGCATACCTTCATGATCGCCAGGGCCCGGAACCAGACGGTCTGGACGGAAGACCAGGTTATGCCCGGCCCCCAAAAGAAGAGCATCCATTTAGGATGAGCGGCCGTGACCAGCAGGTATCCGATCCACTGAATCAGAAGAAACCCGACCGCGACGAGCAGGGTCCACCAGCCCGCGACCGCCGCGGCCCTCACGCGCTTCTCGAAAATGTCGTTCATTAAGAGCCTCCCATCCGGCAGATAGAGTCTGCAGACCTTAGGACAATTCTAGCTCGAGGGCCCGGATAGAGCAACGGTCTTCCTCCTGGAGCCCCGGCCCTCGGCCATTGCGGGCTGTTGACAGTGCGGCTCGGGCGGCGATACAGTATCGGCATGCCAGGCGGGGAGAATCACCGCCGAGAGGGGGAATTCGACACGCCGTGGGAAGAGCCGCGTTCTATCGAGCGGACCTAGCCTGGAGACGGGTTTTGAGGAGATAGATCTCATGTTACCAATCGGCGACGACGATAGCGCTCGCAGGACTTTTCCGCTGGTCACGTATGTCTTCATCGCTCTGAATGTTCTGTTCTTCTTTGTCGAGCTGAGTGGCGGTGACGCCTTTATCGCGAAGTGGGCTTTCGTTCCCAGCCGCTTCCTGGCCGATCCCCTCGGTGATCTTCCGACGCTCTTGAGTTCCATGTTCATGCATGCCGGGTGGGTTCACCTGGGTGGCAACATGCTTTACCTGTGGATCTTCGGTGACAATGTGGAAGACCGTTTCGGACACATCAAGTTCATTATCTTCTACCTGCTCTGTGGGTTCGCGGCAACCTTTGCCCAGTTGGCGTTTAGCCACGGCTCAAACGTGCCGAATTTGGGAGCATCGGGGGCGATTGCCGGGGTGCTCGGCGCCTACATTTTGCTGTTCCCGAAGGGAAAGGTCCGAGTATTGCAGGGTCAACAAGTGATCCAAGTGCCCGCGCTGATCGTCATTGGGATGTGGATCGTTCTGCAGTTCTTTAGCGGCATCGGTTCCATTGCCAACGCCGCGCCGACGGGCGGCGTGGCTTACATGGCGCACGTCGGTGGATTTCTGGCGGGATTTGTATTGACCTTTTTGTTCCGTGGAAGTCGCGTGGGCCAGGCGGCGGGCTGATCACGCCGAACGCCGATCAGCTTATTTCCGGCTCATAACGCCACGAGCCCCGCGCGGAGCTTGTTAGTCAAACCATCCTTTCCGCTTGAAGAACCACATCTCGACCGCGGCGATGGCGACCATCAAGACGACGACGATAGAGAACCCGTAGGGGAACTTTGCGCCGGGCAGCCCGCCGACGTTCATCCCCAGCAGTCCTGCGATCAGACCGAGGGGCAGAGTGATCGCCGAGACGATCGTCAGGATGCGCAGGCGCTTTTCCACCCGATCGCTGGCCGCCATCTGGTAATAGGCGTGCAGATCGTTGACCCGGCCCTCCAATCGATAGATCCCCCTTTGCGCGATTTCGACTTCTGATGCGAGGTCTTGGATGTAGGCCTTGCGGTGGGGTTCCTGCAGCGCCTCGTTGTCGGAGGCGTTGAGGCCGGCGATGCAGTAGAGCTGATTCTCGACCAGGGACACGAGTTTATCGACCTGCCAGCGCAGCTTGGTCAGATCGCCGGCGTGCACGGCGCCGGGGTCCTCGTCCAGGATCTTGGCCATACGCAGGATCTGGTCGCGGGCCTCGGTTTCCGCCTGGACGCCCAGGTCCGTCAGATCATCGAGGATCAGATAGAGGATCTGGACCAGGTGACTCAAGTCGGGCGCTTTCTCAGCCAGCAGGCTCTGGATGAGATCGTCAAGACCGGGCATCATCCCATGGCGGATCGTCACCAGCACGGGAGACTGCAGAACGAACGTCAGGTAGGCCTGACCCTCGGCCTCGAGGCCAAGCGCCGCCGGATACTCCAGCAGAACGGCCGGGCCATAAGAGATCACGCCCGGAACGACCGCCTGGTCCAAGCAACGAGCGAGCATGAGGGGATGCATGTTCAGGGGGGCCAAAAACCGCCGCAGTTCCTCAGGCCCGGCGTCTTCCAGGTCAAACCAACTCTCGCCGAGTTGGCCCGGTTCTCCCGCCGGCAAACCTTGCGGGTCCGGTTGCTTCTGCAACTTCCCCGATCTGAGCAAATACCAATTGATTCTCATTTAAAGCCCCCAAATCTTCTCAATTCTATCTTAACGCCGCATGGCCTGTAAACTTAGCTGGGACAATAATGGCACAAATCTAGCATAAATTTCTCGGAGGCGTAATCTTTGTTCCAGCCCCAGGCGTTATCGACTCGACTCACGAGGTGGGCTGGCCGCCCGGCGGCGGAAGGAGCTTCATGATGAATCATGCCAACGGATGGATGAATGGGTGGCTGGGTGGCGGGATGTGGCTTTGGACGGTAATCGGCGTACTGGTGGTGGTCCTGCTGGTCGTCGTGATCAGAAAGCTGTTGAAGAAATGACCCGTCGGCCATGATAGGGATGACTTTTAAAGAAGCGATCGAGAGAACGCGGCTGAAACTCCGATAGAGAAGGGGCCTATCTCGTGCAGCCCCTATTGGCGCCTGGCCTTGGAACGCCGGTGGAAGAACCACTTCTTGACCCTAGGCACATTCGGCATGCGGGCCGACATCTACCCCTCCGGCCTTAGGAGCGGGCCGGCGGACGGATTTACGGACATCGCCTTTGACGCCCAATACCAGTACATGGGGACTTTGAGCGCGGAACATATGCAAGGGCAGATGCCAATGGACGGCGGGCAAATGGACGCCGGGCAAATGCCCAAAGCGGGCAAGCATATCATCACGGCGCACGCCACATGGATTCATGAGAAGCAGGACTGGACGGCAGGCTTCCCCCTCGGGAATACGGCCAATCCTTCGGACTTCCTGAATACGTTCAGAATGAACCTGAACTATTACTACCGGATTCATTCGGGCGATATCGGCGGATCGATAGGCTATTTTTCCACGACCGGCCGGATCGACCGGTTGCTCTATCCCTCTATTCCGGTTGACGGAAGCCGGACCGGCAGTCCCGGCAGCACCGGTCTTATCCTCGAGATGGCTTATCGACCGTGGAATAAGACCAAGATCTCTCTTCAGTACGTCATCTATGACAAGTTCAACGGAGCCCATTCAGACTATGACGGATTCGGCCGGAATGCTTCCGATCGCAACGCGCTCTACGCGCTTGTCTGGTTCCTGTTTTGATTCCCATTTGAGTGTCCGGTTATTGGACATGATTTTTCATTGCCTCATGCATCCGGTAGTTCGAGCAGGTAGGATTCGGCCGGGCTCCCACGATCTTCCCCCTTCTGGGGTATGGGCGATATCATCATTAGAAATCAATATGTTATGACCGAAAGAGTGGAGCGGAGAACCCGCTCCGGGATACGAGCCTGCGAAGCCGCCTCGGATTATTGACAGCTGGCTGCCGGGAGACTAACATTTAAATAGATACCGGGGCGAGATGGATTCTTTGGAAAAGGAGGATACGCCATGAGATCATTCTTCTCGAAAACGAAGGGCTTTCCGCTGTTGGCCGTCCTGCTGATCGGCCTCGTCGGGTGCTGGTCCAGCGGCGACTCGGGGCGGCTGTCCCTGAGCCTCACCGACGCGCCAACGGACCAGTACAAGGCCGTGTATGTCACCATCGCGGAGATCGACGTCCATGCCGACGCCGATGTGGCCGATGCCTGGACCACCATCGCCACGCCGAACAAGACCTACAATCTCCTGGAGCTGGCGAATGGCGTCAGGGAAGATCTGGCCCTGGTGGACCTCGTCGACGGCCTCTATACGCAGATGCGGCTCATCATCGGCACCAACCCGGACAGCGGCCTCAACATCTTGAACCAGGCCCATCCCTACGCGAATTACGTCATCGATCTGTCCGATGCGACTCACGAGCTCAAAGTGCCCTCCGGAATACAGACGGGGATCAAGCTCATCCAGGGATTCGAGATCAACGCGAACAGCACGACCGAGCTGACCCTCGATTTCGACGCTTCGCGATCCGTGGTCGTCGCCGGCAACAGCGGAAAATATCTGCTCAAGCCGACAGTCCGGGTGATCGACACGAGCCTCGCCTCGATCATCAGCGGGACCGTGACCAAGGCGGCCGACCAGACCCCTGTGGAGGGAGCCCTCATCACGGCCCAGGTCTTTATCGACGAGACGGCGCCCACGATCGATCAGGTCGTCATCCAGGCCTCGACCTTGAGCGACGCGGACGGCCACTACAAGCTCTTCGTCGCGGCCAACGCCCCAAACCAGACGTATGACCTCGTCGCGAGCAAAGAGGGATTTGCGCCTCTGGCCTTCGACCTCAGGGCCGAGGGCGGCCAGACCTATACCCAGGATTTCGCGCTCGTCGCCGCTCCGGACACCGGCACTGTGGACGTCGCCGTCGCGGGCCTTGGTCAGGATATCTATGCGACGGTCTCGTTCCGGCAGCAAGTGACCTTGAACAGCGCGGCCGTTACGATCGAGGTCGCCTCGATCAACGTCCTCGACGGGGGCCCTTATCCCATCGCCCTGCCGGTCGGGGACTATACGGTCGTCTTCTCGTCGCCCGACAGGCCGTCGCAGGAGATCACGCCCGTCACCGTGACCAAGGATGCCCCTACGCCTGTCAGCGTGACGATCCAATAGGAGGCGGCGAACCGCTTGGTCCGGCCCCCCTCTTCATGTCCGTTGAAACCTCCGTGGATTTGCTATAATACCGACTACTTGGATTAACGTCCAAAGAGGAGCAAAGGGTCATGGTCCTGAAATACGCGCTGCTGTGGGTCGTATCGTTCATTGCGATCAGCGCGGTCGATGCCCTGTGGCACCTCGGCATCTGGGGCAAGGTCTATCAAACTGACATCAAGCGCGTGGCCGTCATCGTCGACGGCAAGACGGTGTTCAACAACGCCAGCGGGCTCCTTTCACAGATCCTGGTGATCACGGCGTTCGTCGTCCTGGCTTCGCTCCATTTCCATTCCGGGGCCGCAACCCTCAAGAGCGTCGTCTCGTGCATGATGGGCGGCATTCTCGGGATCTCGGTCTACGGCCTGGTCAATCACTGGCTCATCCGGGACTGGAGCCTGGCCATGACCGTCCTCGAGACCGTCTGGGGACCGCTCATTGGCGCCTTCGCCGGCTTTTTCATCGCCTGGGCCGGCAAGCTCCTGAAGGTCTATTGATCGGGAGCGTCGCATGAAGCTGGGCAGCGGGCGTCTGACCGGGAAGGCCTACTATTATGCCTTCCTGGCCGGCGCCAAGCGGATCCTGGAGAACCAGAAAGAGCTGAACCGGATCAACGTCTTCCCCGTCCCCGACGCGGACACGGGGTCTAACCTGGCCTCAACGGTCAGGGCCATCATCGAACGCGTCCGGCCGCACCGGTCATTCCAGGTCACGTCCACGGCCATCGCGGCTGCCGCCCTTGAAGGCGCCCGGGGCAATTCCGGGGTCATCTTCGCCCAGTTCCTGTACGGCATCGGCGCGGAATCCAGCGACTCGCACGAGATCTCGTTGGCGCATTTCGGCCAGTCCGTCCGCAGCGCCGTCCGCTACATGTACGAGGCGATCGCCGAGCCGGTCGAAGGAACGATGATCACGGTCATCCGCCAGTGGGCCGAGTCCATGGCCCCGAAGGAGGAAACCGAGGGCTTCCTCAAGGTCCTGACCCGGGCCCACGGCCGGGCGGTCGAGGCCCTGCAGGATACCCGGTACAGGCTCGAAGCGATGCGCCGGGCCGACGTCGTCGACGCCGGCTCCAAGGGCATGGTCCTGTTCCTCGAGGGCATGATCGATTTCCTGGCCAAGCCCTCCCACAAGAAGGTCCTTTCCGTCAAGAGGGAGGCGGCCGAGATCGAGCCCGTCGTCGAGGTCCCTTCCGCCCCCGCCCGTCGCCGTTATTGCACCGAAGGCCTGATCAAGCCCCCGCCCGGGCGCGAGACCTCCGGGCTCGATAGAGAGGCGCTGAAGAGCGAGATCTTCGGATTCGGCGATTCCCAGGTCATCGCGGGATCCAGGGACGTCCTCCGCTTCCATATTCACACCGATACGCCCGCGGATCTGTTCTACAAGATCAGGGATTTCGGGGTCCTTGTCTCCCAGAAAGCCGACGACATGCTCCGGCAGTACGAGACGGCCCATCGCCGGAAGTGGCCGATCGCCCTCGTGACCGATTCCGCCTGTGACCTGCCCGCGGAGGTCCTCGACCGCTATCAGGTCCATGTCGTTCCCCTGCGGCTGACCTTCGGCGACAGCCCCTATCTGGACAAGGTGACGGTCACGCCGGACCAGTTCTACAGGATGCTCGACGAGCGGAAAGAATTCCCCAAGACCGCCCAGCCGAGCCCGCAGGCGTTCGAGAGCCTCTACACGAACCTGGCCGCTCACTACGAGTCCGTCATCTCCGTCCACCTCTCTAAAAAACTAAGCGGCACCTATTCGACGAGCCTCGCGGCCGCCCGCCGGGTCACGGAACAGACGGGGAAGAGGATCACGGTCATCGATTCCCAGACCCTCTCCGGCGCCCTCGGGCTTCTCGTCCTCCGCATCGCCCGCCTCGTCGAAGAGGGGGGATCCCACGATGAGACGGTCGCGGCGGCGGGGAGGCTGCTGCCGAAGGCCAAGATCCTGGTGGGCGTCCGGACCTTGAAGTACATGGTCCGGGGCGGACGCGTCAGCCCGATGGCCGGGATGGCCGCGAAGATCCTGAACCTCAAGCCGATCGTCTCCATTGGGGAGACGGGGGAGGCGAAGATCTTCGACAAGGCCTTCAGCCAGGGGGGGATCCTCAGGAAGATCCTGCGGCACCTGAGCGCTGAGGCCGGGGCCGGCCGCGTCCGGGACTACTGCATCCTGCACGCCCATAACCCTGAGGGCGCGCTGGCCTATGCCTCGGAAGTGGAGACGGCGCTCGGCCGGAAGCCCGCCTTCGTCATGGACATCTCGCCGGCGATCGGTTCGAACGCGGGAGTGGGGGCGGTCGCCGTGTCGTTTCTCTGCGAATGAGGATACGCACGTTGGATGGACCGAGGGGGGAGCCATGCCGAGCCTGCTTCTGACCGCGGCGATCGCGATCTTCGTCTTTATGGCCGTAGTTTTCGTTCTGGCCCAGCTGCTGAAGAACAACAGCATCGTCGACATCGCCTGGGGGCTCGGATTCATCGTCGTGACGGCCGCGCTTTCGGTGCGCGACCCCGTTCTCTATCCCGCCAAGGCGTTCGTAATGGTCTTCGTCCTCATATGGGGGCTCCGGCTATCGGCACATGTCTTCTCGAGGAACCGGGGGAAACCCGAGGACTTCCGTTATGCCAAGATGAGGAAGGACTGGGGAAAGGCCGTCGTCGCCAAGTCGTTCGTCTTCATCTTCATGCTGCAGGGCCTCCTGATGCTCGTCGTGTCGCTCCCCATCACGGTCGTCTTCAGCTCGGCCGCCCGGCCGCTTGGCCCGCTGACCATCCTCGGTGCCCTCGTGTTCGCGGCGGGATTCGCCTTCGAGGTCGTCGGGGACCGGCAGCTGGCCGCGCACATCCGCGACCCGTCCAACAGGGGAAAGCTGATGACCTGTGGACTCTGGTCGACGAGCCGCCATCCGAACTACTTCGGGGAGGCGACCCTGTGGTGGGGGATCGGCCTCGTCGCGCTCCCTTCGTCGAACGGCGGGATCGCGCTTCTCGGGCCGCTCACGATCACCCTTTTGCTCGTATTCGTTTCCGGCGTCCCTCTTCTCGAACGAAAGTATGCGGGACGGTCGGACTGGGACGCCTATAAAGCCAGGACATCGAAGTTCGTCCCCTGGTTCCCGAAAGCGAAGTGAAAACGCTCTTCATCTTCCGCAGGGATCTGCGCCTCGCGGACAACACGGGCCTCATGCGCGCCCTTGGCGATTCGGAGCTCGTGATCCCCGGCTTCATCTTCGATCCGCGCCAGACCGGCCGTCACCCCTACAAGAGCGAAACGGCGCTGCAGTTCCTCGTCGCTTCTCTCGCCGAGCTCGACCGGGAGCTCCGGGCTCGGGGATCGCACCTTTATCTCTTTCAGGGGGAAGCGGAAAGGATCGTCTCCCGCCTCATCCGCTCCGAGGGCCTCGGTGCGGTCTATGTCAACCGGGATTACACGCCTTTCAGCCGCCGGCGCGACAAGGCCGTCGAGGACGCCTGCCGGGAGCGGAACGCCGCCTTCGTCTCCTCCGGCGACTCGCTCCTCAACGAGCCTGAGGCGGTCGCCAAGGCCGACGGCAACCCCTATACGGTGTTCACGCCCTTCTTCAATGCCTCCCGGGCCCTCGACGTGCGTCCGCCGCGGGCCAGCCCGCTGGCCAACTATCACCGCCGCAAGATCCCGTTCGAAGCGGGCGAAGCGGTCTATGAGCGGGTCCTCAAGCGTATGAACGACCGGATCTTCCGCCAAGGCGGACGGGCCGAGGCGCTGCGGATCCTGAAGCAGGTGGATCGATTCCGGGATTACGAGAAGACCCGGGACTTCCCCGCGCTCGACGGCACGACCGGGCTCTCGCCCCACAACAAGTTCGGCACGATATCGATCCGGGAATTTTACCAGGCCGTGAGAAAAGGCCTCCGCCCCGGGCATCCGATCCTTCGTCAGCTCTATTGGCG
>CAVSAI010000053.1:0-9181 GCA_963725825.1 Candidatus Aminicenantota bacterium
ATCCGGTGACGACGAGCTTCAAGCACCCCAAACCCGGCCAGCCGAACTCCGCCGTCCGGGCCGGTGTCGTCCCGGCCGCGGGCGGGCCCGTCGTCTGGATGAAAACGCCGGGTGACCCGTCCGAAACTTATATCGCCCGGCTCGAGTGGGCCGGCAGCTCGCGCGAGGTCGTCCTGCAGCATCTCAACCGCCTGCAGAACACGCTCAGCGTGCTCCTCGGCGACGCCGCGACGGGAGCCGTCCGGACGGTCTTCACGGACACCGACCAGGCCTGGGTCGAGATCATGGAGGATTTCGTCTGGCTCGACGGCGGCAAGAGCCTGCTCTGGCTAAGCGAGCGCGACGGCTGGCGGCACGCCTATGCCGTCGGCCGCAATGGCGGCGGGGCCAGGCTCCTGACGCCCGGCGACTACGACGTCCTAAGCGTCGACGCGGTCGACGAGAAGGGCGGCTGGCTCTATGTTACCGCTTCGCCCGAGGACGCGACGAAGCGGTTCCTTTATCGCGTCCGGATGGACGGGAAGGGCAAGCCGGAGCTCGTCGGGCCCGCCGGGCAGGGCGGCGTCCACAGGTTCGACATCGCCCCTTCGGCCCGCTGGGCCTTCCATACGCATTCGACCCTCGACGAGCCCTCCGTGACCGAGCTCGTGCGGCTGCCGAAAGGCTACGCCGTCCGGACGATGGCGGCCAACGCGGAGCTTCGGGCCAAGGTCGGGGCGCTGGCCCGGAAACGGGCCGAGTTCTTCAAGCTCGCGATCGGCGACGGCGTCCAGATCGACGGCTGGCGCATCCTGCCGCCCGACTTCGATCCGGCCAGGAAGTACCCTCTCCTCGTCTACGTCTATGGCGAGCCGGCCGGTCAGACCGTCCAGGACGGATGGGGCGGCAGCGGATATCTTTGGCACCTGATGCTGGCCCAGCGGGGCTATATCGTCGCGAGCTTCGACAACCGCGGCACGCCGGCGCCACGAGGCCGGGCCTGGCGCAAGTCGATCTACAGGCAGATCGGCATCCTGGCCTCGGCCGATCAGGCGGCGGCGGTCCGCGCGGCCATCTCCGCGTGGCCTTTCGTCGACGCGGATCGCGTCGGCGTCTGGGGCTGGAGCGGAGGCGGATCGATGACCCTCAACGCCATGTTCCGCTTTCCCGACCTCTACAAGGCGGGACTCTCGGTGGCTTCGGTGCCCGACCAGCGGCTCTATGACACGATCTATCAGGAGCGCTACATGGGGCTGCCCGGCGACAACGCCGACGGCTACAAGAACGGCTCGCCCATCACCTTCGCCAAGGACCTGAAAGGGCAGCTGCTCATCGTCCACGGCACGGGGGACGACAACGTCCATTACCAGGGCTTCGAGCTCCTGATCAACGCGCTCGTGGCCGCCAACCGCCAATTCCGCATGATGGCTTACCCGAACCGTTCGCACGGCATCTACGAGGGACAGGGGACGACGCTCCACCTTTACACGATGTTCACCCGCTTCTTCGAGGAAAGCCTGCCGCCGGGAGGGCGGACGCGCTAGACCGGACCGGAGGGCGCTGGAGAGCGGATCAGACGCGCAGGAAGACCTTCTTCTTGTAGAGGAAATAGAGGGCCAGCCACTCGACGAGGATCGCCCCCGCTTCGAGGACCAGGACCCCGGCCGCCCCGGAAAGCCGGGCCAGCCCGCCGAACCAGAACTTGCTCGTGTAATCGAAGTCGATCATCCGCGACCCCAGGTAGATCGTGATCGAGTTCAGGCCGATGACCCGGAAGGCGAACGACCACTTCCGGAGCCCCCAAACGTCGATGACGAGATAGAACAGTGCCAGGAGGATGAAGGAGATCCCGGCCGCGTAGATGTCGAAGGTCGCCGTCCAGGCCTTCTTGATGATGGGATAGAATCCTCCGAGAATGTAGCCCGCGATCGCGAGGCCCATCCCGGTCGCCGCGAGGATGACGGTTTTGCGATAAGCCGCGAGCTTGTCCGACTTGAGGACGAGGCCGGCCAGACCGCCCATGAGCGTCACGGAGGTGGCCGAGAGGATGCACAGGATCCCCTCCGGATCGAAGATCTTGTCGTAGAGCCGTCCCGGAAGGAGCAGCCGGTCGACCCAGCCGTTGATCGAGCCCTCGGGTGTCAGGACCCCGGCGCCGATCCCAGGCACGGGAATGAGGAGCTGCACGACCGCGTAGCCGGCGAGGATGCCGACCAGGGCGGCCAGGCGCCCGCCGAGGCTGCGGACCTTGAGCATGATCAGGGCGGCGAAGAGATAGGCCAGGCCGATCTGGCCGAGGACGCTGGCGTAGCGCTGGGTGGCGAACTGGAGGTCCGTCAGGTGGTTATAGACGAACCCCAGCAGGACAAGGAGCAGGGCCCGTTTGACCAGCTTGACGTAGATCGGCCGCCTGTCTGCCGCCGTCTCCGCCTTGGCCAGAAGCGAGAACGGGATGGCCACCCCCGAGATGAACATGAACAGGGGAAAGATGAGGTCGTAGAAATGGAACCCGGCCCACTCGACGTGTTCGAGCTGGACCGCCCAGGCGCGGGCCCAGCCCCAGTTGGTCACCTCGGCCAGCGACCGGAAGAGGGCGTCGCCGCCGATGATCCAGAACATGTCGAAGCCGCGCAGGGCGTCGAGCGAGAGGAGCCGCGTTTTGGCCGGGGCCGATGATTCCATTCAACCCTCCTTGATATTCGTGGCTCGTCTCCGATTCCGGAGATTCCCTCTCTCTGGCTTTGCTCCGGATATCGCCTCTAGCTCCCCGGACCCCCGGGAACCAGTTCGTTCGGTTCCCCCCGCTTCGCGGGTCCCCCCTCCACAACGGGGATCTGCGAGGCGATAATCCGTCGCCGCCACGAGAGAGAATCCGGGAAATGGGAGATGAGCCCATTTTGTCTTAGGACATTCTCCCCGGAATGGGCTGGTTTCTCTCTAAGGTCGAAAAACAGGCGGGCGGATGCGGCGCCGGCGCGCTCTTCGCGGGCGTAGAACGAGGCCTCGATCGAGCCCAGGGGCGTCAAGGCGATGCCGCGCGTCCGGCCGTCGATCAAGCGCTGGAGGACCGGCACGGGGATAGTCAGATAAGTCTTTCCCCCGTCGCCGGCCGTTACCGGCCAATCGATGATCATCTGGGGGTCGAGGACGGCATCGCGCGCCGCGCCTTTCGAAAGCTCCGTCCACGTCGCCGTCCGCTCGTCCCAGACCGGTTCCCCGCCGAGGATCTCGACGACCCTGAGCTGGCCGAAGTCGGGCCGCTCTTCGGTCGAAAGCTCGAGGGCCCGGGTGGTGAGCTCGAGCAGGCCCGGTCCGGCGACCGTTCGTCCGGCGAGCCGGCCGAAGTCCCAGCGAAGCAGGGCGAGGCGCGTCCCGCCGGCCGAAACGACGGATGCCTTTCCGCCCGCGTCGGCGATCGTCCAGTCGTTGAGATTGACTCCCGGTTCGGCGAGATCGACGGTCATGTCCGCGGCGACGGGAACCTGGAGTGAGAACGATGCCGGGTCGGCGACCGGGGGATGGTAGGGGATCGGCGTGCCCAGGTCGGGCCCGGCCTTGGCGGCCTCGACGACATCGACCTTGAGATAGTCGACATCCACGCGATAGCGGCCGAGGCCCCAATCCATGAGGGCCATCTGGGCATTGACGGTGTCGCCCGGCTTGGCGTCAAACCCGCGGGTGGTCATGCTGATCGTGTACCACGTCCCGGCCTCGGCCAGGTCGTACTCCATGAGGTGGCTGTGGAAGTCCGTCGTCCTCTCGGTGTTGAGATGGAGGTTGACGCGGCGGGGCGCGTGGTCCGTCCGGATGCGGGCCTCGACCCGGAGCTCGTGGCCGGGCTTTGCGAGGAGGCCGAGGTCGAGCGAGCCTGAGACGCGGCGGATGATGAAGGCCCACCAGACGTTGCGCCTGTCCTTCGTCGCGTCGACGCTGATACTGGCGAAGCCCGGGCCCGGGAGGAGATCGATGACGGCGCGTCCCTCTCCCGCGACGAAGCCCCAGCCGTTCGCCCCGGTGGGGTCCTTGAGCAGGGCCGGGCCGTCGAAATCGTCGCGGAACTGTGCCGCGAGCGGGGCACAGAAGAGGAGAGTGCCGATAAGGGCGACGATCGTTCGAGACAGGATCCGGCCGGTGATCACGGGCGGCGTCTCAAAGCTTGTAGCCGATCTTGCGCAGGAAGCCCTTGCGCCATTCGATGCCGTCCGGGCCTTCGATGCCCTTGGTCCTGACGCCGTCGACGACCCCGAGAATGGCCCGGCCCTTGTCCGTCTCGGCCACGATGACCTCGGCCGGGTTGGCCGTGGCGCAGTAGATGCCGCAGACCTCGGGGACCGTCTTGATGGCATTGAGGATGTTCACCGGAAATCCGCCGGTCATGAAGATCAGGAAGGCATGCCCGGTCCCGAGGGCCATGGCGTTCTTCGCGGCGAGATCGACGAGCGCGTCGTCGTTGCCGGTGTGGCGGACGAGGGCCAGGCCGGACGACTCGCAGAACGCGATGCCGAACTTCATCTGCGGCGCCGTCGTGACGATGGCCTCGTGCAGGTCCTCGACCGTCTTGATGAAGTGGGCCTGGCCGAGGATGAAGTTCATGTCCTCGGGCTTGTCGATGGGGACGACCTTGATGTCCATGGGCCCTCCTCGTCCGGCCCGCTATTTCTTCGGAAGGACGCGGTCCCCCTTGGACGGATCGGGCGGGAAAACGTCCTGGACCGAGAAATCCACCCAGATC
Source organism: Candidatus Aminicenantota bacterium (assembly GCA_963725825.1). Lineage (GTDB taxonomy): Bacteria > Acidobacteriota > Aminicenantia > Aminicenantales > Saccharicenantaceae > RBG-16-66-30. Next base: position 4,712 of record CAVSAI010000053.1, read on the forward strand.
AGCATCTCGGTGTTGGGCGTCGCGGCCAGGATGCGGTCGCCGATCTCCTTGACCGGGTCCTTCATCAGTCCCCACCAAGGCTTGTCCGTCCGGTAGCCGTACTGGAACCCGACGGGCGCCGGGGCGAAGGTCTTGCCCCATGTGGCGAAATCCTCGATCATCTCATCGGACGACTTGAAGATCTGGCTGTCGTTGACGAAGACGATGCCCTCGCGGAAGGTCGGGGGCATGACGTTCTCGCGGAAGTGCTTCAAGAACATGCGGTAGGCGGGGTTGTGGGAGCGGGCCGCCGCGAGCCAGGTCCGGGCCATCTCGTCGGTCACCGGGTCGCCGAGATCGGGATTGTTGGAGCGGTGCCACTCGATGTCGACCCCGACCCCGATGACGCACTTGTGATGGCCGTAGCGGTCGAGCATCACATGGAAGGCCTTGTCGACGGGCGCCCAGCCCGGCTCGGTCTGGAGCCAGACGCCGTAGCCGAGCTTGTCGAAAAGCTTCAGCACGGGCTCGCTGATATCTTCCGGCATGCCGGTGATAAGCGGATCGCCGCCGGGGGGGACCGGGAATGACATCTCGGTGCCGCGGCCCTTCAGCCGGCTGACGATCCATATGGCCTCGGGTCTCGTGCCGGGGAACTTGGCCGCGATCTCGACGCCGGTGCGCGCCCAGTACCCGGGGCCGGGGTCGTTCGGACGTCCGTAGGTCGAGCTGCGGATGCCGGCGCCCTTGAGGTTGTCCGTTCTCTGCGCCAGAGCGAATAAGGCCACGGCCACGGTCAGCAGGACCGTCAATACGGCCGCCGCGCTCAGCGTCACGCCCAGGCTGTTCGTCTTCAGCTGTTTCATGGTCATGTCGATCGTCCTCCTTCGATGGTCCGGCCGCGCCCGGCCGGAGCGAATATAGCATGAGGGGACGCGGAATCCTAGGTCCGGCCCCTAAAGATAGACAAGGGTCAGGAAGTCAGCGACCATAGCCGGCTTGTCCTCTCCCTCGACCTCCAAGATGTTCTCGACCGTGACGAGGACCCGGCGGAAGCCGCGCTTTTCGATCTTCTTAAGGACCGCCCTGTTGCGGACCCGCGAGCCGGCCCGGACGGAATGAGGGAAGCGGACGCGATCAAGGCCGTAGTTGACGGCCATGCGGAAGTGCCCCGTGAATATCTCATTTGAGTAGTTGAAGAAGGGAACAAGGGAGAGCAAAAGGAAACCGTGTGCAACTGTCCCTCCAAGGGGACTCTGCGCCGCGCGTTCCGGGTCGACGTGGATCCATTGGCGGTCCTCGGTCGCCGCGGCGAAGGCGTCGATCCGCTCCTGGCTGACGACGAACCAATCGGACAACCCGACCTCTTGGCCGACCGCGGCCTTGAGCTTCCTCAAGCTCAGCCTCTTCTCGAATATCGTCATTTCGGCTCTCGTCACACGCGTCGGCCGCCCCATGATGACAGAAGGACCGGCCGGAATCAAGACGGCCGGGACGCCGCTCCCGCGCCATTTCCCGGCTACGGGTCCCGGGCCTCGACGGAGATCCTCTGGTCGTCGCGACCGGCCTCGAGGACGACCCCGTTGGACCGGCCGAGCTCCCGGATCGCGGACCGGGCCCGGCCGATGTCCTTGTAGAACCAGCCGCCGAAGTGGACGAGCACGACGCGGCGGCAGTAGTTCTTGAACAGGCGAATGAGGTCCGGGACGCCCGTGTGCCCGTAGATCCGGCCCGTCGTCTTGTCCCTGATCACGAGACCGCCCTTCCGAAAGTGGCTCGCTTCGGTGATCACCAGGTCGAGCCCCTCGAACAGAGGGTGATGTTCCTTGTCGATCCAGACCATGTCACCCGTGTAGAGGATCTTCGTCGAGACTGTCGGCGATGATGTAGGCTTGGGAGCGGACCTTGAGGCTGTGGCGGGAGGGGACCGGTTGGACGCTGTACCCGGCGATCGTCTTCGGCTCGTCGAGGACGGTCAGCCCGTAATCCTTGTAGCCTTCCGGGGCGAAGATGGGGACGCCGGCGGGGGGCCGCTCCTCTCCGGCGCGAACGAAATAGGCGTGATCCGGATGGAGGTGGGTTATCAGGACGGCTTGCGGCGCGCGATCGAGAAACTCGCGTTCGCCGAGGTCGACCATGAGCGCCCCGTCGATGAGGATGCCCGAGTGGCGGGAGTGATACGGCGCCGTCTGTTCGATCTCGCCGCGGGTGCCGAGGATGGTTATGAGCATATCCTACCCATGGGGTCTGAGTCCTGTCCCATGATACAGGCTCCGGGGCCGGTTTGGCCAGACCCTCCGTGACCTGAGGGAGGTCCGACCCGCCGGCCGCCCTGATAAGGTCCCCTATTTGGCATAGAAATTGCTTTGAGTTCTTCACGAGAGAAGGAGTGTTCATAATGTTGCCTAAGACGATGAGGGCTGCTGTAATCGACAAGTTCGGGGGTCCGCAGGTCCTCCACGTCGCCTCGATCCCCGTTCCGGAACCGGACGAAAACGAGATCCTGATTCGCGTCAGCGCGGCCGGGATCGGGAGCTGGGATCCCTGGCTTCGCGAAGGCGGCGCGGGCGCTGTGCGGTTCCCTCTGGTCCTCGGGTCCGACGGGGCGGGGACGGTCGTGGCCCGCGGGTCGAAAGCGCGCCGGTTCAAGGCCGGGGACCGGGTCTATTCTTACACGTTCGGCAATCCGAAAGGCGGGTTTTATGCGGAATACGCCGCCGTCTCCGAGGACGACGCCGCCAGGATCCCCGCCAATGTCTCGACGCTCGAGGCCGGGGCGCTTCCGGCCGTCGGATTAACGGCGCTCTTGGGACTCGAGAAGCTGAAGCTCGGACCGAAAGAGACGCTCATGATCCTGGGGGCCAGCGGAGGAGTCGGTCATGTGGGGCTCCAGCTGGCGAACCGGATGGGCGTGCGGACCCTGGCCGTGTCATCCCGCACGGACGGCGTCGACATGACGCGGCGACTGGGCGCCGACCTTTCCGTCGACGGGAGAAGTGCCGGGTTTCTCGCGTCGGTCAAGGACTTTGCCGAGAGCCTCGATGCCGCGCTGGTCTCCGCCAACTCCAAACGACTGGCAGAGGCGCTCAAATACGTGAGGAAGGGCGGACGGATCGCCTATCCCAACGGCGTTGAGCCCGAACCCGCGGCTTTCCCGGGAGTCAAGATCTTCGCCTATGACGGGATCCCGGGCCCCGAGCCCTTCGAGCGTCTCAACGGCCTGATCGCCCGAGGTCTCTTTCACGTGGCGATCCATCGGACCTATCGGCTCGAAGAGGCGGCCCAGGCTCACCGCGACGTCTCCGAAGCACCACCTGGGCAAGCTGGTCCTCAAGATCCGCGATTGAAGAGCTTCGGGATCTCCCTCCAGAAGATCACGACGAAGGCCGTCAGAAAGACGAGTCCCAGCTGGCCCAGGGGGATCGGCTGGAGCTTCAGCGGCGTGCTCAGCGCGGGGACACGGGTGACGAGCAGTAGGAACGCGAACGCGAAGACGGCCCAGAGGTCGATGGCCTTGTTGGAGAAGACGCCGAGGCTGTAGAGCGGCTCCTTCTCGGACCGGGACACGAAGGCCAGGAGGATGTGGCCGATGATCCAGGCGGAGAAGGCGATCGTCTGGGCCTTGATGTGAGGCCAGCCCTTGCTGAGCGCGTAGCCGTAGGGGATCATGACCGCCGCGAACAGGCTGAGGCCTGAGACCGCGATCTTCTTCACCATGCCCGCGTCGATGAACTTCTCCTTCGGATCGCGGGGCGACCTTCGATAGATCGTCTTTTCGGCCGGCTCGGCGACGAAGCCCGACGACGCGGCCAGGTCCATGAACAGCTCGAGGAGGATGATCTGGACCGGCGAGAAGGGGAACGGGACGCCGATGACGACCGGCAGCATGAACACCAGGACCAGGGCCGCCTTGACCGAGAGATAATAGCCGAAGCCCTTGCGCAGGTTGTCGAAGAACTTCCGGCCCTCGAAGATGGCCCGGGCGATGGTGTTGTAGTTGTCGTCGGCCAGGACGACATCCGCGGCTTCCTTGGCCGCGTCCGTGCCCTTGATGCCCATGGCGATGCCGATGTTGGCGCCCTTCAGGGCCAGCGTGTCGTTGACGCCGTCCCCCGTGACGGCCACGATCTCTCCGTTGGCCTGCAGGGCCTTCAAGAGCCGGTACTTGTTCTCGGGGGTCGCCCGGGCAAAGACCGAGACGTCCCGGACCGTCTTTTTCAGGTCCTCGTCGGAAAGCGCGTCCAGCTCAGAACCGCTGACGACCTTCTCGGCGCTGATGCCCACCTTCCGGGCGATGGTCAAGGCTGTCAACGGATGGTCGCCCGTCACCATGATCGTCCGGACCCCGGCCTTCCGGGCGATATTCAGGGTCTCCTCCACGCCTTGGCGGGGCAGGTCCTCGAGGGCCATCAGGCCGACGAGGGTCACGCCTTGCTCCAGGGCCGCGAGCTGGCCAGCAATACGATGAGTCAGTAGGTTACACATAATGGA
>CAVSAI010000054.1:0-31155 GCA_963725825.1 Candidatus Aminicenantota bacterium
GCGGGTCAATCCGGCCGTGATGTCGTCAGAGGCTCGAGGCGCCAAAGGTGTCGCCCTGGCGGATATCGCCGGTCTCGAGGCCTTTCCGGAACCAGCGGACGCGCTGTTCGGACGTGCCGTGGGTGAAGGCGTCCGGCACGACATAACCCTGGCTTTGCTTCATGATCCGGTCGTCGCCGACCGCGCTCGCGGCATTGAGCCCCTCTTCGATGTCGCCCTCTTCGAGGAAGTTCTTTTCCTGGTTGGCGAAATGGGCCCAAACACCAGCGAGAAAATCGGCCTGGAGCTCCATGCGGACCATGAGCCCGTTGAAGTCCTTCTCGCTCATCCGGCCGCGCCGCGCCATGACCTGGTCGTTGATGCCGAGCAGATTCTGGACGTGATGGCCGACCTCGTGGGAGATGACATAGGCCAGGGCGAAATCCCCCGGGGCGCCGAGCTGACGCTGCATGTCCTCGAAGAAGAGGAGGTCGATATAGACCTTCGAGTCCTCTGGACAATAGAACGGGCCCGAGGCGGCGCTGGCGAATCCGCAGGCCGAATCAACCCGCCCTGAGAAGAGGACGAGCTTCGGGTCCTGGTAGGTTTTTCCCAGTTGTTGGAACTGCGTCTGCCAGACGTCCTCGATGCTGGCCAGGACGGTGCGGACGAACGCTCCCATCTCCTGGTCTTTGGCGCTGAGCGGCTCTTCGGGCCCGGCGGAGTACGGCTGGTCGACCTGGAGCTGCTGGGTGATGTCGGACGGGTTCCCGCCCAGGAGGAAATAGAGGATGGCGATGACGATCCCGATGCCGCCGATGCCGCCGCCGATCTTGAGGCCGCGGCCGCCGCGGCCCCTCTGGTCCTCGACGTTGTCGCTCTGCCGTCTTCCTTGCCATCTCATGGCGTGCCTCCTCCAAGATGTCCAAGACGGGGTCAAACCTTAATTCTTATACTTTTTGCCCCATCTGTCACGTCCAGGTCTGTGCGGAAAGGAAAAAGTATAAGAATTAAGGTTTGACCCCCTCTTTCCTATCTTGCGGCCTGGGCATCGTAAAGCCTCTTCAGCATGACCGCGTCGCCCTCGAGGTTGGGGCTCTCGCAGATGACCAGGCCCTCGACGCCGAGGTCGCGCAGAACCTCCAGCCACTCGTCGTAGCGGTAGTCCGTCTCCTCGAGATTGAGATGCTTGATCTCGCCCTTGTCCCCGAACTGGACCCCGGCGATGTGGATGTGGACGTTGCGGAGCGAACGGGGCCCGAGCTTTCGGGCCACTTTGCCGAGGACGCGCTCGAAATCCTGATAGCCGTTGACCTTGCCCTCGCGGGCGTAGAGGTGCGAGAAATCGAGGCAGGGCTGGAGCCCGTCGACGTCCCGGCAAAGCGCCAGGACCTCGTCGAGCGATCCGAACTGGGCGCGCTTGCCCATGGTCTCGACCCGCAGTGTGACGGCCAGGCGCTCGGACCGGATGATGGATTGGACCGCCGCGAGCTCCCGCCTGACCGCGGCGTAGGTCGCCTCGGCCGCGTCCTTGCCGTAGAACGCGGCGTGGAAGACGATGTTCCCGGCGCCGCAGGCCGCGCCGACGCGAGCCGTCTTGAGCAGCCGCTCTTGGCTCTGGAGCCGGATGCCGGGGTTCTCGGAGTTGAAATTGATGTAGTAGGGGGCGTGGACGCTCAGCCGGACGCCCGTCTTCGCGGCCTTCTCCCGGACCTTGGCGGCCGTGTCGAAACCCATCTTGACGCCGTTGACGAACTCGATCTCGAGGCAGTCGAGACCGAGGGCCTTGATGCGGTCGATCCCGGCCAGGCTCGAGTCGTCGGCGGAGGAAAAGGGGACCCCGGCGGTGCCGAAGAGAAGGCCCCTAGGCGCACTCGCCATCGGCCTTCTCCCCGGAGCCGAGGAATTCGCTGACGATGCGCATGGCGCAGAAGTCGCCGCACATGGAGCAGGCCTTGCTCCGGGTCTTGCGCCGCTTCCGCACGGCCGCGAACTTGACCGGGTCGATGGCCAGGCGCCGCTGCGTCTCCCAGTCGAGGCGCTTGCGGGCCCGGGCGAGCGCGAGATCGCGGGCGAGGGCCCCGGGAACGCCCTTGACGATATCGGCCGCGTGGGCCGCGATCTTCGACGCGACGAGCCCTTCGCGGACGTCGTCGTCGCTCGGCAGGCCGAGGTGCTCGGCCGGGGTGACGTAGCACAGGAAGTCGGCCCCGGCGGCCGCGGCCACGGCCCCGCCGATGGCCGCGACGATGTGGTCATATCCGGGGGCGATGTCCGTGACCAGCGGGCCGAGGACGTAGAACGGCGCGCCGTCGCAGACCCGCTTCTCGAGGCGCATGTTCATCTCGACCTGGTCGAGCGGCACATGGCCCGGGCCTTCGACCATGACCTGGACCCCCGCCTCTCGCGAGCTCTTGACCAGCTCGCCGAGGGTCAGCAGCTCCTCGATCTGCGGCCGGTCGGTCGCGTCGAGGACGGAGCCCGGCCGCAGCCCGTCCCCGAGGCTGAGAGTCACGTCGTGGCGCCGGGCGATCTCGAGCAACCGGTCGAACCGGGCATAGAAGGGGTTTTCTTTTCCGTTGTGGAGCATCCAGGCGAGCAGGAACGCGCCCCCGCGGGAAACGACATCGGCGACGCGGCCCTGCTTTTTCAAGCGGTCAATGGCTCGCAGTGTCAGACCGCTGTGGACGGTCATGAAATCGACGCCCTCGCGGGCCTGAGAATCGACCGCCTCGAACAGGTCGTCCTCGGTCATGTCGACGATGGACTCCCGGCGGGCGATGGCCGTGACCGCCGCCTGATAGATGGGGACGGTCCCCAAGGGGATGGGCGTCCGGGCGAGAATGGCCTTGCGGATCCGCTTCAAGTCGCCGCCCGTGCTCAGGTCCATCAAGGCGTCGGCCCCGTAATCCAGGCTGATCCGGACCTTGCGCAGCTCGTCGGCGAGGAGCGGAAAATCGCGGGACGTGCCGAGGTTGACGTTGACCTTGGTCCTGAGGCCCCGGCCGATGCCCGCGGGCCGGCCCGGGGCGTGGCGCGGGTTGAAGGGGATGACCACGAGACCGCGGCCGACGAGATCGGCCAGCTTTTCCGGAGCGACGCCCTCGGCCCGGGCGACCTTCTTCAGGGCCGGGCTGAGGACGCCTTGTCTCGCCTTTTCCGTCTGTGTCATGGTGGGTCGAATCGTTCGACAGAATGGGACTCAGAGTATAGAGGACGCCCCGCGGACTGTCAAGAAACCGGACGGCGCGCCAGGGATTAGTCCGGCCGCATTCCGCCTCACCCCAAAGGGTCATATCGCGGGGTCGTTTTTCACCCCCCCTTTCATCCGGGCCGACGATTGCCCGCCAGGGGAGCGCCCCTTATCATCGATTTGCCATGAGACGGGATGCGCCCTCTATCTCTTCAGGCCGGCCGTTCGGCTATAATACGGCCATTCCGTCGTCAGCAATAGCCGATAAGACGCCCGTTCGTTTGCCGCGAAGTGCGGCGTTTTGTCCAACGGCGGTAGCCTGCCGCGAAGAGTCTGTCTGTCTGCCCATGGACGTCCCCAACAAGCTCATCGTCAGGAACACGCTCCTGAACCTCGTTGGGCTCGTCTTGCCCTTGGGCGTCGGGTTCGTCACCATCCCGATGGTCGTTCGGGCCCTGGGGACCGAGCGTTTCGGCATCCTGGCCCTGGTCTGGGTCGTGTTCGGCTACTTCGGCCTCTTCGACCTCGGCCTCGGCCGGACGACGACCCGATACGTCGCCGACTGCCTGGGAAGGAACGACCGGGAGAAGCTCCCCGGCTATCTCTGGACGACGGTCGCCCTCCAGACCGCGATCGGCGCGGCCGCCGCCGGTCTCTCGCACCTGGCCGCGCCCCTCATCGTCCGGCGCGTCCTCAATATCCCGGCCGGCTTCGAGGCCGAGACCATCCTGACGCTCCGCCTCGTCGGCTGGTCGCTTCCGGTCATGTTCGTCGCCTCGTCCTTCCGCGGCGTCCTCGAGGCGGCCCAGCGCTTCGATCTCGTCAACGCCGTCAAGGTCCCGGTGAGCGTCCTGTTCTACGTCCTGCCGCTCGTCGGCGTGGCCATGGGCTTCGCTCTTCCCGGGATCGTCGTCCTGCTCGTCCTGTCCCGGGCGGCGGCGCTCCTCGCCTGGGGAGGACTGGCTCTCGGCGTCCTCCCCGCCCTGCGGACCAAGCCCGTCCCGCGCCGCGAGCTCGTCCGCCCGCTCTTCTCGTTCAGCGGCTGGCTCGGGCTCTCGGGCATCCTCTACGCCGTGACGACGTCGCTCGACAGGCTCATCATCGGGTCTCTCATCACGGTCGAGGCCGTGACCTTCTACAGCGCCCCCTACGAGGCCATTAACCGGCTCGGGGTCGTTCCCGGGAGCCTGTCGATGGTCCTCTTCCCGGCTTTCAGCCTGCTCGACGCCGGCGGCCGGGCGGACCGTTCGGAGGCGCTCTTCGTCCGGTCTTCCAAATTCCTGCTCCTTTCGACCGGTCCCATCTTTATCATGCTCATGTTCTTCGCCGGCGACTTCCTCCGGCTCTGGCTCGGGCCGGATTTCGCCGTCCAGAGCACCTTCGTCGTCCAGGTCCTGGCGGCGGCGTTCCTTATCAACGCTATTTCCGCCGTGCCGAACAGCTATCTCATCGGCATCGGCCGGGTCGATCTCGCCCCGAAGTACCAAGCCGTCGAGCTCGTCGCCTTTTCCGCCTTGATCTTCGCCGGGGCCAAGACCTGGGGGATCAAGGGCGTGGCCCTGGCCACCGCCGTGCGGCTCGTCGCCTTCACCGTCTTCCTCCTGGTGGCGTCGGTCCGATCCGGCCGCATCCGTCCGGCTTTCATCTGGAAGAAGGGTCTGGCCAAGGTCGTCTCCGCGCTCGGCCTCTTCGCGGCGGCCCTGGCCGCCAACGCCGCCCTCGGCGGCGGTCTGTGGGGCGCCGGGGCTTCGCTCCTGGCGTTGGCCGCGGCGGCCTGGTTCAGGCTTCTCGACGTCGAAGAACGGGCCTTCATCCGCGGGGCGTTCATGCGCCGGGGCGAGGCCGCCCCGGGCGCGGCGGCCTCGGAAGAAGCCGCGGGACCGGAGAGCGTGCCGTGAAACCGCGCGTCGCCGTCGTCCACCCGCAGCTCCTCCCCGGCGGCGGCTCGGAGGTCTGCGCGATGTGGACGCTCCAGGCCCTGGCGGGCGAATACCGGGTGACCTTGATCACGATGGGCCGTCCCGACCTCGAGGCCCTCGATCGAAGCTGCGGCACGGCGGTCCGCGCGAGCGGGATCGAAGTCAGGGCCCTGCCCATCCCGCTGGGCCTGCGCCGGCGCTTCGACGCGTTCCGAGGCGCCCGGCTCGAACGGTATTGCCGCCGCCACGCCGGCGATTACGAAGCCATGATCTCCGCCTACAACCCCATGGATTTCGGCCTCCCGGGGATCCAGCTTGTGGCCGATTTTTCTTTTGACGACGACCTTCGCCGAGAGGTCCACGCCTGGAGCGGCGCGGCCGGCGGGGCCTTCCACGCGGCCTCCTCCGGCCGGTCCCTTTACCTGGCCCTGTCGCGGGCCCTCTCGGGAAGGTCCAGGCAAGGCTGGACGACGAACAGGACCCTGGCCGTTTCCGAGTGGGTGCGGAAGCTGCTCAAGGACAGGTTCGGCGTCGAATCGACGGTCCTCTATCCGCCCGTATCGGTCGTGCCTCCGGAGGTCGCCTGGGAGGAGCGCGAGGACGGATTCGTCGTCATGGGCCGGCTGGTTCCCGAGAAAGGCATCCCGCTCGTCGTCGACATCCTCTCCGGAGTGCGCAAATCGAAACCCGTCCACCTCCATGTCATCGGCCGGCCGGTCCGGGCCGCCTACGCCCGTGAGATCGAGCGGCTCTGCCGCGCCAACGCCGATTGGGTCCACCTCGAGAGGGGAGTCTATGGCCGGGATAGAGACGCTTTCCTGGCCCGCCACAAGTACGGCATTTCCGGCTGTCGGGCGGAGGCCTTCGGGATCGCGGTGGCCGAGATGATCAAGGCCGGCGAGATCGTCTGGGTTCCCGACGGCGGCGGCCAGACCGAGGTCGTGACAGACGCCGCGTTGATCTACGCCGGGCGCGACGACGCCGTCTCGCGCATTGCGTCGGTCGTCGCCGACGCGGAGCGCGAGTCCGCGCTGAGGCGTCACCTCGAGGCGCGCGCCGCCGCGTTCTCGTCCGCCGCCTTCGTTTCCGGCCTGCGGGCCGTTGTTCGCGATTTTCTGAAGGAGGGCCGGGGCCGTGGGGCATAGGATCGCCTTCGTCGTCGCGACCAAGGAGCGGCCGCTGGAGCTCCGCCGGCTGTGGCAGAGCCTGCTTTCGCAGAGCCGGGTCCCCGACGAGGTCGTCGTCGTCGACGCGAGCTCGCGCCCGTCGGCCCCGCTCGAAGGCGCGCAAGGCCGTCCCGTCCTGCGGTCGATCCGGACCGCGGTCGCCTCCGCGTCCCGCCAGCGCAATATCGGGCTCGACGCGGTCGACCCGGACGCGACCCTCGTGGGCTTTCTCGACGACGATGCCGTCCTCGAGGCCGACGCCGTCGAAGAGATGCTCCGCTTCTGGGCCCTGGCCGGGCCCGATGTGGCCGGGGCCGCGTTCAACATGGCCAACCATCCGCCGCTCGACTGGCCGGCCCTCAAGCGGGCGCCCCTCGCGACGAGCCTTGGCCTTTACTCCGGCCGCGGCGGCCAGGTGATGTCCTCCGGGTTCCAGACGATGATCGGTCCCGTCACCACCACGGTGTCGACGGAATGGCTGCCGAGCGGGGCCTCGGTCTGGCGGCGCGACGTCTTCAGCCGCTTCCGCTTCGACGAGTGGTTCGACGGCTACAGCTACCTCGAGGACCTCGACTTCAGCTACCGCGTCGGACGGATCTCGAAGCTGGCTGTCGTCGCGCCGGCCCGCTATCGGCACCTCCCGGCGGCCGGCGGCCGGGGCGGCGGCTACGTCTTCGGTGTCCGCGAGGTCCTCAACCGGACCCACTTCGTGAGCAAGCACGAGGCCCTCTCTCTCGCCAAGTGCCGCGCCGCCTTGACGGCGAGGCTGCTGATGAGCCTCGCGCTGGCCGTCCGCGACCGGCAGCCGTCCTACCTCTGCCGGGCGTTCGGCAACGCCGTCGGACTCGTGAGGTCCGGGCTCGGAGCCGCATGAAACCCATGACCCCCGAAAGACCCAAGGTCCTCGCCTCCGCGTATGCCTGCCACCCGGAGCCCTCGACCGCCCACTTCCCGGGAGAGGCCATCCTGGGTTGGCATCTGGCCAAGGAGATCGCCGGCTTCGCCGACCTTCACCTGATCACCTGGGCGTTCAACCGCGAAGGGGTCGAGGGGTCGATCATGGGCGGCGACGGCCGCCCGGCGCACGTCCACTACGTCGACCTGCCCAGACGGCTCTATGAAGCGCTCCGCGACCGCCACTTGGGCGCGCGCTTCTACTACTACCTCTGGCAGCGGGCGGCGGCCGAGGCCGCGGTGGAGCTCCATCGCCGCGTGGGCTTCGACCTCTTCCACCAGATCACCTTCTCGAACGACTGGATGCCGAGCTACATCGCCCCCGCGCTTCCGGTCCCCTTCGTCTGGGGCCCGATCGGCGGCGGGCAGAGAGTCCCCCGCGAGCTGATGGGGACGATGGCCCGCCGCGACAGGCGGCAGGAAAGATCGCGGACCTTCTTCCAGAACGTCTGGCGCGCCTCCCCCGCCAGGCGCCGCGCCGCAGAGAAGGCGTCGGCCATCCTCGTCTGCAACAGGGAGACCAAGGACATCCTCCGGCGTTACCGCGACAAGATCGTCGATTTCCCGGTCAACGGCATCCGCCGCGCGGACATCTCGGACGGGATCGGCGTCCCGGCGGTCCGTGCGGGCTTCCGGCTCCTTTATGTCGGCCGGTTCGATCCTATCAAGGGCCTGCCGCTCGCGCTCGAAGCGCTGCGCATCCTCGCCGAGATCGCTCCCGCCGCGTCGCTCGAGCTCGTCGGCGAAGGCCCGGAGCGGCCGCGGCTCGAGGCGCTGGCCGACCGCCTCGGCATCGCCGGCCGGCTGATCTGGACGCCCTGGAGCACCCGGTCCGAGATCTTCGGGAAGATGCGGCAAAGCGACGTCTTCCTCTTCCCCTCCATGCGCGATGGCGGAGGCGCCGTCGTCGTCGAGGCCATGGCCTGCGGCCTGCCCGTCGTCTGCCTCGACCTGGCCGGACCGGGCCTTCACATCCGCGACGGGTGCGGCGTCAAGATCCCTTCGGGACCTCCCGACGTCGTTGCCGCCGCTCTGGCCGGGGCCGTCGGCCGGTTCTGGTGCGACCCGGGCTTGCGGGCCCGCATGGGCGCCGCGGGCCGCGACCGGGCCGCCTCCTCCTACGAATGGGGCCGCCTCGGCGAGAGGCTCCGGATGATCTACACCGACGCCCTGGACGGCCGGAGCCCGCGGCCGGAGGAAGCCCGATGATCCTGGCGCTCGTCCTTTGGGGCATGGCCTGGGGCGGCGTCTTCACCGGCCCTTACAACCTCGTCCCGTTTCCCTCGCTGAGCGATCTGTTGGCCGTCTTCCAGGGCGCCCGGGCCCTCCTTCCCGTGGCGGCCGCCTACATCGGCATCATCTGGGCCCTGGCGTCGCGGTCCCGCTTTCGCTTCGGCTGGACGTCGCTCGGCTTCTTCGTCTACTACGGCGCGTTCGGCCTGGCCGCGTCGATCTTCTTTTCTCCGGACCCGCAGGCCGCGCTCTACTGGGGGTCGGCCTACCTCTCGCCCCTGCTCGTCACCTGGTTCGTCATCGAAAGGCCCGAGCCCCTGCCCATCCTGAGGGCCATCCTGCTGCTGAACGGCGCCATCGCCACCGTCCTGCTTTTGGCCGTCCTGCCCGAGGCCTACCGGTTCGGGTTCGGCCGGGCGACCCGGTTCGAGATCTACCACATGCCGCTCGGCCTCGGCGAGGTCAGGGCCAACGGCGTCGGCCGCTATGCCGTCATCGTCCTCATCATGGCCGGCGTGAGCCTCGTGACCTCGGCCTCGAAGAAACGGCTCCTCTGGCTGCCGCTCGCCGTCCCTGCCGTCTTCATCCTCATGCAGACCCAGTCCCGTTCGGCCCTGCTCGGCCTGGCCGTGGCCAGCATGCTCTTCGTCGTCATCCGCGGCGTCGACCTGCGCTTTCTCGTCGCCGGTCCCGCGGCGGCCTACATCATCTGGGTCTCGGGCGTCACCTGGAGGGCCAAGGGCGCGCTGAGCTCGCTCGTCTTCCTCACCGGCCGCGACAACACCTGGAAGAAGGGGCTCGAGCGGATCGGCGAGTCGCCCATCTTCGGCTGGGGTTTTCACGCCGACCGGCTCCTGATCAACGAAGAGCACATGCACAACTCCTATCTCCACGCCGGCATCCAGGCGGGGGTCATCGGGGCCCTTCTTTTCACGGCCGGCATCGTCGTCCTGTGGGCGTTCCTGTGGAGGGGCGGCGTCCTGCGCCGCATCCGGGAAGCCGCGGCGCCGGACCAAGCCCTTCTGACCGTGTCCGTCCTCCTCCTCGGCTTCCTCTCGGCCCGGAGCTTCTTCGAGTCGACGGCCGCCTTCTACGGCGTCGACCTCCTGCTCCTCGTCCCGGCCGTGGCTTACATCTACCAGTGGGCCTTCGACCATCCCGTCCCGGAACCATGAAGATCATCATCCACACGATGTACTACCTCCCGGATTTCGGGAGCGCGCCCATCCTCATGGACGAGCTCGCCCGGGCCTTGGCGGGCGCCGGGCACGAGGTCGAGGTCGTGACCACCCTGCCGAGGACCCGCGGCGAGGAGTTCCGCGGACTCGTCTATTCCCGCCGGGTCGAGGGGGGAGTGGTCGTCAAAAGGCTGTGGACCAATGGCTCGGCCTCCCCGCTGGCGCGGCTTCTCGCCTGGAACATCTATACGGCCGGGGCCCTGATCAACCAGCTGGCGGTCCGGCGCGCGGACGTCCTTTTTCTGAGGACGCCGCCCCTCCAGCTCGGCGTTCCGGCCCTGTTCGCCAAGGTCCTGCGAGGCGCGCGGGTCGTCGTTAACGTCCAGGACATCCACCCCGACCTAGCCATCGAATCCGGCATCCTGCGGAACCGGGCCGGCATCCGTTTTGCCAAAGGGCTCGAGAAGTGGGTCTACGGCCTGGCCGACACGATCGCGGTCATCAGCGACGGCTTCGCCCGGAACCTCCGGAGCAAGGGCGTCCCGGAAGCGAAGCTCGCCGTCCTGCCGAACTGGGTCGACACGGACCTTCTCAAGCCCGGGCCCAAAGACAACCCGGTCAGCCGCCGCTACGGCCTCGACGGGAAGTTCGTCGTCATGTACTCCGGGACGATCAGCATCAGCTCCCATCGCGCCCTGGAGCGGGCCCTCGAAGCGGCCGCGCTCCTCGCCGGGGACCGCGAGATCCTCCTCGTGGTCGTGGGGGAGGGGCTGAAGAAGGGATCACTCCGGGCGAAGGCGGACGCCCTGGGCCTCGCGAACGCCGTCTTCCTGCCTTTCGTGCCCTATCCGGAGCTGCCGGACCTGCTCGCCTCGAGCGACGTCCTCCTCGTGCCGCTCGACCGGGACAAGTCGGACCTCTCCGTGCCCTCGAAGCTCTACAGCTTCATGGCCGCCGGCAGGCCCATCCTCGGCCTGGCCTCGCCCGATTCGGAGGTGGCCGCGCTCCTGCACGGGCAAGACTGCGGCCTGTCTGTTTCGCCGGACGACCCGGCGGCGATCGCCGCCGCCGTGCGGACCCTCAAGGGCTCGACGGAGCTGCGGCTCGCCCTCGGCGCCAATGCCCGCGAGTATGTCGTCCGGCGCTTCGCCAAGGACGCGATCCTCCGTTCCTACGATGCCCTCTTGAGTTCCGTGGTATCCTAATGGCCAAGATGTCGACCGCCAGGAAGTTCCTCTGCTATGTGCTGCCGCTGCTTTTGTGGATGGCCGTCATCTTCCCGGTGTGGAACCGGGCGCTCGGCTCGAGCCGCATCTACGAGACGTTCGCCGACGTCTTCCGCTGGTTCCTGCCGCACGCTCCGCGGCACGCGCTTGACGTGACCTACATCGTCTTTCGCAAGACGCTCCACTTCTTCACGTACGGGTTCCTGGCCTTCCTCTTCTATCGGGCCTTCCGCGCCGGCCATAAGCCCCTCTGGTCGAAGAGAACGGGTCTCCTGGCGGCGGCGGCCGCGGTCGCCTACGGCTTCACGGACGAGTTACTCCAGTCGTTCGTTCCCAACCGCACCGGCAGCCCCTTCGATTGGGCCGTGGACACCGCGGGCATCCTGACGGTCATCGCCTTGCTGTCCTGGGCGGGCGGCCGCCGCCAGCCGGGCCCCCGCTCGCGGCGCGGCCGGGCCTCGTTCCTCAAGCGGCCGTTCGACATCGCGCTCTCGGGGTTCGGGCTTCTCCTCTCGACGCCTCTCTGGGTCCTCATTCCTCTCGCCGTCCGTTTCGAGGACCGGGGGCCCGTCTTCTACCTCCAGGAGCGCGTCGGCCGGAACGGCCGGATCTTCCGGGCCCTCAAGTTCCGGTCCATGGTCAAGGACGCCGAGACGAAGAGCGGGCCGGTCCAGGCCGTCGCCAAGGACCCCAGGGTCACCCGGGTAGGCCGGATCCTGCGGGCCACGGCCATGGACGAGCTGCCCCAGCTCGTCAACATCCTGAAAGGCGACATGAGCTTTGTCGGGCCCAGGGCCCTCCGGCCGAACGAACGGGAAGTGAACGGCGGCGCGGCGTCCGTCGCGCTCGCCGACATCCCCGGCTACGCGGCGCGCCACGCCGTCCGGCCGGGACTGACCGGCCTGGCCCAGGTTTACCTGCCCGGGGAGGCGCCTCGCCGGAAGAAGTTCCGCTACGACCTCCTCTATATTCGCGAACCGAGCTTCGGACTCGATCTCAAGCTCATCGGCCTGTCGTTTTGGATCACGCTTCGCGGCCGGTGGGAATCACGGGAGCCCAAGGTCTGACCATGAAAAGAGCGGATGTGATCGTGGTCGGGGCGGGGCCGAGCGGCCTGCGCACGGCGGCCCGGCTGGCCGGCGCCGGTCTGGACGTGCGGGTCCTGGAGAAGAAACCGCGCGTCGGCGCCGGGGTCCTCTGCACCGGGATCGTCGGCCGGGAGGTCTTCGACGACTTCGGCCTCGACCGAGGCCCGATCGTCGAGGAGATCCGCCGGGTCCGGCTGGTCTCGCCCTTCGCGACCGAGCTCATCTACGAACACCCTCGCCCGTTCGCCTGTGTCGTCGACCGGGAGCTGTTCGACGGCGATCTGGCCGGGGCCGTCACGGCGGCCGGCGCCGCGGTCGTCTGCAATGCCCGGGTCGAGGATATCGACGTCGGCGCGGACGGCGTCGATGTCACGGTCAAGGACGAGGATGGCGTCGCCCGGCGCGAGAGCGCGGTCCTGGCCGTGCTGGCGACGGGCGTCGATTTCGGCCTGCAGAAGAAGCTCGGCCTGTCCTCGCCCCGGGATTTCCTGAGGGCGGCCCAGGTCGAGTGCTCGTTCCCCGGCGCCGATATGACGACGCTCTTCTTCGGACGGGACATCGCTCCCGGAGCCTTTGCCTGGTCGGTGCCGGCCGGCCGGGGCCGGGCCCGGATCGGCCTCCTGACGCAGAAGGACCCCAAGGCGTGTCTTAGCCGGCTGCTCGATCGCAGCTTCGCCGGCGCGCGGATCACCGCCGAGCAGAGCGGGATCCGGACGAAGCCCGTGGCCCAGGGGCTGCTGGCCAAGACCTTCGGCGACCGCGTCCTGGCCGTGGGCGAGGCCGCCGGGCAGACCAAGACGACGACCGGCGGCGGGATCAGCTATGGGCTCGCCTGCGCCGACTTGGCCGCGGACGTCATCCGGGAGTGCTTCGAGCGGTCGTCTTTCGGCCGGGCCGGCCTGGCCGCATACGAACGCCGCTGGAAGGCCCTTCTTCAAAACGAGATCCTCGTCGGCCAGTATACCCGGCGGATGTGCGCCCGGCTGAGCGACGGGCGCATCGAGAGCCTGTTCCAGCTGGCCCGCACCGACGGCATCGTGCCCATCATCCGAGAAACGGCCGATTTCGATCGCCACAGCGGGCTCATCTTCGCCCTCCTGCAGCGGCTGTCCTTCATGAAATTCTTCCGCGACGTGAAAGACCGTCTCGGGCCCTTCAGCATGTCTTAAACGATCTTCGAGACAAATCGAACGTCCCAATGAAAATAGCGATCAGCCTCGCCGCCGCCCTCATCGTCCTTGCGGCCGCGCCGCCCCTGCCGGGTCAATCCCACCTGAGCTTCCGCGACGAATATGATTCTATCCAGGCGCTCGGGAGGGCCCACGTCGGCCCCGTCCGGCTCGTCCCGGTCTTCCGCCTGTTCGACGCCGGCTATGATTCGAACGTGTATTTCCGCGAAGCGGGGAGCGGGGCCGTCGGCGACGCCACCGCGACCCTGTCGCCGGAGATCCGCGGCTATTGGCTCATCGGGGGGTCGATCATCCTTTCGGCGACCGAGAATCCGGAGTATCTGGCTTTCGCCCGGGAGAAATCGCTCCGGGCTTTCACCAACAGCGTCTCCGCGGGACTGCGCTGGCTCCTCCTGCGGCATTTTTCGCTGGCGGCGGAGTACCACGCCCTGAGCCACGTCCGCCGGTCGTTGAGCGAGCTCGACCACCGCATCCGCGACACGGCGACCGGCGCCAAGGGGGGCCTCTTCTTCGAGACCGCCCGCGGCACCGCTTTCGGGTTCGCCGGGGCGGTGGACGATTTCCGCTACAAGGATATCGCCTCGGGGGCCCTGGACGACATCTACGGGCGCACGCTCGACCGGAGGGAAACCAGCGCGGCCGTCGAGCTCTACTACCGGGTCTTCTCCTCGAGCTATCTCTTCGCCATCGCCGGCGGGACCCGCTACGATTTCAACCACCCGGAGTCGGCCTGGCGCAACGGGTCTTCGTTCCAGGCCTGGGGCGGCTTCCGCTTCCCGCTGGCCGGGCGGGCCCGGGGGGCCGTCCGCGTCGGCTGGAAATCCTTCCGGCCCGACAGCGCCGTCCGAAAGCCCTTCTCGGGCTTTGTCGCCGCCACGGACGTCGTCTTCCGCCCGGGCCGTTTCGGCGTCACCCTGGGGCTCGATCGCGACAACGCCTTCTCGTACAACGAGAGCGCCTATTACTACGTGGACACCCGGGCCCGGGCGGGACTGTCGCTCTATCTGGCCGAGTTCCTTCGGGTCGACTGCGGCGTCCAGTACGGCACCATCGCTTATCCCGAGCCCCAGGAGGTCTGGTGGGACGGCGTGCCGGTCATCATCGACCGCCGCGAGGACACGCAGCGGAACTACTCGGTCGGACCGGTCGTCCGGCTCGGCGGGACGGTCGGTCTCGGCCTGTCCTACAACTTCTATCTGCGGACGTCCAACGCCCCGGGCTTCGACGTCCGCCGGAAATTCGTCGGGGCTTTTATCACCTATGAGTTCTAGCCCCGGCCGAAGGAGTCGTCCCATGAAAACGATCATGAAGGCTGCCGGGCTGGCTGTCCTGGCCGCGGTCCTCTTCGCCGTCCCGGCTTTTGCGGCGCAGGCCGCCAGCACCGAATACAAGATCGGTCCCAAGGACCTCCTCGAGATCACGGTCCTCGGCGTCCAGGAGATCAACAAGCTCGTCGTCCGCGTCTCCGAGGAAGGCCGCATCACCCTGCCGCTCCTGGGCGAGGTCCTGGTCGGGAACTTGACCAAGTTCGAGGTCGAGAGGAAGCTGGCCGGCCTGGCCGGCGAAAAGATCGTCCTCAAGCCCCAAGTGACCGTTCACATCCTGGAGTACCTCAGCCGGCGCGTCTCGGTCGTCGGGGCGGTCGAGAAACCGGGGCCGTTCGAGCTCCTCGGCCGTCGGACCGTCCTCGCCGCGATCTCCGAAGCGGGGGGGCTGACGAGGGACGCCGGGGAAGAGATCATCATCATCCGCCAACTCCCGGACGGGGCCAACACGTCCATCCGCATCCCTATCGAAGGCCTGTTCGTCCAGGGCGATCCCGGGCTCAATGTGGTCCTCGAGCCGGGCGACGTCATCAACGTTCCGGTCGACAAGGCCGTGTCGATCTACGTTTTCGGCCAGGTCAAGAACCCGGGAGCCCTCCAGGTCAAGAAATCGAGCCTGCCGACGCTGACCCAGGCCATCGCCCAGGCCGGCGGGTTCACCGACCGGGCCAACCGCAAGAGGGTCCAGATCCGGCGCAAGGACGCCTCCGGCAAGATGATCGAGATCAACGTCAACGTCCGCAACGTTCTCAAGGGGAAGGTCAAGGACATTCCCCTCCAGATCAACGACACCGTGTACGTCCCGGAAAGCGTGCTTTAGTCCGGGCGTTCGGGGAGAACCGCCATGAAGGGTTTCGCCAGCAAGACAGACAAAAGGGAGATCGATCTCCTCGAATATGGGAGGGTCCTGCTCAAGCGCAAGTGGGTCCTGGTGACGTTCACGGCGGTCCTGGTCGCCCTCGCGGCCGTGCTGTCGTTCACCCGGACGCCGCTCTACCGGGCCACGGCCACGCTGCTCATCGACGAGCCGGGGACGAGCCTGCTCAACATCCAGGACGTCCTCAACTCCGGGGCCTTCATCCGCAGCGATTATCTGGGCACCTATTTCAACACCCAGCTCCGGCTCCTGACGAGCCGCTCGCTGGCCGAACGGGTGGCCAAGAAGCTCAACATCGGGACCCGGCCCGAGTTCCGGACGGAGGGCGGCGCGAGCTCCGGCCTCCTCGCCGGCCTGAGGTCCGCCATCACCTTCCGCTGGCTGGCCGGCCGCGGCCGGGGCCCGGCGGCGGCCGCGACGAAGGCCCCGCCGACGCCGGCCGTATCGAGCTACGCCTTCGCCATCCAGCGCGGCTTGAGCGTCGCGCCGATCCCCGAGACGCGGCTCGTCTTCGTCAGCTATGTTTCGCCGAACGCCGCGCTCTCCGCCGACGTCGTCAACGCCCTGGTGGAGGAGTTCGTCAGCTTCTCCGTGGAGACCCGATACGAGGCCACGAAACAGACCTCGGAATTCCTGACCGAGCAGACGGCCCTCCTCCGCGACGAGCTCAAGGGCAAGGAGGAGGACCTCCAGAAGTACGGCCAGGAGAAGGACCTCCTCTATCTCAGCGACAACGAGAGCTCGGTCGTCAACAAGTTCGCCGACGTCAACACCGCCCTGACCACGGCCCAGATCGAACGCTACGCCAAGGAGTCGGCCTACCTCGAGCTCAAGAACCTCCGGGTCGACAGCCTGCCCGAGTCCGTCAGCAATCCGACCATCCAGGCCCTGCGGACGACCTACTCGCAGGTCCGGTCCGATTTCGAGGAAAAAGGCAAGATCTACCGTCCCGAGTACCCGGAGATGGTCCAGCTCAAGGCGCGTCTCGACGCCACCCGCAAGACCCTCCAGGAGGAGATCCGCAAAGCCGTCGGCGCCGCCGAATCCGATTATCGCGCCGCCCTCCAACAAGAGAACTCCCTCCGGGGGCTCCTCGACGAGCAGAGGGGCGACGTCACCCGGATGAACCGAAACGCGATCTTCTACCACACCCTGAGGACAGAGGTCGAGAACATGCGCACCCTCCTCAGCACCCTCGTCGCCAAGCAGAACGAGATCCAGGTCTCGAGCCAGCTCGGCGGGCTGAGAACGAGCAACATCAAGGTCGTCGACCGCGCCCTCGTTCCCCCCGCCCCGTTCGCCCCGGACATCCGCCGCAACTTCCTCATGGCCCTCCTCCTCGGCCTCTTCGGAGGCCTGGGCCTCATCTTCCTCGTCGAGTATCTCGACAACACCGTCAAGGGTCCCGAGGACGTCGAGAAGCTGGTCGGCTTGCCGTCGCTCGGCATCATCCCTTATCTTTCGGCCGAGGGCGCGAGGAAAAAGTCCGGCGTTTACGGCTCCTACCGGTCCTACGGGGCCGAGCAGGGGAAGCCGGGCGAGGACCCGCCGGCCGTCCGCGAGATCGAGCTCATCAACCACCTCTACCCCAAGTTCTCCATCGCCGAGGACTACCGGACGGTCAGGACCTCGATCCTGTTCTCCCACGCCGACAGCTCGCCCAAGACGATCGCCTTCACGAGCACCGTGCCGCAGGAGGGCAAGTCGGCCACGATTTCCAACCTGGCCGTCTCGTTCGCCCAGCTCGAGGGCAAGGTCCTGCTCGTCGACGCCGACCTGCGCAAGCCGCGCCTGAGCAAGATCTTCAACCTGCGGAACGCCACCGGCCTGAGCAGCTTCCTCGCCGGCAAAAGCAGCTTCGAGGAGGTCGTCCAGAAGACGAGCATCGACAACGTCTGGACGATCCCCAGCGGCCCCCATCCTCCGAACCCCGCCGAGCTGCTGAACTCGAGGGCGATGAAGGAGCTCCTGGCCCGGGCCAAGGACGAATTCAGCGTCGTCCTGCTCGATACGCCGCCCGTGCTGGCCGTCAGCGACGCGGTCATCGTCAGCTCGCTCGCCGATTCGACCGTCTTCGTCGTCCGGGCCGGGAAAACGACCCGGCGGTCGCTCCAGCGGGCGATCGAGGAAGTCCGCCGGTCCAAAGCCGATATCATCGGCGTCGTCTTCAACGAGGTCCGGATGGGGCGGCAGAGCATCGGGACGCCTTTCTACCACTACTACCAGTACGAATACGAATCGCAGGCCGCCGGCCCCGGCGACAGGCGGCCGGCCCCGGTCAAGGCCGCGCCGGGATCCGAGCCGCAAGGGCGTTCATGACCAAAAAGCCCCTCGAATTCGGCCTCCTCGCCCTGCTCCTGTGGAGCCCTCTTCCGGCGGCCTCGGTCGAGGAGTGGTCGATCTTCGCCATCGAGCTGGCCGCGGCCGTCTTGGCCGCCGCGTACGTCCTTCTCGAGCCCAAGCCGGCCCTCAACGCCCATCTGCCGCCCGTTCTGAAGAGGCTGCGGCCGGCCGTCATCGCTTTGTTCGGTTTTCTGGCTTTCCAGGTCGTGCCGCTCCCGACCGCGGTCGTCAAGGTCCTCTCGCCCGGCAGCTACGGTTTCCGCAGGCTCTATGCGCCCGAATTCCCGCGGCTGAAGTTCATGACCCTTTCGCTCGTCCCCTCGGCGACGATCGGGACGGCCCTCTTCCTGGCGGCCCTGTTCATCCTCGGCTTCCTCGTCCTGCGGACGGTCAGCCGGGGCCGTCAGATCCGGACGATCCTGGCCGTGCTCGTCGGCTCGGGCGCCTTCCAGGCGCTCTACGGCCTGTTCGAGCTGACCCGCGACGACCCGCGCATCCTTTTCTATAAGAAGGTGTTCAGCCCGGGCTCGGTGACCGGGACCTTCGTCAACCGCAATCATCTCTCCGGCTACCTGGAGATGATCGTGCCGCTGGCGCTCGGGCTGGCCATCGCCCGAATGAACATGATGACCTTCGGGATCAAGGGGTTCCGGGAGAAGCTTCTGCTCTGGACGTCCAAGGGCATCCTGGTGAACGTCGTCATCGTGGCCGCCGCCGTCGTCATGTCTTTGGCGATCGTGCTCTCGAACTCGCGGTCGGGGCTTGTCGTCCTGGCCTTCACGGTCTTCCTCTTCCTGGGCTTCTCGGTCGCCGCCTTCAGCCGGGCGGGCTTCCGGGAGGCCTGGGTCGGAAAGACCGTTCGGGCGACCTTCCTGTGCGTCGCGGTCCTGGCCGTGACGGTCGGCGTCGGGTCGACCATCCGACGCTTCGCCCTTGACGATCTCCTCCACGAGGACCGGCCCCAATACTGGTCCAACACCGTCGAGATCATCCGGGATTTCCCGATCTTCGGCACCGGGCTGGGGACGTTCGCCTCGGCCTACGGCGCCTATGAGAGGACAAGCTCGACCGAGCTCCAGCTCGTCCACGCCCACAACGATTACCTGGAATACGCGGCCGAGCTCGGCCTCGTCGGGGCCGTCCTTCTCGCCGGCATCGTCCTCTATCTCGCCGTATCGGCCTATCTTGCCTGGCGGCAGCGGAGGAGCGCGCAGGCGCGGGCGCTGGCCCTGGGCGGCATCGTCTCGCTCGCCGGGATGGGACTTCACGCCGTCACCGATTTCAACCTCCACATCCCGGCCAACATGGTCCTTTTCACAGTCGTTTTGAGCTTGACCCTGGTCATGGCCTACTACCGGAAAAGCTGAGGTCCGTCTTGATGAAGAAGATCCTTTCGATCGCCGGTCTGGCGGCCCTGGTCGTTCTCCAGGCCGCGTTCGCCTGGAACGCCCGCCTCTGCTGGCGGGCCAAGGCGGTCGCGACGGACCCGGACGAGAAGATCCGCCTCCTCCTTCGGGCCGGCGCGGTCTTTCCCTGGAACGACGCCGTTCCCTACGAGCTCGGCAGGGTCTATTTCGAGCGGGGCGCCGAAGCCCTGGGCGACCCGGCCGGGCGCGACCGGCTGTTCCGCCTGTCCGTCGAGTCGTACCTCCGTTCGCTCCGCCTCAACCCCGGCTCTCCCCAGGCCCATTTCGAGCTCGCCCAGGCGCTCCTCTACTCGAGCTACAACGCCCTGCCGGCGCCGCTCGCCTATTTCGACGAGTACCGGCGCGCGGCCGAGCTCACCGGACACAACAGCCAGATCCGCTTCGACGCGGGCAAGATCCTGCTCGGCCGCTGGGACGGGCTGGCGCCGCGGGAGAGGGACTTTGTGGTCGCCCTCCTCAAGGGCTCGCTCGCCGGCAAGGGCGAGGAGCGCCTGCTCGATCTGCTCGAGACCTGGAGGCTGTCGACGCGCGACCCCGGCCTTATCGACCGGATCCTGCCCGAGGACGCGGCCTCCCTGAGGACCTATGCCCGCTTCCTCGGCGAGCGGTCCCTCTCGCTCGAAGACAGGCAGACCGCCATGGCCCGGGCCGAAGCCCTCGAAGTCGGCCGCGCCGGAGCGGAGCTCGACCGCGGCCGCCGGGAAGCCGATTCGTTCCGCACGGCCGAAGCTTCGGCCCGCTCGACCGCCGCGCTCGAGGCCCTTGGGTCGGTCAAGTTCTACCAAACCCTCGCCGGGAGACAGCTCTTCGATCCCCGGGAATTCGCCAGGATCCGCAAGTCCGCCCTACGGCTGCTGGCCATGAACCGGATCGACGAGACCCGCGCCCTGACGGACGAGGACGGGACGATCGCCGCCTATCTCGACGCCGAGGACGATCTCACCGCTCTGGGCGAGTTCGAGACGTTCCTCAAGGAGCGGGGGCTTCTCGCCGCCGCGGGCGCAGATTCCCCGTTCAAGGACCTGCGGACGCTGGCATTCCGCATGGCCCTCGATTTCAAGCTGGACCGTTATCGCGATATCGCCCGGGTGGGGGACTTGCTCACGTCGAGCTCGCTCGTCATCGCCCCGTCCGGACGGCCGAGCTATGTCCGCACCCTCCGCCTGATCGGCGAATCCAACCTGAAGCTGGATAACGTCTACAAAGCGGAAGAATATTACCGCAAGGCCCTCGAGGCCGCGCCGGAAGACCTCGACGTCCTGTTGGGGCTCGAGCGCTGCTATCTCCGGCTCAACGACGAACCCAAGGCCGCCGACGTCCGCCAGATCGTCGACCGCCTGACCGGTCCGGGGGACATCGATCTCGGGGGGCGCGTCCTCGGCAAGGGCGAAACCGTCAAAGTCGATCTGGTCACTGCGGGCGGGCCGCGGACGATCCGCCTCGTGTTCGCCCCGGCCTCTCCCCCCGGCCGTCCGCTCGTGTCCGTCTTCCTCGACGGCCGAATAGTTTGGGAAAAATACGGGGACACCGGTCTCGCTGAATTCACCGGGACCCTGGGGGTGGGCCCGGCTTCTCTCGAGATCTCGGCCGTCAACGAAGCGGTCTCCCTCGGCCGGGTCCTCCTGATCGATCCGTCGGTGCGTTGACCTTTCTATCTACGTGGAAAATGAAATATTTAGATGGACTTGACAAATCCCCGAAGGGACGCCATCATATTCATAGCCAAGGAGGAAATCCATGAGGCGAGGTGCCAAGGGAGTCGTCTCCTGGGGATCGGCGCTGGCGCTGATCCTCATGCTGACGTCGTCGATGGCCAGCCCTCAAGAGTCCGCGAAGGGGAACCTGATCGGGTTCATTTTCGGTGCTGACGGCTCGACGCCCGTCGCCGGCGCCGTCGTCGTGGTCAAGAACCTGACGACCGGCGTCGTCACCGAAGCCGGGGAATCCGACGGGCTCGGCGTCTTCAAGGTCCCCGGGCTCGGCGTCGGGCTCTATGCGCTCGGCGTCCGATCCTCCTCGGGAAGCTTCAACTCTCAGGATTTCTTCGGGATCGCGGCCCAACAGACGGCCAAGATATCCGTCGCCCTGAGCCCTTATGATCCGGCGGCCGCCGCGGGCGCCGCCGACGTCATCAGGGAACAGCGGGAGAAGGGCGAGGCTTTCATCGGCAAGGTCGTCAAGTACAGCCCCGAGACGAAGGAGGCGGAGATCTTTGTCGAGATCGGACTCATCCAGTCGGACGACCGCATCCACGTCAAAGGACAGGTTACGGATTTCTATCAGGACATCAGGGGCCTGAAAGCTTACGGGGCCAGGACGAGGCGCATCACGGTCGGCTACACGGCCGTTCTCAGGACGTCCAAGCCCTGTGAGGCCGGTGACTTCGTCTACATCGTCTGCAAGCGCGGCGTCCCGCCGCTCTTCCTGGCGCCGCTCGGCATCGCGGCCATCGTCGCCGGAGCCGTGCCTCTGGCCGCGACCTTCGAGGAAGAGCCGGTCTCGCCTTTCAAGATCAAATAGCAAGCCATACGCTCCCGGGATCGGCCCCCGCATCCCCCGAAAGAGCTCCTTGACCGATCTTTACTCCTCGCGCCTCATGGTCCTCTGCGCCCGCCCCGGCGACGACCCCGGCGGGCGGTCGGAAGCCCTGCGTCTGGCGTCTGCCGTCGGCGATTGGGACAAGGCCCTGACCAAGGCCGGGACCGAGGGCGTCCTTCCTCTCCTCTATTGGGCTCTGCGCGACGATCCCGGCGCCGTGCCTGTGCCCGTGCGGGAGATGCTCCGCCTGGCCTACCTGAGAAACCTTGCCCGGACATCCCAGGTCTACCGAGAGCTGGAGCTCTTTCTCGAATCCGTCCGCCGCTCCGGCCTCCGCGTCGCTCTCACCAAGGGAGGCCGGCTGGCCTTGGACGTCTATTCCGACGCCGCCCTGCGCCCGTTCTGGGACGTGGATTTCGTCGTCCATCCGGCCGACTGGGGTGGTCTCAGGAACGTCCTCGCCGGCCTTGGGTTCGCCGAGACGTCGGACAGAGTGCCTGAAGACCCCGGCGCCGTGGGCCCGGTCCTCGACTGGACCTATTCCCCCTATTTCAAGAAGGGTTCGCTCGTGCTCGAATTCCACGGCAGCCCGCTCGGGCTTCATTTCCCAGGCCAAAGAGGGGACGGCTTCTGGTCCTCGGCGGGCCGGCTCCGGGTCCGCGGCACGGAAGCGATGGTCCTGCCGGCCGAGAACGAGCTCTGCTATCTCTGCGTCCACGCTCAGCAGCACTCGTATCAAAAGCTCATCTGGCTCGCCGACATCGCCCGGCTGGCGGGGCGGGCCGGGCTCGACTGGAACTGGATCCGCAGCATCGCGGTGAACGAGCGGATCAAGGGCCCGGTGTTCTACGGCCTGCACCTCGCCGAGAACCTTTGGCCCGGATCCGTCCCGCCTCAGGCGCGCCAGGACCTGCGTCCCGGGCCACTCGAATCGGCCGGCCTCCGTCTTTTCTGGCCGCCGGGCGCGATGGCCGCCCGCAGCGAAGCGCCGGCCTGGCCCTATTACATGCCCTCGCTCTTCTCGCTCTGGGAGCGCCGCGATCCCGTTCTCGCCGCGCGGACCTTGGGCCGGATCTATTTCCCGCCCAAAGCCTGGCTCGCGTCGGCGACAGGGATTTCCGCCGATTCCCCCCGGCTCTACGGACGTTACGCCGAGCGCCTCCTCAGGCCGGCCGTGACGGCGGTGCGGCGGATCTTGGATCTGAAATGAGCCAAGCCCCGGCCATTCTCGCCGAGAACCTGGTCAAGAGGTATCCGGTCGTCCGCGGCTTCCGGGAGCTCCTCCTCAAGCCGTTCGACCGGCGGACGGTGACCGCGCTCGACGGTCTCGACCTCGAAGTCATGGGCGGCCGCGTCTTCTGCCTGCTCGGGCCCAACGGCGCCGGCAAGACGACGCTCCTGAAGATCCTCGGGACTCTCGTCCTGCCGGACGGCGGCCGGGCCGCGGTCGACGGCCATGACGTCGCCCGGGAACCCGGGCCGGCCAAGACCGCCGTCGGCTACGCCGTCGCTGACGAGAGGAGCTTCTACTGGCGCCTGACCGGACGCCAGAACCTCGAGTTCTTCGCCGCCCTTTACGGACTGCGCGGCGCGGCCCGCGATCGCCGGGTCGGGGAGCTCCTGCGGATCGCCGGCCTCGACGGAGCGGCCGACCTCCGCTTCAACAGCTACTCGACCGGCATGCGCCAGATGCTTTCCTTCGCCCGGGCCCTGCTCGCCGATGCGGCCATCCTTCTTGTCGACGAGCCGACGAGGTCGCTCGACCCCCGGACCGCCGACCGCACCCGGTCGTTCCTGCGCGACGAGCTCGCGAGGAAGCAGGGGAGGACGATCCTCTGGGCCACCCACGACCTCGGCGAAGCCGCAGACTGCGCCGACGACATCGCGGTCATCAGCCGCGGCCGCATTTGCCTGACCGGCCCGGCCGCCGCGCTCGCCGCGGGGGGGCGCGCGTCCCTCCGCCGGGCCTATGAGGAAGCCGTCGGCGAACCGGGAGCCGGGCGGTGAGGGCCGAAACGCGCCAGCGGCGACCCGGCCCCGCGGTCCTGGCCGCGTTCGTCCGGCGCGACCTCCGTGAGGCCCTGACCTACAAGTTCTCCTTCCTCTCTTCTCTCGTCGGGATCCTCCTGTCTTCGGCGACGTTCTACTTCGTGGCCAAGCTGGTCCCCTCGTCGACGCCGTCCCTCGCGCCTTTCGGCGGCGACTATTTTTCCTTCGCCGTCGTCGGCGTCGCCTTCGCCGGGCTCCTGGGCATATTCCAGGAGGGCCTGGCCTCGGTCGTGCGCAGCGCCCAGCTTTCCGGGACGCTCGAAGCCCTGCTCGTGACGCCGGCCCCCGTCCCGGCCGTCCTTTTCGGCTCGTCGCTCTACTCGCTCCTCTTCCAGGTCTTCCGCACGGCTCTCCAACTCGGCGTCGCCCTGGCCTTCTTCGGCCTGGCCTTGGGCCGGATCAACGCCGCCGGCGTCCTTGCGGTCGGGGTCCTGACCGTCCTCTGCTTCCTCAGCGTCGGCGTCCTCTCGGCGAGCTTCATCCTCGTCTACAAGACCGGCAATCCCTTCAGCTGGATCCTCGGAACGGTCTCGGGGCTTCTCGGCGGGGTGGTCTTTCCGGTCGCCCTCCTTCCCGCCTGGATCCGCTGGGCCTCCTCGCTCCTTCCGGTCACATATGCGCTCGACGGCATGAGGAAAAGCCTCCTCGCCTCCGCCTCTTTCGCCGATGTCCTGCCGGATGTCGCCGCCCTGGCGGTGTTCGACGCGCTGCTCGTTCCGCTGAGCCTTGTCGCCTTCCGCTCGGCCGTCCGCAAGGCCAAGAAGGACGGCTCGCTCTCGCATTACTGATCCCGTCCACCGAAGTATCTTAGGAAAGCGCTGCCCCTCCCAGTCCCCCGCGACAAGGCGGACCTGTTTTCTCCGCCTCCCCAATCTGCTAACATAAAGGGCGGAAGCTCGAATATGATGACAAGACGACATTTCGCGGGGCCGGCGGTATTCGCGGCCCTCGTTATCCTCGCGGCCGCCGCCGGCGCGGTCTTCGCCCAGGTGCCGCCCGAGGTCAGGGCCAAAGCGGCGGGGGTCTTCGCCGCGCTGGAGAAGATCGAGGCCGAAGCGGAACGGACGCCGGCCCGGGCCGTTCCGCCTTCGCCCGCGGCCAAGCCCGGCTCCCGCAGCCTGACCTTCAGCGAGGACGAGCTCAACGCCTACGCCGCCTGCCGTCTCGAGACCGAGCCGTACGTCAAGGCGGCCGTCCTCAAGCTTCTGGCCGGCGACAAGGTCGAGGGCCGCATCACCATCGACCTCGGCAAGCCCCAGGCTTCCGGCCTCGTTCCGCAAAAACAGGACCTGCTCTTCGCGGCCCGCATCGAAACGCGGGACGGCAAGATCCGGATCGTCATGGACAAGCTCTTCCTCGGCGCCCAGGCCATCTCGCCCGCCTTCGTCGACGTCGTCATCGGCATCGTCTCGCGTCTCCAGGGCGTCGAGCCGACGACCCTCGACGACTGGTACGACTTGCCGCCGGGCGTCCTGCGCCTCGAATCGCGGCCCGGGCAGGTCGTCGTCATCTACTGACATGATCAGGATCATCAGCGGCATTTATAAGGGGCGCCGTCTCAAGCTCGTGCCCAGCACCTCGGTCCGCCCGATGCAGGACAAGGTCAAGGGCGCGCTCTTCAACATCATCGGCGACAGGGCCCGCGGCGGCGTCTGCCTCGACGGCTTCGCGGGGACGGGCTCGGTCGGCCTCGAGGCCCTGAGCCGCGGGGCCGAGACGTGCGTCTTCGTCGACGAGTTCTACCCGTCGATCAAGGTCATCAAGCAGAACATCGCCAAGTGCGGGGCCGAGGAGAAGTCGGTCGTCATCCACAAGGAGTTCAACCGGGCCGTCATCGACCTGGCCAAGCAGGGCGTCCGCTTCGACATCATCTTCCTCGACCCCCCTTACAGGCTTCTCGAGGAGCGGAACCCCCTCAAGGTCATCCGCAAGCGCGGCCTGCTCAAGCCGGGCGGCCTCATCGTCCTCCGCCACTACTTCAAGATCAAGCCGAAGCTCGGCGACTTCAAGCTCGAGCGCCGGGTCAAGCTCGGCGACGACATCCTGGCCCTGTTCTCGCACCTGCCTCCAGGGGAGGAGGCCGCCTCGGATACGTCGCCCGCGCCCGACCGGCCGAAACGGGGCTTGCCCGCGGCCCCGCGTTCCCCTAAAATGGGGCCATGAAAAAGCGGGGGAGGGAAGCGGATCCGTTCTGGAAAGAAGCCCCTCTCGTCGACGAGGGCGAGATCTTCTCCGAGCTCCACGTCAAGCAGGGCAGCTCGCTCTTCCTCGGGCGCTACTCGGCCAACGAGATCCTGGCCGTCCTCAACAAGAAGGGCTTCCTCAAGGAGGCCCGCCAGCGCTTTCTCTGGCCTCTCACCTACGAGCTCGATTCGTCCGATTATCCTCTCCAGCGGCTGCAGATCTTTCTGCGCGAACCCGGCCCGGAGAACGTTATCGTCGACGTCAAGGTCAAGGAATGCGACTTTGCCCCCAAGGCGGCCGCCGAGGGCCTGCCCGCCCTGCCGCCCCAGAAGGCCCTGGCCTTCGAGTGGCTGACCCTCCAGAACCCTGTCAACCGAGGCGAGCCCTTCTCGCCGCTCCCCGGCCAGACCCGCCCCGGCCTGAGCATGCGCACGAAGATCATGGACCTGTTCGTCTACCTCGGCCGCCTGACCCGCAAGGACTGCCTGCTGGCCTTTCCGGCCTTCTTCCATAACGGCGTCCTCTTCTCCCGCTATTTCCACTTCTGGAACCCCGCCAAGGAGGCCGAGGTCCTGGCCATCCGGAGGTCCTTCAGACACATGCCCTTCCGTCAGCTGGCCTGGGTCGTCCACTTGAACTGCCTGAGGCGGGCGGACGGCTCCGTCTACGAGTGGAGGGCCGAGGAGCAGCTCTATCCGTTCACCCGCCCGCTCAAGGACTATTTCGATTCCCGGCGCTACCGGGAGATCGTGAAAACCGGGCTCAAGACGCTTCAATTCACGGTCGACCAGGCCGAATTCGAGCGCAAATCCGCCGACATGTCCTGATCGGCCGGCCGCCGGGCTTGACCTTTTGCGGCGGCGCCCGGATTCTGCTATAATCCGCGCTCAAGGAGATCGTTCCATGAAGAAAGACGTCCATCCCGAATACCAGGAAAGCCTCGTGACCTGCGCCTGCGGCAGCACGTTCAAGACGAGGTCGACCAAGAAAGAGATCCGGGTCGAGATCTGTTCCCAGTGCCATCCCTTCTTCACAGGCAAGCAGAAATTCATCGACAGCGCCGGCCGCGTCGAGAAGTTCAAGAAGAAATTCGGCGACGCCAAGGACATCAAGGCCGCCAAGGACCTCCGGGCGGCCCGGGACGTCAAGAGCCTGGCGAAGAAGAAAAAATCGTCTCGATGATCTCGGAACTCCAGGCCATCGAGGACAAGTACCGCCAGCTGACAGCCGCCCTTTCCGACCCCGCGGTCGCCGCCAACCCCCCGAAGATCCGCGAGCTGGCCAAGGAGCGCGCCGAGCTCGAGCCCGTCTTCCGGAAATACGAGGAGTGGAAGCGCGTCCGCAAGGACCGCGATGAGGCCCGGGCCATGATCGCCGACCCCTCGACGGACCCCGACCTCAAGGCCATGGCCGAGGGCGAGGCCGAGATGCTCGGCGTCCGCGAGAGCGCCATCGCCGGCGAGCTCCGGGCGATGCTGCTCCCCAAGGACCCCAACGACGAAAAGGACGTCATCCTCGAGATCCGGGCCGGGGCCGGGGGCGACGAAGCGTCCCTGTTCGCCCAGGACCTCTTCCGGATGTACTCCCGGTTCGCCGAGAAGAAAGGCTGGAAGTTCGAGGTCCTGGACACCAGCCTCTCGTCCGTCGGCGGGATCAAGGAGGCGATCGGCGAGATCCGCGGCAAGGGCGCCTACTCGATCCTCAAATACGAAAGCGGCGTCCATCGCGTCCAGCGCGTGCCAAAGACCGAAGCCTCCGGCCGCATCCACACGTCGACCGCCACCGTGGCCGTCCTGCCTGAAGCCGAGGAGATCGATCTCAAGCTCGATCCCAAGGACCTCAAGATCGAGGCCTTCGGCTCGTCCGGCCCGGGCGGCCAGAACGTCAACCGGAACTACACCGCGATCCGCGTCACCCACAAGCCGTCGGGGCTCGTCGTCTCCTGCCAGGACGAGAAATCGCAGCACCGGAACAAGGAAAAGGCCCTCCGGGTCCTGCGCTCGCGTCTCATGGACATCGCCCAGCGCGAGCAGCAGGCCAAGATCGCCGACAACCGCCGCTCCCAGGTCGGGACGGGGGAGCGGAGCGAGAAGATCCGGACCTACAATTTCCCCCAATCCCGGATCACCGACCACAGGCTGAACGAGAACTTCCACAACATCGAGGGCTTTCTGGACGGGGACCTCGACGAGATCCTGGACCATCTCGTCCGCCAGGCCCAAGCCCAGGCCCTGGGCGAGACCGGGCGCGAAGCCGGCCAGGCCAAGGACGTTGGACGCTAACACGACACTGATCGGGCTCTTCCGCCGCGGCGTCGTCCTCCTGGGCGACCGGCCCCAAGCCGTTCTCGAAGCGAAGGTCCTCCTTTTGCGTGCGGCGGCCATCTCCGAGGCGCGCTATCTCGCGGCGCCCGACAAGACCTGCTCCCCCAGGGTCGAGGCCTTCTTCGAGCGACTCGTCGCGAAAAGGCTCGCCGGCGCGCCCCTGTCCCATCTCACGGGGACCAAGGAGTTCTGGTCCATCCCGATCGGGGTGACGCCGTCGGTCCTCGTGCCGCGGCCCGAGACCGAGGGCCTGGTCGAAAAGGTCCTCGAGCTCTCGACGCGCGAGGCGGAGACCATCCTCGACATCGGCACGGGCAGCGGCTGCATCGCCATCGCCCTGGCCAAGGAGCTGCCCCGGGCCGGGATCCAGGCCGTCGACGTCTCGGAGCGGGCCCTTCGCGTCGCCCGGCGCAACGCCGCCCGCCACAAGGTGAAGCACATCGAGTTCCGGAGAAGCGACCTCTTTTCGGCCTTCCGGGCGAGCGGCGTCCGGTTCGACTTCATCGTCTCCAATCCGCCCTACATCTCGCGGGCGGAGTGGGACGCCCTGGAGCCGGACGTGAAGGAGTTCGAGCCCCGGCGCGCGCTCCTGGCCGGCGAATCCGGCCTCGAGATGATCGAACGCCTGGTCCGCCGCTCCGGGGCTTTCCTGAAGCCGGGCGGCTACCTCATCTTCGAGATCGGCGAGGGCCAGAGGGACCGGGTGCTCGGCCTTTTCGGCCGGCGCTGGACCGAGATCGAGACGGCCTGGGACCTGGCCGGCAAGCCCCGCGTCATCACCGCCCGAAGGGCCTAGGCCGCGGTTCCGTCGTCACGGGCCGCGCAGCGCCGCTCACTATTCCTTTTACTTGGCGCCCGTCACCCAGTCGTAGCCGCAGCCCTGGGCGTAATGGACGACCCGCCGCTCGGGGTAATGCGCTTTCAGGAACTCCGACAGGCCGCGGACCCCCGCCTCCTCGGACGCGCCGTGATTGACCACGACCAGGGGATGGCCGGTGTCACGGGCGTAAACGGCTTGCGACCAGGTCCGGACGACGTCGTCGATGGAGACGAACAGGGCCGGGGCCAGGTCCATGAACTCGATGGGGTCGCTGTAGCAGCCGGTGCCGACGCCGACCGAATCCACGATCCTGTTCCTGTCCCCGTAGAAGGCGACTCCGGGCTGGCGGACCTCGGCCATCTTCCCGGCAATCATCCGGGCGACTTCGACGGCCGGCCTCGGTTCCGTGCGATAGACATTGTAATAGGGCTTGGAGCGGATGATGTCGTCGTTCCGGAATCCGAGCAGCCGCCCGAAGGCATAGGGAATGCCGAATCCGCCGATCTTGTCCTCGACGTCGTGGCAGCGGACGATGACCATTTTGTTGGCCAGGATCCAGTCCTTCTTGACCCGGACGGCCTTCCCGTAGGCCTCTTTCCCGGCCGCCGAGGCGGCGAAAAGGTCCGGGCTCTTTTCGTCGAGGTCCCAGTGGGTGTAGAACGTCGGCTCATGGACGACGAGCAGGTTGATCCCGTCGCGGACCGCCTGCCGGCAGGTGTCCCAGTACGGCAGCCAGCACGTCCCGATGCCGGTGACCTCGGTTTCGGGATCGCCGATGACGATGCGGTCGACGGAAGGCTCCGCGACCTCGACCAGGGACCGCAGATAAGCGGCGACCTCCCTTGCCAGGAGAGGCTTGGCCGCTGTCCCGGCGGCGCCGCCCCGGGAACCGGCCCATGCGGCCGTTCCTGACCCGGCCCAAAGCGCGCCGGCCGATGCCGCCCCGGCCAGCTCGATGAACCTCCGTCGTCGCATCTCGACCTCCTTCGCCCGACCGGAATCCCGCCCGGCTCCGCACCGGAGAGTTTGTCCGGATTCTATAACATGGTCGCGCCGAAAAGAAAGCCGACCGTCGTCTTTGTTGTATAATCGCGGGGAAGATCCAAGGAGGCGGACATGACGAATAGAGATCATTCAGCCCCGCTCGTCGCGGCGGCCGTCTCGGCATTGGTCGTTCTTGCACTTGCAGCTCCCTCGGTCTCGGCCCAGAGTCCGGCCGACGCATTCGCCCAGGTCAAGCGCATGGGTCGCGGCGTCAACATTCTCGGCTACGACCCGATCTGGAACAATCCCAAGAAGGCCCGCTTCGAGGCCGAACACTTTGAGCTCATCCGGAAGGCCGGCTTTGAGACCGTCCGCGTCAACCTCCATGCCCTTCAGCGCATGGGCAAGGCCCCAGCCTACAAGCTGCCCGAGGCCTGGCTCAAGACCCTCGATTGGGCGGTCGAGAGGGCCCTCGGGTCCGGCCTCATGGTCATCCTCGACCTCCACAACTACAACGATGTCGCCAAGGACCCCGCCTCCTTCAAAGCGCGGCTCATGGCCTTCTGGAAGCAGATCGGAGAGAGATACAAGGACTCGCCGGACGGCCTCGTCTTCGAGATCCTGAACGAGCCCAATGGGAAGCTCGACGGCCCGCTCTGGAACGCCTGGCTGGCCGAGGCCCTGGCCCTGATCCGGCAGACGAATCCGGCCCGGACCGTCGTCATCGGGCCTCCGGAATGGAACGGCGTCGACCATCTGAACGAGCTGGCCCTGCCCGAGGCCGATCGCAACATCATCGTGACGGTCCACTATTATGAGCCTTTCCCGTTCACGCACCAGGGGGCTTCCTGGTCGCCCGAGACGGTCCGCCTCTCGGGCGTCACTTGGGGCCAGGCCGAGGAGATCAAGCGCCTGGAGTCCGACTTAGATCGTGCCCAGGCCTGGTCGGCGGCCAATCGCCGGCCCATTCTCCTCGGCGAATTCGGCGCGTACGACAAGGCCCCGATGGAGTCGCGCGTCCGCTGGACGTCCGCGGTCGCCCGTGCGGCCGAGGCGCGAGGCTGGGCCTGGACGTACTGGCAGTTCGACTCGGATTTTATCGTCTATGATATCGACAAGGACCGCTGGGTGGAGCCCATCCTCAGGGCCCTTATTCCT
>CAVSAI010000055.1:0-22010 GCA_963725825.1 Candidatus Aminicenantota bacterium
CTCCTTCGGCCGTGATCTAGTCAATTCTCTAATCGGGGACAAGGACTTCGGTTCTTGTCCCCCTTTTTTTCTCCCCGGTTTCATAAGATCTCATTGGGCTGGGGTCAGGGGTCACCCCGCGCAGGGGTGTTCCTGGAGGAGCGGCAGGGAGCGGAGTCTGCGAAGCGACCGTCAGAAGCGCGACGGAGCGACTCGGAGGAGCGCTTCTGGGAGATATCTTTGTAAAGACACTCGTTTAAGATACTTATCAGAATTGCGGCTTCGAGCACTCAGCCCCAATTCTGCAGGTCGCTTCGAAGACTCCGCTTCCCGCCGGCCCGGATACGAAGCGGCCAGGCTCGCCGGGCCTGGCCGCGTGCCGACGGAAGGAATACCCCGAGCGTAGCAGGGTGACCCCTCGCGCTCCCCTCCGGGTTCATGACACCAATATGAACTTTGCATAGGCGCCGGGTTTTCGGCTAAAATAAGTCACGGAAGAAGAACAAATGGCGGTACGAGAGATCCTGATCATCGGCGACCCGATCCTGACCCGGCCGTCCGAACCCGTCGACGGCATTACGGAGGAGATCGTCCGCCTGGCCCGGGACATGGTCGAAACGGTCCACGCCGCGCCCGGCGTCGGGCTGGCGGCGCCCCAGGTCGGGGTCAGCAAGCGGCTCATCGTCGTCGACCTTTCGGTCGGCGAGAACAAGGAAGCCCTCTACGTCCTGATCAACCCGGAGATCATCGCCAAGGAAGGGGAAGCGGTCTCGGAGGAAGGCTGCCTGTCTGTCCCCGACATCAAGGAAAAGATCGCCCGCCCCTACAAGGTCGTTGCCCGCGGGCTCGACCTCGAGGGGCGCGGGGTCGAGATCGAGGGCGAGGACCTTCTCGCCCGGGCCCTTTGTCACGAGATCGACCACCTTGACGGTATTCTCTTCGTCGACAAGCTCTCGGCTCTGAAGCGGAAGCTGATCAGGAAAAAGCTCAAAAAGAGCGCGGCCGCCCCCAAGAAAGCATGAGGATCGTTTTCTTCGGGAGCCCGGCCGCCGCGCTCCCTTCTTTCGCATCCCTTCTCGGCGCGGGCCACACGGTCGAGCTCGTCGTCACCCAGCCGGACCGGCCGGCCGGCCGGGGCCGGAGACTCACGCCTTCGGCCGTCAAGGCCTTTGCTCTCTCACGGGGCATCCCGGTCATCGAACCGGCCAGGATCCGGACGGACGAAGCGGCCCTGGAGCGCGTCCGCGCTGCCGGCCCTGACGTCAACGTCGTCGTGGCCTACGGGCAGATCATCCCCCACGCCGTCCATTTTTTCCCCTGCCATCACTCGCTCAACGTCCACTTCTCGCTCCTGCCGAAGTACCGCGGGGCCGCGCCTGTCCAATGGACGATCCTCAACGGCGACACGGAGACCGGCGTGACCGTCATCGAGCTCGACGACCGCATGGACGAAGGCGATATCCTGGCTCAGGAACAGACGCCCATCGAGGTTCGCGAGACTGCCTCCGCCCTGGAAGAGCGACTCGCCGTCCTCGGCGCCGGCCTACTCGTCTCGACGCTCGCCAGCATCGACCGGCTGCCGCGCCACAAACAAGACGACGTCTTGGCCACGCTCGCTCCCAAGATCCGCAAAGAGGACGGCCGCGTGTCCTGGGCGGAAACGGCCGCCGCCATCGACAGGAGAGTGCGCGCCCTGGCCGAGAGGCCCGGCGTCTTCATTCCTATCGGCGGGAGACGGGTGAACATCGTGCGGGGCCGCGCGGTCGAGTCCTCCGAGTGCCCGCTGCCCGATGCGGACATGGACCCGGGAACGATCCTGCGGATCGGAAAGGCCGGGCTCGAGGTGGCCTGCGGCGCGGCCACGTCCTACCTCATCGAGGAGCTCAGGCCGGAGGGGAGGGGCGTCATGTCCGCGCACGCCTTCTCCCTGGGGACGAGGATCGCCCCCGGCGATCCGTTGGTGTGAGAGGCGGCCGCCGAGCGGGCGGCTATTCTTCGAGCAGGAAATTCCGGGGATCGATCCGCTTCCCGTCTTTGAGGACCTCGTAGTGGACGTGAGGGCCGGCGGCCTTGCCGGTCTGGCCGATGTAGCCGATGATGTCGCGCCTCTTCACCTTCTGCCCGGCCTTGACCGCGAAATTGCTCATGTGGCCGTAGACGGTCGTGAAGCCGTTGCCGTGGCTGATCGTGACGTTCTTGCCCAGGTACTTGTCCGTCTCGACCTTGATGACGATGCCGTCGGCCGTGGCCATGATGGGGTTGCCGACGTTGGTCGAGATATCGAGTCCCCAGTGCATCGTCCAGGCCCCCGTGAACGGGTCGTTCCGATGACCATAGACCGAGGCGATCCAGCCCGCGGTGGGCATGATAGAGGGGGTTGAGGCCAGGCGGAGATTATCGCTCTCGAAGAAGCTGAGCAGGCTCGTCAGGTTGCTTTCGATGCTCTGGGCCTTTTGGCTCAGGCTCTGGATCGTCCCCGGACCTAAGTTCTGGGGGCCGCTGGGGACCGCAACCGGGGCTGGAGCCGGCTGCTCGATGAAGGGTTCGGGCTCGTCCTTGCCGGGGTCGCCGCCGCCGATACCCGCCGGGGCGGCCAGGACGTCGGGAGATTTGAGCCCGGCCATGATATTGAGCTTCTTGGTATAGCTTTCCAGGTTCGAGATCTTGGCCTGGAGCTCGGTGATCGACTTTTCGTAGCCGGCGATCGTCGATCTTTGTTCGGTCGTCTCGACCCGCAGGGCCTTATAGCGGCCCCGGATGACGCTCATCCGGGCATAATCGACCAGCATGGCCAAAAGGACGAGACCGAGAACGACCCCTCCGATCCCCATGATCTTCAGGGTTTTCCTCGAGAAGCACAGGGTCTTGGTGCTCGTCTTGGTATGAGGAACGATGATGACCGAGATGTGCTTGTTAGGCATTGGACCTGACTTTAATACCATACTTGCCGGAAAAGTGTCAATACCAAAAAGGGGGGATTATTGGACCCCCCCGGTCGGCTAGCCCGGCGGCCTAACCGCCGCAAAGGACCGACCCGCCGTTGACGTTGAGGATCTCCCCGGTGACGTGCCGGGACAGGTCGGAAGCCAGGAAAAGGATCGGGCCGGCCACGTCCTCGGGAGGAGGGATGCGCTTGAGAGGTATGGACTGGCGGACTTTCTCCCTGAAGCCGGGCTCGCTGAAGGAGGCCGTGCACATGTCGGTGTCGGTCCAGCCGGGGGCGACGGCGTTGACCCTGATGCCGTGCGGAGCGAGCTCCACGGCCAGGGATTTGGTCAGCGAGTGGAGCGCCCCCTTGCTGGCGGCGTAGTGAGAGTGGAACGCCTCTCCCCTGACCGCCGCGGTCGAGGTCACATTGACGATCCAGCCCCGCCCATGCTCTTTCATGGCCGGGACGACGGCGTTGATGGCGAAAAAGACGCCGTCGACATTGACCCCGATCGTCTCGTGGTAGACCGCGTCGTCGAGCTTGCCCGTCTCGAGGTAGGTCCAGATCCCGGCATTGTTGACCAGCGTATCGATCTCTCCCCACTTTGCCAGGACATCCCCGACCATGCGGTCGATGTCGGCCCGGGAGGACATCTCGGCTTTGTAGGCGAGCGCGCGGCGGCCCAGCTTTTCCACGTCTTGGACGACTTGCTCGGCCGCCTTTCGGTCGCTGACGTAGCTGATGGCGACGTCGGCCCCGGCTTGGGCGAAGAGCATCGCCGTGGCCCGGCCGATGCCGCGCGAGCCGCCCGTGATGAGGGCCCTCCGGCCGTCGAGCCGGATCATCGGACGTACCCCAGGCTGAAGTCGCCCATCTTGTGGAACTCGAGGACGCGGTAGATCTCGCCCGCATGGGGCAGCACTTTCTCCTTCATGACGGCCATATACTCGGCGACCGTTGGGATGCGGCCTTGGAGGGCCGTCAGGGCGGCCAGCTCCGAGGAACCGAGATAGACGCGGGTGTTGTCGCCGAGCCGGTGCTCGAAATTCCGCGTCGAGGTCGAGAACACGGTCGTCCCGGCGGCGACCCGGGCCTGGTTGCCCATGCAAAGAGAGCAACCGGGCATCTCGGTGCGGCCGCCGAAGCCGATGAAGATCGAATAGAAGCCTTCGCGCATGAGCTGGGCCGCGTCCATCTTGGTCGGCGGGGTGATCCAGATCCTGGCCGCCGGGGCGCCCTTGTCGAGGATGCTCGCCGCGGCCCGGAACTGGCCGATGTTGGTCATACACGAGCCGATGAAGACCTCCTGCACCGGGTCGCCGGAGACGGCCGAAAGCGGCCGCACGTCGTCCGGATCGTTGGGGCAGGCCACGAGCGGCTCGGTGATCTCGGCCAGGTCGATCTCGAGAACGGCCTTGTATTCGGCGTGGGGGTCGCGCTTGATCAGGACGGGGTCAGCGAGCCAGGCGCGGCAGGCGTCGATCCTGCGGCGGAGGGTGTCGGCGCTCTGATAGCCCTCCTTGATCATCTCTTCCATCAAGGCCACGTTGCTCTTGAGGTACTCGGCGACGCGCTCTTCGCCGAGCGAGATGACGCAGGCGGCCGCCGAGCGCTCCGCCGAGGCGTCGGTCAGCTCGTAGGCCTGGTCGCCCGTCAGGTCCTCGAGGCCTTCGATCTCGAGGACGCAGCCGTTGAAGACGTTCTTTTTATTCTTCTTCTCGACCGTCAACAAGCCCTTTTTGATCGCGAAGTACGGGACGGCGTTGACGGCGTCGCGCAGGGTGATGCCGGGATTGAGCCGGCCGGTGAACCTGATCAGCACGGATTCCGGCATGTCGAGGGGCATGAAGCCCAGCGCGCCGGCGAAGGCGACCAGCCCCGACCCGGCCGGGAACGAGATGCCGACGGGAAAGCGCGTGTGGGAATCGCCGCCGGTGCCGACCGTATCGGGCAGGATGAGCCGGTTCAGCCAGGAGTGGATGACCCCGTCGCCCGGCTTGAGGGACACGCCCTTGCGGGCGATCATGAAGGCCGGAAGGGTCTGGTGGACCTTGACGTCGGCCGGCTTGGGATAGGCGGCCGTATGGCAAAACGATTGCATGAACAGATCGGCCTGGAACTCGAGACAGGCCAGCTCCTTGAGCTCGTCGGCGGTCATGGGCCCGGTCGTGTCCTGCGAGCCGACGGTGGTCATGTGCGGCTCGCAGGCGGTGCCAGGCAGGACGCCGGGAAGGCCGCAAGCGCGGCCGACGATCTTCTGGGCCAGCGTGTAGCCTTGGTTCGGCTTGGGCCTTGGGTTTTCGATGGTCGTAAAGATCGCCGCTTCGCCGAGGCCGAGGGCCTTGCGGGCCCTGGCAGTGAGCTGGCGGCCGATGATGAGCGTCAGGCGGCCGCCGGCCCGGAACTCGTCCTTGAGCGTCGCCGGCTTGACCGCGAGCTTGGAGATCTCCTGGCCGTCCGGACCGAGGATCACGCCGGCCTTGAAGTCGAGCGTGATGAGGTCGCCGGTCTTCATCCTGGTCACGTCGGCCATGAGCGGCAGGCCGCCGGAATCCTCGGTCGTGTTGAAAAAGATCGGGGCGATGAGGCCGCCGATGACGACGCCGGCCCGCCGCTTGTTGGGGACGAAAGGGATGTCCTCGCCGATGTGCCACATCAGCGAGTTGCAGGCCGACTTGCGGCTCGAGCCCGTGCCGACGACGTCGCCGACGAAGGCTACGCGGTGCCCTCCCTCACGGAATTTCTTCATCGTCTCGTTGCCTGCCGGGAAGCGCTTCCGGCCCATCGACTGGGCGTGGAGAGGGATGTCCGGGCGGGTCGGCGCGTCCCCGGCCGGGGAGAAATCGTCGGTGTTGATCTCGCCGTCGACCTTGAAGACCTTGAGGACGAGCTTGTCGGGGAACGCCGGACGGGACAGGAACCACTCCCCCGCCGCCCACGATTCGAGGACCGACTTGGCATGGGCGTTCGACCGGGCAAGCTCCCGGACGGCCTCGAACTCGCCGTAGACAAGGACGATCTTCTTCAATGACTCGGCCGCCGCCGCGGCGATCGATGCGTCGGAGAGCGCCTCGACCAGCGGCAGGACGTTGTAGCCTCCGAGCATCGTCCCGAGGATGCCGACGGCGTCCTGCCGTGAGACCGCGGGAGACTCGACCGTTCCATGGGCCACGGCCGCAAGCCAGCCGGCCTTGACCTTTGCCGCCGGATCGACCCCGGGGGACACCCGATTCTCGAGCAGGTCGCGGAGCCGGGCGCCGGCGGCTTTGTCCGCCGATTCGAGGCCCTTGCAGACCTCCTCGACTTCCTGGGGCGTCAGGGCCAGCGGCGGCAGCCCCGCAATGGCCCGTTCTTTTTCCATCGCGGAATATGAATCCAACATGGAATGATCTCCTGGTTTGATAATTTCGCGCCGGGTCGGCGCCCCCTAGATATAAAGGCTTTGATCTCTTTTGTCAAAGGTCGCCGGAGAAGGTTCCTGCACGAAGGCGTGTTCCGAGCGGAGGCCGCTCTCGAATGGCGAGGAGGGCTGCTGAGCCGGCGTCTTCAAACTTTTCCCATGAGGGCGAGGCGGGCCTCTGAGACACCCTTGCGGCCGACCCGAAGGCGACGGCCGAATCCCCTTGCTTTTCGGGGCGAATCCGGTTAGAATCCTTTTCCTGGTTTTTTGTCTCAATTTCTCTAACTCAAACGGAGGGAAGAACGAATGGATAACGTCGCGATCAATCGAGCCAAGGAGCACTTCGGCAAGCTCCTGGAAGCCCAGATGAAGCGCATGGAGAAGGTCAAGGCCGCTCCCGGCTGGATCGATTATACGAAGCTCTCCCCGCTCAAGATCGGCATCCTCGCGGGCGACGGCATCGGGGTCTATATCGCCGCCCAGTCGAAGCGCGTCCTCGAGTTCCTGCTCGAGGACGAGGTCAAATCCGGCCGGGTCGTCGTCAACGACATCGACGGTCTGACCATCGAGAACCGGGCCGCCCACGGCTGCGCCATCCCGGCGGACGTCCTCGAGGAGATCAAGAAGTATCCGGTCACCCTCAAGGGCCCCACAACGACGCCGCGCAAGGGCGACCCCTGGCCGAACATCGAGAGCTGCAACGTGGCCGTTCGCAAGGAGCTCGACCTCTTCGCCAACGTCCGGCCCGTCCGCATCCCCAAGCAGGGCATCGACTGGATCTTCTTCCGCGAGAACACGGAAGACCTTTACGCCCTCGGCTCCAACGGCATCGACGTCGACGAGGACATCTCGATCGACTTCAAGCTCATCACCGGCCCCGGCTCCGACCGCATCTGCCGCCTGGCCTTCGAGAACGCCAAGAAGAACGGCCGGAAGCGCGTCACCTGCGTCACCAAGGCCAACGTCGTCAAGACGACAGACGGCCGCTTCCTCGAGAACTTCTACCGCATCGCCAAGGACTACCCCGGCATCGAGGCGGACGACTGGTACATCGACATCATGACGGCCAAGCTCGTCGACGAGAAGCGCCGCCGCGACTTCCAGGTCCTGGTCCTGCCCAACCTCTACGGCGACATCCTGACCGACGAGGCCGCGGAGTTCCAGGGCGGCGTGGGCACGGCCGGCAGCGCCAACATCGGCAAGCAGTATGCCATGTTCGAGGCCATCCACGGCTCGGCGCCCCGCATGGTCGCCGAAGGCCGGGCCCAGTACGCCGACCCTTGCAGCATGATCCGCGCCGCGGCCATGCTCCTCGGCCACATCGGCTACACCGAGATCGGCAAGGCCCTCGAGATGGCCCTCGACATCACGGGCCAGTACGAGAAGAAGATGATCATCACCGGCCGCCCGACCGGCGTCACCGGCGAAGCGTTCACCGATTACGTCATGGATTGGGTCAAGAACCCGAAGCTCAAGGAGACCTGGGAAGGCTACGTCAAGGCCTGAGCCGGTCTCGAGAAACAAGGAGATACCGACATGCGCAAGAAGATCGCACTCATCGGCGGCGGGCAGATCGGCCAGATCCTGGCCATGCTCGCGGCCCAGAAGGAGCTCGGCGACATCGTCATCCTCGACATCCCCGAGCTCGAGAACCCGGCCAAGGGCAAGGCCCTCGATCTTATGGAGATGGCCCCCCACGGCAACTATGACGCCGCCATCACCGGCACGTCCGACTACAAGGACATCGCCGGGGCCGACGTCGTCATCATCACGGCCGGCCGGCCCCGACAGGCCGGCATGACCCGCGAGGACCTCCTGGCCGTCAACCTGGACATCATCACCAAGGTGGCCGCCGG
Source organism: Candidatus Aminicenantota bacterium (assembly GCA_963725825.1). Classification (GTDB taxonomy): domain Bacteria; phylum Acidobacteriota; class Aminicenantia; order Aminicenantales; family Saccharicenantaceae; genus RBG-16-66-30. Next base: position 8,165 of record CAVSAI010000055.1, read on the forward strand.
CGTCAAAGAGCACGCGCCCAAGGCGCTGTGCATCATCGTCACCAACCCCCTGGATGCCATGGTCTATGCGTTCTACAAGCTGACGGGCTTCCCTCGGAGCCAGGTCATCGGCATGGCCGGGACACTGGACACGGCCCGGTGGCGAGCCTTTGTCGCTATGGAGCTTGGCGTGTCGGTCAGCGATGTCGCCGGAACGGTCCTCGGCGGCCACGGCCCGGACATGGTGCCCCTGCCCCGGCTGACCACGGTCGGCGGCGTGCCTTTGACCGATCTCGCCACCAAGGAGCAGATCGACCGGCTGGCCACCCGGACACGCGAGGCCGGCACCGAGATCGTCAAGCTCTTCGGCAAGGGCTCCGCCTTCTTCAGCCCGGCCTACAGCGCCATCGTCATCGCCGAGTCCTACCTCAAGGACAAGCGCCGCATCCTGCCCTGCGCGGCCCTCTGCGAGGGCGAATACGGCGTCAAGGGCCTGTTCATCGGCGTGCCCGTGATGGTCAGCGCCAAAGGCATGGAGAAGATCTACGAGATCAAGCTCAACGACGACGAGAAGGCCATGCTCCAGAAGACGATCGGCGTCGTCCAGAAGACCGTCGAGGAGACCAAGCTCTAGGACGGCTCCCCTGCGCTAATCCGGCCGGAGGCGGGATGTCCGCCTCCGGCCTTTTTTTTGATGGGAACTCTCGCTTCGGCTTTGCTCAGGATATCGCCCCTCGATCCCCGGCCCCGGAAACCTCCGTATACGGTTTCCCCCGCCTCCGGCGGGTCCCCCTTCCCTCACGGGGGCTTCGGGGCGACATCCATCGCTGCCTCACGCGTCCGTTCCCGAATAATCATAAAGCAGGCACGCAACGCCCTAGGCTTTACGGAAGGCCCGAAAAACGATATCGTTGAGGGCGCGATGAGAATCCACGAGTATCAGGCCAAAAAGCTGCTGGCGGGATTCGGCGTACCCGTGCCGCGGGGCCAAGTCGCGTCGACGCCAGCCGAGGCGCGGGCCATCGCGGAGGAGCTCGCAGGCCCGGTCATCCTCAAAGCGCAGATCCATGCCGGGGGCCGGGGCAAGGCCGGCGGCATCCTCAAGGCATCGAGCCCGGCTGAAGCCGCCGATGCGGCGGCCCGTCTCCTCGGCCGGCCGCTCGTCACCACCCAGACGGGCCCCGAGGGCCGCATCGTTCGCCGCCTCCTCGTCGAGGAGGCCCTCGAGGCCGCCCGGGAGCTCTATATCGGCGTCGTCCTCGGCCGCGAGGAGGAGCGCCTCGTCCTTCTTTCCTCCTCTCGCGGCGGCGTCGACATCGAGACTTTGGCCGTCACGGAGCCGGACCTCGTTCTCAAGCAGCGATCTCCCCCGCCGCGGGGATCCTCCCGTTTCAGGCCCGAAAGGCCGCCTTTCGGTCTCGGCCTGTCCGGCCCTGCCTCCGCCCAGGCGGTCAGGCTCCTACCGGACCTTGTTCGGGCCTTCGAGGCGACCGACGCATCGCTCATCGAGATCAATCCCCTCGTTCTCACCGCCGGAGGCGCCCTCGTCGCCGCCGACGCCAAGATGGACTTCGACGACAACGGACTCGCCCGCCACGCCGACATTCGCGCCCTTCTCGACCCGGATGAGGAATCGGCCGAAGAGCTCGAGGCCGCCCGGGCCGGTCTGAGCTTCATCCGCCTCGACGGGGATGTTGGCTGCATGGTCAACGGCGCCGGTCTGGCCATGGCCACGATGGACCTCATCGCCCTCGCCGGCGGACGTCCGGCCAACTTCCTCGACGTCGGCGGCGGCGTTTCCGAATCGGCCGTGTCCAAAGCCTTCGCCATCCTTTCTTCCGATCCCGGCGTCCGATCGGCTCTCGTCAACATCTTCGGCGGCATCGTCCGCTGCGACCTCGTCGCCCAGGGGATCGTCCGGGCGGCCCGAGAGCGCGTCGTCGACATCCCCGTCGTGGTGCGCATGGAGGGGACCAACGTCGAGCTCGGCCGCAAGATCCTGGCCGACTCGGGGCTCCCCTTCACCTCGGCGCCCGACATGGAGACGGCCGCCCGCGAGGCCGTTCGTCTGGCCCGCGAGAGCGGAGGATCGCGATGAGCATCCTCGCCGGCTCTTCGACCCGCGTCGTCGTCCAGGGCCTGACCGGACGCGAAGGGACTTTCCACGCTCAAAGCATGATCGAGTACGGCACGGCCGTCCGCGCCGGCGTGACCCCCGGGAAGGGCGGCACCCGCCATCTGGGCCTGCCGGTCTTCGACACCGTGGCCGAGGCCGTCCGGAACGAAGGCGTCGATGCTTCGATCATCTTCGTTCCGGCCCTGGCCGCCGCCGACGCCGTCATGGAGGCGGCCGACGCGGGCATCGCGCTCATCGTCTGCATCACGGAAGGCATCCCGGCGCTCGACATGGTCCGGGTCAAGGCCTTTCTCCGCGAAACCTCCGCCCGGCTCCTCGGCCCGAACTCGCCCGGCATCATCTCGCCCGGCCTGACCAAGATCGGCATCATGCCGGGCCCTATCCACAAGCGCGGGCCGGTCGGGGTCGTCTCCCGGTCGGGAACGCTGACCTACGAGGCGGTCAACCAGCTGACGCTCCACGGGCTCGGCCAGTCGACCGCCGTCGGCATCGGGGGCGACGCCATCGTCGGGCTTTCCTTCGTCGATCTGCTGGCCCTGTTCGAGAAAGACCCGGGAACGGAGGCCGTCGTGCTTATCGGCGAGATCGGCGGCACGGCCGAGGAAGAAGCCGCGGCGCTCGTCCGCGGCGGCTTCACCAAGCCCGTCGTCGGCTACATCGCCGGGCTGACCTCGCCCCCGGGACGGCGCATGGGCCACGCCGGGGCCATCATGTCCGCGGCCCACGGCTCGGCCTCGCGCAAGATCGAGCTTCTCGAGGGATCCGGCGTCCTCGTCGTCCGCAATCCGGCCATGATCGGCCGGACGGTCGCATCCGTCCTGGCCTGAATCCCCGGCCCCGGGATCGAGGTCTCTCGAGCTTTTCGTTGCCGGCGAGGGCCGGCTCGCCTATAATGGCCACGGGGAGCGTGCTTTCGGGACCATGACAAAGACCTCTTCGGACACCAGCGCGACCGCCCCGGCTCCTTTCGCCGGTCTCGACGCGGTCGACATCCTCGTCGGCATCCCGAGCTTCAACAACGTCAAGACGATCGGCCATGTCGTCCGGGCGGTCGAGGCGGGCCTCAACAAGTATTTCCCCGGGAGCCGGTCGCTCCTGGTGAACTCCGACGGCGGGTCCTCCGACGGGACGACCGACGTCGTCCGCGAGTCCAGCGCCGACCTCGACGCCGTTCTGGTCGAACACCGGGCCGGCGGCTTCCGCAAGCTCGTCACCCCGTACCACGGCATCCCGGGGAAAGGAAGCGCCTTCCGGACGATCTTCGAGATCGCCCGCCAGCTCGGGGCCAAGGCCTGCGCCGTCGTGGACGCCGACCTGCGGAGCATCACGCCGGAGTGGATCGAGCTCCTGATCAAACCCGTCCTCGAGGAGGGCTACGACTACGTCGCCCCCTATTACATGAGGCACAAGTACGACGGGACGATCACCAACACGATCGTCTATCCCCTGACCCGGGCCTTGTACGGCAAGCGCATCCGCCAGCCCATCGGAGGCGACTTCGGCTTCTCCGGGCCGTTGGCCTCGTTCTATCTCGAAAAGGACGTCTGGGAGAGCGACGTCGCCCGCTTCGGCGTCGACATCTGGATGACGACGACGGCCATCGCCAACGGCTTCAAGATCTGCCAGGCCTACCTCGGCGCGAAGATCCATGACGCCAAGGACCCGGGAGCGGACCTCAGCGCCATGCTCCACCAGGTCGTCGGGTCGGTCTTCGGCCTCATGGAGGAATACGCGGCGACCTGGCGGTCCGTCGCCGGGTCGGAGCCGGTCGCCACCTTCGGATTCGTCTATTCGGTCGGCCTCGAGCCCATCAACGTCAACCTGGAGAAGATGATCGAGATGTTCCGGCTGGGCGTCAAGGACCTCGATGCCTTTTACAAGTCCTTCCTGCCCGAGGAGGTCCTCGCTTTTCTCCGCGGCCTGGCCGCGCAGACGGACGGCAGGACCTTCGCCTACCCCGACGCCGAGTGGGTGAGGACCGTCATGAGCTTCGCCCTGGCCTGCCACCGCAAGGTCGTCAGCCGAGAGCACATCATCAAGTCCCTGACCCCGCTCTACCTCGGCAAGGTCGCCGCCTTTGTCATCGAGACCTGGGACAGCACCGCCGACGAGGTCGAGAGGCGGCTCGAGGAGCTCTGCCGGTCGTTCGAGAGAGAGAAAAGCTACCTGATCGAGAGGTGGGACGGGCAAGGCTGAGACCCGGTCCCTCGAGGAGATCGCCATGAAGAGTCTCATCGACAAGGTCATCGTCGAGCCGCTGAGGGGGATGGCGCAGAAGCTCGTAGCCTTCCTGCCCAATCTCCTTACCGGGATCGTCGTCTTCGCCATCGGCCTGCTCCTGGCCTGGCTCGTCAAAGCGCTCGTCATCAGGATCATCAAGCTTCTCAAGCTCGACGCGGCCTTCACCCGCTCGGGCCTGCCCGACGCCCTGCAGAAGATGGCCGTCCGGGACACGCCGGCCAAGCTCGTCGGCCGGATGTTCTACTGGCTCGTCACGTTCATCTTCTTCATCTTCGCCCTGAGAGTGATGAAGGTCCCGGTGATCGACCAGCTTCTCGAAAAGCTCCTCCTCTACCTGCCCAATATCTTCGTCGCCCTCATCATCCTGACCATCGGCTGGCTTCTCGGCAACTTCCTGGGGCGGGCCGCCCTCATCGCCTCCGTGAACGCCGGGGTCAAGCTCTCGAGCCAGCTGAGCAAGGGCGTCAAGGGTCTCATCCTGCTTTTCGCCTTCGTCATGGCCTTCGAGCAGCTCGGCATCGGACGGAGCACCGTGATCGCCGCGTTCACGATCGCGTTCGGCGGCGCCGTCTTGGCCCTGGCCCTGGCCTTCGGCCTGGGGGGAAAGGACCTGGCCAGGGACTTCCTGGAGAAGAAGTTCAAGAAGGACGGGTCGGCAGGGCACGACGACCTCAAGCATCTGTGACGGCCCCAGGCCCTTCCCTTTTTCGTGTTCCTGACCTATAATGGGCGCCAGCCAAAAAACCGCCATCCGGCCCGCGCAAATCGCACGACCACATCCCAAGAGCCATAAATGAACAAGGATAAAGGCAGCGTCGGCCACAAGATCAAAGAGGCCGTCATCGGCAAGCCCCGCGACATCAAAGACCCCTCGCTCTTCCACAAGATCGCCCTCATTCCCGTCCTGGCCTGGATCGGCCTCGGCGCGGACGGCCTGTCGTCAGCATCTTACGGCCCCGAGGAGGCCTTCAAGGTCCTCGGCCGGCACACCTATCTCGCCGTGGCCCTGGCCGTGGCCACCGCCTTGACGGTCTTCATCATCTCCTACGCCTACTCGCGGATCATCGAGTACTTCCCGTCGGGGGGAGGCGGCTACATCGTCGCCACCCACACACTGGGCGAGAAGGCGGGCGTCCTTTCCGGGAGCGCCCTCCTCGTCGATTACATGCTGACGATCACCGTGTCCATCGTCGCTTGCGGCGACGCCATCTTCAGCTTCTTCCCGGCTTCCGCCCTGCCGTTCAAGACCCCCTTTGAGGTCCTGGCCATCCTCTTCCTCGTCGTCATCAACCTCCGCGGCATCAAGGAGTCGGTGACGATGCTCGCGCCGATCTTCATCCTGTTCGTGCTGACCCACATCGTCCTCATCGGCTATGGCGTCCTCAAGCACGTCCCCGAGATCGGCGCGGTCGCCGCCAATGTTCGGAGCGGCTTCCAGGACGGCCTGACCACGATCGGCCTCGGCGGCATGGCGCTCCTGTTCCTTCGGGCCTTCTCCCTCGGCGGCGGAACCTACACCGGGATCGAAGCCGTCTCGAACGGCCTCCAGATCCTTCGGGAGCCGCGCGTCCAGAACGGCAAGAAGACCATGGCCTATATGGCCTCCTCACTGGCCATCACCGCCGGCGGCATTCTCGTCTGCTATCTTCTTCTTGGGGTCTCACCGGTCGCGGGCAAGACCCTCAACGCCGTTCTCGCCGGCGAGGTCTTCAGCGGCTGGAGCTTCGGCAGCGTCCTGGCCCTCGTCACCATCTTCACGGAGGGCGCGATCCTGCTCGTGGCCGCCCAGGCGGGTTTCGTCGACGGCCCCCGCGTCATCGCCAACATGGCCGTCGATTACTGGTTCCCCCATCGTTTCGCCTCCCTCTCCGACCGCCTGACCATGCAGAACGGCGTCCTTCTCATGGGAGGCGCCGCGATCGCGCTCCTTCTCTATTCGAAGGGCCGCATCTCCACGCTCGTGGTCATGTACTCGATCAACGTCTTCCTGACGTTCTCGCTGTCCGAGCTGGGCATGTCGCGGTTCTTTATCAGGAACAGGCACAAGGAGCCGCATTGGAAGAAGCACCTCCCGGTCCATCTGACCGGCCTAACGCTGTGCCTGACCATTCTGATCGTGACCACCCTGGAGAAGTTCACGCACGGCGGCTGGCTGACCCTGGTCATCACGTCGGTCGTGATCCTGCTCTGCTACGCCATCAAAGGCCACTACAACCGTGTCCGCAACGGCGTCCGCGAGCTCGATGACATGCTGGTCACCATCCCCCACAGCGGCGCCTACAACGCCGACCCCGCCGACCCCAAGGAGATGACGGCGATCCAGCTCGTCAGCGGCTACTCCGGCTTCGGCGTCCACACGTTCCTGTCCATCATCCGCGGCTTCCCGGGCCTCTACAAGAACTTCGTCTTCGTCTCCGTCGCCGAGGTCGACGCGGGGGCGTTCAAAGAGTCCGAGTCCGTCTCCCGCCTGACCGCCGCGACCAAAGACGCCTTGAGGAAGTACGTCGACATGGCCCGGCGTCTCGGCTTCCCGGCCGAGTCCCGTTTCGATACCTGCATCGACGTCGTCCAGGCGGCTTCGGCCCTCTGCGAGACGGTGGCCCGCGAATTCCCCAAGTCGACCGTATTCGCCGGACAGACCGTCTTCCGCCGGCCCGGCATCATCAACCGGATCCTTCACAACGAGACGGCCTTCGCCATCCAGCAGGAGCTCCGCTGGAAGGGCATCACGACGGTCATTTTGCCGATTCGGATCAATATCTAGATCCGACCGAAGCGAATGTAATGTGAGCGAAGGGCAGAATCCGGCGGAGCGACTCGGAGCCGGATTTCTGCGAAATATCTGAATACTCTTCTCAGATACTTATCAGAATCGCAGCCTCGAGTACTCAGCCGCGATTCTGCAGGTCGCTTCGAAGACTCCGCTTCCCGCCGGCCCCCTTTCCATCACGGGGGCCTTGGGTCGACATGCCTCGCCGCCTACGTCGGAGTTCCACCTTGAACATCGATATCGATCGAGCTGACCGGCCATAAATATGTGATCGTGCGATTGACAAAATGCCGTCGTGTGGATATTAAGGGGAGTCAAGATAGCCGACGGACAACGAGGAGGCCTCGATGACGAAGACCCGTTCGAAACGGCATGCGATCCCCGTGCTCGCGGCCGTTGCCGCAGCATGCGCGCTGCTAGCCCTCACCGTCCTTTCCGGGTGCCGCCCGTCGTCTTCCGGCGCCGCGGTCGTCGAGAGATCCGAATCCATCCGGACGTATCCCTTCTCCGACCCCGACCCTGTCCCGATCTTCGCCCGATCGTCCATGTGGGGCCAGGGCGCGCGGCTTTACCCCTACTTCATCTTCGACCGCTTCACAGCCGAGCCCGTCGACAAGCCCTGGACCGTCGTCCGCCTGAAGAACGCGTCCATCGAGGTCGCGGTCCTGCCCGGGGCCGGCGGCAAGGTCTGGGGGGCCAGGGAGAACGCGACCGGCCGAGACTTCCTCTACTGGAACCACGTCCTCAAGTTCAGGCAGATCGCCCTGCGCGGACCCTGGACTTCGGGCGGCATCGAGTGGAATTTCGGCGTCGTCGGCCACGCTCCGTCGACGGCCACCCCGGTCGACTACGTCCTCCGCCGCAACCCCGACGGCAGCGCCTCCTGCGTCGTCGGGACGATGGACCTCGCGTCACGGACGCGCTGGAGCGTAACCATCAGCCTGCCCAAGGACGGGGCCGTGTTCGAGACGAGCGCCCACTGGGTCAACCCGACGCCCTTCAGCCAATCCTATTACGCCTGGTCCTGCGCGGCCGTGAAGGCCGCCGACGACCTGAAGTACATCTTTCCGGGCCAGTGGTTCATCGGCCACGATTATTCCGTGCCGCTCGAGCCCTGGCCCGTCGACCGCTCCGGCCGCGACCTCTCCTGGTACGGGAACAACGCCACCCCGGGCTCGAAGAGCTACTTCACGGTCGGCAAGTACGAGGACTTTTACGGCGGCTGGTACGAGAAGTCGGACACCGGCTTCGGCCACTGGTCACCCTACCAGGACATGCCCGGCCGCAAGGTCTGGATCTGGGACCTCTCCCCGTCGGGCGGCATCTGGGTCGATCTTCTGACGGACAAGGACGGTCAGTACACCGAGCCCCAGGCCGGCCGGCTCCTCAACCAATCCGACCACGGCGATTTCCCTCCGGGCGCCTCCGATCGCTGGCGAGAGCTCTGGTTCCCGTACCGCGGCATCGGACCCATGACCAAGGGCTCGCCCGATGCGGCGCTCCGCGTTGCGCGCACGGCCGACGCCCTCGAGCTGGGCTTGTTCGCGCTTCGTCCCATCGCCGACGACCTGACGGTCCGCGCCGCCGGACACGTGATCTTCAAGGAGCGCCTGGTGCTCGTCACCGAGCAGGTCTGGAAGAAGCCGGTCCCGCTCGCAGGTATCGCCCCGGCTGAACCCCTCGAGGTCCGCCTCGGGGCCAAGCTGGTTTTCAAAACGGCGCCCGACGCGGACAACCTCGAGCGGCCCCTCCATTTCAGCACTCCGTCCGGAAGTTCGGCCGAGGCCCTTTTTCTCCAAGGCCGAAGCCTCGAGCGCGAGCGGCGCCTGCCCGAGGCCCTCGACAAGTACCAAGCCGCGATCGCCGAGGAGCCGCTCCACGTCCGGGCCCTGACCCGGGCCGCCGAGCTTTACACGCGGCGCGGCGAGACGGGCCGCGGCCTCGAATTCGCGGGACGGGCCCTCGCCGTCTCGATGTACGACCCCGAGGCGAATTACGTCTACGCCGTGGCCGCCCGCCGGATGGGTCGCTTCGTCGACGCCAAGGAGACCCTCGGCTGGGCGGCCCGTTCGCCCCTGTTCAAGGCGGTGGCCTTCGTCCAGTCGGCCGAGATCGCCGTCGTCGAGAAGGATCTCGGCCTGGCCCTCGACGCGGCCAGCCGGGCCCTCGACGCCGACGCGTCCAACGTCAACGCCCTCGAGATCATGGCCGTCGCCGAGCGCCTGGACGGCCGCATCGCCGAGGCGCGCGGCACGCTGGACCGGCTCGAGGAGCTCGATCCCCTCGATCACTTGGGCCGTTTCGAGCGCTATCTCATCAGCCGGAAGCCGGCCGACCTCGAGGCCTGTCGCGCGCTCATCCGCAGCGAGCTGCCGCACGAGACCTGGCTCGAGATCGCCGCCTTCTACGCTCGCCTCGAGCTCGTCTCCGACGCCGTCGAAGCTCTCAAGGCGGCTCCGGCGCAAGCGACAGTCCTCTATACGCTCGCTTATCTCCTCAGGGAGAGCGCCCCGGCCGAGAGCGCTGCCTATCTCGACCGGGCCTCGGCGGCTTCGCCGTTCCTCGTCTTCCCCTTCCGGGAGGAGGAGATCCCCGTCTTCTCGTGGGCCCTGGCCGCGCGGCCGTCCGATTGGAAGCCCAAGTATTACTTGTCGCTCGTCCTCTGGGGCAAGGGCCGCCTCGACGAGGCCCGCGATCTCTTCGAGATGATCGAGAGCGCGGATTTCGCCCCCTTCTATATCGCCCGGGCCTCCTTCTTCGAGAGGACCGACCCTGTCCGGGCGGCCGGCGATTATCGAAAGGCCGTGGACCTCGACAGCTCGAGCTGGCGGGCCCGGCACACGCTGACCGCTTTCTTCCTCCGGCAGGGCCAGAAGGAGGAAGCCTTGGGCTCCGCCCGGAAGGCGGCCGCCGATTTCCCCGCCGAGGTGCCGCTTCAGGTCGACTTGGCCGAGACCCTTCTCGCGGCCGGGGACCCCCATGAGTCGGCACGCGTCCTCGACGGCGTTGCCGCCCTGCCGTACGAGGGAGCGAGCGACATCCACGGCCTCTACGTCCGGGCCCACGTCGGGATCGGCCTCGAAGCCCTGACAAAAGGCGACTGGGCGGATGCTATCCGGGCCCTCGAGCTGTCCAAGCTCTATCCCGAGAAGCTGGGCACGGGCGCGCCCTTCCATCCGGACAGCCGGATGCAGGACTATTTCATTGCCATTTGTCTCGACCGGCTGGGAGAGAAGGACAAGGCCGCGGCTCAGCGCGAGGCCATCCGCGATTACACGCTGACCTACTGGGACGAGGGCCAGCCCTTCGGTTACTTCGGCGGACTCGTCCTCGAAAAGCTGGCGCGCAGAGAGGACCGGCTCAAGGCCCGGGAACTCCTCGGAGGGCCCAAGCCTTCGGCCGACGTCATGGCCGTCGTCTCGTCCCTGAGGTGAGTCAGGACCGCCAGGGCTTGTACGGTATGACGGCCGGGGGTGTCGTCCCGGCGAAGCGCAGGATCCCGAAAACGCCCCCGGCCTCGGGAACGAGCTCGAACTTCCAATAGCGGATGAGACCGAACTCCGACTGCGGCTCGAGGAGAGACGGCACCAGATTGGCCGCCGGCTGGACGCAGTCGACGTAGAAATCCCCCTTTTTGACGGGGACCTTCACCGCCTTCGCGGCGACGTCGATCTTGTCAGGCGCCACGTAGTCGAGCTTGGACGGGACGACGGCCGTCACTTCGTAGGCTTCCGCGTCGACGAGGCCGTCCTTGGCGACGAGACCGACCTCGACGCCGAGGGCGAGCAGGGTCTCGACGATGTCCAGCCGCCCGGCGGGGACGATGTAGCCGCGCGGCCGGGAAACCGAGATCGTCGGCTCGACCATCGGGAACCAGTTCTTGACGACCTCGTCGACGATCTTCATGGTCCTCGGCCCGGGATAGGGCTCGATGTCCCCGGCCAGGAGCGTCTCCCCCGCCTTCTTGTCGACCTTGAGGATGCCCCGGATGGGCGACTCGGCCGTCTCGAACCGCTGGAGCCGAAGCTCGGGCTCCTTCGGGTCGCGGGCGAAGATCATGCGCAGGTGGACCGGATCGGCGGCGGCCCGCGCCGCGGCCCGCTCGAGAAGCCTGCCCCGGTCGCCGCGGACCATCTTCAGGACCTCGCCGGAGTGCGCGGTAAGGGATTCAAGGAAGGCCCTTAGCCCCTGGTACTGCCAGGCCGTCCGGGCGCGGAGGGTCTCCAGGTCGTGACGCGAGGCGCCTTCCTGGATGAAGGACAGCGTCTCGAAGATGCCCAGGCTGTTCCGGCCGTCGTTGAGGTCGGTCGTCGAATAGCGCTTCATCTCCTCTCGCGGGCCGGCCGGACCGCGCTCGTACGCCGCCCCTGACGATGTGTCCACGCCCAGGTCCTCGGTGACGAGGTATTCGTGAAAGGCCACCCGCTTTTTGGCTAGGGTCTTTGCGATCTCGGCCAGTAGGACCCCCCGCGAGAAGTCCTGGAGGTCGCGGCCGATGTTGACGTTCGATACGCAACCGATCGAAACGCGGTAATAGTCGTCTCCCTTCTCGTGGACGTCGATGGTCGCTTCGGGCATGAAGTCCCTGAAGACGCTGTGGATGGCCCTCACGCCCTCGGCCTCGACCTTGACGTGGTCGCGGTTCATGTCGAGGTCGAGCTCGTTCGCCCGGACGTTCATGAAGTTGCCGTAGGGGTTCGTCTGCGGGATGGCCAGGACGTTGACCTTGTCGAGCAGGGGCCGGAGGTCACCGAGGGCGGCGTCGCGGATGATCTGCAGCACGGCCTCCTTGGCCGACTGCTCGTTGCCGTGTTGGGCGGCCGTGAAGAGGACCGTCGGCTTGGTCCGGTCGAGCGTCTCCGGCGTCGCGGCCCCGTTCCTGGTGATCAGGACGAGATAGATGTCCCGGGCGCCGTAGGCGTCCGTCGGCAGCGACCGGCCGACGACCGAGACGGCGACCTCCTTGGACGCGAGATCAAGCTCGCTCAGGAACGCCGCGATAGCCTCGTTCTGAGTGTACGTGAGGTAGCCCGCCTCCTCCGCCGGTGTCTTCAGGAGGGACTGTTCTACCGAGACGGCCGGGGAAGGCTCCGCAGTGACGGCAAACCCCGACAACAGTATCGACACGATCAGAGCTACGCTCGCATGCTTCATGTTCCTCTCTCCTCAAGAGGGACAGCCACCGTCGGGGGCGGTCCCTCATCATTCAGGCGACTTCTTTTCCGTCGGCCCGGCTGCCGCGGCCTTCTCGCATTTGAGCGCGACGTCCTTGACCTGGCCGGCTCGCAGGACCTTGAACTTGACTTCGCCGCCGCAGCGGAGCTTGGCCAGCTCCATCCTCAGCTCGTTGATGTCGGTGTAGGCCTTGCCGTCGGCCGAAAGGACGATGTCGCCCTTGTCGAAATCGGCCCGGCTGGCGGCGCCCTCCGTCGGCTTGGCGTCGACGACCAGATTCTCCAGGTTCTCGAACTTCTTGAAGCCAAGGCCGATCTCCGGGAAGGCCGGCTTGTCCTGCGGGGCCAGGCCGAAGACATAATCCCCGATGGCCCTCGAGACAGCCAGCGTCTTTTGCCCCGCCTGCAGCTCGACGGCGATGACCGTCTTGAAGGGCAGCTTCGAGCGCTCGTAAGAGCGCCGGTTGAGCCCGAGGTTGTAGAGGAGGTGCCCCGAGCCGACGCAGACGACGAGGCGCCGTCCCTCGGCCTCGACCGCCTTGACCGCGTTGGCGCCCATGACCTCGTCCCACGCCGACTGGGACCTGTAGAGCCCTTCGAAGACCTGGTCGAGTCCGGGTCCCATCATGGCGTGCGGCATCTCGGAGGACTCGAAGACCGCGCGGATGAAGGTCCTATGGTCTTTGTTCGTGAGGTCGGGCGGCCCGGGGAAAAAGGCCTTCTCTTCGTCCGTCAGGGCGTCCCAGCCCCTCATGCGGATCTTGGTGATGACCTCACGGGGCGCGTTCAGGGCGTAGATCGGAAGCCGGTGCTCGCGGGCGAAGTCGAAGATCTTTTCGTAGTACCCGAAATTGAAGTTCCAGGTGACGTACCAGCGGATCTCGCGGATGAACTCCTCTTTCGTCAGGATGCCAGCGGTCCACTTGTTGAGCGCTTCCTGGAGGGTCACCGGGACCATCTCGAGGCCGATGGCCAGGTTTCTGTCTTTGGCGTAGAGCGCGCGGATGACCTGGAATTCGATCTCGTGCATGGGCATCGAGTTGTGCGTCTCGCCGACGTGGACGATCCGGGCCGGCATCATCTCCTCGATCATCCGGTCGAACCCGACAGGACGCCCCGTCCGGCCCGAAAGAACGTCGCCGGCGCCGATCTCCATGACCTTGTCCTTGAGCGCCGGGTCGCCGATCTTGAGGGTCAGGGTTAGATCGGGCTTATCGGCGGGAGCGGCGGCCGGCGCCTGGGTCTGCGCCTGTCCGCCGGGCATCGCCTGGGGCTGGGCCGCCGCGGCCACGGCTCCGGCCAGGCAGATCGCGACGAAGGCAAGAAGAGTCGCGTGTCGTTTGGGGTTCATGGGGGCCTCCATCCGGGGATTCGCGCGTATCATACCTTCGGCCTTTCGGGCCTGTCAACGCGCCGAAAAGACGGGGTCAAACCTTAATTCTTATAATTTTTCGACAACCCCAGCGAAATCTCGCCGTGGGGCCGTACGAAAATTATAAGAATTAAGGTTTGACCCCTTCCGGATCAGTCTTCCTCTTCGGGTCT
>CAVSAI010000056.1:0-41870 GCA_963725825.1 Candidatus Aminicenantota bacterium
GAGCCGGGCATACCGGCGGCGTCTTTTGATAAAGCGGATTGTCCTCGAACCACTTGGCCTCGTAGCCGAGGATCCGCGGCATGTCCTTGGGCATGGCCGAGAAATCGATCTCCGAGACCGGCAACGGTGTCACCGTGCCGTTCTCCATGACCGAAACGTTGAACTCCCGGCCGTCGATGAACGCCTCGACGAGGACCGGCTGCTTGTAATTGTCGAGGCAGCGCCGGACCTGGCGCCGCAGGGACTCCTCGTCCCGGACGACCGAATCGGGATAGATGCCCAGGCTCGCGTCCTCGGCGTTGGGCTTGACGATGAGCGGGAACCTCAGCTCGAGCGGCTCGTCCCCGGCGGACATGATCTGCGCCGGCGCGGTCGGCAGCCCGGCCGCCCGCAACACGGCCTTGGCCTTGAACTTGTCCTGGCAGATGGACAGGGTCTTGGCCGCGTTGCCGGTGATCGATACGCCCAGGAGCTCGAAGATCCCGGCGACGTTCGATTCCCACTGCGGCCGCCCGTAGTAACCCTCGCAGAGGTTGATCAGGGCGTCGGGATTGACCTCCCGGATGCGGCCCAGGAAATTGAGCAGGCTTCTTTGGAGCGGGATGAGCGTCGCCCCGATCCCGAGGCTGCGGACCGCATCGTGAGCCTGCCGGGCCATCTCGGCCACGGACTCTTCGGACAGACGTTCGCCCGTCGCCGTCGGTCTCGGTTCGTAGGCGTTGAAGACGATCGCGATGTCAGGGGCTGGCTTCATGCACGATCCGCGAGGACCGCCGGCCGTTCGCTCGACGCAGGCCGGATGCGCTCTGGACGGAGGCCGCATCGCTTGGAGGCCTCCTCGACGACCCTGTGGATCAGGTCCGAATAGGAATACCCGGCGGTCCGGGCCGCCTTGGGCAGGCAGGAATTGTCCTCGGGCTGCGGCAGGATGCCCGGCAGCGGGTTGACCTCGAGGATGTTGGGCTCGCCCTTCTCGTCGAGCCGCACGTCGATCCGGCTCCAGTCCCGGATGTGAAGGACGCTGCAGGTGCGGGCGACGACGTTCTCGATCTTGGCCCGGAGGACCCCGGGGATGGGCGCGGGGCACTTGAAGATGTCGAGAGGCTTCTCGCGCGTATCCCAGAGCCACTTGGCCTCATAAGAGTAGATGGGCGCCGCTCCCGCCGGAAGCTCGGCATGATCGATCTCGACGATCGGCAGGATCTCGTAGCTCGGGGCGTTCCCCAAGACGCCGACCGTGAATTCGCGGCCCGCCAGGAACCGCTCGACGATGACCGGCTGCTTGTAGGTCCCGACGATCTCCTCGACCCGCTCGTAAAGCTCGCCCAGGCTTGCGACGAGGGAATTGTTCTTGATGCCCTTGCTCGAGCCCTCATAAAGGGGCTTGACGATGGCCGGCAGGCGGATTCCCGACGGGATGGCCGCGGCCGACTCGACGATCCAGAACGCCGGGTTGGGGATCCGGTGGTACGACAGGATCTCCTTGGCCCGCGACTTGTCGAGACAGAGGCCGAGAGTCAGCGGATCGGATCCCGTGTAGGGGATGTCCAGCATCTCGCAGACCGTGGGGATGTGCGATTCGCGGTTCGGGCCGACGACGCGCTCGGCGATGTTGAAGACGAGGTGGGGCCGCTGACGCTTTAGCCGGCCGTAGGCCTTGTCGTCGGATTCGATAAAAACGACCTGGTGCCGTTCCTGGAGGGCATGCCCGACCGCTGCGATCGTCTCGTCCGAATCGCATTCGGCGAGCATGTCGTTGGGAAGTGGAGGCTCGTCCTCCTCGTCTTTGTGCTCGGCGGGGCGACGAAGTAGCGTCGCTTCCATTCCCGCTTTCGAGCTATAAAGCAATGCTACTTTCATCGCTCTGTTCCTCTTTCAACTCAGACTTTCGTAAGTTCCTAATGCCGTGATCATATTTCTATTTTCATTTCAGTTATAGAGTATTCCAACCAATTGTCAAGTATTTTCTCGGCAGCGACCACTTTTTTTTGTAGAGCGACCGCCGAGCGGCACCATTAGTAGTGTCGTTTTCAACGGTCCAGCTTGGCCGGTCGTGATCGGTCCGCGCGACGAACGGCAGGATCCGGCGGGCGCGTCCAGAAGGGATATGAACAGGGAGTTCATGGCGGTGTTCCGGGGGCGTCTTACCTGAAGAAAATGAACGTGACGACGATATAGAGCGGGATGAGAATGGCGAAGGAGTAGGCCATGTAGCCGAAGAACGACGGCATCTTCAGCTTGTATTCTTCGGCGATGGCCTTGACCATGAAGTTGGGGCCGTTGCCGATGTAGGAGTTCGCGCCCATGAAGACCGCGCCAGCGCTGATCGCCTTGAGCATCAGGCTGGGGATGCCCATCATATCGCCCTTGAGGCCGAGGCCCTGAGCCATCGAGAAAAAGGCCAGGTAGGTCGGCGTATTGTCGAGGAAGGACGAGAGCGACCCGGTGGCCCAGAAGAATTGCCACGGCTTGGTGATGCCGAGCTCGGCCCCGCGGGCGTTGAGGATGAGCAGCGCCGGGATCATCGTCACGAAGATCCCCGCGAAGAGGACGGCCACCTCGATGATGGGGCCGTAGGTGAATTTGTTGTCGGTGCGGCACACCCGTTTAGTCGTCACAAGGGAAAAAATGGCCATAAAAATCAGCACCCCTTCGCGGTATGGGAAGGGCAGGAAGATGGCGGCGACGACGCCGGCGAGCCAAAGAAAATTGATCGTCCCGCTCAGCCGCATGGGGACGACGCGCTGACGGTCTCGAATGAGATCGCGGCAGGCTTCCTTGCGGTATTGCATGTTGTCGTAGACGTAGAACATCAGCAGGACGCCGCCGACCATGACCGCCCAGAGCGGGAAGAGCCGCAGCGTCCAGAAGAACGGCACCCCCTTGATGAGACCCATGAAGAGAGGCGGGTCACCGAGGGGCGTCAGGCAGCCGCCGATATTAGACACAAGAAAGATGAAGAAGATCGGGACGTGGAGCGTGTGCTTGCGCTCGGAATTCGTCTGAAGCAGCGGGCGGATGAGGAGCATGCTCGCCCCGGTCGTCCCGACGAAGTTGGCCAGCACGGCGCCGATGAACAGGATCAGCGTGTTGACCTCCGGGGTCGCCCTGATGTCGCCCTTGAGGACGATGCCCCCGGAAATGATGAACAGAGCCGTGAGCAGGAGCAGAAATGAGACGTAGTCCTTCATGGACAGCACGAGCTCGTGGGGCATGTTGAAGAGGAAGTAGGCGGCGACCGGCAGGGACCAGAGGAAGGCGACGAGGCCCTTGTTCTTGTGGCTTTCCCAGAAATGCGGCGCGCGGAGGGGCAGGAGCGCGATGGACAGGAGAAGCCCCGCGAAGGGGACGACCGCCCACAGCGACATCGTTTGGCCGAGCTCGTGCGCGTTCATGAGATGCGTATTGTAGCGGAACAAGGTCTTTTTTCAAGGGGAAATATGCTCACGATTCGGATCCGGAATGCCTGATTCGATCGCGGCTCACGGCATGAAGGCCGTGGAGAGCCAGAAGGCGCGGGCCGGGAGCTTTCGCCGGGCCGCCTTCATCTCGACCGGGCGCAGGAGCGAGCGGTCGTCGCTCGGCGGCGTCAGGAAGAGAAGAGCCGCGCCGGCCGCCCAGAGCGCCTCGAGGAGGTCGAGCGGCAGGCCGCGCTCGATGTGCACCACGGTCCTGGAACCGGACGACGACGCCGCCCGGGCGAGCGCGACGGCCAGGGCGGCCGCGGGCTCGTCGCCGATCGACGCGTCGGAGAAGTGGACCCAGGCGCGGCTGGCGGCCGGGGCGGCGAGCTCGGCGACGAGAGGTCCGATATGGTAGATCACGAAAAACGCCCGCCCCTTTTTCGCGGCGGCGGCCAATCCGGCCAGGGCCGCGGCATCGCGTGCATGCGTCCGGTTGGAGAGATGGAAGTCCACGCCGCTCCGGAGAAGGTCCTCGAGGGCTTGGAGGGTGACCCCCTGGGCCTCGTCCCCGGCGGGGAGAGGGCCGTTCCAGAACACGGAGAGATGCGTCCCGGCCTCGCGGCAGGCCTCATGGACGATCACCCACTCGTCGGCCCTCGGCCGGGCTTCGTCCGAAGTCAGAACGCGGGAGCTGGCCCGGGCGAGCGATGCGACCTCTTCAGGGTTGAACCGGCCCGTGTCGAGGAGGCTGAGGCGGATGCCGCGGCGCTTCGCATACCGGGCCGCCTCGAGCAGGGCCGTGAAGTCGAACTGGTCGTCCCGGATGACAAGGTCCTGCCGTGTGCGGACGCGGTCGAGCAGCTCGTAGGTCCGGACGACCCCGGTGACGCCCTTCTCGATCGGATGTTCGCTCATCGTCGGAATTCGAAGATATACCACCCCACCCAAGCACTGTCAAACGTCGGCCTTAAGGGCGGCTCGTCCGTCCTGAAGTGGGCTCGCGCCTTGATATTCCCCGACGCGTTGATTATCATCGGAGCGGAGTCATCGGAAGTGAAATCCTGCGTCGTGCTGTTTTCCGGAGGGCTCGATTCGACGACGGCGCTGGCCTGGGCCATCGACCGGTACGACGATGTCCGCGCGCTGACGTTCGATTACGGCCAGCGGCATCGCGTCGAGATCGGCCTCGCCCGCAAGGCGGCCCGGCGTTTCGGCGTCCCCCACTCCGTCCTTAAAGTCGATCTCCGGCAGATCGGGGGCTCGGCCCTGACCGATCCGAGGATCCCTCTCCCCCGCTCAGGAAAGCTCTCCTCGCGGCAAGCCGGGCCGCCCGCGACCTACGTCCCTTTCCGCAACGGGATCTTCCTGGCGCTGGCCGCCGCCTGGGCCGAGACCCGAAGCGTCCGGGATCTCGTCTGCGGTTTTCATGTCGCCGATTCCCCCGATTATCCGGATACGACGAAGGATTTCGTCAGGGCCATGGAGAAGGCCGTGCAAGCGGGCACGAAGGCCGCGTTCGGCGGCCCCAAGGCCCGGATCGTCGCGCCGCTTCTCGGCCTCGACAAGCCGGACATCATCCGGCTCGGGCTCCGCCTCGGCGCCGATTATTCCTATTCCGTCTCGTGTTATGCCGGAGCCGAGCGCCCTTGCGGGAGCTGCACGTCCTGCCGGTTCCGGGCCCGGGCATGGAAGGCTGTCGGCCGCGAAGACCCCCTGCTCGCCCGTCTCAGAAAGGAAGGCCAACGATGAGCTGGACACTCAAGGTCCGGGACAAGTTCTCGGCCGCCCACTTTCTCAAGGAATATAAAGGCAAGTGTGAGAACGTCCACGGCCACACCTTCCAGGTCGAGGTCGCCATCGCCGTCAGTGAGCTCGACCGGACGGGCATCGGCTTTGACTTCACGGAGATCAAAAAAGTGCTGGCCGCGGCCCTTCCCGACCATGCCCTCCTCAACGAGGTCTATGCCTTCGATCCCTCCGCCGAGAACATCGCCCGCCACCTTTACGGCGAGCTCAAGAAGACCTACCCGGTCAAGTCCGTGACGGTCTGGGAATCCGATGACGCGTCGGCCACATACTCTGAAGACGATTGAGATCTTCGCCTCGGTCCAAGGCGAGGGTCTGCGACAGGGCGAACCGACGGTCTTCGTCCGCCTGGCCGGCTGCAATCTCCGCTGCGGTTTCTGCGACACCAAGAAAGCCTGGCGCGGCGGCCGCGAGATGTCCGTCGAGAAGATCGTCGAGGAGGTCGGACGCCTCCGGCGCGATTACCCCACGACATGGGTCTGCCTGACGGGAGGCGAGCCCCTGGCCCAGAACGTCCGCCCGCTCGTCCTCCGGCTTCACGCCGAGGGCCTCAGGGTCCAGATCGAAACGAACGGGACCTTCCCCCCGGCGCCCCTTGCGGACTGGCATTCGGTCTCGCCCAAGCCGCCGGACTACACGGTCCATCCCGGATTCCGGAAGCGGGCCCGTGAAATCAAGCTCGTTGTTTGTCGCACGCTCGACCTGGACGGCATCCGGACCGTCAGGGCCGCCTTCCCGCCGACAGTGCCGGTCATCCTGCAGCCCCAATCGAACGCCCGCTGGAGCATCAAGAAAGCCGTGGAGCTCATCGAGGACGCGAGCCGGGCGGGGCTCGAAGGGATCCGGCTCTCCGTTCAGCTGCACAAAGTCTACGGACTCCGCTAGACGGGCCGGCCGTTCGGATCCGACTCTGGCCGCGGCCCGGCCTTCCGCTCGAAGAACCGGTAGCCGGACCGGGTGAGATAGACCCCGGCCAGCGTGATCGCCGCGCCCACGGCCTGCAGCGCGTCGAGGCGCTCGCCCAGGACCAGGCTGGCGAAAAAGATCGCCAGGATCGGCGTCAGGTTGCTGTAGACCCCGGTCTTGGCGCTGCCGACGTCTTTGACCGACTGGTACCAGATCACGAAGCACAGGAAGATGGCCACGAGACCGGAATAGAGGATGGCTCCCCAGGCCTGCCAGGGGATCCGCGCCCATTCGACCCGGGCCAGGTCTCGCGCCGCGAACGGCAGATAGACGGCTGTGCCGGCGATCGTGCCTACGGCAGCCAGCCGGAAGGCCGAATTCCGTTCGAGCACCGGCTTTGAAAAGACCGTGTACCCGGCCCAGCAGACGTTGGCCAGCAGGATCAGGATCGCCCCGCGCCAGGCTTCCCAGGTGAAGGCCAGGCCTCCGTTCTCGCCGGCGACGACGAGGAGGAAACCCGCGAAGGAGATGACGATGCCGGTCCAGCCGGCGACCGGGATCCGCTCCTCCCCGACCGCCGTCGCCAGCAGGGCGATGAAGATGGGGCTCGTACCCATGACGATCGACGCGGTCGACGCGTCCATGCCGCTCACGGCCTTGATGAAGAAGACCTGATAGAACGTGATCCCCAGCAGTCCTAGCCCCGCGGCCTTCCAGCCGTCGCCCCTCTTCGTCAGCCGGGGAGCTTTGGGCCGGACGACGAGAACGGCCGCATAGGCGAGCGCCGCCAGCCCCAGGCGGATGGCATTGAAGCCGTGGGGCGAGAGCGAGCGCAGGCCGATCTTGATGACCGACAGGTTGACGGCCCAGAGGACGATGACCAGAAGGATAAGCAGATCGGTCCGGCCTATGCGTGAGCCGTTCAGTGGTCTGGCCATGGGGATCGTCCGGGATCGCTTTCGAGGGGATCGTCTTTCTGCGGGGGCCCGTGTCCGCTCAGGACCGCCGTTTCCGCGGCCGCGGGTAGCGCGCTTCGACGACCGAGCTAAGGCCGCCCCGCGGGTTGAACTCGCCCCTTACCAGGGCGCTGGACGGCCGGCAGGCGCGGACGACGTCCTCGAGGATGCGGTTGACGACGTTTTCGTAGAAGATGCCCAGGTTCCGGTAGGCCAGGAAGTATTCTTTGAGCGACTTGAGCTCGAGGACCCTCCCGGCGGGGATATAGCGCAGGGTGATCGTCCCGAAATCCGGCAAGCCCGTTTTGGGGCAGACGGAGGTGAATTCGGGGAACTCGATGGCGATCTCGTAGTCCGGGAACTGGTTGGGGAACGTCTCGAGCGGCGGCAGCTTGGCGTCGAGGCCGGCCTTGGCCTCGCGGTCCGTGTATCCGGGCATCGTCGTCCTCACTAACTCCTTGATGCGGGCTATGATACATGAAATCTGGGTGCCCGGCAATGCCAGACCCCGGGACGGAGGGCCGCTGGGCGGCTCTGAGGACAGCCTCCCCCTCCGGCGGGAAGCGGAGTCTTCGAAGCGACCTGCAGAATCGTGGCCGAGCACTCGAAGCCACGATTCTGATAAATATCATAATAAATCGGACCTATTCAGATATTTCCCAGCCCCGCTCCTCCGAGTCACTCCGGAGCGGCGCTGATGGCCGCTCCCAAGAGTTCGCTACCCGCTGGCGGTTTCCTCTGAAACTTCCCTCGTCCAGCACGCTGCCCGGCTAAACTTTCCCAATGTCTGGTCAGGCTGACCTCCTCACCGCATCTTCCGCGTCCTCGACGTGCCCCAGGGAGTCTGACGAGCCGGGCGGCTATGGACTCAGGAATTCCCGGAGGGAGAGAGAAACGCTATAATAAGGTCGAAAGATTCCGAACGACAAGAGAGCCCGCATGAGCGAATGCAAGAGCGCGAAGAACAAGGCCCGCTGCAACTGCACCTACGAACCCTGCAGCCGGAAGGGCGTCTGCTGCGACTGCCTGGCCTTCCACTGGCGGAGCCGCGAGCTGCCGGCGTGTCTTTTCCCGGACTCCGTCGAGAGGACCTACGACCGGTCCCTGCGCCGGTTCATCGAGATCTATAAGGACAAGGCCTGATGCCCGGACTCCGGTTCGTCTACGGCCCGGTCGCTTCGCGGCGCCTGGGCTTTTCCCTGGGCGTCGACATCATCCCCTTCAAGACCTGCACGCTCGACTGCGTCTACTGCCAGCTCGGCTCGACCGGCAAGACGACCGTCCGCCGGGGCAGCTGGTTCCCCCCGGACGAGATCCTGGCCCAGATCAGAGCGGCCCTGGACTCGGGGCAGAGGATCGACGTCATCACCTTTTCGGGATCGGGAGAGCCGACCTTGAGCCGCGACATCGGGCGCCTGATCCGGGGGATCAAAGAGATGACGGATATCCCGGTCGCCGTGCTGACCAACGCCACCCTTCTCACCCGGAAAGCCGTGCGGCACGAGCTCGCCGCGGCCGACATCGTCGTGCCGTCGCTCGACGCCGTCCCGGCCCCGGCCTTCCGGCGCGTCAACAGGCCGCACGCCTCGCTCGATAATCGGAGGATCATCGACGGCCTGGTCCGCTTCCGCGAGGAGTTCCCCGGCGAGCTGCGGCTCGAGATCATGCTGGTCAAGGGGACGAACGATTCGCCGGCCCACATCCGGGCCCTGAAGACGGCGATCGCCCGCATCAACCCGGACCGGATCGAGCTCAACACCGTCGTTCGTCCTCCGGCCGACCGCTCCGCCCGCCCGCTCGGCCCGGCCGCTCTGGCCAGGGTCAGGGCCCAGCTTGGGCCCAAGGCGGCCGTCGTCGCCTCGTTCGCCGGAAAGAAGCAGGCCCCCGCCTCCGGAGGCCTCGTGCGGTCGATCCTGGCCACCGTCGGCAGGCGTCCGCAGACCGCGGCGGACATCGCGCTGGCCCTTGGGCGTCATCGCGACGAGGTTTTCAAGGCCCTGACTTCGCTCCTCCGCCGTCGCCGGGTCCGGACGCTCGTCCACGGGGACCAAACGTACTTTTCGAAGCGGCCGGCTTAGCCTGGATTATTCACGAGCCGAGGCGGCTGCAGATGCGAGGCGTCAAAGGGTGAAGCTGTACTCCGAGTACTGCGAACCCTTTGCAACGAAGCAGATGCGGCCGGATCGGCTTGCCCGAAGGGTAAAAACGCCGGTCCTGGGTCTTCAGATCTTATTGAGAAAACCGGCGTTTTTATGAATGGTCCAGGCTTAACTTTACTTGACCTGATTGCTGTGATAGCATGTTTTTTCACGAAGGCTTGAGCCGAAAATCCGATCGCCAATTGAGGTCGTGCCTTCTATAAGCCGGGTTCGGACGTCCACGGATCGAGCGGTTCCCTATTGCCTGAAAATCCCTCCGACCGCGCCGGTGGACTTTCCTAAAGGAGCCAGCCATGTTTCTCAACACCAACTTTCCCAAGGCCACGAAATACTGGTACGAGGGGAAACTCCGCGATTGGTCGGAGGGCGGCCTTCATCCCATGATGCATGCCCTCCATTACGGCACGTGCGTCTTCGAGGGGATCCGGGCCTACAGCACCGCCAAGGGCCCGGCCGTGTTCCGGCTGCCGGAACATAACGACCGCTTCCTCCTTTCGGCGGGCGTGGCCAAGATGAAGTGCCCCTACACCAAGGACGAGATCACCGGCTTCATCGAGCAGACCGTCCGGGCGAACGAGCTCGACAGCTGCTACATCCGCCCGCTCCTCTTCTATTCCTACGGCAATCTGGGCCTCGTGCCCAAAGCCAGCCCCGTCGAACTTGCCATCAGCGCCTGGGAATGGGGCGCCTATCTCGGAGAGAACGCGGCCCGCGGCGTCAACGCCTATATCATTCCCTGGCGCCGGGTCCATCATACCCAGATCAACATGTCGGCCAAGCTCGGCGGCATCTACGTCCAATCGACGATCGCGGGCATGGAGGCGCGCGAGCAGGGCTTCGACGAGGCCATTTTCCTGAACATGGAAGGCCGGGTCGCCGAAGGGCCGGGCCAGAACGTCTTTATCGTCAAGGGCGGGACGCTCGTCACCAACGGCAGGCTGGAGTCCGCACTCGAGGGCATTACCCGGACGAGCGTCCTCGAGATCGGCCGGGACCTCGGCTACAAGACGGTCGTCGGCCCGATCACCAAGCAGGACCTTTTCGACGCCGACGAGGCGTTCTACTGCGGCACCGCCGTCGAGGTCATTCCCATCGTCGCGGTCACGGACGGCTCCGATCCGACCATGCCCAAGACCGCGCACACAATCGGCGCGGGGAAGCCGGGCCCGGTGGTGCTGCGCTTGATCCGGACCTTCGCCGATGCGGTCAGCGGGCGCGATCCTCGCTACGAGAAGTGGCTGACCTACGTCGGGAAATGAGCTCCTGCGTCCGGCTCCGGCCCGTCGGCGTCGCCCGGTCGCGGTTCAAGGAGCCGTCGGACCTGCCGCCGCCGGCCTTCGCGCCGGCCCGCTTCTTCGAAAGATCGACGGGCGAGATCGAGGTCTTTCCCGAATTCGCGGCCGGCCTCGACGGTCTCGACGGCTTCTCCCACATCATCGTCATCTTCCAGTTCCACAAGGCCGGGACCGCCAAGCTCAAGGTCGTCCCGCCGGGTCAGAAGAAGCCGCGCGGCGTCTTCGCCACCCGCTCGCCGCATCGCCCGAATCCCCTGGGCTTGAGCGTCCTCAGGCTCCTCGGCCGGCACGGCCGCGTCCTCGAGGTCTCCGGCCTCGACCTCATCGACGGGACGCCCGTCCTGGACATCAAACCCTACACCGCCAGGGACCGGAAGTCTCACACCCGGACCGGCTGGCTCGAAAAGCGACGGCCTTCCCGGCGCTAGGCCCTCAAGCCCGAGTGAACGGGGCGGTCGTCAGGCCTTCAGGACCTCATCGGCCGCCGCTGATATGACATCCCAGGCGGCCCGGACGTGGCGCTCCTCGGTCGTCCGCTGGCCGACCACGAACCTGACCGCGTATTTGCCGCGAAGCGATGTGTGGGTCAGGAAGATCGTCCCGGCGGCGTTGATGCGCTCGAGGAACCTGCGGTTGAGCTCGGTCAGCCCGGACTCGTCGCGGCCGTCTTTGAGCCGGAAGCAGACGAGCCCAAGGTCGACCGGGGCGAGGAGCTCAAAGCGGGCGTCGGCCTCGACCCAATCCTTGACCAGCCCGGCCAGCCGGATGTGCTCGCGGACCATGGCTTGCAGCCCTTCGACGCCGTAGCTCCGGATGACGAACCAGAGCTTGAGGGCCCGGAAGCGCCGGCCGAGCTGGATCCCCCAATCGCGGTAGTTCTTGACCTTGGCGTCGACGCCGGTCTTGAGGTATTCCGGGTGGATCTCGAAGGTCCGGATGAGAGTCCCCGGGTCACGGACGAAATAGGCCGAGCAGTCGAAATTGGTCAGCATCCACTTGTGGGGATTGAAGACGAGCGAGTCGGCCAGCTCGGCGCCGTCGAGGATCGAGCGCTTTTCGGGGAGGAGGGCGGCCGTTCCCGCCCAGGCCGCGTCGACATGGAACCAGACGCCGTATTTCCGGCAGATCTCGCCGATGGCCCGAAGCGGGTCGACCGCCCCGGACGAGGTCGTCCCGACCGTGGCCATGACGCAGGCGGGCACGAGCCCGGCGTCCTTGTCCCGGATGAGGGCTTCCTCGAGCTTCTCGGGAATGAGGGCGAACCTCCCGTCGGTCGGGAGACGGCGGAAGTTCTTCCTGCCGAAGCCGGCGATCTTGACGCCCTTTTCGGCGCTCGAGTGGACTTCCTCCGAAGCGTAAACGGTCAGGGGAGGCTTGAGGCCGGATTCGTTCGACTCAAAGCCGGTCGCCTTCTCCCTGGCCGAAAGAAGCGCGCACAGGGTGGCCGTCGAGGCGGTATCCTGGATGACCCCGGAAAAGGCCGCCGGAAGCCCGATCATCTGCCGCAGCCAGTCGAGGACCACTTCCTCGAGCTCGGCAGCGGCCGGAGAGGTCTGCCAGACCATGCACTGGGCGCCGAGCCCGGCCGTCAGGAGCTCACCCAGGACCGAGGCGGGACTGTTATTGGCCGGAAAATAGGCGAACCAGCCCGGGTGCTGCCAGTGGGTGATGCCGGGCATGATCACGCTCTCGAAATCACGGAAGATCGCCTCCATGCCCTCTCCCCTCGCCGGAGGCACGGCGGGGACGAGCTTTTTCAGATCTCCGGGTTCGAGCCGGGAAACGACGGGGTATTTTTCCACATTTTCGAAATAATCGGCGATCCAGTCCACAAATAGGTGTCCGGCGCGCCGAAAATCCTCGTTTTTCATGAAAATCTCCTCGCTCCAGGCCATTTTCGCTCCCGGAGGGTCCTTATCAATATACCAATTCCCAGGGGGATCCGCCAGGTAAGCGGCCGTCCGGAGCGCTTTTTTCGAATTCCGCAAAAAGGGGCCCTTTTCGCCCGATATTCCGGCCTGGGGCGGCACTTAGGGGTTTATTTTTGCATGTAAAAATAATGTCTTGCATTCCCGCTCCTCTTGTGGTATAATTATTAATAGTCAGTCGGGGGTTTCAAGAAAGTTTTTAAATTTGCAGAATCCTGCTCTCTGTTCCACCCTCCAGCGATTTATGACCCCCTCGGATGCAACGTTTTCTTTTCCGTCGCCGTATTATCCTGCGAGAGATGAAAATGGCCAGCCGAGACCTCCTTTTGAATTTCTTCGATAAACCCCATTCCCCAACCGAGGCTGCCCTGTTCTGAGGCCGGATCAGGGCAGCCTCCTTTCCTCTGCGAGCGAAGAGAACGACAGAAGCGCGACGGAGCGCCTAATTTTCGCCCGATCGAACCGGTGGCCGACGGGAAGATTATAAGAATTAAGGTTTGACCCCCTCATTTCTTTGCGCTAGAATCCCCCCGGCTTATATCGAAGGGAAGTCCGTCGAATGCGGACACAGCCCCCGCTACTGTATCCGGGGACGAATCCCGAGAGACGCCACGGCCGGGAGGCTGGAAGGCTCGGGAGGAGGGCGATCCGGGAGTCAGGAAACCTTCTTTAAGCCTCGGTCGACCGGTCTTCGGGCGGAAGACGGAGAACGAAAAGCGGCGGGGGCGGCTGCGGAGCTCCTGCCATGGCCTTGAGAAGACTCCTCATCGCGGCCCTCGTCGCGCTCATCCCGTCCTTGACCGAAGCCCAAAATCCTCCGGAAGACCAGTCCTCCCCCCCGATCAAGCACAATGTCGTCGTCACGGCGACGCGCCTCGAGACTCCGGAGAGAAAGGTCGGCAGCTCCCTGACCGTGGTCAGCGGCGACGAGCTCGTCCGCACGGGCAAGGCCTTCGTCCTCGACGCCCTCGAAGCCGCACTCGGTCTCTCGACCGTCCGCAACGGCGGCCCTGGCGCGACGGCATCCGTATCCATTCGCGGCGCCAACAGCGAGCACACGCTGTTCCTGCTGGACGGCCTCGAGCTCAACGATCCGATCAACCCTTCGCGTTCGTACGACGTCTCGAACCTGCCTTTGAGCCAGGTCGAGCGGATCGAGATCCTTCGCGGCCCGCAGGGCCTTCTCTACGGATCGGACGCGCTCGGCGGCGTCGTCAACATCATCACCCGGACCGGCCGCGGCCGGCCCCGTCTCTCGCTCGCTTCGTCGACGGACACGCTCGGCTCGATCGCCGCCGACCTGTCCCTCGCCGGCTCGGGCAGGAAGACCGATTATTCCTTCGCCCTCTTCCACGAGCGGACGGCCGGCATCTCCGCGGCTTCCTCATCCTACGCGGGCAACGCCGAGAAAGACGGTTCCCGCGATCTGAACCTGGCCGCCCGCTTCGGCTACGCCCCGAACCCCGCCTCCAACCTGACCTTCACCGTCAAGGCCGCGAAGGCCCGGACCGAGCTCGACAATTTCGGCGGTCCCGGCGGCGACGATCCGAACAACGTCCAGGATTACGGGAGCCTCCTGGTCCGCGGACAGTATCGAGGCCTCTCGCGGAGCGGCCGATGGGAGCAGACGGTCTCCCTGTCCTGGCTCGGCGCGCGGCGCGAGAACGACAACCCCGTCGACGCGTCACATCCCGCGGAAAGCGACCGGGGCCTCTACCAGAGCGGCATCGTCAAGCTCGACTGGCAGAACAATCTCTTCCTCCATCCGGCCAACACGCTCACGGCCGGCCTGGAGCTGGAAAATGAGACGGGCCGGTCCGATTATGTCTCGGACAGCGTCTACGGCCATTCAGAGTCCTTCTTTCCGTCGGCCCACGCCGGGTCGGCCGGGATCTATCTCCTCGACCATTGGGAGGCCGGAGACCGTTTCTTCGTCACCGCCGGCGTCCGGGCCGACCGCCACAGCCGGGCCGGCACCGCGGTCACCTTCCGCGTCGCGCCGGCCTATCTCATCGCCGCCACGGGCACGAGGCTCAAGGCGACGCTGGGGACGGGCTTCAAGTCGCCCTCGCTCTACCAGCTCTTCGCCCCGGCCACATCATTCGGGCCGGTCGGCAATCCCCTGCTCCGCCCCGAACACGCCGTCGGGCTGGACGCCGGCGTCGAGCAGGATCTCGGCGCGGGCCGGGTGGTCGTCTCCGTCACCTGGTTCGAGAACTCGTTCCGCGATCTCGTCGATTTCGATTTCGCCGCCGGCTATGTCAATATCGGCCGGGCCCGGACGAAGGGCCTCGAAGTCTCGGCTGAGGCGCGGCCCGGAGGGGGCACCCGGCTCTTGGCGTCCTACACCCGGCTCTCGGCCCGCGACACGGACGCCGGAACGGAGCTCCTCCGCCGGCCGCGCGACAAGTTCTCGGCCGAAGCGGGCACGCGCCTCTTCGGACGGTTCGACCTGGCCGCCCACGCCCTTTGGGTCGGCCGCCGCCTCGACCGCGACTTCAGCGCCTATCCATATCCCACGGTCCCGCTCCCCGGCTACGTCCTGCTGGATGCCGTGCTCACGACCGCCGTCGGCTCGCACCTCGAGCTCTTCGCCCGCGTCGATAACCTTTTCGACGTCCGCTACGAGACCGTCTGGGGATACGGCGCCCCGGGGCTCACGGCCCGAACCGGCTTCCGCCTGACGCTCTAAGCCTCTTCCGTCGCGCTTGAAAAGACGCGGCCCATAGGCGAGAATGGAGGGCCGATGGACATCTTCACTCTCGACAAGATCTTCAAGCCCCAGCGGATCGCCGTCGTCGGGGTCAGCCCGAACCCGAAGAGCGTCAGCGGCCGCATCCTGGCCAACCTGATCGGGGGCGGCTTCCGCGGCGTCGTCTATCCCGTCAGCCCGTCCGTCGAAGCCGTTATGGGCATCCCCTGCTTCCCGAGCGCCGCCTCCCTCCCCAAGACGGCCGACCTCGGCATCATCTGCGCCGCCGCGGCCGAGGTCCCGGGGCTCGTCCGCGAATGCGGCGAGGCCGGCATCCGCGGCCTGATCGTCGTCTCGGCCGGCTTCCGGGAGACAGGCCCGGACGGCCTGGCCCTCGAGAGATCGATCCTGGCGGAGTCGCGGCGATTCGAGGGCATGAGGATCCTCGGGCCCAACTGCCTCGGCATCATCTCCCCCGCGCGCTCGCTCAACGCCAGCTTCGCCGGGGCCATGCCGCGCCCCGGCCACGTCGCCTTCGTCTCCCAGTCCGGCGCCCTGTGCACCTCGGTCCTCGACTGGGCGGCGGAGGAAAAGCTCGGCTTCTCGCACTTCGTCTCGACCGGCAACATGATCGACGTCGAGTTCGGCGACCTCATCGACTATCTCGGCGAGGACGAGGCGACGAAGTCGATCCTCCTCTACATCGAATCCATTCCCGACGCCCGGAAGTTCATGACCGCCGCCCGCGCCTTCGCCCGCATGAAGCCCATCGTCGCCTACAAGGCCGGCCGCTTCCCCGAGTCCGCCGCCGCGGCCGCGTCCCACACCGGCGCCCTGGCCGGAGAGGACGCCGTCTACGACGCCGCCTTCGAGCGCATGGGCGTCGCCCGGGTCTTCAACATCGGCGAGATCTTCGACTGCGCCGATCTCGTCGGCCGGCCCAAGGTCCCCAAGGGCCCGCGCCTGGCCGTCCTGACGAACGCCGGCGGGCCCGGCGTCATGGCCACCGACGCGCTCGTCGCCGCGGGCGGCGTCCTGGCCCGCCTCTCCGACGCGACCATGCGCGAGCTCGACGAGGGCCTCCCGCCGCAATGGTCCCGGCGCAACCCGGTCGATGTCCTCGGCGACGCCAAGTCCAAGCTCGTGGCCAAGGCGGCCCGGATCGTACTCGAGGACCCCGGCGTCGACGCTCTCCTGGTCATCATCACGCCGCAGGCCATGACCAATCCGACGGCCGTGGCCAGGGAAGTCTGCGCCCAGGCCGCCTCGACCCCCAAGCCCGTCCTGGCCGCGTGGCTCGGCGGCGCCTCGATGCGCGAGGGGACGAACCTGCTCAACGAGGCCGGCATCCCGACCTACCAGACGCCCGAGCAGGCCGTCCGGGCGTTCATGACGCTCGTCTCCTACGCCCGCAATCTCGAGATCCTCTACGAAACGCCCAAGGACGTCTCCGTCGATCTCCCCGTCGACCGCAAAGACCTCCGGGCCCGGTTCGCCGGCGTCCTGACCGGGACCGAGGGCGCCCTGTCCGAAGCGTTGTCCAAGGAGCTTCTCTCGGCCTACGGCATCCCGGTCACGAGCCCCTTCGCTGCCGCCACGGCCGACGAGGCCGTCCGCGCCGCGGAGGCGGCGGGCTTCCCGGTCGTCGTCAAGATCCTCTCGCCCGACATCACCCACAAGACCGACGCCGGAGGCGTCGCCCTCGACCTCGACGGCGCCGATGCGGTCCGGGCCGCTTTCGAGACCATGCTCAAGACGGTCGCCCGGAAGGTCCCCGAGGCCCGCCTCCAAGGGGTCACCGTTCAGAAGATGGTCCGGACAGGGGACGGGATCGAGATGATCCTCGGCATCAAGAAGGATCCGACCTTCGGCACCGTCGTCATGGCCGGCATGGGCGGCACGGCGGCCGAGATCTACGGCGACCGGGCCATCGGCTTCCCGCCGCTCAACGAGCGCCTGGCCCGGCGCATGCTCGACGGGCTTCGGATGCGGCCGCTCCTCCAGGGCTATCGCGGGCGGCCGGCCGCTGCCGTCGACAAGCTCGTCGAAGCCCTGATCCGCCTGTCCTATCTGGCGGCCGATTTCCCCGAGATCGCGGAGCTCGACATCAATCCCCTGCTGGTCACGGCGGACGGGGTCGTCGCGCTCGACGCCAGGGTCGTCGGCGACCCGAGCGCCCTCGAGGACCCCAAGCGGCCCTACGCCCACTTGTCCCTGCGGCCCTACCCGGAGGAGTTCGTCCGCCAGGCGCGGATGAGGGACGGCACGCCGATCACGCTCCGCCCGATCAAGCCCGAGGACGAGCCCTTGTGGCTGGCCCTGCTGGCCAGCTGTTCGCGTGAGTCGATCTATTCAAGGTTCCGCTATTTCTTCTTCTGGCAGTCGCACGAAGTGGCCAGCCGCTACTGCTATATCGATTACGACCGGGAGCTGGCCATCGTCGCCGAGGTCGGCGAGGGCGCGGAGCGCAGGTTCGTCGGCGTCGGACGGCTCGCCGCCGAGCCGGGGCGGACGTCGGCCGAATACGCCGTCCTCGTCCAGGACGCCTGGCAGGACAAGGGCCTTGGGGGGCTTCTCACCGACTATTGCCTCGGCATCGCCAAGGAATGGGGCACCCGGACGGTCACGGCCATCACGACGACGGACAACCCGCGCATGGTCGCCGTCTTCGAGAAGCGCGGCTTCCACATCGTCAACGATCTCGAGAGCTCGCTCGTCGAGGTCTCGAAGGACCTACTCTAGCTTCGTGAACCCCGCGACAGGCGCCGGCACGAGGGCGTGCAGGTCGAAAACGACGATCTCGTTCGTCCCCTGGCGGAGGAACGGCGCCGGGCAGAAGAGCCGCTTCTGCGGTCCGATCTTCCAGTAGCGCCCGAGGTTCCGCCCGTTGACCCAAACGACCCCCTTGGTCCAGCCGCTCATGTCGAGATAGGTGTCCCCGACGCGCGCGAGAGCGAAAGTGCCGCGGAAGAAGTTCGCCGGCCTCTCGGCCGGGCGCCGGACGAACTTGAGCCGGGCCAGATAGTCCTCGTCCATGGGCAAAGGATAGACGTCCCAGCCCATGAGGGTCGTGGCGTTGAGCGTCACCCGGTCGGTGATCCCCTTGCGATCGAGCAGGCGGGGCCCGTAGTTGATCCGGCCCATGGCCTCGACGAGGATGTCGATCGTCTCGTTGGCCGGCTCCCCCTTCGGGATGTCGAGACCGGTCTCGGACTTCGTCCGGTCGATCGTCCCGACGTGCCGGCCGTCGACATAAACGCTGCCGTAGTCGTGGAGGTCGGTCGCGAGGAGCCGGCCGCCGCGATGGCCGAGGAGCTTCGTCCGGTAAAGGATGAACCCGTAGTTCTGGCCGTAAGACTCCATCGGCCCGGGTTGGGGGCTGCGGACGGGCGGCGGCAGGTTGTCGAAAAGGAAGGCGCTCTCGTCGAAGTTGATCCCGGATACCGTGAGCGCCGGCAGCGGCTCGGGCAGGTCCGGGAGCGTCGCGCCCTTAGGCTGAAAGCGCGCCAGAAGGTCGCGGATGGCCAGATACTTCGGCGTCGGGCGGCCGGCCTCGTCGAGCGGCGCGTCGTAATCGTAGCTCGTCACGTCCGGCTGGTACTTGTCGCTGAAGTTGGCCCCGGCCATGAACCCGAAGTTCGTCCCGCCGTGGAACATATAGAGGCTGAAGGATTTTCCGTTTTCGAGAAGCCAGCGCAGATCCGGCAGGAACTCTTCGGTCTTGACCCGGGCCCAGGGCTCGCCCCAGTGGGTCAGCCAGCCCGGGTAGAGCTCGCTGCAAAAGACGGGGACGCCCCGTCCGAGGCGCTCGGCTTCGGCGAATTGCTTCTCGTTCGCGCCCGGGTCGAGCCCTATGGCTGCGCCGGGAAGGCTTCCCGCCTCGAGCATGTACGGCGTCGCGCCGTCGGCCGTGAAGAAAGGCACCTCGATCCCGGCCCTTTCCCAGAATCCCTTGAGGGCCATCATGTAGTCCCTGTCGTTTCCGAAGCTGCCGTACTCGTTCTCGACCTGGACCATGAGGACGGGGCCGCCTCGCTGGGCCTGGAGGTCGCCGAGAACCTCGCCGAGCTTCATGACGTAGGACTCGCAGGCGGCGAGATAGCGCGGGTCGGAACAGCGGACCTTGATGTCGGGGGTCCGCAGCAGCCAGGCCGGCAGGCCGCCGAAATCCCATTCGGCGCAGGCATAGGGCCCGGGCCTGACGATGACCCAGAGCCCGACCCGCTGGGCCGTCCGGATGAAGGCGGCCAGGTCGTTCCCCCCGGTAAAGTCCCATTGTCCGGGCTCGGGCTCGAGAGCGTTCCAGAAAACGTAGGTCGCGACCGTGTTCAGCCCCGCCGCCTTGACCTTGATCAACCTGTCGGCCCAATATTCCCGCGGGATGCGCTGGTAATGGATCTCGCCGGCCATGATACGGAATGGCTTCCCGTTGAGAAGGAAGTCCTTCTCCCCCAGCCGGAAATCCCTCTGCGGACCGGAGAGACCGGAGCACAGGGCGAGAACGGCCAGCGCGGCGAAGGTCTTCGCGAGAAACCTCATGCGCCCTCCCGAGCGATCGCGTCATCGGAGCGGGCCGATCTTATCACAGAATTGACTTTCCGCTCTCGGCCGATATAATCCTCCACGGACGAAGGCCGGCCTCCCCCGGCCCGTAGACACGGCGACCCGTCCCGCCGGGGAGAATGATATGAAAAAAACGAGCCTCGGGGCCATCGTTCTCGGACTCGCCCTCCTGGGCACGGTGATCGCGACGCCGGCCGCGGCCCAGGACGAGAAGAAGCCCCCCGCCTTCGGGTTGACCCTGTCGGGATTCGTCAAAACCGATATCTTCACCGATTCCCGCCAGACCGTCAGCCTCCGCGAGGGCCACTTCCTGCTCTACCCCAAGGGGCCCGCGGAAGGACCGGACGGCTTGGACGCCAACGCCCGGGGCACGTTCAACATTCTTTCGATCCAAACGCGCGTCGCGGGCAAGATCACCGGGCCCGACGCCCTGGGCGCCAGGACATCGGCCTACGTCGAGGCCGAGTTCTTCGGCACCTCCGACGCCGACCTCAACGGCTTCCGCCTCCGGCATGGCTATCTCAAGCTGAACTGGCCTCATACCGAGCTTCTGGTCGGCCAATTCTGGCATCCGATGTTCGTCACCGAGAGCTATCCCGACGTCGTCTCCTTCAATACGGGCGCGCCGTTCCAGCCCTTCAATCGCAGCCCTCAGGTCCGTTTCACGCAGACGTTCGGCGGCGTCAGCCTGTCCGCGACGGCCCTGGCCCAGCGCGACTTCGTGAGCACGGGGCCCGAAGGAACGAGCTCGGTCTACCTCCGCAACGCCGCGCTGCCCGAGTTCAACCTCAAGCTGCAGTTCGCGTCGAAGAACGACGCCCGGAAGACGGAGACCGTGGCCGGCTTCGGCGCCGACCTCATGAAGATCGCTCCCCGGATCGTCACCGCGGCCGGCTACGCGACGGACGAGTCCCTGACCGGCCTGGCGGCCATGGCGTTCTTCAAGCAGAAGTGGCCGAGGTGGACGTGGAAGGCGGAGGTCGTCTGGGGACAGGATCTCCACCACCTGACCATGCTCGGCGGCTACGCCGTCCGCGACGTCGTCGACCAGGTCCGGCTGGACTGGGCTTACACCCCGATCGCCACCATGTCCCTGTGGACCGAGATCCAGACGAGCGGCGCGCCGTGGCAGACGGGCTTTTTCGCCGGCTATTCCAAGAACCTGGGCTCGCCTCGCGAGATCATCGGGACGAGCTACTCACGGGGCTTCAACATCGACGAGATCTATCGCCTCTCGCCGAGGGTCCTCTACAACATCGGCAAGATGCGCTTCGCCGGAGAGATCGAGCTCACGGCGGCCTCGTACGGCGCGCCCGACCTCTTCGGCAAGGTCCGCGACGCCCGGTTCGTCTATAACGTCCGCCTCCTCCTCGCGGCCTACTACTTCTTCTAGATCTTACGGCCGCCCGGAGCGCAACTTGGCCGCCCGCCCTGGAGTTTATTCGAGAGGCATGTAAACAAATCTTACGCCCGGACGTATATATATCACTATCCCGCGTCTCTCCCCCCTGGGGAGTTGCGATCGTCGTGGCACGGGACTTGCTGCTGTAGCGGCAATCTGACGGAAGATTGCCGCGGGCCCGGCCTGCCCCCGTGAAAGAGAGCGTATATGCGAAGACCGACCGGAGCCGTGGCCGTTCTGGTTTTGGCCTTGATCCTCGGCCTGGGTCCGGCGCGACGGCCTGCCGCCGCCCAGACCGCCCCGCAGAACGTCGAAGAGCTGAAGAAGACCGCCCTCCGGGTCTTCCTGGATTGTGACAGCTGCGACATCGATTACATCAGGACCGAGATCACCTTCGTCAACTATGTCAGGGACCGCCTCGAGGCCCAGGTCCATATCCTGATCACCACCCAATCGACGGGAGGCGGCGGCGTCGAATACACCCTGACCTTTATCGGTCAGAATGAAGACAAGGGACTGACCGACGTCCAAAAGTACTTCTCGACCAAGACCGATACCGCGGACGACGTCCGCCGCGGCCTGGTCAAAACCCTCAAGCTGGGCCTGATGAGCTTTGTCGGCCGGACGCCGATCGCCCGGCGCATCGCCGTAGACTATTCCCGCCCGGAGGAGGCCGGCGCCGCTCGCGACCGCTGGAATTCCTGGGTCTTCAGCCTGTCCGGAGACGGCTACTTCTCCGGCGAACAGAGCTACATGAGCCGCATGGTCGACGGCTCCTTTTCGGCCAATCGCGTCACCCCCCGCTCGAAGCTCCAGCTCGGGCTGTCCGTCGACACGTCCAGGCAACGCTACGAGACCGAGGACGGCACGGTCACAGGCACCACGTCGAGCCGGAACGCAACCGGCCTTTTCGTCGAGAGCCTTGGCGAGCATTGGTCGGCCGGAGCCTTGGTCGAGATCGAATCCTCGCTCTACAGCAACATCAAGCTCGGGGTGAGCGTGGCCCCGGCCGTCGAGTACAACTTCTTCCCTTATTCTCATTCGACCCGGCGTCAGCTCCGGGCCCTGTACACGCTGGGCGTGAATCCGGTCAAGTATCGCGAGCTGACGGTCTTCGGCAAGCTGCGCGAGACCCTGTTCAAGGAATCCCTGTCGCTGACCCTCGACCTCCGCGAGAAGCTGGGGACGGTCAGCCTCAGCGTCGAGGCGTCAAACTATCTCCATGACCTGGCCAAGTACCGCGTGGACACGTTCAGCATCGTCAACCTGAGGCTTTACAAAGGATTCAGCGTCTATGTCATCGGCGGCTACTCGTGGATCCACGACCAGCTCTCGCTCCTCGGCCGCGAGCCGACCCTCGAGGAGCAGCTCCTGCGCCTCCGCGAGCTGCCCATGCACAGCAACTATTTCGCCGCGGTCGGGTTCCAGTTCCAGTTCGGCTCGATCTTCACCAACGTCATCAACCCTCGCTTCGGCTCGACCGGCGGCGGCGGCTTGAGCATCCGCATGAACTGACCGGCCAGGAGAGACATGTGAACACCGTGAAGACCATCCCTCTCAAGGTGGCCGCCCTGCTGGCCGTCATCTCTCTTGGTCTGGCCGCTCTCGGGACCGCCCAGGTCCCGCCGCCCAAGCCGGCCGGGCCGCCCCCGCCTTCTCTGCTTCGGGTCTTCCTCGACTGGCCCGGGACCGACATTGAGGCGGTCCGGGCCGAGATCCCCTTTGTCGTCTTCGTCCCCTCGCTCGACGCGTCCCAGGTCCGTGTCGCCCTCTCGCCCACGGGACCGCCCCCGGAGGGCCGCCTCCGGATCGAATTCACCGGCCGCGGGGAATTCCAGGGGCAGGACAACACTCTGACCTACGCTCCGGGCCCTGACGAGAAGCCCGAGGAGGTTCGGAAAGGGATCTCGGGCATGATCGGGATCGGCCTCCTTCGCTATGCCGCCAGGACCCCGGCCGCCAAGGACCTCTCGGTCCGATTCCTCGACCAGGCCAAGCCGACCTCGGTCAACGACAAGTGGAACTTCTGGGTCTTCAGTCTCAGCGGCAACGCCTTCCTCTCGGGGGAGACCCAGTACCGGAGCGGCTCGTACTACTCCTCCGTCTCGGCCAACCGGACCACCCCGGCGGTCAAGGTCCGGACGTCGGTCTACGGCAATTGGAGCGACTATTGGTTCGATCTCGGCGACGGCACCTCCTACCAAAGCTCGACCCGCGGATACGGGGGATCCGCCATGGTCGTCAAGAGCCTCGGTGAGCACTGGTCGGCCGGCGGCTACGTCGATGCCGAGTCCTCGACCTATTCGAACCTCAAGCTCGTCCTGAGCGTCGCCCCGGCCCTCGAGTACGACGTCTTCCCCTATTCGGAATCGACCAAGCGCCAGTTCCGCATCCTCTACCGAGTCGGGCTGACGCGGGCCCGCTATTACCAGGAGACGGTCTATCTCAAAACGGCCGAAACCCTCCTTCAGGAGTCGCTGAGCTTCGCCTACGAGGTCGTCAGGCCTTGGGGCAAGGCCAGCGTCCAGCTCCAGGGATCCCATTTCTTCCATGATTTCAGCAAGAACCGGGTCGAGCTCGAGGGCGGACTGGAGTTCCGCATCTGGCGCGGTCTGAGCCTCGAGATCGACGGCAGCTATACCCGCATTCGCGACCTGCTCTCGCTCTCGGCCGAGGGGGCGTCCCTCGAGGACATCCTTCTGCGCCAGAAGCAATTGGCCACGGGCTACAACTACTCCTTCTCCGTCGGGCTGAACTTCTCGTTCGGCTCGACCCGGAGCAACGTCGTCAACCCGCGCTTCGGCAACGGGGGCCGGAGCGTCTCCATCAGCATGTAAGGGCGGAGGCGGCGGCCCTCAAAGGCCGCCGACGCGGCGGGCTTGTTTTCCTGGGGCGATTTCCTTACGATAGACTTCCGGCAGGAAGTCAGGAGAAGGAGGTCCGCGCCATGTCCGTCAACCCCGTCAAGCCCCTCAATCCCGTGCCGAGCGACATCGACATCGCCCAAGCCGCGGTGCTCCTGCCCATCGTCAAGGTGGCCGCCGGGCTCGGGCTCGGCGAGGACGACCTCGATCTTTACGGCCGGTTCAAGGCCAAGATCCACCTCGACGTCCTGGACCGGCTCAAGGACCGTCCCCTGGGCCACTACGTCGATGTGACGGCCATCACGCCGACCCCGCTCGGCGAAGGCAAGACGACGACGACCGTCGGACTGAGCCAGGCTTTGGGCGCCCACCTCGGCCGGAAGGTCATGACGGTTGTCCGCCAGCCCAGCATGGGACCGACGTTCGGGATCAAAGGCGGGGCGGCCGGCGGCGGCTATTCCCAGATCGTGCCCATGGAGGACTTCAACCTCCACCTGACGGGCGACATCCACGCCGTGACGGCCTCCCACGATCTCCTGGCCGCGGCCATCGACGTCCGCATCCTCCACGAATCGAACCAGGACGATGAGAAGCTCTTCAACGCCTTCTGCCCGGCCGACAAGAAGGGCGAACGCCGCTTCTCCCCGATCATGCTCCGCCGGCTCAAGAAGCTCGGTATCGACAAGACGGACCCCGCGGACCTCAGCCCCGAAGAGAAGCGCCGCATGTTCCGGCTCGACATCGACCCGGCCAGCATCACCTGGAACCGGGTCATCGACATCAGCGACCGCTTCCTCCGCGTCGTCAAGATCGGCCTCGGCCCGGAGGAGAAGGGCATGGTCCGCGAGACCGGCTTCGACATCTCCGTGGCCTCGGAGATCATGGCCATCCTGGCCCTGACGACGGGCTTGGCCGACATGCGGGAGCGCCTCGGCCGGATCGTCATCGGCACGAGCCGCGCCGGCGAGGCCGTCACGGCCGACGACCTCGGCGTCGCCGGGGCCCTGACCGTCCTGATGAAAGACGCCATCATGCCCAACCTGATGCAGACGATCGAGAACACGCCGGCCATGGTCCACGCCGGCCCGTTCGCCAACATCGCCCACGGCAATTCTTCGATCATCGCCGACCAGATCGCCCTCCGGCTCGTGGGCCCGGACGGGTTCGTCGTCACCGAGTCGGGGTTCGGCGCCGATTGCGGCATGGAAAAGTTCATGGACATCAAGTGCCGGACGAGCGGTCTCGTCCCGAGCGCGGTCGTCATGGTCGCCACCGTCCGGGCCCTGAAGATGCACGGCGGCGGGCCCAAGGTGGTCGCCGGCAAGCCGCTGGCCCCCGAATACACGGACGAGAACCTGGACCTCCTGGCCAAGGGCCTGGCCAACCTGACCGCCCACATCCGCAACGCCCTCCGCTTCGGCGTCCCGGTCGTCGTGGCCATCAACCGCTTCACGACGGACACGGACGCCGAGATCGACCTCATCCGCAGGGCCGCGCTGGCCGTCGGGGCCGAGGACGCCGTCCCGGCGACCCATTGGGCCGAGGGCGGGGCGGGGGCCGTCGCCTTGGCCAAGGCCGTCATCGCCGCCTGCGCCAAGCCCCGGAACTTCCGCTTCCTCTATCCGCTCGAATGGGACATCAAGAAGAAGATCGAGACGATCGCCACCGAGATCTACGGCGCGGACGGGGTCGAATACGCGCCCGAGGCCGAGGCCAAGATCGCGCTCTATACCCGGCTCGGTTTCGACAAGCTGCCCATTTGCATGGCCAAGACCCACCTTAGCCTGAGCCACAACCCGGAATGGAAAGGCGTGCCCCGGAACTTCAAGCTTCCCGTCCGCGACATCCGGGCCAGCGTCGGGGCCGGGTTCCTCTACCCGCTCTGCGGCGACATGAGGACGATGCCCGGCCTGCCCACCCGGCCGGTCTACTATGACGTCGACCTCGACCTCGAGACCGGCAAGGTCAAGGGCCTGTTCTGATCGCCTTCAAGTCGCCCGCCGAAGTGGTCGAGACGATGGAGTCGGCCTGCGTCGTCAAGACGGGACTACCCTGGCGGAAGCTCCTCGTTTCGGGTTTCCTGGCCGGGGCCTACATCGCCCTCGGCGGGTTGCTGGCCATCATGATCGGCAAAGGCATCGCCCCGGCGGTCGTCGGCGACGTCCGCTATGGCGGCCTCGGCCGCATGCTCTTCGCCGCCGTCTTCCCGGTCGGCCTGATTCTCGTCGTGGTCGCCGGGGCCGAGCTCTTCACCGGGAACGCGGCCATCCTCGTCCCGGGCGTCCTCTCCGGCCGCTCCCCCCTCCGCGGTCTGGCCCGGAACTGGGCCCTGTCCTACTCCGGGAATTTCGCCGGCGCCCTTTTCGTGGCCTACGCCCTGGCCTATCTGACGGGACTGTGCGCGGGCGAGCCTTACCTCGGCGCCGTCCGGGCCATGGCCGTGGATAAGACGGGACTCTCCTTCACGGCGGCGTTCTGGCGGGGCGTCGGCTGCAACTGGCTGGTCTGCCTGGCCGTTTGGCTGGCCTGCGCGGCCGAGGACGTGGCCGGGAAGATCCTGGCCGTCTGGTTCCCCATCATGGCCTTCGTCGGCCTCGGTTTCGAGCACAGCGTGGCCAATATGTTCTTCATCCCGACGGGCATGATCT
Organism: Candidatus Aminicenantota bacterium; assembly: GCA_963725825.1. Classification (GTDB taxonomy): domain Bacteria; phylum Acidobacteriota; class Aminicenantia; order Aminicenantales; family Saccharicenantaceae; genus RBG-16-66-30. The sequence goes on from CAVSAI010000056.1 coordinate 26,624, forward strand.
ACGGCGCCCCGGTCGGCATCGGCCGCTTCCTCGTACGGAACCTGCTGCCGGTCACTCTGGGCAACATCGTCGGCGGCGCCTTCTTCGTCGGCTTCATCTCCTGGTGGCTCTATCGCCGTCCGGCGGCCAAGCCGCAGTAAAGCGGGCGCCTACCTGGAGCGGATGACCTGGCCCTTGACGTTCGAGACGTCGACCCCGCCGCTCCCGGTCCTGACCAGGCGGACATCCTTCTCCACGTCCTTGATGTCGATGGAGCCCGAGCCGTCGTCGACCGTCACGGTCCCGCCGACCCCGCGGATGATGATCTCGCCCGAGCCGTCATCGACCGAAACGTTCCCCGTGACGTCGTTGATCTCGATCCCGCCCGAGCCGTCGTCGATCTCGACCTCGCCGGCGATGCGGCCGACGCGGATCGAACCGGAGCCGTCGTCGATCCTGACGGCGGCCAGGTCCTCGACGACGATGCTCCCCGAGCCGTCGTCGATCTCGAGGGGCATATCTTTGGGGACCGAGACGGTCAGGTTGATGACGGCGCCTTCGTCCAAACTGAAGAGCCGGAGCCGTTCGCGAATGCGGCTGACCAGGACCGCGACCTCTCCCCGCTTCTCCAGGGTCAATTCGACCCGGTCCTTCAAAAAGCCGTCCATGTCCTCGTCCCGGACATGCCGGGCGACGATCTCCGCCTTGATCTCGATGGCCCCCTGCCCCTCCCGGCCGGTGACCGTCAGGGATCCGGCCCCCGCCTGGATCTCCAGGCGCTTGACGCCCTGAGCGGGCAGGTTCAGGCTCTTTGTCGTCTCGAAAGCGGCCAGGCTCCCGAGGCTCGCGACCGACAACACCGCCAACACAACAGCTTTTTTCATGGAAACCTCCGTCCTCTATCCTTAGAGACGGAGGCCGCCCCCCGTAAGTTCCCGTGGCCAAAAAAAGAACGGATCAGGCCTGGGGCACATGTCCCCGTGCCAGGAGAGGGACAGTCCCCTGAGGGAACGGGCCCTGGCCCTATTTTAGCGTGATCGTCTTGCTCGCCTTCCCGCCCTTGACGCTGTCGTAAGCGACCGTCATCGTCCCGGACCCTTTAACCAAGAGCACCGCCGTCCTCGTCGTTTTGCCCGGATGCCCGTTGCGGACGATGATCCTCTTGAGGTCCTTCTGATCGACGAGGGGCGTCACCGACGGGTTCGCCTTGTAGACCGTCTTGTTGTCGATGAAGCTGGCCGCGATGACCTCGACGCCCTTGCCGTCGACGAGCAGGAGGTCCGGCCGGACGGTGAAGTTCTGGGCCGCCCGGGCCATGATCGTCGGCGTGACCTTCGGATTGGTGATGTCGACAAAGACCCGGAAGACGTCCCCTCCGACCTTTTCGACCGAGGTCTCGCCCAGGCGGATGAGCGGCATCTCGCCGGCCTGATAGAGGGAGAAGGCCATGTTCCGGTGGCAGAGCTCCTCGTTCATGAACCTCGGCGGGACGCGTCCCTGGTACTTTTTCCAGACGCCGCCCATCTCGACCTGGCCGAACTGGGGATGGTCGTAGGGCTTCCACTCGACGAACTCGTCGCCGAACTCGAGATACTTGTCGAAGTAGTACCGGGAAACGGCCGGGGCGATGGGGCTCGCCGGGTCGGCCTGCTGCTCCTTGAGGGCGGGGCTGGTGAAGTACTGGTCTCCGTTCCAGAGCTCGTTGGAGAACGATGGGATACCCAGCCCGTCGTTGGTCCAGTCGATGAAGCCGCCGTGCACGGTGTACAGCCCGCTCCAGAGGACGATGTAGCGGTAGAACGGCAGGATGCGCTCGCCGTTCTGGCCGAGCTCGTCGTAGAAGCGGACGTCGGTCATGGGATATTCGCCCACCGCCTCGGCGCCCGGCCCCCGCAGGATCATGCCGCCGTTGTTGTGGTAGGACTGGACCCCGGAGATGTTGGGACGGGCCTTCAGGAAGTCGGCCACCGCCCGGGCCTCGGGCAGCTGGAAGGGATAGTCCATGGCCCCGTTCTGGACGTAATCCGGCTGCCAGTCGCTGGGCCAGTTCCGGTTCTGGTCGTAGCTGCCCGGGCCGTCCTCGTTGACCAGGCCATCGCCGTCGTTGTCGATGCCCTCCTGGCCGAGCAGGATGTAGTCGCCCTTTTCGCCGAAGGGAACGGGCTCGAGGATGTTCGGATTCGTCCGGCTGATGCGGTAATTGCCTTCGCCCGGGACGAGCTTGCGGATCTGCTCGATGATGCCGTTGCCGTTGATGTCCTCGGGCGGGTCCTCGTCGATGAGGCCGTCATTATCGTCGTCGACCGGGACGTGCCCGGAGCGGGCGTTGCCGCCGGGCCCTTCCATGAAGTACTGCCGGCCGTCGGGATTGACCGTCGGAATGATGTAGAAGACGCGCTCGTCGACCAGGCGGGTGACGTCGTCGATGCGGCCGTAGTTCTCCATGAGGTACCAGATCGTGTAGAGGCAGACCTCGCCGCCCTGGATCTCGTTGCCGTGGACGTTGGCTTCGATATACATGCCCGCCTTGCCCGACTCCGGCCCCGTGGCCGGGTTGTTGACGGTCATGACCATGAGGTCGCGGCCGTCAAAGCTCTTGCCGATCGATTCGAGCTTGAGGAACTTGGGAAAAGCGGTCTGGAGCCGCTTCATGTCGGCGTAGAGCTCGTTCGTGTCGTGCCAGCGGTTGAAATCGAGCTTGACCTTGAAAGCGGGGTCGGAGGCCTTCTGGGCCGGCGAGAAGGGCGCCGTCAGAATGAGGCCCGCGGCCGAGGCCAGGACGAAGGACAGGATCCTGCGTGTTCTCATCGTCGTCCTCCTCTTCACTTCAGGGTGACCCGGGCCGTCGCCGTTCCGCCCTTTTCCGATCGCACCAGGAGCTCCACGACCTGGCCGGTCTTGCCCTTGATGAGCCATTCGTACTTGGCCCGGCCCCCCGAGCCGGCAAGCGTCGGCAGGAAGTTCGTCTTGGCGCTGCCCGAGAGGACCGCGCCCGGCTCGACGCCGAGCTGGACCAGGGTCGGCTTGACCGACCGGGACGTCTGCCCCTGGGCGAGAGAGGTCGGCCAGAAGCCGGCGTTCTCGACCTCCGCTCTGATGCGGAAGATGCCGCCGCCGTGGCTGACGGCCTCGAGCGAAGCCACATCCACCCGGGGGAAGAGCGAGGCCAGGTAAACGGCGAACTTGACGTGCGCGGCGCCGAGCTCGGGGAGCTTCGCCGCCGGGGGGTTGGTGACCGCATAGGGTTTGAACCCGCCGACCTCGACCTCTCCGAACTCGGGGTGCTTGGCCTTGGCCCAAGGAACGAAACCGTCGATCTTCCCCGCGTCCATCCATTTCAGGACCTGCTTGTCTATGCCCGGGGCCGGGGGCGGGACGGCCTCGGCGGAAGCACCCGTCTGGGCTTGGGCGAAGCGGAATGCCCCACCGCCCCCTTGCATCATCTGCGTGATATCCTGGCCGCCGCCCTGAACGACGATCGTCTGGGCGGCTCCGGCGCCTGAGCCCTGGCGCCCCGGCTGGACCCGAGCTTCCCGCTCCAGGGGGCATCATGCCCATCCGTCGCTGTCCGTGGTCCGGCTGATTCCGCTGCGGCCAGCCCAAAGCCAGGCGTCGAAAAGGACGGGACGCCGAACTGGAAATAGCCGTATTGGAAGAAGGCGCCTTGGGGTTCGCGCACGGAGAGCGGCTGGCGGATGCCCGTCATCTCGATATACTTGTCGCTTACGGCTTTGAAGTAATCATAGTCGGCCGAGTCGACGGTCGTCGCGGCCTTGCGATCGGGCATCCGGAAGCGGCCGCTCTCGGAGGTTTGGGCTTGCCTCTGGGCCTGCCGGCCCCCGGCGCCGCCCATCATCTCGAACGAGAAATCTCCCCCGCCGAAGCGGCCGCCGCGGCCCATCCCGCCGCCGGTCTGGATGAAGCCCGCGGTCCGCGCCCCCGCCGCCGAAGCTTCGGCGAAACGGATAAGGTCGAGCTCGCGGGCCGGGCCGAGCCGGCCGGCGCCCGTCGGCGGGACGATCAGGTTATCGCTCTCGCCCAAGGTCAGGACCGCCGCGATGTTCCGATGGGCGACGACCCAATCCATCACGGCCCGAGATTCCGCCTCGCTGACCATGTGGGGCCCCGCATCGGGCTTATAGTAAGGATACTCGTGGGCGAAATTCCGGTTGATGTCGGTCCCGCCGGGCGGGTCCTCGTTGATGAAGCCGTCGCCGTCGTTGTCGATCCCCTCCGAGAAGAGCTTGTACGCGCCGCGTTCGCCCTTTTTCGGGTCGGCTCTCTTCATCAGGCGCGGCTCGTCGGGGTCGATCATGTATTCGCCGCCGGCCGCCTTGACCCTCATGACCGTGATGAAGCCGTCGCCGTTGAGGTCCTCAGGGCCGTCCTCGTCGACGCGGCCGTCGTTGTCGTCGTCGCGGGGCGTCGTGTTCGTGCGCCGGCCCGTCTTGACGGCGGCGAAGAAGCCCTCGGCCCCGTCGGGGTTGACCCGCGGGATGATATAGATCGTGGACGTATCGAGCCTCTGCTTGATCTCCGGGTCGCCTGCCGCGCCTTTCAGGAGCGTCTCGGCCACGGACAGGGCGATCTCGGTTCCGACGAGCTGGTCGCCTTCGAAGCCCGCGGCGATGAGCAGGGCCGGACGGACGGCCGGAGCGACGCCGCCCGGGTTGGCGATCTCCAGGGCCCAGATGTCGCGGCCGCCGCGCGTCTTGCCGATGGACTCGATCCGGGCGACGGTCTTATGGGCACCGGCCAGCGTCTGCGCAGCCGTGGCCAGCTCGGCATAATTGTGATACTTGGGCTGATCCTGGGCGGCGGCCGGAACGCCGGACAGCATGAACCCAAGGACGATGAGGACCGGCAGCGCGAACACCGGCCGGGCGGACATGGTCATGAAATTGCGCACGGGGACCTCCTGAGCGATGAGGGTTGTCGGGGAAAGATCGTCTCCGGGAACGGGGCGACGATCGGATGATTCGGGCACAAGTCGACCATACATCCTTTAGACATGAAGCTCCACGGAATCTTCCGGAAAATTGTAATATAATATCCCGGAATGTCTCATCGAGAGGATCGTCCCATGCCGCAATCCCGCACGTTCTCACGCCGCCGGTTCCTCGCCACGGGCGCCGCAGCGGCCGCAGCGATCACGATCGTCCCCCGCCGCGTCCTCGGAGGCCAGGGTACCGTCGCCCCGAGCGACACGCTGACCAAGGCGGTCATCGGCGTCGGAGGCATGGGCCGCGGCCACATGGGCTATCCGGGCTCGGTCCTGCGGGCCGTCTGCGACGTGGACAAGGGCCATCTCGCTTCCGCTTTGGAGATCGCCGGCCCGGGCGTCTCCGGCACCACCGATTTCCGCGAAGTCCTGGCCCGGCCCGACATCGACATCGTCCATATCGCGACCCCGCCGCACTGGCACGCGCTGATCGCCATCGCCGCGGCCGAGGCCGGCAAGGACGTCTGGTGCGAAAAGCCGATGACCCGGACGATCGCCGAAGGCCGCGCGCTCGTCGACGCCGTCGGCCGCACCGGCCGCATCTCCCGCGTCAACACGTGGTTCCGCTTCACCGACCGCTTCTACGGCTTCGGGACCGACGTCCGGCCGATCAAGAAGGTCGTCCGGAACCGGCTCCTGGGCTGGCCGATCAAGGCGACCGTGAGCGCGACCACGGGCTTCGACTGGAAATTCTACTGGAGCGGCTTGACGTATGCCCGGCCGGAGCCCGTGCCGCCCGAGCTCGATTACGATTTCTGGCTCGGCCCGGCGCCCTGGAAGCCTTACAATCCCCACCGTGTCCACGGCACGTTCCGCGGCTACTGGGACTACGACGGCGGCGGGCTCGGCGATATGGGCATGCACTACCTCGATCCGGTCCAATACATCCTCGAAAAGGACGACACGAGCCCGGTCGAGATCGCGGCCGACTGCCCGCAGCAGCACCCGGACGCCTGCGGCAGCTGGCGGCGCATCGAGATGAAGTACGCCGACGGCTGCGTCATCGTCCTCGACGGCGAGAACCGCGATACGCGCGCCCCGTTCCTCGAGGGGCCCAAGGGCAAGCTCTACCGGGGTTTCGAGTCCGATATCCCGAACCTCCGGGATGTGCTGGCCGCCCTCCCCGACCCCGAGCCTCAAGTGACCGATTTTTCGGAAGCCGTCCGGACGCGAAGCCGCTTCGCCCTGAACGAACGGAACGGCCATCGCTCCTGCACCTTGGTCAACTTGGCCAAGATCGCGGTCCAGCTCGGCCGGCCTCTGCGCTTCGACCCCGAGCTCCAGATCTTCCCCGGGGACGACGCCGCCAACCGCCTCGCGAGCCAGCCCATGCGGGCGCCCTGGCACCTCTAGAAAGACCGTGAGGAGATCCCCTATGAATAAAAGACTCGCCCCGTTCGTCCTTGCGGCTTTCGCCTGTGCGCTTTTGGCGGCCGGCCCGCTCGCGGCGGCCGGACAGAGCGCTTCTCCGGCAGGATCCCCGGACCTCAAGGCCCGGGTCTCGTCGATCATGGATCGCTTTCCGGCCGAGACTTCGGCCGCCAGGGACGCCCTCTGCGCCGATCTCGTCAAGCTCGGACCCCCAGCCCTGGCCGAAACGTGCGCCCGTGTCCTGCCTCCGGGATCCGGCGACGATTCCAAGGCCCGGTTCGCCGTGAACGGGCTGGCGGTCTATGTGAGCCGCGCGGGAGCGGAAAGCGAGCGCCTTCTTTTCACGAGAACCCTTCTCGCCGCGCTCGCGGCGAAGCCCGACAAGCAAGTTGCGTCGTTCCTCATGACCCAGATCCAGCTCGCGGGGAAGACGGAAGCCGTCAAGCCTTTGGCCGGCTTTCTCGGCGACGACGTCCTGGCCGGGCCTGCCGTTGCGGCCCTTCAGGCGATCGGAGGCCCCGAGGCCTCGCGGGCCCTCCTGAAAGGGCTCGACCAGGCGCCCCGGGGCGCCCAACTCTCGATCGTCGACGCCCTCGGAGCGATGCGCAGCCGTGAGGCCGTCAAAAAGCTGCTTCCCCTCGCCGAGAGCGGCGACGAAGGGCTCCGTCGCGCGGCCCGCTTCGCCCTGGCCAATATCGGCGATCCGGCCGCCGTCCCGGTCCTGTCCAAAGTCCGCGTGGCCGGCTCGCAGGGCGAGAGGGCCCAGGCGCCGGGCCTCTATCTCCTGTTCGCGCGGCGGCTTGCTGAATCCGGCAGAACAACCGAGGCCCTCGCGGCGGCGAGATCGATCCTTGATTCGCATGACGGCCCCGGGGAGAGCCAGGTCGCGTCGGACGCGCTGACGCTCCTCGTTTCCATCGTCAAGGACAAGGCCGTTCCCGACCTTCTCCACGCCGCGGACAGTCCCGTCCTCGCCCTGCGCGGCGCCGCCCTCGAGATGGCCGCGACCGTCGGGCGGGGCGATGCGACGGCCCGATGGGTCGACAGAGCGGCAGCCTCCTCGCCTGAAGTCCGGGCCGAGATCATCGGCATGCTCGGCCGGCGCGGCGACAAGACGGCCCTGCCCCTTGTCCGGGAGAGCCTGAAGAGCGGCGATGAGGCCGTCCGTCTGGCCGCGATCCCGGCGGCGGCGAGGCTGGGAGGCGAGACGGTCCTGCCGGATATTTTCGCGCTCGCCGGCAGCGGCGACGAGAAGACCGTGGCGGCGTTGAAGACCGTCCTTCTCGGCTTCGACGGACGGCAGGTCGTCCCGGACGCCGTCCGTCTGCTCGAGGCAACGCCGCTTCCCGGCAAGGCAGCGCTCATCGAGGTCATCGGCGAAAAAGGGGCGAAGCAGGAGTTCGACCGGGTCTTCGCCCTGGCCTCCGACCCGGAACCGGCGACGAGGGCGGCCGCGCTTGGCGCGCTGGCCAAGCTGGGTGACGAGCAGGACCTCCCCCGTCTCGTCGGCCTGCTCGAGAAGGCGACCGACGGAGACGACATCGTCCGGCTTCAAGAGGCCGTGGCGGCCGCGGCCCGGCGAAGCACGGTGCCGGCGGAGCGAGGGCGCGGCCCTCGTTGCGCTTTTGCAGGACGCCCCAACCGACCGGAAGGTCGCCATTCTGAGGACCCTTCCCAAGGTAGGCCGGGGAAAGGGCCCTCGAAGCGGCTGTCCGGGAATGCGCGTCGGCCGACAGCCAGACGCAAACTGCGGCCGTCTACGCCCTGTCGCAGTGGCCGGACTATGCGGCGGCGGCCGACCTGCTCCGCGTGGCGACGACGACGCAAAATAGAAAGCACCGGCTCATGGCCGTCGAGGGCTACGTCCGCCTCGTCGGGCGGGCGAATATGACCGGACAGCGCAAGATCGCGCTCTTCCAGGACCTCCTCGCCCAGCCCTTCGACGATGCCGACAAGAAGACGGTCATCGCCGGCGCGGCGGCCGATCCGCGAGCCGGAAGCCCTCCGCCTCCTGGCGGCTTACGTCGGGAACGTTTTCCTCGGCGACGCGGCATCGGCCGGGCTCGTCGAATTGGCCTCGGAACAGGCGCCCCAGGAGCGCTGGCTTTCGGGCGAGGAAGCCTATTCGGCCCTCAGGCGCGTAGAGGCCCGGACCGCCGATCCTGTGGAAAAAGGGGCGGTGGGCAGTGTCATCCAGGCCCGCCTTCGCCAGGGAGGCTACGTGCCGCTCTTCGACGGACGCGGTTTCGACGGGTGGAAGGGCCTCGTCGCGGATCCCCCGGCCAGGGCCAAAATGACCTCCCAGGAGCTGGCCAAGGCGCAGGCCGAAGCGGACGAGAGGATGCGGGCCCACTGGAAGGTCGTCGACGGCACGCTCGTCTTTCGACGGCAAGGGCGAGAGCCTCTGCACCGCCGTCCGACTACGGCGATTTCGAGCTCCTCGTCGATTGGAAGATCGAGAAGGGCGGCGACAGCGGTCTCTATCTCCGCGGGTCGCCGCAGGTCCAGATCTGGGACCCCGACCGACAACCCGGTCGGCTCGGGCGGCCTCTACAACAACCAGAAAGGCAAGAGCGTCCCTCTCGAAAGGGCCGACCGCCCGGTCGGCGAGTGGAACTCCTTCCGGATCATCATGATCGGCGACCGCGTCAGCGTCTATCTCAACGACAAGCTCGTCGTCGACAACACCGTCCTCGAGAACTACTGGGAGAGGGACAAGCCGATCTACCCGACGGGGCAGATCGAGCTCCAGGCCCACGGCAACGTCCTCTATTTCCGGAACATCTTCCTCCGCGAGATCCCGCGCGACGCGGCCGTGCCGCAGATGACGGAGACGGAGGCGAGCGAAGGGTTCACGCCCCTTTTCAACGGCCGCGATCTCGACGGCTGGACGGGAGACACCAAGGGCTACGCCGCCGAAGGCGGCAAGATCGTCATCCACCCCGAGCTCGGCAGCGGCAATCTCTACACGGCCAAGGAGTACTCCGATTTCGTCTTTCGCTTCGAGTTCAAGCTTACGCCCGCCGCCAACAACGGCGTCGGCGTCCGCGCGCCCCTCGAGGGCGACGCCGCCTACGCCGGCATGGAGATCCAGATCCTCGAGGACGGCTCACCGGTCTACCGGGGCCTCCGGCCGTACCAATACCACGGCTCGATCTACGGGGTCGTCCCGGCCCGCCGCGGCTTTCTGCGCCCGCCCGGCGAGTGGAACGCCGAGGAGATCATGGTCAAGGGCCGGCACGTCACGGTCGTCGTCAACGGCTCGACCGTCGTCGACGCCGATCTCGACGAGGCCTCGCGGGGCGGCACGATCGACGGCAACGAGCATCCGGGCCTCAAGCGGGCGTCCGGACACCTCGGCTTCCTGGGGCACGGCTCTCTCGTCGAGTTCCGCAACCTGAGGCTGAAAGAGATCCGCTGAGGGCTCACTCCGCCCGGCGGGGATGGCGTCCGAGCGCCGGGAGTCCCAGCGCCTCCCGCAGTGCGGCGTTGATCTGGGTGTTGTCGAGAATGGGACCCGGATACCAGGAGCCGCGGAACTTCATGAACGCCGGGGCCGCCGCGCCCATGACGGCCAGGTCCACGAGCTCGTTGGTGTGCCCGGCCGTGCCGTACGACACTTCCCCGCCAGGATAAACATAGGGTGAAGCGTAATCCGGCTTCTTGAGAACGACGCCGTTCTCCACCGGTCCCCGGTCGCTGCCCACCGGGGGCGGCGTCTCTTTCTCTTCGACACGGGCCTCCTGGCGGGGCAGTTCGCCCAATCCGAGGGGCTTATCGGGGTCAAGGAAAAGGCCCCCCGTCGCGTGGTCGGCGGTCACGAGGAGCACGGTGTTCGTCCAATCGATGTCGTCACCGGGCCGGTCGACGAAGGCCAGGGCGGCCCGAACGGCGCCGTCGAGATCGGCGACGCTCCCGACCATGGCCCGGAAGTCGTTGTCGTGATTGGCCCAGTCGATGTCGCCCTGCTCGACGACGAGAAAGAAGCCGTCGGGGTCCCGCCCGAGATAATCGAGGGCGGCCTCGGTCGCCTCGGCAAGCGACGGATTCTCCACGCTCGCGGGGGTGACCCGCGGCCGTCCGGGGGAATCCTCCACCCGGGGCACCTCGAAGTTGCCGCCCCTGCCGCCGAAGAGGCCGAAGAGCTTGCGGCCCTCGCGGGCGGCCTCCGCCGCGCCCTCGGCGATGGCCTGGCCGCCGTCCTGGCCGGGCTTCCGCTCCACGAGGAGGTAGTCGCTGGAGGTTTGGAGCGTGCGGTAGAGGGACTCCGAGATGTAGCCCTTTTTCGCGTCGAAGCCGGGATTGTCGAGGAGCGGCGAGCCGCCGGCGATGACGACATCGGGTTTTGTCCGCAGGATGATCTCGTCGGCGAGGCCCAGTCCTTTATAGCCCTTGAGCCCGGTGTAGTAGGCGCTGCGGCTGGTATTGTGGCTGACGAACGAGGCCGGGGTCGCGTGATCGAAAGGCACGGTGGAGATGATGCCGATCCCCGCCCCGGCCCGGGCGCGGAATTCCTCGGCGATCGTCGTCAGCCGGCCATCGGGAGGATCCCCAGGGAGCCAGGCGATGTTGCCCGAGTCCGTTTTGAACCCGGTGGCAAGGGCGGTCGCCGCCGAGGCCGAATCCGTGGCCGGGCCCGGCGGGAAACGATGAGTGGCTCCGGGTCCGGCCATGGGCTTCGGACCGGATGCGCGGACGTCATAGCCGAGCACCGGATCGAACGAGGACCGGGAATACGAAGGCCGGCCCTCGCGCCGGGCATGGCTGTTATAAACGTTGACGTCCCAGGTCGCGACGTAGGCCCTGGAGGGGAGGGTCTGCCAGACGAGCCCGTCGTCTTTGCCGTAGAGGTAGCGGCTGGCCGCGATCTCCGTCCCGGCCGACATGCCGTCCCCGATGAAGAAGATGACGTGCTTGAACGCCGCCGGCGCGCGGCGGCAGCCGGGCTCGAAGAGAAGGAGCGCGGCCAGCGAAATCGCAGCGACAAGCGCGAGGGCCGCTCCTCGAGTTCGAGCCCTGTTCAAGGTCATCGCGCTCTACTATAGCCCCTGGGCCAAACGATCGCTTACCACTCCACGAGGCCGGCCAGCTTCAGGATCTCGAGATAGTTGAGGACGGCCTGGAGCGTCGACCGCCGCTCGTTCTGGGCGTCGAGCATCTTCTTGATGTCGAGGGCGCTGTGCCTGCCGTTGACGAGAAGCTGCAGCTCGGACGGGTTGACCAGCGCGAGACCCTTGCCGGCGACAGGGAACTTGGTCCTGGCGTCGGCCGGGACGGCCGTCAGCAGCTTCTGGTAGCCCCGATAGCCGTCCTGACGGACCTTGGCCGTCGGCCGGGGAACGATCTTGGCCGCTCTCTTCTCGAGGTCCGAGGCGGCGAGCGGCAGGGGCTTCAGGCCGAGCTTCCGGGCAACGGCGGCCCGTTGGGCCTCGACCGTCGCGACCCCCGCGGCGCCCACGCCCTCGACGGACTTGGCCAGGCGGGCCACATGCGCGGACAGGGCCGCCGCGCCGGGGGCCAGCTCGAGCACGGAGGCGAGCGTCTCTTTTTCGTTCATGACCGCGGCCTCCAGGACCCCCCGGGCGTAGCGGGAATCCTCGTCGAACGTCTCGGACGTCGAGCCGTTGAGCGCCTCCAGGGCCACGGCGGTCGTGTGCCCCAGGCGCCGGGTCGCGTTCGAGGCGATCTCGCTGCCGATCTTCTCGGCCTCCACGACGTCCGCGGCGGCGACAGTATAGGCGCCCGCGGCGCCGATCGCGGCGGCCCGCTTGAGCTGGGTCGGATCGGCCTTGTCGGCCGTGTCACCCGAGGTGTGATACCACTGGTCGGGCCAGGCGATCATCATGATGCCGGGGACGCCCACGGCCCAGTCGTTGAAGACCTCGTGGTCCGAGGCCCCGTAGTGCGTCTCGATCGAATAGGTGAAGGGCTCGTCGGCGCCCGTGGGCGCGACGATCCGGACCGGCACGCCGGCCGCGCCGCCCCGGTTCTGGATGCGCTCGCGACTGCCCTCGCCGACGTAGCGGTAGTAGTTCTCCATGACGTCGTTGATGTAATGCGCGTTGCCGTAGGTCGTCCGCATGAGGCAGAAGAAGGACTTGTTCTTGGACAGCCACTCGCCGACCATGTCCATGTTGATGTTGCAGAGCGTCCGTTCCATGATCTCCGGGTGCGTCCGGACCCACTCGCCGATGCCCGAGAACTCCGGCCCCCAGATGAAGCGGATGGTCCGCTTCGGCTGGGGCAGGCGTCCGTCCGCGATCAGGGTGTGGAGGATGCGGGCGACCTCGAGGATCGTGGCGCTGCCCGAAATATTGTCGTTGGCCCCCTGCTTTTGGGTCCCCTCGAAAAGGTGGGCCGAGAGAATGATCTCGCCCGCCGCCGGATCGGTGCCGGGGATGTCGCAGACGACGTTCTCGAGGTCGGCCGTCTCTGTCTTGGACTCGACCTGGGCCCGGACGGTGATCTTTTCATTGGCCAGGAGCCGGCGCTTGAGGATGTCGCCCTCGCGGACCGGGAGCTGGAAGGCGAAGCCCTGAGGCTGCGGTGCGGCCGCCGGCTGGGCCTGCGCCGCCGCGGCGGTGGGAACGGCCTGGCCCGCGGGGGGAGCGGGGGTCCCGGGCTGGCCGGGCGCGGCCCCACCGGGCCTCCGGCGTTGCATGATCCCGCTCCAGGGGATCTGAAGCGGATCGAAATAAGGCCGGGACATGCTGATCGACACGACACCGAGAGCGCCCTGCTGCATGGCCGCGCCGTAGGCCGTCATCAGGGGCCCTTCGGTGACCACGATCTTGCCGGCCACTTTGGCGTCGGCGATCTCCTTGGGCATGCCGCGTCCGACCCAAACGAGCTCGGCGGTGACGTCCGCCGTGGCGCTCCCCGAGGCGAGCATGGGCAGCATGTCGTTGATCGAAGCCAGCTTCTCCCTGCCCGGCTTGGTCTCCCAGAGCTCCCCCTTGACGGCGACCCAAGCGGGGCCGCCGGGATATGTCACGATGTCGACGCCCTCGAGGCCGTAGCTCTTGAGCTTGCGGACGACGACCTGGGTCTCGAGGAAGTTCCCGCTGAACTCCTCGCCGAAACGCTGGCGGTTGAAGGCGTTGATCTCGGCGATCGTGTTCCAGGCGCTCTCGCCGGAGGCCTCGCCGATGATCTCGTCCATCGCCGCCTTGGGCAGGAATGTCCAATAGAGCCAGGGGGAGTATTGGGCGAAAGCGGGGACCGAAAGCAGAACGATCGCGACGATCGCGGGGACGAATGACCGTTTAAGCACGTTGGCCTCCTCGGAGACGGGCCTGGGGACGGCCGCGAAGCGGTCTTCCCGTTCAGGCCGTAAGCCCTAGAAAATACGCCTCTCCGGGAGGCCTGTCAACAGGCGGCACGGCGGCGGGCGCGGCTAGTCTTTGTCCTTGTTGATCTCGCCGATGAGGAGGATCTTCCGGCCGTGGACCTCATTGAGGACCTCGGCCATGGCCAGATAGATCGCGGAGAGCCCGCAGACGATGCCTTCGAAGCCGGCGATCCTGCCGATGACGGCCGAGCCGGTCCAGTCGCGGGCCGCCAGCAGCCAAAACAGGACCGTCAGGGTCAGGAAGACGAACTGGACGGCCCGGTTCTTGCCGAACGTCCCGATCCACATGAAGAAGGTGAACACTCCCCACATGAAGAGGTACCAGCCCATGTAGGCGACGGGCGTCGGCCCCCCGCTCGGGGGGTTCAGGCCGGGAATGACCCAGGTGGCGACAAGCGACAGCCAGAACAGGCCGTAGGAGGTGAAGGCCACCGTCCCGAACGTGTTGCCCTTCTTGAATTCCATGACGCCGGCGATGATCTGGGCGATCCCGCCGTAGAAGATGCCCATGGCCAGGACCATGGCGCTCAGGGGGAAGAAGCCGGCGTTGTGGATATTGAGAAGGACCGTCGTCATGCCAAAGCCCATGAGGCCGAGGGGCGCGGGATTGGCAAGGCTGTTGTTATCGGCCATCTTGACACTCCTCAAGACAAAAAAGGGATGGCTATCGTATAGCTCACCCTCGGCGGGGTGTCAAGACAGAGAAGGCCGCCGGACCGGCGGTCAGCCGGTCACTTGAGCTCGACGGCCGCTTCGTTCAGCCAGATGCCGTGGACGTTGCAGCGCTCGAAGGCCTTGATCTTGGTGTGCATGGCCGGGAGCTCGAATACGGCGATGGCCGGCCCGGGGTCGGTCGCCTTGAAGGTCTTTTCGCCGAGTTTTTTGCCGTTCATATCCTCGAGCTTGATCCACATGATGTAATGGGGTTTTTGGGGGTCCATCGGGTGGTTGTCGATCTGCACCGTGACCTTGAGCCCCATGCCCATCTTCTCGAACGTGACCTCAGGGACGTGGGTCTTGGCGACCGCGGCATTCCAGGGCCCGAAATTCGTTGCCGTGTACGCCTCGGGCTGGGTGTAATCCTGGTCCTTCAGCGGGGCCGTTGGCATTTGAGCCCAACCTGATGCGATGAGCATCAGGCCGGCGGCCACACAAACGACAGAGAACAAGACGACATACGACTTTTTCATATCACCCTCCTGCGTGTCCGGGCTCCGCGCCCGGCTCCCCTCTAATATCCCAGAATTCCGATAAGAATTCAAATTAGGATAAAGGTAATCGTCCGCTTTCAGTGGCAGTCCAAAAAAAAGTTTCGTCTCCCCAGGCCGGGGTCCGTCGTGAGGCGGCGAGGGATATCCCCCGAAGCCCCCGTGAGGGAAGGGGGACCCGCCGGAGGCGGGGGAAACCGTTTACGGAGGTTTCCGGGGCGCGGGGAAGCGAGTGGCGATATCCTGAGCAAAGCCGAAGAGACGGATGCCCCGGCCTCGGGAAACAAACATAAAAGAAGGGACAGCCCCTTTCGGGGACTGTCCCTCCTTGGTGGA
>CAVSAI010000057.1:0-6164 GCA_963725825.1 Candidatus Aminicenantota bacterium
ATGCTCCGAAATTCGTAGATAACAAACAAATTAGATAAAAAGTTGATAAAATCTGCAATTAAAGGTTGACAAACGACATATATATTGTTATCTTGACAACCTATCAGGGGAAAAAGATGACATTCCAGCGAGGCCGCAAACTTCCGGAAACGACGTTCGGGGCGCGCCTCCGGGCCGCCCGGAAAATGGCCGGGATGAGTATGGAAGACCTGGCCTCGAAGCTCGGCGGGCTGGTCACAAAACAGGCCATCAGCAAATACGAGCAGGGCCGGATGATGCCTTCGCCCGAGGTCCTGGAGAAGCTAGTTGAAGTGCTACAGATCGCCACATGGGGGGCCTCGCCGCTCGAGACGAACGATCGCGAGCTCATCGAGGCGCATCTCGATGCAAGTCCGGCTCTTTTCCTTATGGAGGACATTGAACGGCCGGCGTTCAGACGGGCAGGGCTCTTGAGCCGCCTGCGGCAGAAGAGCGAAAAATCGTCGAATCTCGTCGTCATCGATTCGGACGAGACCGCGAAAAAGGGCATCGAGAAAGCCGGCAAGGCGAGGCTCGCTGAGGCTTCGTTGGTCCTGAGAGGAGAAGGATTCTCTCCTCTTGCGGCGCGGCGGGCCCGTTTCGTCCGGGACTGGGAGTCCGGGGGCGGGTTGGACAGGATCCGCTTCCGGGCGGGGGAGAGGCTCGCGGCCAAGACGGAATCCGCGCTCAAGTACCGCATCGCCGGCCACCTCCATAAGTACCTGGAGCTCGAGTCGGTGCTGGGCATGCCCGCGGCTTTCGAGAACCCGATCGCCGGCCGGCGCACTCAGACCGGCGAGGAGGTCGAATCCGCCGCGGCCTGCGTTCGCGACCGCTGGGAGCTCGGCTCCGGACCGGTCGTCAACCTGATCGGCCTGCTCGAAGAGAAGGGCATCAAGATCTACGAGACGCGGGGCATCGAGGGGTTCGAGGGCCTGTCGGGGCGGTACGGCGACGTGCCCTTCGTCGCCGTGAGCATGGAGGGTCCGGCCGACAGGGTCCGGTTCACGGCCGCCCACGAGCTCGGACACGTGCTCTGCGACTTCGACACCGCCGAAAGCCCGGAGGGCGAATGCCACGCGTTCGGCGCGGCGTTCCTCCTGCCCAGGGTTGCGCTCGAAAGGACTTTTAGGCCGCCGCGGAGGAAAGTGACCCTGGCCGACCTGGCCGAGATCAAGGAGATGTTCGGAGTATCGCTCCAGGCGATCATGTACCGTGCCCACGCCCTGGGATTCGTGACCGACCGGCAGCTCAGGTCCTTCCGCGAAACCATCAAGGCCAAAGACTGGGTGGTCAAGGAACCTGTGACCTACGAGGGCAAGGAGCGGGCGACGCGGTTCCGCCGGCTCCTCCATTACGCCGTCGCCGCGGACATCCTCGACG
The DNA here is from genome assembly GCA_963725825.1 of Candidatus Aminicenantota bacterium. Classification (GTDB taxonomy): domain Bacteria; phylum Acidobacteriota; class Aminicenantia; order Aminicenantales; family Saccharicenantaceae; genus RBG-16-66-30. Next base: position 1,402 of record CAVSAI010000057.1, read on the forward strand.
TCGACAGGGCCGCGGCGCTGGCCGGCGTCACGGCCGAAGCGCTCAAGAACGAGATCGGAGAGATCTTTTGATCATTGAAGCCAAGGACAAGGGAGGTCGATGATGGGACGCTTCGAAACAGGCTACACCTAGCGGCGGACCGGGGGCGAGGCGGAACGCGATGATCCAGTGAACGCGCGGCGCCTCTCCCTCGGCTAGGGCGTTTCTGACCTTTAAAAAAAGAAGAAAGGAAAAACACGAATGGACAAGTCTGTCGAAACTCATCTTCTCGGGATGGAGCTTGGCGCGGGGGCGAGCTTCGAGAACATGACCGTCTTCGAGCTCCTGCGCCCGCAGAACGGCGGCCCCGAATACATCACACTCAAGGAGGCGATCGAGAGGGGCGTCTTCTCGGTCACCGAGACGAGCGAGGGCGGCTCCGTGCCCGAGCTCATGGTCGCCAACAAAGGCGACGTGCCGGTCCTCCTCCTCGACGGCGAGGAGCTGCGGGGCGCCAAGCAGAACCGCATCCTCAACACGACGATCCTGGTCGCGCCGGAGTCCTCGATCAAGGTCCCGGTCAGCTGCGTCGAGCACGGCCGGTGGAGCTATCAGGACTGGGAGCTCAAGGAATCCGGGAACGTCATGCACAGGGAAATGCGTGCTCTCAACGTCCGGCAGGTGAGCGCGAGCCTGAGGTCGGTGAAGCAGTTCCGGTCGGATCAGGGCGAGATATGGGATAAAGTGGCCGAGCTGGCCTGTGACATGGCCGTGCCTTCGCCGACCGGGGCCATGCGCGACGTCTACGAGGCCAAGGGGGCCGACCTCGACGGCTACCTCAAGAGCTTCCATCTCGCGGACGGCCAGAAGGGCATCCTCGTTTTCGTCGATGGCCGGCCGGCGGGGCTGGATTTCGTCTCGCGGGACGCGGCCTTCGCCATGCTCTTCCCCAAGCTTATCAAGAGCTACGCCATGGAGGCGATGCTTCTTACGGAACGGCGGAAGCACGGCCGGGGCAAGGGCGACGCCGGCAAGGCGCCTGTCACGCCCACGGCCGACGGGGCCCGTGAATTCCTGAAGCGTGCCGCGGCGAGCGAGGAGAAAAAGTACGAGTCGGTAGGCCTCGGCTGGTCCTACCGCTACGCCGGACCCGGAATCGTCGGGTCGGCGCTGGCTTTCAACGACAAGGTCGTCCACATGGCCTTTTTCAGCGTCGACGAGGCCGAAGCGGCCCGGGACCAGGGGGGCATGGCCGGCAGCCGCATGCGCCGCAATTTCCGCATCTGAATCTTAATGGGGGACACGTACCGAAGATACGCCCCCCCGATTCTTTCCCAATGGTAATGGGGTCGGACCACAGCAACAACAATATATTTCAACAAGATGGGGCCTTTTTTTGCATACAGTTCTTTCATTATCGGCCCCAAAAAGCTCGGTTTTAGCCTGTTTTTGGGGCAAAAAGCTGGGATAAGTTATTGATAAATTTCTGATTGCTGTGGTCCGACCCCATTAAGAGCCGCTGACGGTCATCTCGGCGACCTTGACGGTCGGTCCGACGACCGGGCCGTGGAACTCGAGGTCGGTCCCGACCGCCTCGATCGACTCGAGGATGCGGCCGAGGTTGCCCGAGATCGTGACCTCGGTGACCGGATAGGCGATCGCGCCGTCCTCGATCCACAGGCCGAAGGCGCCGCGCGAGATGTCGCCGGTCACGGAATTGAGGCCATGTCCGATCGTCCGGATGAGCAGGAGCCCTTTCTTGGTCCCGGCGATGATGTCCTTGGGCGGCAAGGCCCCCGGGCCCGGCTCGAGGTAGAAGTTGCCCGGCCCGACGCCGCTCCCGTCCGCGCTCCCGGTCGATTCGAGGCCCAGCTTGCGGGCGGCGTAATAGTTGCAGAGGTAGCTCCGGAGGATGCCCTTCTCGACGACCACCGTCCGCCGGCAGGGCAAGCCGTCCGAGTCAAAGGGATGCGAGCCGAGCGCGCCCCGCATGAGCCCGTCGTCGATCAACGTGATGCGGTCGTTGCCGATCCTCTGGCCGAGCTTGCCCTCGAGGAAGGTCGACTTTTGATACACCGCTGTCCCGGTGACGCAGCCGAAGAGAAAACCCAGGAGCCAAGACGTCTGCGTCTGGTCGAAAATGACGGGCACGTTCTGCGTCCGGATCTTCCGCGGGTCGATCTGTCGGACAGTCCGCTCGACGGCCTTGCGGGCGATCGCCTCCGGCGTCTCGAGGTCCTTGAAGTGGCGCTTCGACGAGGACCAGGAGTCTTCGACGCGATTGTCCGTGTCCCCGGCCTGGAGCCCGACGCCCAGGCCGCAATAGGTCTGCTCGTACTCGCCGACGAAGCCGTTCGTCAGGGCCAGGACCGAGCGGATCTCGTTCGAGGCGAAGCTCGCTCCGTACGAATTGGTGATGCGCTTGTCCCGGAGGGCAAGCCGCTCGGTCTCGCGGGCCAGGGCGATCTTCGTTCTTGAATCGAGCTGGGCGATGGCCGGGTCGTAGAGATCGAGCGTGGCCGCGTCGACCCGCCCCTCCGCGAGCGGGGCGAGCCCGGCGCACTCGTCCGGGTTGCCGAGCTCGGCCCGGCGCACGGCGTTGCGGACGAGACGCCGCAGCGTGCCCATCTCGAGATCGGACGAGCTGGCGTAGGCCGTCTTCCTGTCCTTGATCACGCGCACGCCGGCCGACCGCGAGTCCGCCTCGACGAGCGTTTCGATGCGGCCCTTGCGGACTTCGACGTCGAACTCGTTGCCGTCGGTGACGGAGACCTCGGCCTCGTCGGCGCCGCACTTGCGGGCGTAGGCGACGAGCGATTCGGCCAGGTCGCGCAGGGCCGGCGCCGGCTCGGCGACGTCTCGCCTCCTCACGACCGGCCTCCGACGGTCATCTTGGCGATCCGGAGGGTCGGGCAGCCGTCGTTGACCGGGACGTCCTGTCCGTCCTTGCTGCAGGTCCCGGTCTGGAGCCCGAACGCGAGGTCGCCCCCGACGCGGTCGATCTTCCGGAGGATGTCGATGTTTGTACCGATGAGCGTCGCCTGCTTGACCGGGGCCGTGAGCTTGCCGTTCTCGATGAGGTAGCCGAGGCTCACGGAAAAGGTGAACTTGCCCGAGTCCTCGACCTGTCCGCCCGAGAGGCTGGCGACGTAGAAGCCTTTCGGGACCGAGCGCAGGATGTCTTCCGGCGCGTCGAGGCCCGGCCCTATGTAGGTGTTGGACATCCGCGGGATCGGCCAGTGGCCGTAGTCCTGGCGCCGGCCGTGCCCGGTCAGCGGCGCCCCGCGCATGAGCCGGGCCGAGAGCTTATCCTGGAGCAAGCCGCGCACGACGCCCTTCTCGATGAGCAGAGTGCGCTTCGGCGGCGTGCCCTCGTCGTCGACGTTGTAGGAGCCGCGGAACGAGGGAATGGTCGGGTCGTCGTAGATCGTGACGAGCTCGGAGCCGACGCGCTTGCCCATCTTGTTCCAGAAAATGGAGGTCCGCTTGCGGTTGAAGTCAGCTTCGAGAAGATGGCCGACGGCCTCGTGGATGAGGACGCCGCTGTGGCCCGGCGCGAGCACGATGGGCATCTCGCCCGCCGGGGCGTCGACGGCCTCGAGCAGGAGCAGGGCCTCGCGGGCCGCCTCCCGGCCGATCTCGCCTGGGGTGCGGACGTCGCGAAAGAACTCCATGCCGACCCGGCCGCCGCCTCCCCAGTAGCCCGATTCGCGCTTGCCGTCCTTTTCGGAAATGGCCGCGCAGACGAGCTTGACCATGGGCCGGGTGTCGCGGACGAGAAGGCCCTCGGAGTTGGCGATGCAGATATGGACCAGGGAATCCGAATAGTGGGCCTTGACCTTGACGATCCGCGGGTCAAAGTAGCGGGCCGCGTCGTAGGCCTCGCGGACGAGCTTGATCTTTTCGAGAAGTGAGGCCTTGTGGACGGGGCGCCGAACGATATAGCGGCTGGTCCCGCGCGTCCGGTCGCGGAGCGGAGGCGGCGGGGTCGGGGCCGCCTTGCCCCGGGCGATGGCCGCGGCCGTCCGGGCCGCCCTCTTGACCTTGTCCATGGAAAGATCATTCGTGTAGCCATAGCCGGTCCGGTCGCCGCGAAGGACCCGGATGCCCATCCCCAGGCTGACGGCCTCGGCCGTCTCCTTGATGATGTCCTCCTCCATGTTGATGAAGTCGTAGGTCCGGTGCTCCATGAAGATCTCGGCGAATTCGCCGCCGCTCGAGAGAGCGACTCCGAGGACTTGGCGCAGGTCCGCCGGCGACAGGCCGAAATGATCGACGTAGGGGAGGGGAGTGTTTTCCACCGTGAGGCCATGATGGCACATTCGCCGGCTTCAAGCAACAACGCCCCATATAGCGACACCCGCCTTCGGTTCGCCAGGCTTCCAAGCACGCAGCCAGCAAGTCGACGCATGGGTAGACGGATGTCCGCTGTGCGCCCTTTACGGGCCGGCACGGAAGGTCTAGTATCATAGTGGGAGGTGGGATATGAGCATATTAAGGAAGGCCAGGGATGCCGGATCTGATCTTGCGAACCTGATGTTAGGCGGAGTCTATGAGGGACCTGACTTTGATAGATTATCGGAGGAAATGAAGCGCCGAAAGGAGGGTGTCGCCCGCGCTATCTATGAGTATGCCGAACAGTTATCCTGGCTCAGCCATCACTACCCTGAAAGGGCGGAGGGTTGGGAGAGTTTCCTGGATATGACGCTCCAGAAATTTGGAGAGTATTCTTGCGCCGTTTTTCCGTATTCTCGGACCCGTTGAGGCCGGGGGATTTTCTTGCC
>CAVSAI010000058.1:0-48759 GCA_963725825.1 Candidatus Aminicenantota bacterium
ACCGTTGATGACGGAAACGAGCGGCGTGATCCTCTTGAGGGTGCGGTCGTTCTCGGTGCCGAACAGCTTGCGGGAAATCCACTTATACATTTACCATTTATTATCAAAATCGGTCCCCAAAGTCAATCAGGAAGCCGGTTGACACGGCCGGATTTCGGGCTTACACTCGGGGCCAAAGAACAGCCCATGACAGGGAGGGGATCGATATGAAAAAGGCAGTCCGGATCGTCCTGTCCTTCGCCGCTCTGGGGATCATGAGCAGCCTCTGGGCCCAGCTTCCCCCGGCCGTGGTGGCCGATTATGACAAATGGGAGGATTTCCTCAAGACGGCCAAAGTCACGGCTCAAAAGCAGCTGACCGGGTCCCTGGCGGTGACAAATCCCTGGATCCTGACGCTCGAGAAAGACGGGGTCTCGCACAAGGCCCTCTGGAAGGACGTCTTCGGGGCCAACGTCAAGGGATTCAAAGAGACCTGGAAAGGCGAGATCGCCGCTTACCGGCTGAGCCGCGCCCTGGGCCTCAACATGGTCGCGCCGACGGTCGAACGGGAGTTTCAGGGCGACCGGGGGTCGTGCCAGATGTGGATCGAATCCTGGAACACCCTGGAGACGATCATGAAGAAGAAGATCCTCCCGCCGGGGATCAAGGCCATGTATTTCGCCCGCGAGCTCTGCCTCCAAAGGGCCTTCGACAACCTGATCTACAACGTTGACCGCCACCTGAGGAACTATCTCATCGAGGACGACTGGCGGATGATCCTGATCGACCACTCCCGGTCGTTCGCGACATCGAAGAAAGCGAAGACCGAGCTGATCTACGACGAGAAGAACAAGGAGAACCCGAATTTCATTATGGAGTCGCTGCCGCGGTCCTTCTTCGAGGCCCTCAAGGCCTTGACGCCCGAGTCGGTCCGGACGATCGTCGGCGATTATCTGACCGACGAGGAGATCGCGGCGACCCTGGCCCGGCGCGACCTGATCGTCGCCTGGCTCGACAAGCGCATCGCGGCGCTCGGCGAGATCAAGGCCCTCTACTGACGCCGGGCCTCGGCCTACCTGCGGCCCAGGATCTCGTCGACGAGCGGTTTCGCGTCGTAGATCTTGAGCAGGGCCTCGATGATGCCCTGGCCGTGGACCATCACCGACCTCGAGATCGTGTCCTCGTAGACGAACCGGGTCGGCAACGACTGGATATTGCCGTCGAAGAGGACGCCGACGAACTCGCCTTTCCGGTTGACGAGGGGCGAGCCCGAATTCCCGCCGATCGAGTCGGCCGTGGCGACGAAATTGATGGGCGTCGCCAGGTTCACCGCAGGTTTCTTGGCTAAAAAGCGCTCGGGCAGCTCGTAGGGGTCCTTGTTCCCGGCCTTGGCCGACTTCTCGTAGAGGCCCGCATACGTCGTCTGGAAGGGGATCTTCCTGCCGTTCTCGACATAACCCTTGACGGCGCCGAAGCTGAGCCGCAGGGTGCCCGTGGCGTCCGGCGGGATGGACGTGCCCTCGAGCTTGAACATGACGTTGGCGATGCGCGTGCCGTTGCGCGTCTCGACCGCGTCGACCTGCTTCTCGTACCGGGCCCGGAGGCCGCGGGAGACCGGGTCGACGAGGAGGGCCAGCTTGATCATCGGGTCCTGGCACTGGTAGACGGCCTCGAGGCCTCCGGCGACGAGCGTCTTGCGGAGCTCGATGTCCTTGAGCTTCGTCCCGGCGACGAGCTCGCGGGCGACGTCCTGGGGCGAGCGGCCGCCGAGGATCCACCGGACCTCGGCCATGTCCGGCAGCTCTTCCTTGAGCTGGGCCAGGGAGTCGCCGAGCTTGACGGCCTCGAACTCGTCGTAGATCGGGGCGGGGGAGAGGATGTTGCGCTCGACCGACGCCAGGGCGGCGTCGCGGAACTCGCGGAGCCGGTCCGCGTTCGGCTTGGGCCTCTCCGCGGCCAGCCGGACGATGCTCCTGGCCATGGTGAAGTAGGTCGTGTAGAACCCGTTGGCCCTTTCGAAGAAGGTCAGGGGCTTGAAGAACGACGCGTAGTCCTTTTCCGCGGCGGCGAGCTCGTCCCAGGCCGAGCCGTACTCCTTTTCGAGATCGGGCGACTTGGCCACCCGGGCCCTCAGGGCCTGCTCCTCATGGAGCTTCTTGTCCATGATCGCCTTGTCGAGAAGGCCCGACTGGTAGCCGATCGTCGCCTTGAGGCTGTTCTCGATGCCGAAGAGGTTGCGCATGGCGATCCGGCTCTCTTCCTCGCCCTTGGCGGCGTAGGCGCGCATGTAGGCCTGTCGCCTCTTGAGATTGGCGATGGCGAAAGGGTAGCTCGTGTCGCGCAGGAACTCGAGCTGGCCCATCGTCAGGAGGCGTCCGGTCGAGCCGGGATGTCCGGAGCAGAGGACGAGCTCGCCCTCGCGGAGAGGCGTGGTCGACCACTTGATGTAGTTGTCGCTCCGGAACGGCCGGCCGTTCTCATAGATGCGGAAGAGCGAGATGTCCAGGTCGTAGCGGGGATAGGTGAAGTTGTCCTGGTCTCCGCCGAAGAAAGCGGCCAGGTACTCCGGCGCGAAAACAAGGCGGACATCGTCATAAAGCCTGTACTTGTAGAGGTGATACATGCCCCCGGAATAGAGAGTGACGACGACGCCGCGGATCCCGGCCGTCCCGCCGGCCTCTTTCTCGAGCGCGGCGATGACCTTTTGACGGGCGTCGGCGGCCTCGACCGGGGTCGTGCCGGGTTTTTCGGCGCCGAGGACCTTGGCCGTGACGTCCTCGATCCCGGTGAGCACGCGGAGCTCCATCCCGGGGACCTTGAGCTCTTCGGCCTGGGTCCGGGCGTAGAATCCGGTCTTCATGAGGTCGCGCTCCTTGGTGGACAGGTTCTGGACCGCGCCCCGGCCGACATGGTGGTTGGTCAGGACCAGGCCGTCGGGCGAGACGAACGAGCCCGAAGCCCCGCCGAATGAGATCGAGGCCAGCCGGAGATGGTCCATGAACTCCGGGGTCACCGTGAAGCCGTATTTCTTCTGGAGGATGTCTTTCGGAGGCGCATTGAACAGCCACATGCCCTCGTCGGCCGAGGCCGAGAGAACGAGGAGCAGGGCCAGGAGGGCGGCGAAAATGTGGCGGCGGAATTTCGGGCTAAACATGGGGAGATCTCCTTTCCGGCTGGTCGAGAGGATATTATGGCCTATCCGGCCCGGAATTTCCACGGCCCCCAAGATCCGAATCGAGACGGTCGAGGACCCTGGCCGCCGCCGCGGAGCCGACAAACTTGGCGAGCTCCCCGCGGGGGGCCGTCCGGATGGCCTCGAGGCTGCCGTAATGGGCAAGAAGCGTCGATCTTTTCTTCGGGCCGACTCCGGGGATGCCGTCGAGAAGAGACGAGAAGCTCCTCTTTTCGCGGCGGTCGCGATGGAAGGTGATGGCGAAGCGGTGCGTCTCGTCGCGGACCGCCTGAACGAGCTTCAGGGCCCCTGAGGTCCGGTCGAGGCGGATGCCTTCGCGGGATCGCGGGGTGAACAGTATCTCCTCTTTCTTGGCGATGGCCACGAGCGGAACATTGCCGAGCCCGAGCGCGGCCAGCGCCTTTTCCGCCGCGCCAAGCTGGGGCTTGCCGCCGTCGACCATGACCAGGTCGGGGAGGGGCGCCCCTTCATCAAGCGCCTTGCGGTATCTCCGGGTGATGACCTCGCCGAGGCTGGCCACGTCGTTCGAGCCCTCGACGGTCCGGATGAGGAACTTGCGATAGGAGTCCTTGTCCGGCCGGCCTTCGCGGAAGACGACCAGGGAGCCGACCGACTCCTCGCCGCCGGTGTTGGAGATGTCGAAGCCCTCGATCGTGCGAGGGAGCGCGGGCAGAGCCAGCGCCGTTCTCAGCTCCTCGAGCGGCATCGTCTCGCTTGTCTGCTTGCGGAGATAAGCCTCGGCGTTGCGTCCGGCCAGGTCGACGAGCTTCCGGTTCTTGCCGCCGCGGGGGACGAGAATGCGGACCTTGGCCCAGCCGAGTAGCGCTTGGAGGCCGGTCGTCTGCGCCGGCCGCGCGGGCAGGAGCAGGCGAGGGGGCGGCTCGCGGTCCCGGTAGAACCCGGCCAGGAATTCGCCTAAGACCTCGGCGTCGGGGACATTGGAGGCGACGTCGACCGTGCGCCCTGCGGAATCCCGGATCTTGCCCTTGCGCATGAAGAACACGTACGCCGCGGCCCGGTCCGCGGCTCGGGACAGTCCGACGACGTCCTGGTCCTCGAGCGCCGTGGAGATCGTCCCCGGCCGGTCCCTGTAGTCCTCGATCGTCCGCAGGAGGTCGCGCCAGCGGGCCGCCTCCTCGAACCGCTCCTCCGCGGCCGCCCGCTCCATCCTGGCTTTCAAGGTGCGGGCCAGCTCGGGCATGCGGCCTTCGAGGAAGAGGCAGGCGTTCTCGACGTTCTCGCGGTAGTCCGCCTCGGAGATCGCGCCGACGCAGGGCGCCGCGCAGAGGTGAAGCTCGTATTCGAGGCAGGGGCGCTTGCGGCCGCGGAACACGGTCTCTTCGCAGCCGCGGACGCCGAAATGCTTGTTGACGAGGTGGATGGACGAGCGGGCCCGGTGGGCCGGGCTGAACGGCCCGAAATAGCGGGCCCCGTCGGGCTCGACGCGGCGGCTGAAGTAGACGCCCGGGAACGTCTCGCCGGCCGTGATCCGGAGATAGGGGAAGCTCTTGTCGTCTTTGAGCCGGAGATTGAAGCGGGGCTGGTGCTGCTGGACATAGTTGTTCTCGAGGAAGGCGGCTTCCTTCTCCGAGCCGGTCAGGATGAAATCGATATCGGTCGTTTCGCGGAGGATGTTCCGGACCTTGAAGTCCGGGTTGGACAGGAAGTAGGACCGGACCCGGTCCCGCAGGGAGCGCGCCTTGCCGATGTAGACGACCTCTCCGGCCGCGTTCTTGAAGAAGTAGATCCCGGGCTTGGCCGGGAGCTCCGCGGCCCGGGCCTTGAGTTCGTCGAAATCGGCCATGGGCGAGTGATCCTGCTTCTATTATAGCCCCAGCTCGAGCTCGCGCTTCTTGAGCTTGGTCAGCTCGTCGCGATAGGCGGCGGCCTTCTCGAACTCGAGGGCGTCCGAGGCCGCCTTCATGAGCCTGGCGAGCTCGTCCATGCGCTTCTTGCGTCTCTGCGGCGAGAGAAAGATGTCCTTGTCCTGGGGGAGGGCCGTGTAATCGAGATAGTCTCGCTGGGTGACCGAGGTCAGGACCTCGTCGATGCCCTTGACGATCGACTGCGGCGTGATGCCGTGGGCGGCGTTGTACTCCTCCTGGATCGTCCGGCGGCGCGTCGTCTCCGCGATGGCGATCTTCATCGAATCGGTGATCGTGTCCGCGTAGAGGAGGGCTTTGCCGGCGACGTTGCGGGCCGCCCGGCCGAAGGTCTGGATGAGCGACGTCGCGGAGCGCAGGAAACCTTCCTTGTCGGCGTCGAGGATGGCCACGAGCGAGACCTCGGGAAGGTCCAGGCCTTCGCGGAGGAGGTTGATGCCGATGAGGGCGTCGAACTTGCCCTTGCGCAGGTCGCGGAGGACGTTGACCCGGTCGAGCGTCTCGACCTCGGAGTGGAGATAGCGGACGCGCAGGCCGAGCTCGTGGTAGTGGCGGGCCAGGTCCTCGGCCATCTTCTTCGTCAGGGTCGTGACCAGGACGCGCTCGTTGCGGGCGGCGCGGGCCCGGATCTCGGCCATGAGGTCGTCGACCTGGCCGCGGATGGGCCGGATCTCGATCTCCGGGTCGGTCAGGCCGGTCGGCCGGATGACCTGTTCGACGACGTGCCCGGGCGACTGCTTGATCTCGAAGGGGCTGGGGGTGGCCGAGACATAGAGGGTCTGGCCGACGCGCGTCTCGAACTCGCCGAAGTTGAGAGGCCGGTTGTCGATGGCCGAGGGCAGCCTGAAGCCGTGCTCGACCAGGGTCATCTTGCGCGAGCGGTCGCCGGCGTACATGCCGCCGATCTGGGGGACGGTGACGTGCGACTCGTCGATGATGGTCAGGAAGTCCTCCGGAAAGTAATCGAGCAGAGTGAAGGGCGGGTCGCCAGGCGCGCGGCCGGTCAGATGGCGGGAGTAGTTCTCGATCCCCGGGCAGTAGCCGAACTCGCGCAGCATTTCGAGGTCATAGAGGGTGCGCTCCTCGATGCGCGCCGCCTCGACGGCCTTGCCGCGGGCCCGGAAGAAGGCGACTTGCTCCTCGAGCTCGGCCTCGATGCCGGCGACGGCCGAGCGGAGGGTCTCGGCGGGCGTCGAGAAGAAGGTCCGGGGATGGATCATGACCGTCTCGAGACCCTCGCGGACCTTTCCCAGGAGCGGGTCGACGGCCGAGATGGCCTTGATGCGTCCGTCCTCGAGCTCGATGCGGAAGGCCGAGTCGGAATAGCTCGGGAAGACCTCGACGATGTCGCCGCGGACGCGGAACGTGCCCCGCTTGAAATCGGCCTCCTCGCGCTCGTACTGGACCGAGACGAGCTTTTCGAGGAGCGCTTTGCGGCCCTGAGGCTCGCCGACGGTGAGCGAGAAGCTCATCGAGTAGTAGGTGTCCGGGGCGCCGATGCCGTAGATGCAGGACACGGAAGCGACGATGATGACGTCGCGCCGGGCGAAAAGCGAGTTCGTCGCGCAGAGCCGGAGGCGGTCGATCTCGTCGTTGATCGTCGCTTCCTTGGCGATGTAGGTGTTCGAGGACGGGATGAAGGCCTCGGGCTGGTAATAATCGTAGTAGCTGACGAAGTATTCGACCGCGTTGCGCGGGAAGAAGCGGCGGAACTCCTGGTAGAGCTGGGCGGCCAGGGTCTTGTTGTGGGAGATGACCAGGACCGGCCGGTTGACCCGGTCGATGATGTTGGCCATCGTGAACGTCTTGCCGGACCCGGTGACGCCCTTGAGCACCTGATGGCGGACGCCCGACCGGAGCCCCTCGGTCAGCCGATCGATGGCCTGGACCTGGTCGCCTTGCGGGACGAAATCCGAGGTCAAAAAGAAGGGACCAGGTCTTCGCAAACCGGTCTTTATTCCTTCATGCGGATGCCGCCGGAAAAGCGGGCGCCGTTGGCGATGGTGATCTTGGGCGTGATCACGTCGCCGTTCATCTCGGCCGTCTCCGAGATGACGGTCCTTTCGCCGGCCCGGACCGTTCCCTTGAGCTCGCCGTGGAGGACGAGGGCGCGGACCCGGACCTCGGCCTCGACCTTGGCCCCTTTGGCGATGGTCAGCGTCCCCGACGGGATAATGATCTTCCCGTTGACGCGGCCCTCGATGAGCATGTCCTCGTGGGCCTCGATGTCCCCCGTGAGGACAGCGGTCGAGCCCAATCGCGTGACGCCCGGGGCCAACGGCCTCTCGGGATCATGGGACTGAGACCGGCTTGCGGATTCATCGGACATTGGCGTTTCTCCCTTCCCGGGCGTTCCTCTCCGGATTATAGGGGCGGGTCCCCGTCCTGTCAACGCGCGACAATTTGTGCTAGAATCCTAACGCCTGAGAGCGGGCATAGCTCAATGGTAGAGTACCGGCTTCCCAAGCCGGGTGTTGTGGGTTCGAGTCCCATTGCCCGCTCCATTTTTTTCCCTTGAAGGTCCCCGATGAAGACATGGGAATTGATCGTCGAACCCGAGCCGCTTCCGGGTTCCTGGAACATGGCCGTCGACGAGCATCTCTTCCGCCTGGCCGGGGAGGCTCCCCGGACCTTCCTCCGCTTCTACCGCTGGGAGAGGCCTACAGCCTCCCTGGGCTATTCGCAGGACGCCTCCCGGGTGATCGACGTCGAGTTCTGCCGCTCCCACGGCATCGACATCGTCCGCCGCATGACCGGAGGCAAGCTCGTCCTCCACGACCGCGAAGTGACCTATTCGATGGCCTCCGCCGACACGGAGCTTTTCACCGACACGCTCCGCGAATCCTACCGCCTCATCTCGCGGGCGCTTCTCGCGGGCCTGGCCCTGATGGGCATCTCGGCCCGCCTGGCCGAGACCTCCCCGCCGGCCTACATCAGGGGCACCATGCCCTGTTTTGCTTTCCCGGCCCGCGATGAGATCGAGATCGAGGGCCGCAAGATCGTCGGCAGCGCCCAGAAGCGGACCGGCCCGCTGTTCCTCCAGCACGGCTCCATACCCCTTGAAAAGGACGAGGCCCTGCTCGCCGCCGTCTCCCGTCCGGGCGAGACGGCCGAGAGCCTGGGCATGACCTCGATCTCCGAGGCCCTCGGACGCCCCGTCGACTTCGACGCCGCAGTCGGGCCCCTCGTCCAGGGCTTCGCCGATCATTTTGGGGTCGGCTTCGACCGCCTCGCCCTGACCGCCGCCGACAAGGAGGCCGTCCGCCTCCTGCAGACATCCAAGTACGCCGCGGACTCCTGGACCTTTCGCAAGGGCGCGCCGGCGCGTTGATTTTCTTTCCGCCGGGTGTTAAACTCGGCCCGAAGCGAGGTCGACGCCATGAACGAAGTCGAAGAACTCTCCAAGCTTGACCCGGCCGGCCTTCCGCCTCTCAAGCCGGTCCTGCTCGACGACCTCTACCAGAGCGTCCTCAAGAACCTTCATCTCGAGCTCGGCCGCGGCCCCATCCTCTATCTCCTCTCGCCGAGCTACTCGGTTCTCAACCCGACGCCGGACGAGGGCATCACCGAGTTCATCACCAAGAACGAGACCCTCCTCGACTACCTCAAGGAGACCATCGTCCAGAACCTGGCCGTCTATTCAGTCCTGGTCGACATCAGCAGCTATTTTATCGAGCAGAACGGCGGTCTCGTCCTGGCCCGCCTGCGCGAGCGGGATTCCCAGGGGCGGCGCTTCGAGATCAAGTTCTACACCCACGAGCCCAAGGAGCTTCTGTCCCGCTACGAGGACAAGATCTACATCGGCCGCGATTTTCTGGACCTGTTCAGCCCCGTCCGCAAGTACTTCGGCGTCAAGGACGCCATCGTCTCGCTCAAGGCCCAATTCGATCGCCTGACCGAACGCGCCGGGGCCAAGCTGAGGAAGGCCCAGGATTTCGGGTCCTATTTCCAGGAGATCGGCGACTCGGTCACCGAGCTCCACAACGAGGGGCTGCTCATCCTCCAAAGCCTGCCGCCCCATCTCGATTTCACTAAACTCTCGGGCCACGACCTCATCGACATCAACGCCCAGTACAGGACGATCAACCACTTCGTCATCGAGCTCCACGACACGGTCGCCGAGTTCGAGACCCTGCTGCGCTATAAGGAGCGCTCCGATTTCGTGCGCTACGTCACGAAGTTCAAGAAGGACGTGACCAACCTGATCTCCTTCTTCAATATCAAGGTCAACGGGGTCATCGCCCCGCGCATCCTCGCCTGCAAATCCAAGCACGGCTAAGATTCGGATCCGTCCGATATGGCGGAGTTCCCCGCACAACTTTGCTCAGGTTATTGCCCCTCGCTTCCCCGCCGGCGGGAAGCGGACTCTGGGGAGCGACCCGGCAGAAGTACGGCGGAGCGACTCGTAGCCGGACTTCTGCGAAATTTCCGAGAAGAGTTCTTTCTTGGTTTTCTCCCAGCACCGCCCCTTCGGGTCGCTCCGGGGCGGCGCTGATGGTCGCTTCGAGGACTCCGCTCCCTGCCGGTCCCCCCTCCACGGACGGGGATCTTCGAGGCAACACCCATCGCCGCCGCGAGAGGAAGCCCGAAATGGGAGAAGACCCAAAAAAAAGGCCGGTCCAATGATGGACCGGCCAGGCGCAGTGCGCTAAAAAAGAGCTAAAAGCGGCGTCCGCCCTCGTGGATGCGGATGTCGTCGTAGGTCGTGGACAGGAAGATCAGAGGGGCCGCCGCGTCCGCCGAAAAGGCCTTGACGAGCGACGTGCCGTTGGTCTCGTCGACGTCCGGCTTGTCAGCCAGGCCCCACTTCACCGAGCCGCCCCTCGAGCGGGCCTCGAGCCGCGCCCTTTCGCCCGACGGCCAGACAAGGTCGATGGCCCCGTTCTCGTTGCGGACATCCAGGGCCATTTTCAGGTCCAGGGGCTCGAGGTTCACGTTCCCGTTGCGGCAGATGACGGTCGTCTCGGCCGAGAAGTTCGCCAGCGAGACGTTCTCGAAGGATGTCGTGACCGAAATCGAAGGTCCCCCGACGCCCGTCGCCGTGACGGTCGCGTTACGGCCGTCGACGAGGAGCCGGCCTTCGACGCCGTCGATCCGGACGGATTCGTAGCTCGTCCGGACCTCCAGGTCGCCCCGGACGTTCCCGGCCGTCACGGCCATGTTGTGGCCGCTCACCTTGGCCGGGCCGACATCGGCCAGGGTGACCTTTTCGTAAGAGGTGTCGACCGTGACCGCCCCTGTGACGCGCAGGGCCTCGACGCTCGTGTTGGAGGCGCGGAGGTCGGCCTGGCCGCCGATGTCCTCGACCCGGATGCGGGCATAGGTCGTCTCGACCGAGAGGTCGCCCGTCACTGAGGCGGCCAGCACGTCGCCGTTCTTGTTGACAATGCGGCAGGACCCCTTGATGTCCCGGGCCTCGAGGTCGTCATAGCTCGTCTCGAGGACACACGGCCCGCTCACGCTCGAGGCGTAAACCTGGCCGTTGCGATTGCGGACCGTGGCCTCCCGGATCCCTTCGACCCTGACATCGCCATACGCGTTGGTGACATCGACGACCATCGAGCGCGGAACGGTCAGGATGAACACCGTTTCGAAATTCTTCCTGCGGAACTCGTCCCGGTTCGTGGCCAGCGTCAGCTTGTCGGCGGCGGTGGTCAAGGTGTACTTGATCTGGTCGGCGATCTTCTGCGCCTCCTCCTTGTTCCTCCGCCAGACGACCTTCTTGAAGGTCAGCTGGGCGAAGTCCTGGTCCCCGCCCCGCACCTCGACCCGGCCCTGGCCGTTCTGGATCTCGATCGCGGGAGGCAGGGGGGCCTCGATCGTCCGCGTCTCTTCGGCCGTGACTTCCTGGCCGCCGAAGCCGAAATCCTCCCCCCAGCCCCAGTTCAGGTCCCAGTTCCAGTGGCCCGTCTTGACCTGGTAGAGGACGAGGCCCGCCAGGATCAGGACGATGACGAGGAGGACCTCCCTAAATTTCATGGTCTTTGTCCGGGCCCGGCTTTTCGGAGCGCTCGTTCTTCTCTTTGAGACCGAGCCAGAGCTTGTTGGCGCCCCAGACGATCAGAATGACCGGCCAAAAGCGCCACACGGCATCCCAGACCCTGATGTCAAACTGATCGAGGAGGAAGAGGACGCCGAAGACGATGAGGATGATACCCCAGACGAGCGAGTTGCCCTTTTTCTGATTTGCCATGATAGACCTCCGTTATTTCTCGTTCTTCGATTTGGCCACGGCATCGGCCACGAGTTTGAGGCCGACGATGATGACCGCGATCGGCCAGTAATTGTCCAGATTCCGGTAGAGGATGACCTCAAAGTTGGCCAGGATGAGCACGACTCCGAGAGCCATGAGGAATATCCCCCAGAACACCGATCCGGACGTTTTGACTTCCGGCGATTCCTGGACGGCTTCCGTCGTCGGTCTCTGTCCGGCGGCGGCCTCGTTGATCGCCCGGGCCGATTGGACGTTGTCGAAGATCTGGTAGAAGTAGAAGGCGGCGAGACCCAACCCGAACAGCCATCCATTGCCGCCGCGGGCGAGAGCATAGATCAGGCCGAACGGGACGAGAAGATGGATGAAGGCCTTGCTCTTCTGCCCGTTATAGAGAGCCCCGACCCCGAACGGCAGGACGACCGACAGGAATCCGGCCAAGCCAGGCGACTTCTGCGGCCTCTGCGGAATGACGGTTCTTTCTTCCATTTTCTTATTCCTCCGTTGTTGGACTTATTGTTTTTTCTCGTCTCCCCCGAGAAGGCCCAGGGTGTTGAACGACTTGACCACGTCGGCCGACAGGACATTGATCTCGCCCTTGATCGAGCCGGCGTCGGCATAGAGCTTTTCGACCGTACCGATGCCTTGGTGGAGCTTCAGGTTGATCTGCTTCCGGATGCCCCGGCCCTCCGGATGGAAGAGGACGAAGGACAGGACGATGAACAGGCCGGTCAGCGCGGCGTAGACCGGCTGGAGCGCCGGCTTTGTCAGCCAGCCGAAGACGGGCCTGAAGATGCGCTTCTTCTCGCGCGTCGCCTCGGGGATGCCGTAGAGCTTCGCGTACAGGGCGGGCGATGGCTCGACCTCGGGGAAGGCCGTCGCGGCGGCCATCGTCTCTCTCATCAGGCCGGCGAGCTCCGCGCACTCACGGCAGGACGCGAGATGGGACTCCACCTCGGCCCGTTCCGGCGCGCTCAGCTCGCCTTCGAGATAGGCGGACAGGAGCTCTTCGAACCGTTCGCATGTCATGAGAGGCCTCCCCGGTGTTCCTCCAGGACCTTGGCCAGCTGGATCCGCGCCCTGTTGACGCGCGACTTGACCGTGCCCAGGGGCAGGCCGAGAACCTCGGCCAGCTCTTCGTAGCTCTTGCCCTGCAGGTCCCTGAGGATGATGACCATCCGCATCTCCGCCGACAGGCGATTGAGTCCCTCCCAGACGAGGGTCCGGGTTTCCTTGGCGACGAGGCTCTCCTCGGGACCGCTGCCCGCGGTCTGGGACAGGACGCGTTCGTCGAACTCGTCGCGCTGCGTCTTCTCCCATTTGGTCCGGCGGTACTCGTCGATGAGGTGGTTCTTGGCCAGGGTCAGGAACCAGGCCGTGAAGTTCTTGCCGAAGTCGTATTTCGGCAGGGCGCCGTGGAGCTTGAGGAAGACCTCCTGGGTCCGGTCCTCAGCCTCTTCCCGGCTGCCGCAGAACTGATAGGCCATGTTAAAGATCCTCCTGGCGAACGCGTCCACCAGACCTTTCCAGGCGTCCTGGCTGCCTTCCAGGCAGTCCCTGATGATCGCGTCCAAATCCACTCAATTCACCTTGGTTGACGGATTCGAATGGGGCAAAGTTCCATTCCCGGCCATTTTCTTACAAAACGGCCCCTCCGGGCAACAGCCGGCCGCGCAGAGATGCCCTGACCGTCGTCGTTCGGGAAACCCACCTTCTTCCGCTCGGGGCATTCTCTCCCTCAGCCGCGACCTGGCCCGGCGAGCCAGGTCGCTTCGCCCTTCCACGGCTTCCTCCGGGAACACCCCTGCGCGCGGTGGATTTCCCTCGCCGACCTTCCGTGATTATCTAGAATGGGGCCTGATTCGGGCAAACGGGTGGCGAATTGATATAATAAGAGCGGCGATAATGTAACTTTCTCGGGGAAATCGAGGTTTCTGGATAACAGAGAATGGACGAACAAGAGCTGATCCGCCGCGTCCAGCAGGGTGACGAGCGGGCGTTCGGCCAGATCATGGCTTTTTATAAGGACAGGATCGTGAATTATCTTTACCAGTTCACCGGCGACTACCAGAAGTCGGTCGAGCTGGCCCAGGAGACCTTCATCAGGGTCTTTTTCAAGGCCAAAAAGTACAGACCCATTGCCCCGCTCTCGTCCTGGATCTATACCATCGCCTCGAACCTGGCCAAGACCGAGTGCCGCCGGTCGAGGAGGATGGCCACGGTCTCCCTTGAGGACATCCCCAACAGCTACTCGAGCGGCACGTATTACGAGGACCCGGCCGACCCGGGCCTCGTCCGGAACCTCCGCGAGGCCCTGGACGAGCTCCACCCCCGCTACCGCGTCCCCGTCGTCCTCAAGGACATGGAGGGTTTCTCCCAGGAGGAGATCGCCAAGATCATCAAGCGGCCGGTGGGCACGGTCAAGGCCCGGATCAGCCGGGGCCGGGAACAGCTCCGGCTCAAGCTCGAAAAGGCCCGAAAGGACGAAGCCCCCGTGGCCGGCAAAAAAGAGGTGAGCGAACATGGAAGGGCATGAGCATTTCTCCAAGATGACCAGAGTCGAGGCCCCGCCCGGCTTCGAAGAGAAGGTGCTGGCTCGGCTGCCGTCCGCCCGCAAGGAGCGGGCGCGGGCCCGGCGGGCGGCCTATCGCTACGCCTTCGCCGGATCGGCGGCCCTGGTGCTCGCCGGCTTTTTCCTCTTCCGTCCGGCGCTTCCCGAAAAGGACGCCGTCCTGACCTTCGCCGAGAGGCAGGCGCTGACGGCCGCCCCGGGGAAGGGGGCCAATGTCCCGTCGGCCGACCGCGGCCGTTTCCTCCCCGTCTACGAGACCGTGGACTACGGGTCCGAATTCCGGAACGTCCAGTCGCGGCCCGCGACGATTTACATACTGGAGCAGGTTTCCGAGATCCCGTCTTCGGAAATCATTTACTAGGAGAGGGTGAAGGCATGAACAAGATGATCAAGCCGGCCTTTGTGATCGCGGCCTGCCTCGCAATGCTGGCCTCGTCGTATGGGTCTGAAACGGCCGCGAACGATCCCGACAGCGCGTCGGTGGCCAAGAAGGTCTATCCGTCCGTCGTCCGGGTCGAGGCGCAGAACGGGACGCGCCGCGTGGCCACGGGTGTCGTCGTCGAGAAGGGCGGCTATGTCGTGACGACGGCCCTCATCTCGCCGCGCGAAGAGAAGATCTCCGTCACGACGTCGGACGGGAAGACCATGGACGCCGAGTTCCTGGGCTTCGACACCGAGACCCAGCTGGCCTTGCTCAAGACCAAGGACGCCGGCCTGCCGGCGCTGGCCCTGGGCAAGGCGGCCGAGCTCGCCCCCGGCTCGTGGATCTGCGTCGTCGGCGTCTCTCCGGAGCGGACCGTGGCCGTGACCCAGGGCATTGTCAGTTCGGTCGCCGCCGACAAGCTCCGGCTGAACGTCTGGGTGACGCCCGGCTCGAGCGGCGGTCCCGTCGTCGACGCCGAAGGGCGCATGGTCGGGTTGCTGCGCGGCATCTATATGGACGAGCGGCCCGTCGTCTTTCAGTTCCGCGACCGGGAGCAGGCCGGTTCCGGCTACGTGATGAGCAGCCGGGCCGAAGCGCCCTCCTCGGGCATGGCCCTGGCCGTCCCGATCGACGTCGTCAGGGACGTCGTCGCCCAGATCAAAGAGAAGGGCCGGGTCGAGCGCGGCTGGCTGGGCGTCGGCATCGGCCAGGACGAAAGCGGACGGACGGTCATCGGCACCGTCGATCCGGAAAGCCCGGCCGAGCTGGCCAAGCTCCGGGAAGGCGATGTCGTTCTCAAGATGGGGGACAGGGACGTGACGAGCCCCGACATCCTGGCCGCCGAGATCCGGAAGATGAAGCCGGGCCAGGAGGTCACGCTCAAGATCGAGCGGGAGGGCAAGCCGATGGACGTCGAGGTCAAGCTTGGCCAGCTCGCCGAGGACCAGGCGATGAGGGAAATGGACATTCGCTTCCCCGGGCTCTTCGGCAGGGAGAAGACGCTTCCGCCGCCCGGTGCGCGGCTGCCGGGCGCTCCGGAACGGGCCCCGGACAAGGGCGCGCCGCGGCCTCTCGTGCCGGGAGCCCGCGAATGGTCGTTCGAAACGAAGAAGTACATCGGCGTCACGGGTATCGAGCTCAACCCGGAGCTAGCGGCGCACTATGGCGTCAAGGAAGGGACGGCCCTGATCGTCGCCAAGGTGACCGAGGGCGGCCCTGCGGCCAAGGCCAAGCTCCGAGTCGGCGATATCATCGTCGGCGTCGACGGCCAGCGCGTCGAGACCGTGTACGAGCTGATCGACCTCATTCAGGCCAAACCCAAGGGCGCCAAGGTCAGGCTCGATGTGCTGCGGGACAAGAAGCCCATGACCTTCGACGTCGAAGTGGCCGAGGAGGAAAGCGGCGGGCTCGTCGGTTCCGACGACCTGCGGAGCTTCCTCGAATCCTGGCAGGGCTATACCGATGCGCTGCAAAACGAGTTGAGGAACTGGAATATCGAAGACTCCCTGTCGCTGCGACAGGGCCTTAAAAGCCTGGCCCTCAAGGGCAACTTGAGAAGGATCTAAGGGACCTGCTCCGGTCTCTCTCTTCGGGGCTGTCCTAAAGAGGTGCCTCAAACGCCCCTTTAGGACGGCCCCATTTTTTTTATTTCCGGTGTTTTGCTCTTGGGACTGAGGCCGGCTTTGTCGCCGCTTCCGGGACATGCGGCTCCTCGTCGAGCCTCAGCCAGTCCTTCCGCAGCCGCGCGAGATCTTCGGCCGGCAGCCGGGACGCGCCTGCGTATCCCTTCACCGTCCGCTGCCTCAGGGCCTCGTAGAGCATCACCGCGACCGAAACGGAGAGGTTGAGGCTCTGGACCATGCCCCGCATCGGGATGCGGACGACCTTGTCGGCGAAGGCCAGACAGCTCTCCGAGATGCCGTCGGCCTCGTTGCCGAAGACGAGGACGATGGGCTTGGCGAAATCGACGTCCGTGTAGGGGACGGCGTCCCGCTGGAGGCTGGTGGCCACGATCTCGAAGCCCGCCTTCTTCAACGGCCGGAGGCATTCCGCGGGCGTCGGGTGGACGGCGATCTCGAGCCACTTGTCGGCCCGGGTCGAGATGGCCTCGTTGAAACGGAGAAGCTCCGGGTTCGGGGCGACGAGATCGAGATAGAGGACGCCGGCCGCGTCGCAGGTCCGGATGACGGCGCTCGCGTTATGGGCGATGGTCACGCCCTCGAGGACGACCCGCAGGTCCGCCTGGCGATGGGACAGGACTCGCTCGACCTTCTCGATCCGTTCGGGCGTCGGCATGGGCAGACTATAGCAGAGGCGGCATGAGCCCCGCAAATCTGTCTTTCCTTCGCCGGGGCGTTATCTGTACCGGCGGACCAGGTCCTGAAGGGATGTTCCCGCCGCCACGATCTCCGCGGCCCGGGGCGTGAACACCCATTCTTCGAAGATCTTGTCCACGTTGACGCCGGCCCGCTTCTTGACGTGCTCGACGAACTGCGACGCCGTCGCGCCTGTGGCGCGATAGTCCCGAGCGAAGCTGCCTACCGTTTCCAGGAAGACCTCTTCTCCGAGCGACTTGTACAACAGATAAAAGAGGACCTGGCCCATGCGATACGACAGGTCCGTCAGGTCCTTCTTCCCGTAATCGATCATCGGTGTGCTCTTCCAGTCCGGATGATCAGCGAAGCTCTTGGCCAGGCGAACGAGCGACCCGGCCACCGCTTGGTCCACCGCGCCGGCCTTGCCCTCGAGCTTTTCCTGGACGAGGTGTTGGAGGAACATGGCCAGCCCCTCGCTTTCGAAGCGGGGGGGAAGCGGATCGTTCGCCGTCACGTTCCAGAGGTGCGACAGCTCATGATAGAAGGTGTAGTGCCCCGCCGGGTCCTTGAACGCGCCGGCCTCCTGGATGATGGCGGCGACGTCGGCCTGCGAACCGTATCCTTCCGGAACTTCGATAACCGTCAGTCCGGGGAAGGCCGGAAGAGGACCGAACCAGCGGGTGTAGAGCGCGACGGTCGCCGTCAGTATGTCCAGGAGCTTCCGGGCGCCCTCGGCGTCGTCGGGGAAGGAGAAGATGCGGAATTTTCCGCCCCCTCCCTCGATGACCGCGTAATCGGCCGCGGCGACATCGATCCGCCAGGACGGGACCCGGCTCCGATAGACATAGGTCGTCCGGCCGTCCTTTTCGACTTTAGAAATGAGGTCCCCCGCGTTGGCCACGACGAGCGGGGAAGGGACCGTCAGCGAGACGGCATAAGTGAAGTTCTTTAATCCCGCGGCCCGGTTGGTTTGCCAGGAGGGGACGCCGATCTGCGGAAACGCAAAGCTATCCGTACGGATCAAGGTTAGGTCTTTGCCGATATGGTCTTTGACGTAGCCCATCGCTTCGGCATACCCGAGCAGCGGGCCGCCGTACAGGATGCGGAGGGTCGTCTCCATGCCGGGAGCCAGCGGCGTCTCGAGGCCGACGCGGATATGCGCGACCTGGAACTCTTTCCAGTCCTCGAAGAGGCGGACCGTCTGCGTGAACTTCAAGGCTTTGCCCGCCGCGTCGGTGACGGAAGCAACCTCCATGAGGCGATAGAGATTGAGCGGCACGACCGGGATCGGGCTGTCGGAGGCATTCTTGACGACCAGGGTGCAATCGCCGGCGATCGTCCCGGCCTCCAGGTCGGCATCGAACTTGAGGTCGTAGCTCACCGGTTCCGGCATGGTAGCGACGGGCCCGTCGAGGGAAGGACCGGGTGATGCGGCCGGCTTCCCGCAGGCCATGACCAGAATGGCAAGAACGACCAATAGGAACGCGGACGGCGTTTTCATGGGTTTGACCTCGGGCGGACTCTCGTTCGGGTCATGATCATCCTAAGTTTAAGGACGGACCGCATTCGAGAAAGGTTGCCTTCGCCGGCCCCACGGCGCTCTGGCTCGCCTTGAAAAGCCGGGCGACTTCCCTTATAGTTATCGGGCTGTGCCGGTGTGGCGGAACTGGCAGACGCGCGGGACTCAAAATCCCGTTCGGGGCAACTCGAGTGTGGGTTCGATTCCCTCCACCGGCACCATCATAATCTGCCCTGGAATCCTGCCGGATCCCTTCTTCTCCTGAGCTCGGCTCAGGCTTTCGATGAAGGACTGGACCGTGCTTTTTTCCGCCTGTGATCTCGCGCTCCGTTCCATCGTCTTGGCGAGCTTCAAGGCCTCCTCGTACCGGCCCAATCGGACCAGCACCCTCCCAAGCATCATCTGATTCGAGAAGCTCCCAGGCTCGAGGTCCAGGGCCTTTCGGGTCAGCTCGAGAGCCCGGTCCGCCTTCCGGTCGTCCATGAGGAAGAGCCTGGCGAGCGCGATATAAGCGGGGGCAAAGTACGGATTGAGATGGAGGGCTCTCACCAGGCTGGCCTCGACCTGCCCGGCTCCGTCCTCCGTCGTCGCCAGTTCGGTCAGGGTCAGCGTGGCGTGGTAATATTGGGCCAGAAAGTTCCTGGAATCGCCGGCGATCGCCCGGTCGAACCAGCGCAAGGCCTCTGCGCGATCGCCTTGCCGCATGAAGAGGAACCCCAGGCTCTCCTGGGCGGAGGGCAGGTCGGGCTGGAGGCGCAGGGCCTCCTCGAGAAGAGGCTTTGCGTCCTGCGGCCGGCCGTCCTGCAGCTGGAAATCGCCGAGCCTCGCGGCCGTCTCGGCCGGCGACAGCACCTTCGCGGAGAAGTCCCTGGGCGTGCCCGCCGCCTTCGTTTTAATCGAGACGTAGGGGAAGGAAGGCCGTTCCACGTACCTAGCCAAGGCGACCTGGAGCTTGTCGGGGTCGTCGAACACCTGGCGGGTCGCCTCGTCCTGGTCGACGCCTCGGCCCAGCAGGGACAGGAATTGGGACAGGCGGTTGCGTTGACCGGCCTCCGTTCTCTCGGCAAACATAAGGTAATGCGTGAGGGCCCACGACTCGGCGTAGAACATCGGCACTTTGGCCTCTTCCCGATAGTGAGGGGAGTCGTAGGTGACCCTGAAGAGCTCCGCAAGCGGCAGCAGCTTGCCCTCGCGAAGGGTTTGGATGAGGCGGGCGTCCGGCCGGCCCAAGCTGACCTCCTTCTCGCGGATCGTGCTATAGCTGTAGAACTCCGCCAGTCCTTCGCTCATCCAGAGGGGCAGAGAGCGGACGTTGAGGTCCAGGACCATATGGGTGTACTCGTGATAGACGATGAAGTAAGGACTCTCTCCACCGGGGTCCAGCCGGATGAACGCGTAGATCTTGTCTCCGCCGGACAGGAACCCTCCCGCGGGATGGGACTGGCCCTTCTTCTCCCAGAACCCGGGCATGGCCGCTCGCATGGATCTCTCGTCCTTGAAGGCCATCACGACGAAGGGCTTGCCGGACTCGACCCGCAGCTTCAGGGTCTGCTCGAAAACGGATCTGATCGCCTCGAATTGGTCGGCCAGCCGCCGCCCCTGCCGCTCGCTCCCGTCGGTCACGACCGTGAAGTGGGGGCTTTGGACCTCGGTCCATTTCTGCGTTTTGTCCTGGGGGACGGCCCGGGAGGCCGGGAGAAGGACGACCAGAATCCCGATGAGAATCCGGACGAACCGTGCGGGCTCCTTCATGAGGCTATCATACCTTGATATCCATTAAATCCTGCAGCGCTAAAGCCAGGAATTATTCCCTTTTCCCCCGCTCCAAGATGCAGCAATCGGCCGCCAGTCCGCACTTATAACATAGGGGTTGAGTCTAAGATGCTCATTGCATTTCGGGCAAGAAATCATCTTGCCAAGCGCAGATCTGGGAACCTCAGACCACGACCTGCAGATGGGACAACCAAAACCATATGACGCGTGCTGCCACGCCGTAACCACCGGAGAACCGAGGGCGACGTTTTCGAGCTTCAGAATGCAGACATAACCGCCGTGATCCCCAGCGGCCAAGCAGCTGCCATCCCTACTCCAACTCGCTGTGCTATTTACGAGTCCGGTCAAGATATATCGGAAGATCTCAGTGCGCCTGGCAGCATCCCAGATCATGAGACTGCCAGAGCCAGAACCTAAGATAAGGCCGCCGTCGGGCGAAAAAGAACATGCCAATACTGGACCCGGATAGCCTCTATATGCTGCCAGCTCAGTACCTGTATCAGCGTCCCAGAGCTTCATGGTCCCGTCATCTGAAGTCGAGACGACTTGGCTGCCGTCTGGCGAGAAGGCGCAGGAATTTACCCAGCCCGTATGACCCTCAAGGGTTGCCAACTCAGTCCCTGTTTTCGCATCCCAGAGCTTCAGGGTCTTGTCTCTTGAGGTAGAGACAATTCGATTGCCATCAGGCGAGAAAGCGCAGGCATTCCTATTATATTTATCTTTGCCACTCAGGGTCGCGATCTTAGCTCCCGTATTTGCATCCCAGAGTCTCATGGTCCCGTCATCTGAAGTTGAGACGACTTGGCTACCGTCCGGCGAGAAGGCGCAAGCGTTGACCCAGCCTGCATGACCCTCAAGGGTCGCCAAATCAGCCCCAGTGCTCGCATCCCAGAGCTTCAGGGTCTTGTCAGTTGAGGCTGAGACAATTCGATTGCCGTCCGGCGAGAAGGCGCAGGCAAGTACGAAGCCGGCATGGCCTTTCAATGTTGCCAGCTCAGCCCCTGTCTTCCCATCCCAGAGCTTTAAGGTCATGTCATCAGAAGCTGAGACAACCTGGCTACCGTCTGGCGAGAAGGCGCAAGCGTTCGCCCCGTCTGTATGACCCTCAAGTGTTGCCAGCTCAGCCCCTGTCTTCCCATCCCAGAGCTTCAAGGTCGTGTCCTTAGAAGCTGAGATAATTCGACTGTCGTCCGGCGAGAAGGCACAAGCATTGACCTGAGCCCTATGCCTTCCGAGCAATGCCCTCTGAGCTCCAGGACTTGCATCCCAGATCTTCATGATCGAATCCCCCGAAGCCGAGACCATTCGTCTGCCGTCCGGCGAGAAGGCGCAGGCCGTTACCCAAAAGGTATGGCCCTCAAGTGTCGTCAGCTCAGTCCCCGTCGTCGTATCCCAGAGCTTCAGGGTCATGTCATTGGAAGCGGAGACAATGCGGCTGCCATCGGGCGAGAAAACGCAGGCATTCACCTCCTCGATATGGCCTTTAAGGGTCATAACCTCAGCCCCTGTGGCCGCATCCCAGAGCTTCAGAGTCGTGTCATTAGAAGCCGAGATGATATGATTGCCATTGGGCGAGAAGGCACAGTCATTCACCCCGCCTTCATGGCCCTCAAGTGATGCGATCTCTGCTCCCGAATCTGCATCCCAGAGCTTCAATGTCGAATCCATTGAGCCTGAAACAATCCGGCTGCCGTCCGGCGAGAAGGCGCAGGCACGTACGCCGCCTTCATGCCCCTCGAGTATTTTTGAATCGTTGAGAGTTGTCAGATTCCAGACTATCAAAGTTTTGTCAGCTGAAGCTGAGACAATGCGGCTGCCGTCTGGCGAGAAGGCGCAGGCTTCTACAGAATCGGAGTGGCCGCAAAGGTAAAACTCTGCAATCTCAGCCCCTGTCGTCGCGTCCCAGAGCTTCAGGGTTTTGTCATCTGAAGCCGAAACGACGCGGCGGCCATCCGGCGAGAAGGCGCAGGCTTTAACTCCATCCGTATGCCCTCTGAGCGTTGCCAGCTCAACGCCGGTTTTCGCATTCCAGATTTTCAGTGTATGGTCCAGAGAAGCTGAAACAACCCGGTTGCCGTCCGGCGAAAAGGCGCAAGCCATTACCCCGTGGAAATGCCCGTCAATCGTCATGGTACAGGCCGAGCGTTCTTGAGGCTTGTTCAGGCGCCGGAGCCAGGGCCGCTTCTCAAGGCCATTCCTAAAGCGGTCCCACGCGGTCAGCGCCGGAGCCATTGAGTCAGGCTGATTTGCCGCTTGTTGGAAGACCAAATCGGGATGTTTCCTCAGGACGTGGATATCGGCCTGTAAATATTCCTGCCACTCTTGGAGCGCTTCCCGTTGAGCACTGGAGTTCATGATTCTCGTTCGACGCCGAAATCGGGAGGAGCGTTATTCATTGCACATCTGGAAGAGATAAGGCATCACGTGGTTCCCCGTCGCCGCCCCATCATCCGCCGCCTTGACCACGCGGGCGCTATCCATGATCTTGAGAGCCAGGACGGCGGACCGGCAGAAGGCGCTGGCGAGAAGGTTCCCGTTATGAGACTCAAAGACCCGGACGGACCCGTCCTGGCCCGCCGTCGTAATGAATCTCCCGTCCTGTGACCAGGCCAGCGCCGCGAGCGGCGCCGAGGGCCTTTCGTTTGGACTCGTTTGTTCTTGGCCGGTCTCCGTGTCCCACAGTCTCAGTCCCGTCGTTCCGCCGGTCGCCAGCATATGACCGACTGGCGAGAAGCATAGAAGATAGGCGTCGGCGGATATGACGCACCCGGGGCGCTTCCTCGGGACATCCCAAAGGCGCACGGTTCCTTGGTCGCCGGTCGACGCCAGCCATTGCTCTTCAGGCGACCAGGAGAGCCTGCGGATCGTCCCTTCTCCTCCCTTGAAGCGGGCGTGCATGCTCCGCCTCCGCCGGGGATTCCAGACGACGATCGTCCCGCTATTGTCGCCCGAGGCCAGAAGCGATCCGGATGGTGACCAGGCGATCGTCGACACGTCGCCGGCATGCCCGGGCAGGACTCGCGTGTCCCGGACCCATTGGTAAAGACCGGAACGCAAAATGGCCTCGAAGCCCGAGCACGGTTCGAGGAGTTTCCGGCCCCGGGTGTCCGCGTCGATCAGAATGATTCCGTCTCCTCCATTGACCGCCAGGGTCGAGCCGACTGGCGACCATGCGAACGCCGTTCCCACATACTCGAGGCGCGACCACGCGCCGGAGCTCAGCTCGACGATCCTTATCCGCTCCTCGCCAAAGAAGTCGTCCACCAGGGTCAGATGCGAGCCTGGGGCGGACCACTCCAGCTGAACCGCGATCCCCAAATCCTCCTGGGGCCGCATGACCGCCGTTTCTTTGCCCGTCTCCTGGTCCAGCAGCAGGATCCCGTCCGGGCTCGCGCTCGCCAATACGCTGCCGTCCGGCGACCAGGCCACCGAGCCGACCGTTGCCGCGTCCGAATCGACCGCCCCCGGAGATTCGAACGAGGCTTCCCAGATGCGGATCGTTTCGTCCAAGCTCCCCGTTGCGAGGACCTTTCCATCCGGAGACCAGGCCAGCGATGTGACGCGCTGGGTATGACCGCGATGGACGGCCAGCAGGCGCTCGTGCGCGGGGTCCCACGCGCAAACGGCCGACTCGTCCCGGCTCGAAGCCAGACGACCCCCGATCGATGAGGCGGCGAGCAGTCCGTGGCCTTTCCTTCTCCGGGTAAGCCGGCCCGAGACGCGGCCGCCGGCCTCGTCCCAGAGGAAGATCGTCCCGTTGATCCCATTAGCGGCGATCGTATTTCCGTCGGCCAGCCACGCGACCGCGTCGATGGTGTCCGACTCGCCGCGCAGGATCATGCGAATCCGGTTGCCCGAGACGTCCCAGCAGCCTGCGTAGGGCCCTCCCTGGCCGGCGACCGTTCCCGGCGAAGCGAAGGCCAATTGGCCGCCGTCGGGCGCCCAGGCCAGCGACGAGATCGGCAGCTGAAAATGTTTCTGTCGACTGACCGCGGAAGAACCCCTTTCGAAAATGAACACGTCTTCCCTCGCTCCGATGGCCAGGCTCCCGCGGCTCGAGAAGGCCACGAGGGTTTGGACGGGTCCTTGCGGTCCAGGCGGGACGTGCCGGTTGGCTTTCACGCGCCACGTTCCCGAGTCCCACGTGAGGGCGGTGCCATCACTGTGCCCCGAAGCGAGGTCTCCGTCCGGAGACCACGTTAGGGAAGTGACGGGAGCGCTGATCTTCGTCAGTTCGTGATGCATCTTTCCGCTGGGCCACTCCCACAGCCGGACGGCCCCGTCGGTTCCTCCGGACGCGAGGAATTTCGAGTCCGAGGACCAGGCCATCGCCGTCACGCGGGCGCCGTGGTCAAGCACGGCTCGGAGGGCCGACGGCGCGCCGCCGCTTCGATTCAAGAGCCTGAGCCAAGGCCGGTGTGCCAGCGCGTCGCGGGCCAGATCCTCAATGACGGCGGCGCTGCCCTCCGGACCGTGATCCAAGAACAGAACGTTGTGAAGGTGCGAGGCGAGCCATTGGGGCTCGCGCAGGAGGATCCGGCTCTCTTGGCGGATCAGCTGGGACAGCAGGACGACGGAATCGCGGCGAGCGGGCCCCGTGACGGGTGATTCGTTCATAAATTGGCTGAACGGATTCTATTACCGGCTTCGGATCGATGTCAACGATTTGGCGCGCTGATCCACTTGACGTTCTGAGATTCCTTGAGTTCTTGACATCCGTCAGGCGCCGGGATATTTTTCGCTTATGGGGGAAAAGGATGAGACTGGGCCCAAGGACTCTAGCTCGCTAGCCGGGCTAACGGTGTCGCACTTCCGGATCCTGGAGAAACTCGGCGGCGGGGGCATGGGGGTCGTGTATAAGGCCGAGGACACCCGGCTGAAGCGCCCGGTCGCCCTGAAGTTCCTGCCCGAGGAGCTATCGCGGGACCGCCGCGCTCTGGAGCGATTCGAGAGGGAAGCCCAGGCCGCATCGGCGTTGAATCACCCGCACATCTGTACGATCTACGATATCGACGAGTACGCGGGACAGCCCTTCATTGCGATGGAACTGCTCGAGGGCCAGACGCTGAAGCAGCGGATTTCGGGAAAACGGATGGATGTGGACGAGATCCTCGCGGTGGCGCTCGAGGTGGTCGATGGTCTCGAGGCCGCTCACGCCAGAGGGATTATTCACCGCGACATCAAGCCGGCCAACATCTTCATCACCCGGCGAGGGCAGGCCAAGATCCTCGATTTCGGGCTGGCCAAGCTGGTGCCGGACCGATTGGCTGGGAGAGACGCGGGCGGCGCTACGGGATTGCCAACGGAGACGGCCTGCGAGCCGCTGACGAGTCCCGGCACGGCCGCAGGGACTGTGGCCTATATGTCGCCGGAACAAGCGTTCGGCAAGGAGCTGGATGCGCGGACAGATCTGTTCTCGCTCGGGGTCGTGCTGTATGAGATGGCGACGGGCAACCTGCCCTTCCGGGGAGACACCTCGGTTGAGGTGTTCGACCGCCTCCTTCATCAGGCGCCGACATCCCCGGTCCGCCTGAATCCCGAAGTGCCCGACGCTTTGGAACGGATCATCAACAAGGCGCTCGAGAAGGACCGCGAGGTCCGCTATCAGTCGGCCAGGGATCTGCAGGTCGATCTGACCCGGCTGAAACGCGAGCGCGAGTCCGGACGAACATCCGTGGCGCCCGGCGCCCGGCGTCCCCCCATTTCACGTCGCTGGCGGTGTCGTTTGGCCCATGTTTGACGGCCTGCGCCCGAAACCGGGGTTCCAAGCCCTGCTCAAGAAGCTGGGCCTCGATAAATAAGGCTAAAGCTATTTCCTTCGGCTGCCCGTGATCGAGGTCTCTCCGTATTCCAACGACAGCGTCCCGGAGAGCTTGTCCTCGGCGACGATGGCCGAAAAATCGATGACCATGCCGTTGCCGACGGTCACGGAGAACTTCACGGTGTTGTCCGCAAACGTCAGGTTGGCCATCTCGAAGGTCCCCGAAGCGCCCGTATACTTGCCGGCCAGCTTGCCGTCCTTCAGGGAGAATTCAAAGACGAGCTCGCGGGTGCCGTCTTCTGTTTTGACGTCCCACGTCCCCAGCAGCGGATCGGGTTTCTGGGTCCGGGCGGCGCCGGCCGCCGAGAAGGTTAGGATCATGATGGCCGCCAGGACAGCGGCCGTCACGTCGCGTGGCATCTTAGGCATGGACATTCCTCCTCGATCAGAGTGCTCAAAGATGATTATACACGAACAGGGCGCGACAGCAGCGCGGGTCCAATTCCCTCCGGGCCCCCCCTTCATTTGACTTCCCTCCCCAACGGGGCTATCTTCTGGCCAACGAGGGAGGGCGCAGAACGGGCCGTCGGAGCGCGCCCGAAGGCCTGATAGCGATCCCCCAAAGGCGGCGTTATGGACAAGACGGAGCCTGACGATAAGACCAAGACCCTGACTTCGGCCGGCCGTATCCCGCAGGACATCGGCCCCTACCGTCTTCTCCAAAAGATCGGCGAGGGCGGCATGGGGGAGGTCTGGATCGCCGAACAGAACAAGCCGATCCATCGCCGCGTGGCCCTGAAACTCATCAAAGCGGGCATGGACACGAGGCAGGTCATTGCCCGGTTCGAGTCCGAGCGACAAGCGCTGGCCATGATGGACCATCCCGCGATCGCCAAGGTCTTCGACGCCGGCGAGACAAGCGACGGACGCCCCTATTTCGTCATGGAGTACGTCCAGGGCGTCCCCATCACGATCTATTGCGACCAGAACCGCCTGACGACCAAGGAAAGGCTGGAGCTTTTCCGGCACGTCTGCGAAGGGGTCCAGCACGCCCACCAGAAGGCCATCATCCATCGCGATCTCAAACCGTCCAACATTCTTGTCGCGATCCAGGACGGCGTTGCCGTACCGAAGATCATCGACTTCGGCGTGGCCAAGGCGACGGCGCAGAGCCTGACTGAGCGGACCCTGTACACCGAGCTGGGGATGCTCATCGGCACCCCCGAGTACATGAGCCCCGAACAGGCGGAAATGTCGGGCCTGAACGTCGACACGCGGACCGATATCTATTCGTTGGGCGCCATCCTGTACGAGCTCCTTGTCGGCGCTCTTCCTTTCGATCCCAAGGAGCTGAGGCGCGCCGGCTTCGACGAGATCCGCCGGAAGATCCGGGAGGACGACCCGCCCAAACCGAGCACCAAGCTGAGCACGATGGGAGACGCTTCGGTCGCGCGGGCGCAAAGCCGGCGAACGGAACCGCCGGCCCTTATCCGGCAGATCCGGGGCGACCTCGACTGGATCACGATGAAGGCGCTGGAAAAAGACAGGACCCGCCGCTACGGATCGCCCTCGGAGCTGGCGGCCGACATCGAGCGATACCTGCACAATCAGCCCGTCCTGGCCTGCCCGCCGAGCACGCTCTACAAGGCCGGGAAGTTCATCCGGCGGCACCGCTTCGGCGTCGGCGTCGCTTCGGCCGCCGTTATCCTTCTCGTCGCTTTCTCCGTGACGACGGCCGTCCAGGCGCGCCGCATCGCCCGCGAGCGGGACCGGGCCAACCAGGAGGCCGAAGCGTCGCGCCGCGTTTCGGATTTCCTGACGGGGCTGTTCAAGGTCTCCAACCCCAGCGAGGCCCGGGGCAACAGCGTCACGGCGCGGGAGATCCTCGACAAGGGCGCGGACAAGATCGCCCGCGAGCTTCAAGACCAGCCCGTCGTCCAGGGCAAGCTGATGAGCACGATGGGAACTGTTTATGACAGCCTTGGCCTGTATGCGCCGGCCCAAGCTCTCCTGGAGAAGGCCCTGGAAACACGCACGAAAGCCCTCGGCCCCGACCACCCGGACGTGGCGGGAGCCCTGGGCCAGCTGGGCACGGTCATGTGGCACAGGGGCGACCTCGCCAAGGCGAAGGACTTCATGGAACACGCCCTGGCCATCAACGAGAAGCTGTTCGGTCCGGACAGCATAGAAGTGGCCGCCAGCCTGCACAATTTGGGCAACCTGGACTGGAGCTGGGGGAAGTACGACGAGGCCCGCAGCCTCCTCCAGCGCTGCTTGTCGATCCGCGAAAAGATCCTCGGCCCCGAGGACGCCGATGTCGCGGCCACGCTCAACTCCCTGGGGGCGATCGCCTACAGGGAAGGCGACTTCAAAAAAGCTGGGGAGATCTGGGAGCGCACCCTTGCGATCCGGGAAAAGACCCTGGGCCCGGACCATCCTTACCTGGCTCAAACCCTCAACAACCTGGCCATCGTCTATACGTACAGCGGGGAGCCCAAACGCGCCGTGCCGCTCCTCGAGCGGGTGGTCAGGATCCAGGAGAAGGTCCTGGGTCCCAAGCATACGGACCTTGCCTCCGGCCTCATGAACCTCGGCGACGCTCTCTCCAAGAGCGGCCGCGAAATCGAAGCCAAACCCTGTTTCGACCGGGCCGTGGCCATCATGGAGGCCGCTAGTCCCGACAATCCCGAGTTGGCCCGTTTTCTCGATCGACAGGCGGCGGTCCTCCTTAAAGAGAAGGACCTGACCGGGGCTGAGAGGATCTACGAGCGATCGCTCGCGCTGCGCCAAAAGACCCTGGGTCCGAAGAGCCCCGACGTGGCCGAAAGCTTGAGCGGCCTCGCGCAGTGCGCTTTCCAGAGCGGCCGGCTCTCTGAAGCAGAGTCCCTTTATGAGCGCGCCTTGGCTCTCGTTCGCAAGCCGGACGGAAGCTATTATCCCGGCGCCTACGATGCGCTCAAGGGCTTGGCGGTAATCCTCCGCGCGACCCACAGGGACGCCCGGGCCGCCGAGCTCGAGGGGCTGGTCAAATCCATGGGGCCCAAGTGAGAGTCAGGGCCCCGGTGCCCAAGGCCCGAGAATGAACGCAAGGCGCCGGCGGGTCAGGCCTTCAGCTTGGCCAGGAGATCACGGACAAGCTTCTCCCGCTCCTTGACGTTGTCCTTGTAGTCGTGGTCCTGAGTGTGGTGGAGCTCCGAGCGGACCTCCTCGAGCTCTTTTTCCAAGATGGTCGCCAAGAGGTCTTTTTCCTTCTTGCTGAGATCGATGGCCATGATCCCCTCCGTTCGCGGTGCGTGCGGCTCGTTGAAATATAGGCCGAATCGGCCGGATTTTCAAGCCCGGCCTCCGGCGCCGGGAACCTTCCTGCCCCCGTTTCCGTCTATATTCTTTGTGAGTCGAAGTCTGAGGTGAACCATGAAAAAGTGGATCTTCCGCGGCATTTCCCTTGTTCTTCTCCTGACGTTCTTCTATTTCCTCTTTGCCTGCGGCCAGAAAAAAGTCGAGACGAAGCTTGTCGCGGCCTCCCGGGGCGATATCCAGGAGAAGGCCTTGGCCGTCGGGACGATCGAGCCGGAAAAGGAGATCAGGGTCAAGTCGACCATCCCCGGCATCGTGGCCGAGGTCCTGTTCAAGGTCGGCGACCCCGTCAAGGCCGGGGCGCCGCTGTTCAAGATCTCCCCTAACCCGACTCCCCTCGAGTACGTCGAGGCCCGGCGGGCCATGGAGCTGGCCGAGGTGACCATGCTCAAGCTCAAGAGCGACTGGACGCGCCAGCTCGAGCTCTTTAAAGGGAACCTCATTTCGCGGTCCGAGATGGATACCACCGAGAACCTGTACCGGGAAGCCGAGATGAGATACCGCACGTCCGCGGAACGGTTCGAGCTGCTCGAGAAAGGGCGGATCCGCATGTCCAACCGGGACATCGATTCCCTGCTGAGGTCCCCGATCTCGGGCATCGTCCTGTCCCAGAGCGTCTTCCAGGGCGACCCCATCGTTCCCCTGACCAATTTCCAGCCCGGGACCGAGCTCTGCTCCCTGGCCGACATGGGCAGCCTTCTCTTCAAAGGCACCGTCGACGAGATCGATGTCGGCAAGATCGCCGAGGGCATGGACGCCGAGATCCAGATCGGCGCTCTGCCCGACAAAAAGATCCCCGGCCGGGTCGACCGGATATTCCCTAAAGCCAAAAAGGAGGGCAACGCCACCCTCTTCGACATCTGGATCGTCATCAAGGACGCGGCCGGCGCGACCCTGAGGGCCGGTTTCTCGGCCACGGCCAGCATCCAGATCCAGGCCCGGCAGCAGGTCGTCCTTCTCCCCGAGCGCCTCATCCTCTTCGAGGACGGCAAGAAGCTCGTCGAGATCCCCGACGGCGAAAAGACGAAAAAGGTCGAGGTCCGCACAGGGCTTTCCGACGGCCTCAACATCGAGATCCTCGAGGGCCTCAAGGAAGGAGACAAGGTCGTGGAACGGCCGCCCCGGGAGATCAAATGATCGGGATCTTCTTCCGCAACCTCTTCCGGGACCTCGTCCGCCAGCCGCTGCGGACGGCCCTGACCCTGTCCGGGGTCGTTTGGGGCACGTTCTCCGTCGTGTTGCTCCTCGCCTTCGGCGATTCCCTGTCCAAGGCCCAGATCAAGCGCTTCCACGGCATGGGTCAGGGCATCGTCCTCGTCTTCCCCTCACGGACGACGCTCCCCTGGCAGGGTTTCCTCAAGGGCAAGGCCGTGCGGGTCACGCCCGAGATGGCCGAGGACATTCCGGACAAGGTCCCGGGCATCGAGCTCCTGAGCCCCGAGTTCGTCGGCAGCCGCCTCATCCGCTACGGGCGCAACGAATACCAGGACACCGTCCGCGGCGTCAATCCCGAGTTCGAGCTCATGCGCAACACCATCGCCGCCAAAGGCCGCTTCCTCGATCCCGAGGACATGGCCTACCGCAAGCGCGTCTGCTTCATCGGCGACGTCCTGGCCACCGATCTCTTCGGGACCGAGGAGCCCGTGGGCAAGTCCGTTTTCATCGACACCGTTCCGTTCACCGTCGTCGGCGTCATGAGGGCCAAGCTCCAGAGCTCCAATTACAACGGGCAGCGCGACGAGCGCTGCGCCTTCCTGCCCTGGACGACCTACGCCTCGCTCTACGGCACAAAGTATGTCTCGAACATCATCTTCCGGCCGCTCGATCTCGGCCGGAGCAAAGCGATCATGGAGGACATCAAGGTCCACCTGTCCAAGATCATCGGCTTCAACCCGGCCGACCCGGACGCCCTCGGCGTCTGGGACACGCTCGAGTTCGAGAAGCAGTTCACGACCTTCTTCCTGGCTTTCACGATCTTCCTGGGCGTCATCGGCTCGTTCACGCTCCTCGTCGGCGGCGTCGGCGTCGCTTCGATCATGCGGGTCGTCGTGGACGAGCGGACCCGCGAGATCGGCGTCAAGTTGGCCGTCGGGGCCCGCCGCCGGACGATCCTCTGGCAGTTCTTCAGCGAATCGTTCGTCATCATGCTCCTCGGCGGCGTGATCGGGTTCGGGCTCTCGGCGGCCGTGCTCCAGGGGACCAAGGCGTTCCCGAAGGGCGGATTCACCGACTTCATCGGCGTGCCCGTCCTCAATCCGCTGGTCGTCGTCTCCACGATGCTGATCCTGCTCGCGATCGGCGTCATCGCCGGCATGATCCCGGCCCGGACCGCGGCCTCGACCGACCCCATCGAAGCCCTGAGGAAATAGGGGAGCCTCGCCATGAACGCCACTCTGCCCCGATTCTTCTGGAGCGAGTACCGCAAGCGCCACAAGAGGGCCGCCCTGATCACCTTCGCCCTCTTCTGGGGCACGCTCTCGATCCTTCTCCTGATGGCCTTCGGCCAGGGCATGAGCACGCAGTTCCGGGTCGCGTTCAGCGGCCTCGGCCAGACGCTGATCATGGTCTACGGGGGCCAGACGTCGCTGCCGTTCGAAGGCCTGCCCAAGGGGCGTCAGATCTCGCTGTATCCCGAGGACATCGACTATCTCAAGGACAGGGTCCCGGAGATCCTGCGCATCGCGCCCGAATCGTATAACTTCCTGGCCGTCTCGGCCAACGGCAAGGAGATCAACCGGACGGTCCACGGCACGACCTCCGAGTTCGGACTGATGCGCACCCAGGTGCCGCAGCTCGGCGGCCGCTTCCTCGACCCCGACGACGTCGCCGCGGGACGGAAGGTCGCCTTTATCGGCTGGAAGGTCGCCGCGGACCTCTTCGGCGCCGCCGATGCGGTCGGGAAGACGATCGTCATCAACAGGATCCCCTTCACCGTGGTCGGGGTGCTGCAGAAGAAGATCCAGGACTCGATGTACAACGGGCCGGACGCGGACCAAATCTATCTGCCCTTTCATTCCTACCAGCAGATCGACAACCGCCGCCGCATCAACCAGATCCACATCCAGCCCCGCGAGGCCTCCCAGTCGAAGCTCATCGAGGACCGGGTCAAGGCGCTTCTCGGCCGCAAGTACCGCTTCGACCCCGGCGACCGCTACGCCACGAGCTTCTGGAACACGATCGAGGACGCCAAGGAGGGGATGGCCATCTTCAAGGGCATCGAGATCTTCCTCAGCATCATCGGCGCCCTGACCCTCCTCATCGGAGCCGTCGGCGTCACCAACCTGATGTACGCCGCGGCCAAGGAGCGGACGAAGGAGATCGGCGTCAAGCTGGCCATCGGGGCGCGGCGCCGGACGATCATCGCCCAGTTCTTCCTGGAGACGGTCTTCGTTTTCACGAAGGGGACGTTCTGGGGGTTCATCGCCGCCTTCAACATCGTGCATCTCATCCGGCTGGCCCCGATCAACTACGATTCGTTCGGGATCGAGGCCTATCTCCTGAGGCCGGAATTCTCGCTGAGGATCCTCGTCATCTATGTCGTCGTCCTCGGCGTCCTGTGCTTCCTGTCGGGCATCTTCCCGGCGCTCCGGGCGTCGCGGGCCAATCCGATCGAATCCCTGCGCTATGAATAGAGGGTCGTCATGATCGAGCTCAAGGGTATCACCAAGGTCTATCGGACGGGAAGCCAGTCCCTGGAGGCCCTGCGCGGGATCTCCCTCGGGATCGGCAAGGGCGAATTCGTCTCCGTCATGGGCCCGTCCGGGTCTGGCAAGTCGACGCTGATGAACATTGTCGGCTGCCTGGACACGCCCACGGCGGGGGATTACGTCCTCGACGGCGATAACGTGGCCGGGCTGACGTTCGACGAGCTGGCGGCCGTGCGCAACCGCAAGATCGGATTCGTCTTCCAGAACTTCAACCTTCTGCCCTACGCCACGGCCTGGGAGAACATCGAGCTGCCGATGCTGTTCGACGGCAAGAACGGCAAGGCGCGGCGGGATCGGGTCACCGAGCTGCTCAACGCCGTCGGCCTTTTCGACTGGCGCGACCATCGGCCGACGGAGCTCTCGGGGGGCCAGCAGCAGCGCATCGCCCTGGCCCGGGCCCTGGCCAACGACCCGCCCATCCTGCTCGCCGACGAGCCGACGGGCAACCTCGATTCGAAGAGCGGCGAGGAGATCATGGCCATCCTGACGGATCTCTGGCGCGGCGGCCGGACGATCGTCATGGTCACCCATAATGACCACATCGCGGCCAGGTCCGAGCGGACGATCCGGCTCTTCGACGGCCAGGTCGTCGCCTGAGCCCCCGACCCCGCCGCGTTTGACATCGTTCGGGACCGCGGACTATCATGGCTCCATCGCCGGGGCCAAGCCGGCGCCCACCCGCTCGCGAGGAGGGCCGCGATGAAAAAAGCTCTGTTTCCCATCATTGTCGTTCTCGCCTGCCTGGCGGGAGCGGCCCCGCCGGCGTCCACCCAGGACGTGTCCTGGCAGGCCTACCGGGGCTATGATGTCCCCTTTGTCCCGACGCCCACGGAGGTCGTCGACGAGATGCTCCGCCTGGCCGACGTCAAGTCCGGCGACGTTCTCTACGATCTCGGATGCGGCGACGGCCGGATCGTCATCGCGGCCGCCAAGAGGTACGGGGTCAAGGCGACCGGCATCGATATCGATCCCGTGCGCATCCGCGAGAGCAACGAGAACGCGGCCAAGGCCGGCCTCACCGGCAAGGTCCGGTTCCTCCAGGAGGACCTCTTCAAGGCGGACTTCAAGGACGCCACCGTGATCACCATGTATCTCCTGACTTCGGTCAACCTGCGCCTTCGCCCCAAGCTCCTGGCCGAGCTCCGGCCGGGGACGCGCCTTGTCTCCCACAGCTTCGAGATGGGCGACTGGCGCCCCGACAAGACCGCCGCCGTGGCGACGTCATTCGGCGACGAGCGCGACGTCCATTTCTGGGTCGTGCCGGCCAACGCCACGGGACGCTGGGAGTGGGACGCGGCCGACGGCTCCCGAAGCAAGCACTGCGTCTTCGAGGCCAGTCAGCAGTTCCAGGTCGTGACCGCCTCGGGACGCGAGGGGGATTGGCCCCTCGCCGTGGCTGATATCCGGCTCACGGGCGATGCCATCAGCTTCAGGGTCGACACGGACGCCGACGGCAAGATGATCTCCTCGATCTACGAGGGAAAGATCAGGGGCGATCAGATCGTCGGAACGGTCCGGCCCGCGGGGAACCCGAAGGCCGTCGCGACCGCCTGGAAAGCCACGCGGGACCCCAAGACCGTGGTGCCCATCGCCCAGTAGCCGGAGCCGCGCCGGACCGCTTGTCAATCGAGGGCGAAAGCCCGCGATGACAGGGCCATGAGCGCCGCCAATCCCGGATCGAGATCGGCCAGCCGGTCGCACCCTTCGGGAAGCCTGTCCTGGAGCCGCCGCCGCAGCCTGCGCACGTAGGAAAAGCGCATCGGGAAGGCTCGCTTGGCCGTGCGGACGAAAGACCGGCGGAAATATTCCGGCTGCTTGCCGACCGACTCGCGGAACATCATCCGGAGGCCGCTCTCTATGGCGTCGCAGAGGGCGGACCGGCTCGGCGTCGCGTCAGCGCGCGCCCTCCCGAGGACCGCGCCGAGATAGGATTCGAGCCGAAGAGCCGTCGCGTCGAGAGGTCCCTCGGCCTTTCCCGGCGAAAACAGGGTCCGGTGGCCGCAAGCGGAATCCTCCGCGATATCCTGGAGATCGTCGGCCAGCTGAAGGAACGTCCCGAAGCCGAAACAGAACTCTTCGTCCCGCGGCCGCAGGGTCCCGGCGACAAGGTAGCCGTCGGCCAGGACCGAGGTGCCGCCCTTTTCCAGGCTGATGGCCAGGATCCCGTCCGTCGACGGCGCCGCGCCCGGCCTCTGCTGGAGGAGGCTTTTCACCTGGGCGTTGTAGATGGCCAGGAGGGACTGGTAAACGCCGGGGAATGCAGCCCGCGGGAAGCGGCGTTCGATGAGACGGACGAGCGACAGGAGCTTCTCCTCGCGCGGGGACTCCGCGGCCTCCGCCGCCCCCTCGAGCCAGCTCCTGAGCCTGGCCACGAAGGCGAGCTTCCCGGCCTCGGCCGCGCGGGCATCGTCGAGCATGTTGTCGAGATAGGGATAGACCATGCTGTAGGCGAAGATCGCGTCGGTGTGCTCGACCGGCAGGCCGAGGTCGAATTGGAGGGAATTCATGATCCATACGTTGCGCAGGGCCTGGTAGGCCGAATTCAGGCCGAGGTCCGGATCGAAATCGCGGGCGGTTTGGAGAAACCGGCGGGTCGAGTCGACGAAGCGGGCATCGTAGACGGCTTCGAGAGGCAGGCCGGTCAGGCGCAGGAGCCTTTTGAACGCGGGGCGGAGCCTCCCCCCGAGCTCCTCGGCGCGCGCGGCATCGAACGAGCCGGCGAGGAACGCGCTCCGCGTCGGCTCGGAGGACAGCGCGGCGACGAGTCCCGACAGCTCCCTTTCGACGGTCCGCTTCTCCTTCCGGGCGTAGCGTTTTGGGGGAGAGGGAGGACCGGCCGGGGCCTCGTGCCACAGGCGCGCGTGGCTCCGGACGAGCTCCTCGACGCGCAGGCCGAGGGGCCCCGCTTCGACCGACAGGAACGGCGCGAAATCAGTCATGGGCTTTCCGGCCCCCCGATTATAGGCTAAAACCGGGCGCCCGGGAATGAATTCAGTTGATGAGCGGGAGGCCCCGGCGGCGAGCCCGGGACGATCAGTGGGAGACGGCCGTAGGGATGCCGCCGTTCCGTTCCGCGTAGAGGTGCTTGATCAGGGAGAGCAGCGTCTGGGAGATGCTGTGCAGGAATTCGACGCCGCTTTCGAACAGATCGTCGTCTTCCTCGCTCTTCTTCGTCCACTTGACCTCGCCGTCCATCTTGATGGACTGGTGGGTCCGTTCGAGGTCGATGACGATGCGGACGACGCTGCCGACGGGAAAATAGTGCGGCGTGCAGATCCTGGCTCCGGAGAGGGAGATGTCGTGGGTGTGGGCGTTGATGCCGTGCCCGTTGAAGACCTCGGCGGTTTCCGAGGTCGATTTGATGAAAACGGTGTTTCGTTCGAGGAACCGCTTGTCCTTGCGATTGTCCATTGTCCGCATCCTCCCGACGAGGTTTTTAACTATTCCGTGACCATCCTCGCGCCAGGGGACCTGCCGGTCAATCACCCCTAAAGGTGATTCGCGAGGTGATAACTCACCCCCCAGAAGCCAGGGCCTCAGCTTTTTCTGCTGACGAGATATTCGAGGAGCCCTTGGAGGATCTCCCGGTGCCTCGCCCGGATAGGCAGGGCCCGGATCTCCTCTCCGGCGCGCCTGCCGAGGCGGGCCATGACCCGGCGGACCTCCTCACGGATGCCAAGCCGCTCGGCGAGGTCGCGGACGAAGCGGATGTCCTCCTCCGTCGCCCCGGCGCAGCCGAAGACGGCGGCCAGCCGCTCCGCGTCGGCACCCGCGGCCCGGCCGAGGAGCCCGACGGCGTGGAGCGTCCTCTTGCCCTCGCGGACATCGGATCCGACCGGCTTCCCCGTCGCGCCCGGGCTCCCGAACAGGCCCAGCTCGTCGTCCTTGATCTGGAAAACGAGCCCGAGATCCTCGCCCAGGCGCTCCAGGGCCCGACGAACCTGGCCCCTCCCGCCTCCCAGCGCCCAGCCGGCGGCGAGGGGGAGATAGAACGAGTAGCGGGCGGTCTTGTAGCGGTAGATCTCGAGGATCTTCCTTTCCGACAGCCGCTCCCGGGTCGTCCCGGCCTCGATGTCGAGCATCTGACCGAGTCCGACGAGCCCGAATTCGGAGGCGAAGAGCTTCTGGGCGGCGGCCGCCCGCTTGGGCGGGCCGGGCAGTCCGGCCATGGCCTCGAAGGCCAGGAAGATCGCGATCTCGCCGGCGCAGATAGCCATGCTCGTTCCGAAATGGGCGTTTTCGGACCCGCCTGAGACCGGCGCCAGGCGCGCGTATTGTTCGTGGATGGACGGTCCGCCGCGCCGCCGCGCGTCCCGGTCCATGATGTCGTCGTGGATGAGCAGGCCCGATTGGATGAGCTCGAACGCGGTGCCGGCGCGGACGGCCGCGGCGCCGGCCCGGCCGCCGGCCATCTCGCAGCCGAGGGCGACGAGCCCGCCCCGGATCATCTTGCCCTTCCGGGTGAACGTCCTCAGCCTCTCCAGGACGTCGGGCCCCCAGGGCCTGAGGCCGGCCACGTCGTCGCGCTTGGAAGCGAGAAAGGCCGTCACGTCGCGGCCGAGATACTTCTTGGCCAGCCTGAAATAGGCCTCGAAGGTCATGCCGTCACGTCCTTCGGGGGCGCGGATGCCCCGCGGGATTCGAGGCGCCGGACGACCTCGACGATGAGCTCCATGGGCGTCGAGGCGCCCGAAGCGACGAACACCGTCGCGCCCGGTGCGATGGCGATGTCTTCGACGCTCTCCGGCCGGTCGATGAGATGGGTGTGGGGATTGATGGCCTGGGCGATGTTGAAGAGGTGGCGCGTGTTGGCGCTGTGCCGGGACCCGATGACGATGACGCTGTCGGCCTTGCGCGTGTGGGTCTCGACCTCGCGCTGGCGGGTCTTGGTCGGCTGGCAGATGGTGTCGTGGAAGACGACGTCGGGGACGAGGGCCCGGATGCGCTCGACGATCCGCCGGGCCTCCTCCTCGACGAAGGTCGATTGGGACACGACGCCGGCGCGGTCGACCCCGGCGAAGAGATCGGGCGTCACTTCGTCGATGGACTTGACGACGAGGGCCCGCGAGACCTGGCCGACGATGGCCCGGACCTCTTCGTGCCCGACCTGGCCGATGACGACGGGGACGCGGCCCTGGGCCTCGACGGCCCGGATCCGGTCGTGAATGATCCGGACCATGGGACAGGTGGCGTCGACGAACTCGAGCCCGCGCGCCGCGAGCTCGTCGTAGCGCCTGCGGGTCGAGCCGTGGCTCTGCAGGATGACGATCCCGCCCGCCGGGACGGCGTCGAGGGTCTGGACGATGCGCAGGCCTTTGGCCCGCAGCGCTTCGATCACATGCTCGTTGTGGACGATCTCGCCGAGCATGTAATAGGTCCGGTCGGGCCGGTCGGCCAGGAGCTTGTCCGTGAGCTCGAGCGTCTTGCGCACGCCGAAGCAGTAGCTCAGGGTTTCGGATAGGACGATCTTCATGACGGGGGCACCGGGTACCACGCATTTTAGGC
The DNA here is from genome assembly GCA_963725825.1 of Candidatus Aminicenantota bacterium. GTDB lineage: Bacteria > Acidobacteriota > Aminicenantia > Aminicenantales > Saccharicenantaceae > RBG-16-66-30. Next base: position 38,200 of record CAVSAI010000058.1, read on the forward strand.
CCTGCTCGAAGCCGTGTCAACGAACGGCGGTTGACTCGGGCCCCGGGCCGAGGCTATCATCGGGCGGCAAGGAGTCCCCCATGAATGCCCTCAGGCCGACGACGAAAGTCCTTCTGTTCGCCGTAGTGACAGCGGCCGCGCTGGCGGCCGTCGCCGGGTTCGCGTCGCTCGGACAGCCGGCCGCGACCCCCGAGTTCACGATCACCCAGGCGATGGTCCCCATGCGCGACGGCGCGAAGCTCCACACGGTCATCTTCGCGCCCAAGACCGCTTCGACCCCGCTGCCGTTCCTCTTTATGCGGACGCCCTACCAGGCCCCGGAGACGACCCGTCCCTGGGCCGCCGAATCTTATGCCGACCTCGTCGCCGAGGGCTACATCTTCGTCTTCCAGGATATCCGGGGTCGATTCAAGTCCGAAGGACAGTTCGTCATGATGCGGCCGCCGCGCGACCGCCGCGACCCCCGGGCCGTCGACGAATCGACGGACGCATATGATACGGTCGCCTGGCTCCTGGCTAACGTCCGCGGCCACAACGGCCGCGTCGGCATGATGGGCATTTCCTACGACGGCTGGCTCACGGCCATGGCCATGCTCGACCCGCACCCCGCCTTGAAGGCCGTGTCCCCGCAGGCTTCACCGGCGGACATGTATCTGGGGGACGATTTCCATCACAACGGCGCGTTCCGCCTCAGCTACGGGTTCGAGTACGCGGCCATGATGGAGACGTCGAAAGAGAGCTTCGCCTTCCGCTTCGACCGCTACGACACCTTCGAATGGTATCTTCGCCTCGGGCCCTTGGGAACGGTCAACGACAAGATCCTGCGCGGGAAGATCCCGAGCTGGAACGATTTCGTGGCCCACCCGAACTACGACGGGTTCTGGCGGAAGCAGGCCATGGCGCCCTACCTCGTCCGGGTGACGGTCCCGACGCTCAATGTGGCCGGCTGGTGGGACCAGGAGGATTTTTATGGCCCGCAGAAGATCTACGAGACGCTCGAGCCCTACGACAGCGGAAAGCAGAGCTTCTTCGTCGCCGGACCGTGGAACCACGGCGGCTGGATGCGTCGCGATGGGAGCGCCCTCGGCCGGATCAAATTCGGAGATAACACATCGAACTATTTTCGGCAAAGGATCCAGGCGCCGTTCTTCGCTCACTATTTAAAGGACAAGGACGGTTGGGAGGTCTCCGAGGCCGTCACGTTCGAGACCGGGACCAACGCCTGGCAGACATACGAGGTCTGGCCGCCTCGGAACCTCACCGAGGACCGCGGCCTCTACTTCCGGGAGGACGGCCGGCTCGCGTTCGAGCCTCCCGCGGCGGAGGAGGCCGGGGCTTTCGATAGCTACGTCTCCGATCCGGCCCGCCCCGTGCCTTACAGACCCCGGCCCGTCGAGCCGACTTACTATTCGCGAGGTTCGGGCTGGCCGACGTGGCTCGTCGGCGACCAGCGCTTCGCGCACCTGAGGCCGGACGTTCTCAGCTGGGAGACCGAGCCCCTCGCCGGGGACGTCACGGTGACCGGCCGCCTCACAGCGCGCCTGTTCGCCTCGACGACCGGGACGGACTGCGACTGGGTGGTCAAGCTCATCGACGTCTACCCCGAGGATTACCCGGACGATTCGGCCATGGGGGGCTTCCAGCTGATGATCGCCAACGAAGTCTTCCGGGGCCGGTTCCTGAAGAGCTTTGAGCGGCCTGAGCCGCTCGTTCCCGACAAGGCGACCGAATTCCCCATCGACCTCCACACGGTCGACCACCGCTTCCTCAAGGGCCACAAGATCATGGTCCAGGTCCAGAGCACGTGGTTTCCCCTGATCGACCGGAACCCCCAGACCTTTGTCGAGAATATCTTCCTGGCCAAGGACTCGGACTACCGGCCGGCGACTCAGCGCGTCTATCGGTCGAAAGAGCGCCCGTCCCGGATCGTGCTGCCCGTGCGCGTGCGCTGACTTCTTAAAAAATCCCTGTAATAGGTCCAGCCGTCCTCGATCGTCCGATCGGCGTCGATGTACCCGTGGTCGAACTCGCGCCGGCTTTTCGAGTTGTCATAGTAGGCCGTCCAGCCGCTCAGCCGGCCGTACGCGGCGGTGAGGAGAGGCCGCCGGCCGCTCCGGCGCGCCGCCCGTTCCAGGATACGGCCCGCCGTCGTCAGCAGAGGCGACGGGACCGGAAAGGGATAGGCCGTGCGGCCGCAGGCCCGGCTGATGCGCCGGACGACCTCGGAGTAGGGGAGGTTGGCCCCGACGACGAGGTAGCTCTCGCCGTTGCGGCCGCGGCCCTCCACGGCCTTGAGGATGACTGCGGCGAGGTCCCGGACGTCGACGATGGCCAGGCCGCCGGCGAAGGAGCCGATCTGGACCCGTCCGCTGATCCTCTTGTAGAGCTCGTTATGGGGGGTCGCCGGATTGCGGTCGCCCGGGCCCATGATCGAGGCCGGGTTCAGGATGACCGCCCTCAAGCCCCGCTCCCGGGCCGCCCTCTCGACGATGTCCTGGCCGCGGCGCTTGGAGCTCATGTAAAGGATATCGGCGGGCCAGTTGAAGGGCGTCGACTCGTCGGCCGGCGTTCCATCCTCGTGATAGCCCACGGCGCCGACGGAGGAGATGTGGATGAGGCGCTCGACCCCCGTCTCGAGCGAGGCCTCGACGACCGACCGGACGCCGTCCTCGTTGACCGCCTTGAGCCTGTCCTCGTCCCCTTTCCAGTACGAGATGAAGCCGGCCAAATGGACGACGTGGCTGTGCCCCCGCACGGCGTCCGCCACCGCGGCTCCATCGCCGATGTCTCCTTCGAAAGTCCGCACGCCGGCGCCCCGCCAGGTCGAGGGGATCGCCTCACCCGGCAGAACGAACGCGTCGACGGCCCCGGCGCTGTAGCGCCCGATGAGACCGGGCATGAGGACCGACCCGACGAACCCGGTCGCACCCGTGACCAGGATCCTCATGGGCCGGCCTTCCGGCGCCGTACGAAGAGGAATGTGTCCGTGGCCACCCCGGTCGAGGCGTGCAGGATGAGGGGGTAGAAGAACGACCCCGTGAGATAGGCGATCAAGCCGAAGGCCAGCCCCGCCGCGGCCGCGGCGAAAACTTCCGGGTCGGGATGGCCGATGTGGAGGAGCGTCGAGATGATCGTCTGCACGGCCAGCGCGGGGACGAGCCCGATCGCCGGGACGAGGGGCAGGAAGAGGACGCCCCGGAACACGGATTCCCATGGCAGATAATAGAAGATCGCGTAGCAGAGTTCGTAGCCGGCGAAGGTCCGGCGATCGGCCCCCGCGGCCTTGGCCAAAGGGTACATCTTTTGCAAGGCTGGGTCGCGCGAACCGACGAAACCAGCCAAGACGGCGAGGGGCAGCCCGCCCAGCGTCAGGGCCGCGCCAAGGCCGACCCGGCCGAAAGTCCAGCCGAAGGCCTGGAGCGCTTCCAGAGGCCGCGCCGCTGTGGTGAAAATGAGAAGGCACGGGAGGACGAGGAGAAGCCCGAAGAAAGCCAGAAAATAGGTCCGGACGGCCTCGAGCTCATCGCGCGTCTTGCCGAGCCGGCGGAAATGCAGGACCGTCGCCAGCAGGGTCAGGGCGAGGACGAGCTCCAGGTAGACGAGGGCCATGGCCGGGCCGCCGGGTCCAGCGGCGCGCTCAAGCCAAGCGGCCATCGGCCTTCTCCTTCTTGTACCAATCGACGATCTCGGCGAACTGCCTTTCGAAATCGTCGTCAGGCGCGTAGCCCAGCTCGGCGATCGTCCGCGAGATATCGTAGGTCGTCTCGGTGGTGACGCGACGGATCCGGTAAGGGGTGACCCTTTCCTTGAACCCCGGAAACATGGCCCCGACGGCTCCCGCGCTGAGGCCCAGGATGCGGGCGATAACGACCGGAATGTACAATCGCTGCTTCTTCCCCAGGCCCCGCTGCATGGTCCGGAAGAAATCCCGCCACGTCGGCAGGACGCGGTTGGTCACGGTGTAGGCCCGGCCCTCGATCCCCGGCGCGACCAAGGCCAGCTCCGCGGCCTGACAGAGGTTCCCGACATAGCAGTAGCCGAATCGCCATCGGCCTCGCCCGGCGACGAGGGGCATGCCCTGCTCCGAGCTCTGGAGGACCCGGGCGCAGGTGACGCGGTCGTTCGGCCCGAACACATCGCCGGGCCTGAGGATGACCACGGGGAAGCCGCGGACGGCGTGCTGGTCGCGGAGCTCGTTCTCCGTACGGATCTTGTGACGCACGTAAGGCACGAACGTCGCCGGCCGGCCGCGGCGCTCCTCGGAGATGTCCTGTCCGTCAAAGCCGATCGTCAGCGCCGAGGAGATGTAGACGAAACGCTGCAGGGGCAGCCCGGACGCGCGGATCCTCCGCACCAAGCTCCGGGTCATGTCGAAGATGTTCCGGCTGCAATCTTCGTCGCCGGCCGTGTCGGAGACAAGCGCCGCCGCGTGGACGATGTGCGTCGTCCCGGCCGGGAGATCGATCCTGTCCGAGAAGCGGAGGTCGCCCTTGATGAGCCTGACGTCGAGGCCTTCGAGGAAGTGGAGATCGGACGACTCGCGGACGAGGGCGTCGACCTTCCAGCCGCGGCCGAGGAGCCAGCGGCAGAGGTTGGAGCCGACGAAGCCGTTGGCGCCCGTGACGAGGACCCGGCTCACGGCAAGTCTCCCAGGCCCGAGGCCGGCCGGCCGTTCCAGGCGCGTTCGATCGACGGCGCGACGAGAATGACCAAGGCCCCCGCGGCGATGCCGATGACCATATCGGACAGGTAATGGAAGCGGCAGTAGACCGTCGAAGCATAGAGCCCGATCATCACCGGGGCGAGCCACAGGGCGCCGCGCCGGGTATACTTCCGGGACATGAACCACATCACCGTGGCCACGGCGCAGTGCGGGCTGGGGATGGAGCCGCCCGGCTGGTGAACGTTGGCCCGGATCCACTCGGCGATGGTGCCGAAGACCCCGGCGGGCAGGGGTACCGTCAGGAGCGAACGGATGCTCTTCCAGTTCATCGGACTGGCCACGGGAAAAAGGACGAAGCCCAGGCCGCAGACGAAATTCACCAGGCCGATCTGAAAGAGGTAATCCTCGTTCGCTTCCGGGCCGTGCTTGAAGAAGATGATCGCCCCGAGGACAGGGTAGATGATGACGTAGAAGACGTAGACGAAGAACATCAACTCGTTGAGCGGGACCGAGTAGTATTTTTGGATCGCCACGAGCGGCTGGAAACCCAGGAGGCTCTGTTCCCAGGCGAGGACACGATCGTCCTGCCAGGGGAAGAAGATCGTCTGGATCTCGGTGGCGGCCTTATAGACCTGGAGAAATGTCAGTTGAACGGCGGCCGTCCGCAGCAGGAATCGGGGCCAGGGCCGGCGCAGGCGGGGCATGACGGCGAGCGAGGCCAAGTAGAGCGCGATGAACAACAGGCTGATGGCGAAGAGCCTGACCGGGTGCGCGAGACGGCCGTAGAAAGCGAGGCCCAGGAGGGTGAATAGGACGAGCCCTCCCAACGCGACCACGTCGGTCAGTCCGAATTCGAGGCCCGCCAGGCGGAACCGCTTGTTCGCCGTCAAGACCGCGCTCCGCCGAGAGCGCCCTTCGGCCCGGCCTCCTCGACGGCGCGGCGCACCGAATCGCGCATGGTCGAGCGCGCCCGGAAGCCGAGCTCGCGCTCGATCTTCGAGCCGTCGTAGATCCAGAAGTGGTCGCGCCCGGCCCGGACGATATCGCGGGTCAGCGCGGGGGGCTTCCCGGTCAGCCGGGCGGCCGCTTCGGCGAACCAGGCGGCCAGGATCTGGGGCCCGTGCGGAACGCGGACCCTGATCCGCCCCACTCCGAGCTCTTCGGTCAAAGCGGCCGTGATCTCGGGCCAAGCGTAGGCGCGGCCGTCGGTGACGTAATAGGTCTGCCCGATGCTGCGGACGTTCGAGGCGGCCAGGATCAGTGCCTCGACGAGGTCGTCGACGTCGATGAGGCTCGTCCGCGGCCGGCCGTCGCCGATGTCGGGGACGATCCTCTTTCTGGCGAGGCCGATGGCCCGCTCGAGCTCTTTCGAGCCGGGCCCGAGGACGTTCGGGGGCCTGACGATCGTCGCCGGCAGCCGGGGAGCGGACGCCCGGACGACGCGCTCGGCCGCCAGCTTGCTGCGGCCGTAGGCGGTGACAGGGCGGGGCTCGTCCTCCTCCGTCCCCGGCCGGTCAGCCGCGCTCGGCCCCGCGGCGGCGATGCTGGAGACAAAGACGAAGCGCCCGGGACCCGGCGTTCGCCGGAGGCAGGCCTCGACGAGATTGCGCGTGCCTTCGATGTTGGCGGCCGCGAAAGCCGATTCGCCGGCCGCCTGAACGACGCCGGCCAGGTGAAAGACCCAGTCGCGGCCCGCGACGGCCGCGTCGAGCGAGCCGGGACTGCCGAGATCGCCGACGACGAGCGAGATCGGGAGTCCTTCGAGGCCCGCGGTCTTGCTCGTCCGGCGGACAAGACATGCGACATCGTGGCCGCGCCGGGCCAGGGCCGACGCCAGCCGGCGCCCGATGAACCCGCTGGCTCCCGTGACCAAGGCCTTCATAAGCCGATCTCCGATCTCTGAATCTGCGCGGACATTCGAATGAGTGATTCTAACAAAAGTCCGGGGAGGAATAAAGCGCCGGTCAGGAGCCGGCGGCGGCCTCGTAGAGGACCATCTCCGTTTCCGTCTTCGTCGGCGTCCGGACGAGGATCCCCCGGCTCTCCTGGGAGAACCCTCCGCGGCCGGCGATCAAGTCGCGCGCCGCCGTCAGCCAGGCGTCGATGCCGGGGAAATCGGGACGGTGCCGCTCGTTGTTGTCGATCGGATAGAGGATGTTCTTCGCGGACCAGTAATCGAGGGCGACAGGATCCTGGCTGGCGACGATCGTGTCGGCCCGATGCGTGGCCGAAGCCGGATATCCTGTGATCGCGCCGTGCGACACCCAGATGGCGTCCATGATATTGAGGACGGGGGTGTGGACGGAGACCATCATCTTGCCGCAGGTCTCGCCCAGCCCGCCGTAATGGCGGAAGCCGGATTGGCCGTCCGACATCGAGACCAGGCCGTACATGTGCTTGAGCGATCCGGTGAACTCCGAACCGCCGGTGTCATGATGCTTGAGGACGGGAACGTTGATGAGCTTGAGGTTCGCGTCGTAAGCCGACCCGGTCCAGATCCCCTCCCGGAGCTCGACGCGGCGGCCCCCGGCCGTGGTGAAGCAGGGGTAGGAGACATTCTCGAAGACCCGGTAGCCGTTCGCCGCGTGGTCCCCGGTCCCGATGAAGTTCCCGCGGATCGGGTCGAGGAGGAACGCGGAGACGCGAGGGTCGCGGAAAAGGCTGTTGACGAGCCAAAGGAACGAGTGGCTTTCGTCCTGGGCGTTGGCGTGCACATCGCTGTCTCCGTAGCCGCTCGGCGTGTCGCAGGCCAGGCTGCCCCGGCCCTGACCGTTCTCGACGATGACGACCTCGCCATAGAACCCTTCGGGGTGTTCGAGGATGCGTTGGACGAGGCCGCGGACGAGGTCCGTGTTCGTCGAGCCCCGATACTTCCACTGGGCGTTGACCTTTATCAGGATGACGTCTCCGGCCGCGACGAGGCCGTTCGGCCCGTTCGCCGGCCCGGCGACGGATGTGCGGTAGAACTTGAGTCCGTTGCCGCCCATGAGATCGAGCAGCGCATCGATCCCGGCATGCCTGTTCCCAGTAGTGAACGCGTTCTCGGGGACGCCGCTGACGAGGAAGAGGGGATTCCGAGTGTCGGTCGGAACGCCCGGAGGATCCGCCGTCTGGCAGCCCGAGAAGGGCACGGAGGCCGCTCCCGCCAGGGCCAGCTTGACGAAGTGGCGTCGCCTCATGATCACACCTTCCTTCCCGCTGTTTAGTCGCGCCATCTCCATATTAGCACGTCAAGGCGAGACGCAGGGGGCGGCCTGCGCGCTGTTGACGCGGGGGAGCCGCCGTGGGATAATTGCTGAGATATGAAAAAGGCCGCCGTCCTCGCCCTAGCCGTCGTTTTCGCGGTCTGCCTGTTCCATTTTTACTACGCCGAGGACCACTGCCCCGTCCATTGCCCGTCCCGAAGCGGACGGCTCGGCCACGTTCATCCCCACCACGCCGGGTCCGCGGTTTGCCTTTGCTTCTGGTCGTCCCTCAGCGGCCCCGAGGCCGTGGATACGCCGGCGAGCGTCGTCTTTGTGTCCGCAGTGGCGCGGCCTGACGCGGGCCGGGTCATGACCTTGATGGCCACGGATATCACCCCCCCTCCCAAATCCTCCCTCGTCTGAGCAGCTCCCGGTTCCGCCCCCCGACGTCCCGACAAGGAGGATTGCCATGCCGGTCAAGAGACCGTTCGTTCTCGCCGCAGCCGCGGCGCTTGCCGTCTTTATCCCCGCCCTCTCGGCCCAGCAAAGCGGCCTCACTCTCGATCAAGCGGTCGAGACCGCCCTGGCCCGCAATCCCGAGGTCCTCATGGCCAGGGCGAGGATCGATGCCGCGCGAGGCCGGACTCTCCAGCTCAAGTCCCGCCCCGAACCCCAAGCGGCCGCCAGCGTCGAGGGCCTGCCGCTCCCGGGCCTCAGGAAGGAAGGCGACGAGGTCGAGATCCATCTCGGGATCGAACAGGTCTTCGAGTACCCCGGCAAACGGGCCCTTCGTGCCGATATCGGCCGGCAAGGCGAGGATATCGCCGCAGCTGAGCTCGACAGGGTCCGATTGCTCCTGACGGCCAGGGTGAAGAGAACCTACTGGAACGCGGCCTTCGCAGGCGCCGCCGTCGCGGCCCTTGAGCGGACCTCAACGCGCCTCGACGCCCTGCTCGAGGACCTTCAGGCGAAATATCGGACCGGCGCGGCCTCTTACGCGGATGTGCTCAGGGCCCGGGCCGAAAAAGCCCGGTTGAAGAACCAGATCCTCGACCAGGCCAAGGACAAGCGCACGGCCGAGCTCGAGCTCGACGAGCTCCTGGGACGCGAGCCCTCCGAGCCCGTCGTGCTGTTGACGGCGCTGCCGTTCGTTCCGCTGGCCGGCGATCCGTCGGCGCTCGTCGAGCGGGCCCGGGCTACGCTTCCCTCGTTCAGGCTCTCGGCTCTCAGGATCCAGGGAGCCGAGTCCGCGCTCAAGCTGGCCGGGCTCAGCCGTAATCCGGATTTCCTCGCCGGGTTCCTTCTCCCGAGCGTCCGTCCCAACGGTTGGGGGGTCTCGTTCGGGCTGACGATGCCGTTCCTCAGGCCGGGCCGTGCCAAGGGCTTGGCCCAGGAGGCTTCCGCCGAAGCGGAGGCCAGCCGGCTCGCCGCCGCGGCCCTCGACCGGCGCGTCCTGACGGCCGTCCAAAGCGCCTACACCGCGGCGAAGTCGGCGGAGGAACAGGTCCTCGTCTATGAAAAGAGCCTGCTCCGGGAGCTCGAGGACGAGCTCGGCATCCAGCTCGATTATTTCCGCTACGGCAAGACCGAAGCCTTCAGTCTCCTCGACCTTTATCGGACCTATATCCTGTCCCAGGTCGAACACCTGCGCGCCCTGCTTCTTTACAACCTCGCCCTGGCCGACCTCGAGGTCGCGGGCGAATTCGCGAACTGATGGAGAATCGCATGAAAACGATCGCCCGCATGATCCTCTGGGCCGCCCTGCTGGCCCTTGTCCTCATCCTCGCCGCCGGCTGTCGCGCCAAGGGCGCTGCCGAGTCCGGCCAACCGGCCGGAACCGCAGTCCCCGAAGCGAAGGCCCCGGCCTCAGTCACATTGACCCCCGATGCCCTCGCGGCGGCGGACATCAAGACGGAGGTTGCGGCGACGCGCCTCGTCACCCGGCGGGTCACGGCCGCGGGCGAGCTCGAGTGGAACGCCCGCCGCCTCGTGAATCTCACGGCCCGGACGCCGGGCCGGCTCGAACGCGTGCTCGCCGTTCGCGGCGACCGCGTCCGCCAGGGCCAGCTCCTGGCCGAGATCTACAGCCCGGATTTCCTGACCATGCAGGCGGAGTACATCCAGGCGGCCGCCAGAGCCAAGAGGCTCGCCGGCGATGCGGCGGAGGAGGGGCCGGCCCGGGCGGTCCTCGCCGGGGCCCGCGAACGCCTGGAGCTGCTGGGCGTTCCGGCCTCCGAGATCGAGTCCCTCGACGGCAAAGCCGTGCCCGTGCCTGTGCTTGCCGTCCGGGCGCCCCTCACGGGAACCGTTCTCGAGAGCGGGGTCGTCGCCGGCGATGCCGTCGAGCTCGGCACGAGCCTCTTCCGCTTGGCCGATCCCTCGACGCTCTGGGCCTGCCTCCACATCCAGGAGGAGGACCTCGGGGCGGCCAAGGCCGGAAGCGAAGTCGTTCTGAAGATCCACGCTTATCCCGGCGAAGAATTCCGCGGCCGGCTCGTCCTCGTTGCCGACGTCGTCGACGCCGCGACCCGCACGATCGAAGGCCGCGTCGAGGTCGCCAACCCCGGAGCACGTCTGAAGGCGGGAATGTACGTCGAGGGGTCGACCGTGGCGGGCGGTGAGCGCCGGGCCCTGGTCGTCCCCGAGGAGTCCGTCCAGGACGACGAAGGCCGGCCGGTCGTTTTCGTCAAGACGGGGGACAGGACCTTCGCC
>CAVSAI010000059.1:0-7210 GCA_963725825.1 Candidatus Aminicenantota bacterium
CTACTATCCGACCCAGAACTTCTTCCTGGGCCTCCAGGATTTTTACGCTCAGTACAACATCCCCCAGGGGGCCAGCCTGACCCTCGAGAGGACCGGCCCCACGTCCTTCAAGTTCTGGGTCAAGAAGTCGAAGAAAAAGATGTCCGTCATCCGGCTCGGCTACGACGCCGAACGGGACGAGTTCGCGGACAACGGCGAAGAGGCCTACACCTTCGCCGAGCCGAACAAGATCATCTACATCGAGCGCGAGACGCTCGGCCATCTCCTGCCCCTCACGGCGACGCGGGAGGGCTTCGATCTGCGGGACTTCGTCGTCACCATCTTCCGCGACCCCGTCCTGTCCACCTCGGCCCACTCCCTCCACTTCCTGCGGGCCTACCATCTGATCGACCTTGTCCGCCAGACGACCCAGGAGGATGTCGAGTACATCCTGCTGAACTCTCCGGAATTCACCAAGTCCGACAAGAAGAAGGGCGTCTTCACGTACCACGAACCCTTCCTCCCCGAGGAGGAGGCCGGCGAGGGCGTCTATCCCGAAGGCTTCGAGGAGCCCGCCGCGGAGGCCTACACGCCCGAAGAGGCCGCTCTCGAAGCCGTGGCCGATGAGCTCATAGGCGTCGAGCCCGGAGGCGGTTTCGAGGAAGCGGAAGAGATGCCGGTCGCGCCCCCCGCTCCCCCGGAGCCCGAGGCCGCGAAGAAGGCCAAGGAGTTCATCAAGAAGCGCAAGCCCAAAACCGAAGGCGAGAAGGGGCCGCGACCGAAGAAGAGCGAGCGCCGGGTCATCGAAGAGAAGCTCGTCGAGGAAGAGTCTGTCCAGGAAGCCCTGGCCGCCGTCAAGGAAAAGCAGGACGAGGGCCTCGAACAGCGGGCCCGGGAGAAGAAAGAGGAATTCAAGCCCGCGCCGAAGAAGGAAGCGAAGAAAGAAGCGAAGAAGGAAGAGCCCAAATTCGGCATCTTCGCCGACCTGCTCAAGACGGCCCTGAAAAAGAAGCCCGAGGACGAGAAGGCCGGCGAGGCTCCCGAAGAAGCGACGCCCGAAGAACAGGCCGAAGAGAAGCCGTCCGAAGAGAAGCCTAAGGGCGAAGAGCAGAAATAACTCGACATTACGGCACGGCTTTGAGGCCCTTCTACCGGCTTAGCTCGGAGCATCGTCCCTAACCCCCGCCTACGGGGAGCGGAGTCCTCGAAGCGGACCATTAAAAGTGCGGCGAAGCGGCTCGGAGCCGCGCTCTTAAGAGATATCTTAAGAAAACACTTGACTCAGATATCTATCAGAATCGCGGCCTCGAGTGCTCGGCCGCGATTCTGCAGGTCGCTTCGAAGACTTCGCTTCCCGCCGGTCCCCCTTCCCTCACGGGGGTCTTGGGACGACGCTCCTCACCGCCTTCGAAGCCCATCAAAGCCGTGAGGCAGGAAACCCCATAAAACCATACGCTCCTGGGGGATACTGGCTGTATTCGGTCGAAGAAACCCAGACGAAGAAGGGTCAGAGGATGTCCCGCACCGAGCCCTTGCGGCGGGTTATCCCCATGCTGTCCAGCAATTCGAGCAGCGGGATGCTGTACTTGCGCGAGAGGCCGGTCATGACCTTGAAATCGGCGACCGTCAGCTCCCGTTTCCCCGAGCCGCGGACCTTGGCGATGATCTCGTCGAGCCATTGCGAGTGCAGGATGAACCCGTCGATCCCCTCGACGATCTTCTTGCGCTCGGCCAGGACGGCAAGCAGGGTCTGGAGCTTCTCCGGCGTGAGCTTGAGCTTCTCCCGGATGGCGTCCAGTGTGACGCTGCCGAGCTCGCCGCTGAGGACCATGGCTTCGAGCGCGGCCAGCGTCGTCTCGTCGGCGCTCGAAAGGGGGATGCGGAAATCCGGCAGCCGGACGATGCCCGACTCTTCGAAGACCCGGCCTTCCTTGGCCAGGAGACGGAGGGCCAGGACGAGGACCGTGCGCGGCGCTTCGAACCGGGTTTCGAGGTTGTCGAGCGGCGCGCCTCTCTGCGCCGGATGCTTCTTGTGATATTGGATCAGAAAGGAGACGATCCGGCCGCGGAGAAGATCGAGGCTGGCCTGGGAGATGAGCCGGACCGGAGAGAAGCCGAGGATGCGGACCTTGCCCTCTTCCTCGAGGGCCCGTGCCAGGGTCTCGACCCTGGAGCGGGACAGGCGGCAGAATTCGTCCAGGTCCTCGCCCTTCAGTCCCTGGAGCCCGCCGAATTCGGCCAGGGCCAGTATCATGTCCCTTTCGCCGAGATCGAGCCGTGTCAGCAGGGCCTTGCGCCGGGCGAGCCGGACCTCCTGCGGGGACGGCGCGGCGGGGAACAGGCACTTGCCCCGGCCGAGGAGGTCTCCCCGAGGGGTGCGGACCTCGAAGGGATCGGCCCATTTGACGCCGGCCGGGCGGTCCGTGAGGACGCGGACGAACGGGGCCCGCTTACGCCCCGGTGCGCCATAGTCCAGGAGCCTGGCGGCGGCCGCACCGCCGAGGAACACGATCTCGGCCCGGAACTCCAGGCCGGCCGCGTCCAGCGGGAAATCGAGGACGGCGTCGAACGCGGGCGCTCTCATGGCCGGCGCTCCTCCGGGTCCGGCGCCGGGACGAAGCTCATCCGGCGCAGGCCCAGGTCGCACGACACGAGGACGACGCGGACGGTGTCTCCCAGCTCGAACGTTTTCCGGCGCCGTTTCGGCCGCAGCCGCCGGCCCGCTGGCTTGGGCTCGTAGTCGCCGCCGAGCGAGGCGAAGGGCAGCAGCCCGGCGACGAAGTAGTCATCGAGCTCGACCAGGAGACCGGGCTTGACGACGTCGACGACGATGCCGCTGAACTCGTCTCCAAGGCGGTTCTTGAGAAAGCGCAGGATGCGCCATTCGACGAGGGACTGTTCCGCGTCGGCGGCGTTGCGCTCCCGCTCGGAGGCCGCGACCGCTATCGGCTCGAGTTCGACCGGGTCGGGGGCCGCGCGCCACAAGAGGGCCTTGAGCAGGCGGTGGACCACGAGGTCCGGATAGCGGCGGATGGGCGAGGTGAAGTGGGTATAGTCGGTCTTGGCCAGGCCGTAGTGGCCGACGTTCTTGGACGAGTACACGGCCAGCTTCATGGCCCGCAAGACCTGGCGGGTGATGAATTTTTCCCCGGGAAGCCCCTTCGCCCGCTCGAGGAGGCGCTGGAGGTCCTTCGACCGGACCTTGGCCGGGTCCGGCATGGTCAGACCGAAATTGACCAGGATATCGCGGAGCTTCCCGAGGTCTCCGACGTCGGGGGCGGGATGGATGCGGTAGATCGCCGGCAGCTTTTTGGCCGTGAAGGCCGAGGCGACGGCGACGTTGGCGGCGACCATGAACTCCTCGATGAGGCGGTGGGCCTCGTTCCGCTCGGCGGCGGCTACGACGATGAGCTTTCCGCCCTCGGAGATGAGCTCGGGCTCGACCAGGTCGAAGTCGAGGCTCCCGTCGGCCAGGCGGCGCCCCCGCAGGACCGCGGCCAGCTCCCGCATCACGAGAAGTCCGGGAACGACGTCGGCGTACCGGGCCCTTTCCTCGGCGTCCCCTTCGAAGATCTTGAAGACCGAGGTGTAGGTCATGCGGTGGGCCGTGCAGATGAGCGACGGCGTGAATTCCGATTTGCGGACGCGGCCGTCCCGGTCGATATCGAGGATCGCGGAGACCGTGAGCCGGGGCACGCGGGGGCGCAGGCTGCACAGCCCGTTCGAGAGGCGCTCGGGCAGCATCGGCAGGGTCAGCTCGGGAAAATAGACGCTCGTTCCGCGCTCGAAGGCCTCACGGTCGAGGGGGCTCCCCGGCTTGACGTAATGGGAGACGTCGGCGATGTGGACGCCGAGAAGCCAGCCGCCGTCGTCCAGGCGCCGGATGCTCACGGCGTCGTCGAAGTCCTGGGCCTTTTCGCCGTCGATCGTCACGGTCGGCCAGTCGCGGAGATCGCGCCGGCCTTCGAAGACCGCGGCGGCGTCGAGGTCGGGTATCGCCTCGGCTTCGAGGCGGACGTCCTCGGGAAATTCGGACCGGAGGCCGTAGCGCTCGATGACGACCTTGGCGTCGACCCCGGGATCGTCGGGCCGGCCGAAGACGCGGGTCAGGGCGAGCGTCGCCCGGTCCGCTTCGACGATCATGCCCGAGGCGGGCTTGAGCTTGGACCGCGACTTGAGGGGGATATCGTCGACGGAGGGCGAGTCGAAGGGTTGGAGATAGGGCGCGCCGCTCCGCTCGATGTAGACGCCGAGGAGCCCTTTCCGTTCCTTGTGGAGGATGCGCTCGATGCGTCCCTCGGGCTTGCCGAACTTGCCCTCCTCGCGGACGACGACGGACACTTCGTCTCCCGGCAAGGCCCCGTGTGCGTGGCGGGCCGGGACGAAGATGTCGGCGCCCCCGCCTTCGGGCGTGACAAAGCCGAACCCGGGGCGGGCCGTGACGAACCGTCCCTTCACGATCCCGGTCTTTTCGGCGAGACGGAAGCGGCCGCGGAACGAGCGGACGTCGCCCCGGGCCTCGAGCCGGCGGATCTCTTCCAGGAGCTTGGCCCGGTCGCGGCGCTGGAGGCCGAGCTCGGACAGGATCTTGTCGAGGTCGAGGCCTTCCTTGTGTTTCTTGAGAAGGGCGAGCACTCGGGTAGCGGGCATGGTGTCGGCTTTCAATAGTAATGCAGGGAGACGTGGGGAACGCGGCGCCGCAGCCTGGCCGCCATGATGACGCGTCGGCGGACGATCTCCTCGAGGCCGGCGGAGCTTTGGCCTTTCGCCGGCTTCGCGGCGTCGGCCCCGGCGTCGATCCTCTCCGCGGCCGTCGCCCCGGTCCAGAGGGCCTCTTCGATCTCCGCTTCGATCCGCTCGAGCGCGGCAGCGTCGGGCCGGGCCGCGGACAGGGCCTCGAGGGCCGATCGGAGCTGGCTGGCCATCTCCGGGTCCGCGGCGGCCAGCGCTTCGACGGCCGTGGAGAGCTCCCGGCGGGCCTTGTCCCGCTTGTCGGGCCGGGGGGCAGCCTCCGCGGCCTTTCTCCGGCCGGCGGCGCGGTCGCGATGCTGGGCGAAGGCGGCTTCGACCTCGCGGTCGCAGAAGGCCAGGGAGACCTGGCGCGTCGCCCGCCCGCGCGCCTTCAGTCCTTCGAAAGTCCGGCCGATGCCTTCGAGGACGACGCTCAGGGGGACCCTCTTCTCTTCCCAGGCCGCGATCGCCGACTGGTCCTTCGGCGAGAGGACGAGCGCGCCCCCGCGGCGCTCGAGAAAACCGCGGGCGATCGCCTGGTAGTAGCCGCTCTGGGCGCTGTCGTCGTGCATGGTCGTCCCGGCGCCCGGATCAATCCCGGGCGTCGCGGTTCCTGTCGTGAATGATCCTCAGCCCTTCGAGGACGAGATCGGGCTCATAGGCGTCGATCTCGGGGAGCTCCGCGGCGATCTGCCCGCCGAAGCCGCCTGTGGCGACGACCTTGGCCTTCGGGCCGAGCTCCTTGCGGATCTCCTCGATCGTCTTGGTGACCAGGCCGATGTAGCCGAAATAGAGCCCGGACTGCATGCTGGACACGGTCGTGCGGCCGATGGCCCGCTTGGGCTTGCGGATCTCGATGCGCGGCAGCTTGGCCGTCTTGAGATAGAGGGCCTCGGCCGAGATCTGGATGCCGGGAGCGATCGCCCCTCCCAAGTACTCGCCCTTGGCCGAGACGGCGTCGAACGTCGTCGCCGTGCCGAAATCCAGGATGATGACGGGCCCGCCGTACTTCTCGAAGGCGGCGACCGCCGCGGTGATGCGGTCGGCCCCGACCTCGAGCGGGGTTTCGTAGAGGATGGGCATGCCGGTCTTGAGGCCCGGGCCGACGACGCTGGCCGTGGTCGCGAAATAATCCCGGCAGACGTCTTCGATGGCGGACGTCAGGGGCGGGACGACGCTCGAGATGATGGCCCCCGAGATCTTGCTGGCCGCGAGGCCGGAGACCTGCATCAGGTTGAGGAGGGTGGCGCCGTATTCGTCGCTCGTCTTGCCGCTGTCGGTCTTGATCTTCCAGCTCTTGACGAGCTTGCGGCCGCGGAAAAGCCCGATGGCGATCGTCGTGTTCCCGACGTCGAATGCCAAGAGCATCTCGTCCCTCCTCAGGAGATCCGTTCGAGCTTCAGGACTGCCGCCAAGACGGCTGTCCCGGCGCCGGCCCTGGCGACGAGGAGCCGGCCTTCCGCGTCGAGGCCGCGGTATTCCGCTTCGAAGGTCCCCTCGGCCGTCTCGATCCTCACGGCGGCGCCTCGCGGAAACGCCGGCCTCGCCTCGAACGTCCTGACGACCTTCTCCTTGTCTCCCCGGGTAAGGACATTATACCAGCGGTCGAGGGCCCCGCAAAGGGCGGCCCAGAGGGCATCGACCGTCACGGCGCGCCCGCCGGCGAGGCGGATGGACGTCGATGCCGCGCTTATGTCCTCGGGGAAGTCGCCCGGGCCGTGGCCGACGTTGAGGCCGATGCCGACGACGACGAAGTCCCCGGCGGCTCCGCCGCTGACCCCCTCGGACAGGATGCCGCCGAGCTTTTTTCCGTCGTGGACGATATCGTTCGGCCACTTGAGCCCGCATTCGACGCCGCTCGTTTCGAGGACGGCGTCCGAGGCGGCCAAACCCGCGGCGAGGGGAACGAGGTGGGGAGAGGGCACGGGCCCGCCGCCCGGGCCGCGGAGGATGAACGATGAGTAAAGCCCCAGTCCCGCGGGCGAATGCCAGGCGCGGCCTTTCGTCCCCCGGCCCCGGGTTTGTTCCTTGGCCAGGACCGCCGTCCCGTGGGCCGCCCCTTGGAGGGCCAGCGCGCGGGCGGCATCGTTCGTGGAGGGAACTGTCTCGAGACGGTGGACGATATCGCCGACGGGCATGGCTGCAGCTTCGGGGCTCAAGCCCCGGCGAGGCCGGCCAGGTTCTGGCCGAGCTTCTCCCGGCGCGCCTGCAGCTCGTCGAGCCGGGCGCGCGTCTCCGCCACGACCGCGGCCGGCGCCTTGGCGACGAAGTCTGCGTTCCCGAGCTTGCGCTCGATCTTCTCGGCTTCCGCCGTGACCTTGGCCAATTCGCGCGTCAGCCGGTCCCGCTCCTGGCCGATGTCGGCCGGCTTCCCAGGAACGAGGCCGATCTCGAAGGGGCCGGCGACGCCCTTGAGCAGGCCCTCGCCTTCGGGCAGGGCGGACAGGAATTCGACGCTGGCCAGGCCGGCCAGGGTCATCACGGACGCGGCCTGGGCTTC
>CAVSAI010000060.1:0-26501 GCA_963725825.1 Candidatus Aminicenantota bacterium
GCCGCCTTCGTGGAAGACGTTCTCGCACATCATGTTCCGGGTGCTGGACATGTGATCGTCGGGATAGCCCCAGATCTCCTCGCGAAGGTCCTCATATTTCCCGTAATCCGCAGACTCGTTGGACGTTTCGACGCGCAGGAGGAAGCGCTTGTCCCGGACGGTGATCGTCTTTTCCAGGGGTCTCATGGATCCTCCGCCGTCATTCTAACCAAAGGCGGGAAACCGTTCAACCCGTGTGTTTTGACGGCCCTGCGGACATGCGCTACAATGAGGTGTCCTTTCGCCATCATGACCAAAGATATCGGGAACCTCAGGACCGCCTGTCTCATCAATCCCCGTGCGGCCAATTCCCGGTGGATGAGGCGGAAGCTCCTGCGCGCCTACCTCCAAAAGAGGCTTCCCGGCGATATCTACGACGACCTCGGCGACGTCAAAACGACGATCGAAAAAGCGGCTCTGGCGGCTGGCAGCGCCGACGTCATCGTGGCCATGGGCGGGGACGGCACGATCGCCGATACGCTCCAGGGGATCTTCGACGCCGGCAAGCAGAACGACGTCCTCTTCGGGGTCATCCCCTTCGGGAGCGGCAACGCCTTTCGCAAGGCCTTCGACATCCCCTTGAATCCGCTGCGGGCCATCGACCGCCTGGCCGAGGGCGTCCCCCGGCCGATCGACCTCATGGAGATCGAAGGCCGCGTCTCCGCGTTCGCCAGCATCGGGGCCACGGCCCTCGTCACGGGAGAGAAGCTTCGCGGCAAGGTCCAGGGCTTCTGGGGGCACGTGCTGGCCGGACGGCGCCTGTTCGGCATGCCCTTGGACAAAAAGACGATCGAGCTCACGGACGGCATCGACGCGTCCGGGCCCTTCAAAAAGAAGACCATCACCTCGAATTTCTTCGACTGCCTGGTCGTCAAGACGAACTATTTCGGCTACAGCTGGTACATCGCGCCCAAGGCCGTGGTCGACGACGGTTATCTGGACCTCACCTTGTTCGAGATGGGGCCGTTCAAGTACTCCCTTCTCTTTCCCCTGATCTACTTCGGCGTCTACCAGCGCCGCATGCGCCATTTCAAGGCCCGGCGCATCGTCATCAGCGGCCGGGACCTGCCGGCCCAGTTCAACGGCGAGTTCCTGGGCAACCGGGACCGCCTCGACTTTCGGGTCCTGCCCCAAGCCATCCGGATGGTCACCCCGGCTACCCGCCGCGCCGGGAAGCACTTCGCGAAGAAACCCGCCTGAGGAGGCCCCATGCCCACCAAGAGAGCTGTCCTGTTGGCGTCCTGCCTTGCGGCCGCGCTGGCCGCCTGCTCGCCGCAGATCCGGCTCGATCTGCTCGGCGAAGACAAGCTCCAGGAGGTCGTCCTCCGGACGAGCCCGGCCAGGAACAAGGTCCTGATGATCGACATCGACGGGACGATCTCGTCCGCCCTCGAGACCGGGATCCTGGCGCGCGAGAAGAGCGTCGTCGCCCGCGTGTCCGAGCGTCTCGAGCGGGCGGCCGCGGACCCGCTGGTCAAAGCGGTCATCCTCAGGTTGGACACTCCGGGCGGCGAGGTGACGGCGAGCGACATCATCTACAACGAGGTCCTGCGGTTCAAGGAGCGGACAGGCCGGCCCGTGATCGGGCTGATGATGAGCGTCGCCGCTTCGGGAGGCTACTACATCGCCGCGGCCTGCGACCTCATCATCGCCCACCCCTCCACCCTGACCGGCTCGATCGGCGTCATCTCCATCTTCCCGAGCGTCGAGTCTCTGATGAACAAGGTCGGGGTCAAGGTGAACGTCATCAAGTCCGGCCCGGCCAAGGACTCGGGCTCCCCGTTCCGGGACATGACGGAGGACGAGAAGAAGATGTTCCAGGGCATCATCGACGAGTACTACGAGGGCTTCCTCGCCGTCGTGGCCAAAGGCCGCAAGGGCAAGATCGCAGCCGAGAGTCTCCGGACGATCGCCGACGGCCGCGTCTACACGGCCCCCCAGGCCCTGAAGCTCGGCCTGATCGACGGCGTCGGCTACTTCGACGACGCCTTCGGCAAGGCCCGGGACCTCGCTGCGATCGAGAGGGCCAAGCTCGTGTCCTACACCTATTTTCCGAAGACGATGACCAATGTCTACGCCGAACAGCTGGGCCGCTTCTCCCCGCTCGAAGCGAAGGTCGTCGAGTCGATGGTCGGCGCGATGAAGGCCGGCTTCTATTATCTCTGGCTGCCCCAGACGCCGTGACGTCCCGGCGGCACGCTAGGGCCGGAGGACGATCTCGAACTGAGGCGGCCGCAGGATGTGGGCCTTGACCGTGCAGTGGTCGACCGATTTGACCAGAGCGGCCCGGTATTTCTCGGGGAACCCGGCCGGCGGGACGACCTCGACCGTGATCTTGTCGATCATCTTGGAGACCTCGCCCCGCTCGGTGGTCATGGTCACGCCGAGCCCCTCGGTCGGGATCTTGCGCTCCTTGCAAAAGGCCAGGGCGTAATACCCGGCGCAGGCGGCAAGGGAGACGAGAAAGAGATCGAACGGGGACGGCGCCGCTCCGCCGCCGCCGTCGCGGACGGGTTGGTCGGTCTTGACGGTGAAGCCCTTGTATTCGACGTCGACTTCGTAGTTGCCGCCGAAAACGACCTTCAGCTCTTTCGGGTTCATGGCAGCTCCTTTCTTTGTCCTTTCGAGCGCGCCGGCCGCTCACGCGGGCCTTCCAGGGACTTGCGGAACATGGCCAGGATGATGTCCCGGTCCTTGGCCGTCAGGGCCATGCGGAAGAAGATGTCCCCGACCTTTTCGACGATGAAGGCCCGGTTGGTGTCGTGCATGAAGCCCAGGCTGTCGAGCATGGCGGCGAAGCGCCGGCCGGCCTCCGCCTGGGCGGCGTGGTCGAGGGGCAGGTCCCGCCGGAGGGACGGAGGCGGGCCCTCGTGGAAAGCGATGGCGTGAAGGGTCAGGGTGACGGCCACGCCGAGGTTGAAGGACGGCTGGCGCGAGGCCTGAGGGATGTGGAAGCGGACGTTGGCCAAGCCCAGCTCCTCCTGGGTCAGTCCCGTGCGCTCGTTGCCGAAGACGAGACCGACGCGGGTCGCCGGGGGGTATTCCCCGATCCGGGCGACCGCCTCGGCGAGCGGGACCAGGGGGAAATCGTGGCGGACCCGGGCCGTCGAGCCAAGGACGAGCTCGCGATCGGAGACGGCCTCGGCGAGCGAGGGAAAGAACCGCGTCCCCTCGATGATGGGCTCGGCGTGGATGGCGGTGCGCCAGGCCGGAGGCTCGAGCCTGTCGAGACCGACGATGCGCAGGTCGGTGAAGCCCGTGTTGGCCATGCCGCGCGCGGCCAGGCCGATGTTCTCCGGACTGTCGGGCCGGACGAGAACGACGGCCAGGCGTGTGGGGGCGCTCATGCGAGAAGATTATAGCCGAGGTCGCGGCGGCGCGGTAGCCCCGGGGCGACGCGTTGACAGCGGCCGGACGCCGGTGCTATAAACCGGCGAGAACGGCCGGAGGGCCGGCAAGGAGGAAAGACCATGCCCCCAAAGAACGCGATCGGGAGTAAGACGCCGCCCCGGACGGCCCGTCGGGACGTCACGAAAACCAAGGACCTTGAACGGATGTTCGCCGAACGCGGCTTCCCGGACTTCCGCTGGATCGATCCCCGCGAGATCGTCGTCGCCGAGTGGGTCCGGATGAAATGCCTCTACGGCTGCGTGGATTACGGCAAGAACGCCGCTTGCCCGCCCAACGCTCCTTCGGTCGAGGCGTGCGCGCGCTTCTTCCGGGAGTACAAGCGGGCCGCCGTCTTCCATTTCAGCAAGAAGGTCGACCGGCCCGAGGACCGTCACGCCTGGGGCCGCAAGCTCAACCTGGAGCTCCTCAAGCTCGAGGCGGAGGTCTTCAAGGGCGGCTTCGTCAAGGCGTTCCTGCTCTTCTTCGACAGCTGCGGCATCTGCCTCGAATGCGCCTCCGCCCGGGGGGCGTGCAAGGAGCCCAAGCTCTCCCGGCCCACCCCCGATGCCCTGGCCATGGACGTCTACGCCACGGTGCGGAAGATCGGCTACCCCATCGAAGTCCTGTCGGAGTACGACCAGGAGATGAACCGTTACGCCTTTCTGCTCATAGACTAGCGGCGGGAATGCCCCTATAATGAACGCGGGCCCCAAGGGCCCTTCAGGGAGGAATATCCGCTCATGTGGTGGGACGGCAAGATCCAGAGGACGTTCCGCTGCCGGCTGCAGCAGAAGCCCGGCAGTCTTGGCCGCCTGCTCACGGCGATCGGCGACCAGGGCGGACTGACCGGGGAGATCCGGACCATCCACCAGGGCGGCTCGGCGGTCGACCGCGACATCACGGTCTACGCCGACGACCTCGACCACGTCGCGCGGCTCATCGAGGTCGTCGAAAGGACCGAAGGGGTCCGGCTGCTCGAGGTCCGCGACGAGGTCCTGGAGATGCATCAGGGGGGCAAGATCGCCATCCGCAGCCGCTACGACATCTCCAACCTGAGCACGCTCCGCCGGGTTTACACGCCCGGCGTGGCCGAAGTCAGCCTGAAGATCCGGGACGACCCTTCGCTCGCCCGGCGCTACACGTCGATCCGCCACTTCGTCGCCATCGTCACGGACGGCACGGCCGTCCTCGGCCTGGGCGACATCGGACCCAAGGCGGCCATGCCGGTCATGGAGGGCAAGGCCAGCCTGCTCGAAACCCTGACCGGCCTTTCCGGCATGCCCATCCTCCTCGACACCAAGGACCCCGACGAGATCGTCGAGACGGTGGTCCACATGGCGCCGACCTTTGCTGCGATCCAGCTCGAGGACATCTCCGCGCCGCGGTGCTTCGCCATCGAGGAGAGGATCCAGGACCGGCTCGACATCCCCGTCATGCACGACGATCAGCACGGCACGGCGGTCGTCGTGACCGCGACTCTGCTCAACGCCGCCAAGGCGACCGGGATAGACCTCGCCGGAAGCTCGATCGGCGTCATCGGCCTCGGCGCCGCGGGGCTGGCCCTGGCCAAGATGCTGATGTTCCGCTTCGGGCATCCCGTGCTTGGCGCGGACATCGTCCCGGAAGCCGTGGAGCGGCTGACGAGGGCCGGGGGCGTCGCCTCTGATCTCCCCGGGATCATGGCCGGCTGCGACGTCGTCATCGCCACGACGGGGGCGCCGGGGCTGATCAAGGAGGGCCTGGTGCGCCGTGGCCAGATCATCCTGGCGCTGTCCAATCCCAACCCTGAGATCGAGCCCGAGCGGGCGCTGGCCGCCGGCGCAGCTTTCGCGGCCGACGGGAAATCGGTCAACAACGTCCTCGGCTTTCCCGGGATCTTCCGCGGCGCCGTGGACGCCAACGTTCCGCGCATCACGCGGGAGATGCTCATCGCCGCGGCCGAAGCCATCGCCGCGTTCGCCAGTCCGGGCGAGATCGTCCCGAACCCGCTCGACAAGGCCCTGCACAAGACGGTCGCCCGGGCGGTGGCCCGCGTGGCCCTGGCCCGAGGTCTCAACCGGGACGACCTGACCGGCTATTTCGATTGACAGAGGAGGGAGGATCATGATCACGGTCAAGGACATTCTCGACCAGAAAGGCCACACCGCCTGGACGATCGGGCCGGAGGCCAAGGTCTTGGAGGCTCTCGGCCTCATGGCCAAGAAAGGCATCGGCGCTCTGGTCGTCGTCGACAAGAGCGAAGACGTCATCGGCATCCTGTCCGAGCGCGACTATGCCCGCAAGATCATCCTCATGGGCCGCCAGTCCCAGGACACGCCTGTCCATGACATCATGACCAAGGAAGTCTACGGGGTCCACCACGACACGACCGCCGAGGAGTGCATGGCCCTCATGACGGACAAGCACATCCGCCACCTGCCCGTGTGCCAGGACGGGAAGCTCGCCGGCGTCATCTCCATCGGCGACGTGGTCAAGGCCGTCATGACCCAGCAAAAGGTGACTATCGAGAACCTCGAGAACTACATCATGGGGAAGTATCAATAGGGACTGTCCCGCAAGGGGGCTGTCCCTGAGAGGATTCGAAGCTCCGACCTTTGGACCTTGAGCCCCCTACTCTTCGCTCATGGACATATGGGGAAAGCCCGATTTCCAGAGGAGAATGTCCTATCTTCCTTTGTGCGCACTCTTAGTCAGAATCAGGCATATTGGCCGGAGGCCCAGCCCGAAGACCACGCCCACTGCAAATTGTATCCTCCCAGTTCGCCCGTCACGTCCAGCACTTCACCCGCGACAAACAAGCCGGGCACTTTTTTTGATTCCATTGTCTTGGAAGAGATCTCGTCCGTGTCCACGCCCCCGCCCGTCACTTCGGCGGCGCCGTAGCCGTCCCTTTTTTGAGGCGTCACCTGCCAATCGTGCAATCGTTCCGCGGCCGAGCTGAGTTCCTTTTCAGAGGTCCGGTTCAGGGGTTTAGAAGGGGAATAGAGCTCGCACCATCTTTTAGCGAACCGTTTCGGCAAGAACAAGGAGAGAAAGGTGCTCATCTCCGTCCTGTCTTTCCGATGGATCATCAATTCCTGAAATATATCTCTTTCGGGAAACAGGTCGACGGAGATCGCCTGGCCTTCTTTCCAATGTGAGGAGATCTGCAGAACAGCGGGCCCGCTCAAGCCTCGGTGTGTGAATAGGATATTTTCCCGGTAACGCTGGCCTCCGTATTTTACGATCGTATCGAAAGCAAGTCCCGACAAGTCCTTGAATTTTTTGAGATCGTTTTCGCCCCACAAAAGCGGGACCAGAGCGGGAGCAGGTTCGATGACATTCATCCCGAATTGCCGGGCGATTTGGTAACCTAAGGGGGTGGCCCCGATCTTTGGCATCGCCAGGCCTCCGGTCGCGATCACGAGCGATTCAGACTCATAACGGCCTTGGCTGGACACAACCTCAAACGATTCTCTTTTTGAGACCGTCGCGATCCGGCAATTGAGCTGGATGGCGACTTTCGCGCGGTCGCATTCGTCCTGGAACATCTTCACGATCCCCGATGCGCCATCCCGAGTGAAGAGCTGGCCCCATTTTCTTTCAACGATCCGGATCTTGTGGCGCTCGAGGAGCGCGATCATGTCCTGGGGCGTGAAACGGGAAAGAGCGGATTTCGCAAAGTGCGGGTTTGACGAGAGAAAATGGGTCTGGTCCATAAAACGGTTCGTGAAGTTGCAGGCGCCGCCCCCCGAGATCCGGATCTTGTTCCCGATGGTCCCGGTGTGTTCGAGGAGGATGACCGACCGGCCCCTCTTTCCGCACTCGACGGCGCAAAAAAGACCCGCGGCGCCCGCACCGATAACGACCACGTCTTTCTTCATGACAGGCATTATACCAATCCGGCCTGGGAATAGGGGCACAATGAAATGGCCGAAAAAAATGCGATCGGAGATCAGAACTCCATCAGCCGCATCTCGCGCAGGGCCAGATAGGCCGCGCCGATCACCCCGGCCGAATCGCCCAGGACCGCTTTCAGGATGGGGACCGTCCGTCCCGGGATGCCGAAGAGGGACTTGTTCATGACCGGGGGGACGCCCGCGTACCAGATGGGGATGTTCGAGACGCCGCCCCCGAGGACGATGGCTTCGAGGTCGAGGGTGTTGACGCAATTGGCGAAGAGCTCGGCCATGATCCGGCAGGAATCCTCGAAGACCCGGCGGGCGTCCCCGTCCCCCGCTTCGCTCCGCTCGAAGATCCTGTCCGGGGTCAGAGTGTCGCCCGTGAGCTCGGCGTAGCGGCGGCCGAGGCTGGGCCCGGAGAGGTAGGCCTCGCCGCAGCCCCGCCGTCCGCACTCGCACAGACGGCCGTCGATGGCGATCGAGGTGTGGCCGACCTCGCCGGCGTTGCCGTGAGGTCCCCGATAGAGCCTGTTCCCGAGGATGAGCCCCGAGCCCATGCCCGTGCCCAGGATGACGGCCATGACCGTCGAGAAGCGCCCGTGGCATTGAGCGAAGAACTCCGCCAGGGCCAGGCAGTTGGCATCGTTCTCGACGATGAGCGGAACGGCGAGCGACGATCGAAGGAGGCTGACGAGCCCCGGCTTTTCGTAGAGCGGCGTGTGGGGCGCGCCGTGCATGATGTCGTCGGCGGCGCTGTAGGTGCCCGGCGTGCCCATGCCCACGGCCTCGCAGCGGGCTCCCGCCGCGGTTTCGGCGACGAGATCGAGGATGTTCCCCACGACCTTTTCGCGTCCGAGACCGGGCTCGGAGGGCCGGCGCTTGCGGGCCAGGACCTTTCGCGTCTCGTCGACAAGGCAGGCCTCGACCTTGGTCCCTCCGAGGTCGATCCCGACGGCATAGCGGCTCATGGCGGCGGCTCCGGGGCTATTTTAGACGCTTCGGTCCCCGAGAGCAACGGGGGGGCCGAGGCGACACGCACGCCCCGGCCCGCGCTTTGGAGTTCCCCATTCTATCTGCTATAGTGGAAAAAATTCACGGATGTGGACGATCGAGATGCCTGAGCACAAAGTCAGCTTCGGTTATCGGAGCGTCGGCGCCGCCGAGAAGAAGCGGCTCGTCCACGACCAGTTCACACCCATCGCCGCGAAATACGACCGGGCCGACGCCGTGCTCAGCCTGGGCCTCCACTACCTTTGGAAGCGCGCGGCCGTCCGGCGTCTCGGGCTCGAGCCCGGGGACCGGCTCCTCGACGTCTGCGGCGGGACGGCGGACCTGGCGGTGCGCGCCCTCGGCCGCCTCGGGGCGTCGGGGCGGGCCGTCGTCTGCGATTTCAACCGCTCCATGATAGCGGCCGGGCGGAGCAAGGGCAGGCGGGTCCGGAACGGGGGCATCCTGGCCTTCGTCCAGGGCGATGCGGAATCGCTGCCGTTCCCCGACGCCTCGTTCGACGCCGTCTCGGTCGGATTCGGCCTGCGCAACCTCGTCGACCTCGACCGGGGGATTGGCGAGATGGCCCGCGTCCTCAAGCCCGGCGGGCGTTTTGCCGGCCTCGAGTTCACGCTGCCGCGACGCCGTTGGCAGAGGTCCCTCTACACGTTCTATTCTTTCCGGCTCATGCTCCCGGCCGCCCGGCTCATCACCGGGACCGACGGCCCCTACCGCTATCTCGCCGAATCCATCCGCGCCTTCGACGCGTCCGGCGAAGTGGCCGGCCGGCTCGAACGGGCCGGGTTCACGGAGATCGCCACACGGCCCCTGTCGTTCGGGATCGCCGCGATCTACTCGGGACGGAAGGGCCCGGCGCCGTGGCCGGCGGGGTCCACGACGGGAGGCGGGGCATGAGGATCGGGACCGATAGGCTCCGGGAGAAAAGGGCGGCGCGCTCGAGCCGGATCCTGCTCACCGGCGGGGCCGGATTTCTCGGCAGTCACATCGCCGTGGCTTTGCTCAGGTCCGGCTTCCGGGTCGTGGCGCTCGTTCGCCCGAATAAGGGGATGTCCGCCGGGGCCAGGATGGCGCGCCTGATGGACTGGTTCGGCCTCGAGGAAGAGTGCCGCCGGACGCTCGAGGTCGTCGAAGGCGATATCGGCCTCCCGGGTCTCGCTGCGGAAGCGTCCGGCCGCTCCGGGGCCCTGGACGGCATCGACGAGATCGTCCACTGCGCTTCGAACACGTCCTTCGCCGAGCGCAAGCGGACCGAGGTCGAGGCGGCCAACGTCGCCGGGCTCCGGAACGTCCTCGATTTCGCCGTCCGCCGCGGCTGCGCCTTTTTCCATCACGTCAGCACCGCCTACGTCGCCGGCCGCCGGACCGGCGCCTGCCGGGAGGACTGGGTCGAGGAGGGCCCGTTCACGAACGTCTATGAAGAGACCAAGGCGCGCGGCGAGATCGCGGCCCGGGACGTCTGCGCGCGCGAGGGCATCCGGCTCAACGTCTACAGGCCGACGATCGTCTACGGCGATTCCCGGACGGGGCGGACCCTGCGCTTCAACGCCCTCTACTTTCCCGTCAAGGCGGCCGTCTATCTCCGCGACATCTATCGCGCCGACATCCGCGAGAGGGGCGGCCGCAAAGCCGCCGAGCTGGGGGTCCGGATGACGGAGGCCGGAGGGCTGGTCATGCCCATCCGCTTCGAGGTCGCGCGCGAGGGAGGCATCAACCTCGTCCCGATCGATCATTGCGTCCGCGCCTTCATGGCTATCCTCGAGGACGGCCTCGACGGCGGCATCTACCACATCGCCAACCCGCGGAGGACGAGGATCGAGGAGCTCGTCGCTTTCGGCAAGCGGCATTTCAAGCTGGAAGGGATCGAGACCTGCGGACCGGCGGACTTCGCCGGCCGGCCGAAGAACGCGCTCGAGCTTCTATACGACTCCTACCTCGAGGTCTTCCGGCCCTACATGCAAGACCTCAGGACTTTCGAGGACGCGAACGCGGGGGCCATCCTGAAGAAGCGGGGCCTCGCCTGCCCCGGGTTCGACTATGAGATGTTCGCCCGGTCGATGGACTTCGCCGTCAAGGCCGAGTGGGGCTCGAAGCTCTTCGCCTGAGCCCATGGCAGAAACAAGGGCCGGAGAGATCGTCCTCGCGTCGGCCTCGCCCCGCCGCCGGGAGCTCATGGCCCGGGTGGCGCATGATTTCCGCGTCGTCCCGACCGACGTCGATGAATCCGCCATTGCCGAAAAGGACCCGCTCGCGTTCGCCGTCGCCGCGGCCGTGCTGAAAGCCAAGACCGCGGCCGAGACATTCCCGGAAGCCGTCGTCATCGGCGCCGACACCGTGGTCGCCTTGGGGCTGCGGATCCTGGGCAAGCCGGCGGACAAGGAGGACGCCCGGGCCATGCTGCAGGCGCTGTCCGGCCGCAGGCACCGGGTGATCACGGGCCTCGCGTTCTACACGAAGGCCGAGGACCGCCTTCTCACCGGCTACGACCTAACCTACGTCACCTTCCGCAAGCTCTCGGACGAGATGATCGAGGGCTACCTCGACCAGGGGACCTTCCTCGACAAGGCCGGCGCTTACGCCGTCCAGGAGATCGGCGACGCCTTCGTCGCCCGGATGAAAGGCGATTACGACAACGTCGTGGGTTTCCCGGTGGAGAAGGTCCGGCGGCTGCTCGGCCGCTTCGCCGCGCCGTCGCTCTCCGTCGCCATCGAGGACATCGACTTCCCGGCGAGCGACGGAAAGGCCGAAGCCGGCGGCCGCAAGCTCCTCGTCCCCGGGGCGGTCACGGGCGAGGTCCTCCGGGTCCAGATCGTCGCCGAGCGCGGGGCGGCCCAGATCGCGGAGGTCGTCCGCGTCGAATCCCCGTCCCCGCGGCGGGCGGAACCTCGCTGCCCTCATTTCGGAGCGTGCGGCGGCTGTCTCTTCCAGCACGTCGATTACGGGACCCAGCTCGAGCTCAAGGAACGGCATCTGAAGAGGACCCTCGAGGAAGCGGGGCTTTCGGACGCGGCGGCGGCCGTCAAGCCGATCACGGCCTCGCCGGCGCTTTACGGGTTCCGGAACAAGATGGAATTCGCCTTCGGCGAGAAGTTCGGCGAGCTCGCCCTCGGCCTCAGGGAAAGGACAACGACGGGCCGCCAGACCTACCGCCGGACGCTACCGCTCGGGGAATGCCCTATCTTCGGCCCGGCCGTCGAGCGCATCTTCCCGGTCTTTCTCGATTTCGCCCGCGAGAGCGGGCTCGAGGGCTTCGAGCCGGCCACCCGGGAGGGCCAGCTTCGCCATCTCGTTCTCCGCGAAGGAAAGCGCACGGGCGAGCTCATGGTCCTTCTCGTGACGGCCGAGCTGCCGGAGCTCGACCTCGCCCCGCTGGCCGCACGGCTGGCCGCCGCAGAGCCCAGGCTCCGGAGCTTCGTCCACGTCACCAACGACCGCGGCTCCGACCTCGTCGAGTTCGGGCGGACGCGCCTCGTCGCCGGCGTGCCGTTCATCGAGGAGAGGCTCGCCGGGCTCGCGTTCCGGGTCTATCCGCCGAGCTTCTTCCAGACGAACACGGCCGGCGCGGAGCTCCTCTACGGACGGATCGGCAAAGAAGCGCCCGTCACGAAAGCGAGCCGCGTCCTGGGGCTTTATTGCGGCAGCGGCGCGATCGAGCTCTCGCTCGCCGCGGCCGCGGGCAGAGTGACAGGCATCGATTCGTCGGCGGTCAACATCGCCAACGCCGTGGAGAACGCCCTGGTCAACCGCATCGACAACGTCGACTTCGTGCCGGGAACGGTCGAAGCCCTGCTCGCCGAGCCGCTCCGCGAGCCGGCCGATCTCGTCATCGTCGACCCGCCGCGGGTCGGCCTGACGGGCAAAGCCCTGGGCCGGACGATCGCCCTCGGCGCGCCGGCCGTCGCCTACGTATCCTGCAACCCCCTGTCGCTCGGCCGGGACCTCAAGGGATTCATCGAAGCGGGCTACAAGATCGTGTCCCTCTCGCCCTTCGACTTCTTCCCGCACACGCCCCACCTCGAGACGCTGGCCCTGCTCGAAAAATAAGGTTCTTTTCACATCTCCTGGATTCCCTCTCGCGGCAGCGATGGGTGTTGCCTTGAAGATCCCCGTCCGTGGAGGGGGGAACGGCAGGGAGCGGAGTCGTCGAAGCGACCATCAGCGCCGCCCCGGAGCGGCCCGGAGGGGCGGTGCTGGGAGAAACTCTAGAAAGAGCTCTTCTCGGATATTTCGCAGAAGTTCGGCTCCGAGTCGCTCCGCCGAACTTCTGCCGTCCGCTCACTGACGTTCGCTTCCGTCGGTAGGCAATACCCTGAGCAAAGCCGGAGAGAGGGATTTCCCGAAATCTGGAGAAGTACCAAAAAAGGAGCTGTCCCCGGATGGGGACTGTCATTCTTGATCAGGCCCGAGCGCTTTACTTTCCCTTCGGGCCATAGTAAAACTCCGCCGAGGAGGGACCCGACCATGACCGACAGCAAGTCCACCCCGTCGTTAGGCATGCCGCCCCGCTGCTGTCCCTGCGAGCCGTCGCGAAGCTCGTTCACCCGGCGCGACTTCCTCAAGGGCGCGGGCCTGACCGCGCTCGGAAGCGTCGCCGCGGGCGGACTGGCCTGGCCGCTGGTCGGCGGCCGGCCCGCGACCATCGGCGAGATCTATCGTCCCTCGCCGCTCCGGGTCAAGCCCATCCTCGTCTACTCCACGCCCGAGAGGCGCCCTCAGACGAGCTGGCGGAGCTGGGGCGGGATCGAGACCGAAGCCGACGCCCGCGAAGAGATCGCCCGCATCCGCGGCGAGCTCGAAGCGCTATCGAAAAGAGCGGAGTTCCCCTTGGAGCTCCTGCCCATCTCTCCCGTTCGCCAGGCCGGCGACGTCGCCGGGATCCGCGATCTCGACGACGCCCACGTCTTCCTCGTCTACGCGGCCGGCGGTTGGACGGACGTCTTCGACGCCCTGGACAAGACCGGGAAAGACCGGATCTTCTTCTGCCGCCACAAATCGGGGCCGGTCTATCTGTGGTACGAGATCATCAGTCCCCGCTATCTGAGGCGGCACGGCGACGCCTTGGCCGTCAAGGGCGCGGACGAGGACGACGTGGTCATCGACAGCCAGGACGAGATCCTCTGGCGTCTCCGGGCCCTCGCCGGTCTCCACAACACGCGGGGCACGAAGATCCTGGCCATCGGCGGGCCTGCCGCCTGGTCCGAGCCCGACGGAGCCGGCTCCGTGGCCAAAAGCGTCGTCGACAGGTGGAAGTTCGACATCGTCACCGTGTCCTATGACGACTTGGGCCGGCTCATCCGCCAGGCGCGCGCCGACGCCGCGACCGTCCGCCGGGCCCGCGCGCGGGCGGACGCCTACCTCCGTCAGCCCGGCACGAGCCTCGAGACGGGACGGCCGTTCGTCGACAACGGGCTCGTGCTCGACGAGGTCTTCCGGGCCCTGATGAAGGAGGCCGGCTGCCGGGCCTTGACGATCAACGGCTGCATGGGCACGATCATGCCCCTGGCCGAGACTTCGGCCTGCCTGACCCTGAGCACCCTCAACGACGACGGTTACCTGGCCTTCTGCGAATCGGACTTCGTCGTCATCCCGTCGGGCGTGCTCCTTTCGAATATCGCCGGGCGGCCCGTGTTCCTCAACGATCCGACCTACCCCCACGACGGCATCATCACCCTGGCCCACTGCACGGCGCCGCGGAAGATGAACGGCCGGACGCCGGAGCCGGCCCGCATCCTGACCCATTTCGAATCGGACTACGGCGCCGCCCCCAAGGTCGAGATGACCAAGGGCCAAGTCGTGACCAACATCGCCCCGGACTTCGCCTCTAAGCGCTGGCTCGGGCTTCTCGGCGAGGTCGTCGAGGCGCCCTTCCTGCCCATCTGCCGCTCCCAGATCGACGTCAGCTTCAAGCCCGATGTCCGGACGCTGGCCCAACGCATGCCGGGCTTCCACTGGATGACCGCCTACGGCGATCACACCCGGGAGCTCGCCTATGCCTTGAAGCGCGTCGGCATCGCCTGGGATTTCCTGGGTTGATCAGACGGGGTCAAACCTACACTTTTCCAGTTTTTCTGGATCGGGGCCATGGCATCCCCCCAGTCAACATTCTCCTCCCGCTGAAAACTGGAAAAGTGTAGGTTTGACCCCGTCTTGACTAGAGGACGGTGCGGGTGGCGATGACGTCGACGCCCGTGCCGAGGACGTCGGCGATGAGGACCTGGCCGCGGCGGACGGGGGGGTCGGGACGGAGCTTGGCGATCTCGGCCAGGATGGGGAAGATCATCTCCCGCGGCACGGTGCCGGTCAACCGGACGGAGACCATCCGCGCAGCCGTGCCCCGGACGGGGACCGAGGTGGCCAGGTTCCTTCTCGGGCGGAGGACCTCCTCCTCGGCGAAGGGAAGGCCTTTATCGCATTGATTTCCATTGACTTGGAGGCAGCCGTCCGGGCCCGCCTCGACCTCGAGCTCGCAGCCGACGGGACAGAGGACGCAGGTCAGGCGGTCGACGACGGCGCGCTCGCTCATCGGCAGCCCACCTCGAGGTCCTCTTCGACGGCCGACCGGACCTTGATCTTCTGGAGCTCGGAGGGAAGAAGCCGGGCGAACTTCTTTCGCGCGTAGACCTTGCCCGAGGTCGACCCTTTGATCTCGACCGTGACGCCCCGGACAGGACGCTTGACCCGGAAGCTCCACTCGACTCCTGATCGGCCGCGCGTCACAAGCTGCGGCAGGGCATAGCGGAGGTTCGGGCCGGCGGAGACCCTGATCGCAGCCCGGGCCGGTCTCTCCCCCGCCGCGAAGCGGGCGGCCCGCTCGCCGGCCGAGAAGCCCTCGAACGAGGCCCAGTCGGCGACATCATGGATATGGAGAACATTGCCGCAGGAAAAGATGCCGGAGACCGAGGTCATGAGCGTTTCGTCGACGACCGCTCCGCCCGTGAGAGGCGAAAGCTCGACCCCGGCCCTTTTCGCCAGCTCGTTCTCGGGGATCAATCCGACCGAAAGGAGGAGAGTATCGCAGGGGATGACGGTCTCGGTCCCGGCGACGGGCGCCAGGGCGTCGTCGACCTTGGCCACGACGACGCTCTCGACTCGGTCGCGGCCGCGGATCTCGACCACCGTCGATCCGAGCTCGAGCGGGATCCCGTAATCCATCAGGCACTGCCGGATGTTGCGCTCGAGGCCGCTCGCCCAGGGCAGGATCTCGAAGACGCCCTTGACCGCGACGCCCTCGAAGACGAGGCGCCGGGCCATGATCAGGCCGATGTCGCCCGAGCCGAGGATAACGGCTGCGTTCCCGATGCGCAGGTTCTGAAGGTTGACCAGGTTCTGGGCCGAGCCGGCGGTGAAGATCCCGGCCGGACGCGTCCCGGGGATCTCGATCATCTCGCGCGTCCGCTCGCGGCAGCCCATGGCCAGGACGACCGCCCCGGCATCGACGAGCCTATAGCCCTGCCGCGAGCTGACCCGGAGGACGCGGTCCGGGGCGAGGTCGAGGACCATGGCCCCGGTCTCGACCCTGATCGTCTCGCGCAGGACGTCCTCGGTGAGCCGCTCGGCGTACTCCGGACCGCTGATCGTCTCCTTATAAAGGAAGAGCCCGAAGCCGTCGTGGACGCACTGGTTGAGAATGCCGCCGAGCACCCTGTCCCGCTCGAGAAGGAGGACCTTCCCCGCTCCGGCTCGCCGGGCCCCGAGGGCCGCGGCCAGGCCGGCGGGGCCGCCGCCGATGACGGCGACGTCGCAGGTTTCTCTCGGCCCCGTCATCGCTCAGCCCTTGATCCGCCCGTAGAAGAGACGGGACCCGCCGCCCCGCTTGGTGATCCCGTCGATCGGGACCCCCTCGTCCTGGAGGATCTCGACGATCCGCGGGGTGCAGAAGCCGCCCTGGCAGCGGCCCATGCCGCAGCGCGTCCGCCGCTTGACGGCGTCCATCGTCCGGGCCCCGAAGGGATTCCGGAGCGCGGCGACGACCTCGGCCCGGGTGACATGCTCGCAGCGGCAGACCATTTCTCCCGAGTCGGGGTCCCGGGCGACCCGGGCCGCGCGCTCGGCGTCGTCGGCGTGAGCGAACCGGACCCGGCGCGGCAGCTCGGCCGCGAAGCCGGACTTTTCGCGCAGGTCCAGGCGGGCGCCGATCATCGCGGCGACCATCTTGGCGATGGCCGGGGCCGCGGTCAGGCCGGGCGATTCGATGCCGACGAGGTTGATCCAGCCCGGACGCAGCCGGCTTTCCTCGACGACGAAATCCCGGAACCTGTCCCGGCCCGAAGGATCGACGAGCTTGGGCCGGATCCCGGTGTAGCTGTGGATGAAGGGGACGCCGCCGAGCCCGGGCATGAGACGGCCGGCCTCGGCCTTGAGACGCGACATGACCTCGCGGGTCGAGGCGGCCTCGCGCTTGTCCTCGACCGGCTCGGCGCTCGGCCCGAGGATGATGTTCCCTTCGATGGTCGGGGTGATGTGGATCCCCAGGCCGGGATCGTCTTTCGGCGGAACGGGATAGACGGGCAGGCCGAGGCGCAGGCCGCAGTCCTTGTCGGCGATGAGGTACTCGCCGCGATACGGAAAGATCCGGTAGTCCTCGATCCCGGCGAGCCGGGCCACTTCGTCGGCGAAAAGCCCGGCGCTGTTGACGACGGCACGGGCCGCGATGGTCCCTTTCGGCGTCACCAGTCGGAAGAGGCCGTCGCCCGTCCCGACCGCCTCGACCGGCGTCTCGAGCCGCACCTCCGCGCCGTTCTGCCAGGCGCACTCGGCCAAAGCGATAGTCAGCTCATAGGGCGAGATGATGCCCGTATGGGGTGAATACAAGGCCCAGCGGCCCCTGGCCAGGGGCTCGAGACGGCGGATGGCCGCCTCGTCGACGATCTCGAGGTCGGGGACGCCGCTCCGGTCCCCCTCGGCTTTGAGCTCCTCGAGCCGGGGCCTGTCTTCGTCGGACAGGGCGACGACGAGCTTGCCGGTCTTGCGATGGGGAACGCCGAGCTCGGCGGCCAGAGGGTAGATGAGGGCCAGGCCGTCGACGTTCGTCTTCGCCTTGAGCGACCCGGAAGGGACGTTGAACCCGGCGTGGATGACCCCGCTGTTGCCCTTGCTGATGCCCTCGGCCAGGTCCGCTTCCTTCTCGAGGAGCAGGATCTTCAGGTCGTAGCGCGAGAGCTCCCTGCAGCACGGCGCAGCCGACGACCCCGCCGCCGATGACGACGACGTCGTAGAGGGGGGGTGTCGCTCCGTCCATGTCTGCCTGGCCGCAATCATAGCAAATCGGACGGCGGCCTCAAAGCTCGTCCGCGCCCGCGGAGGACGCGGCCGGGACGGGGAAAGGACTCAGCCGCCGAGCACGGCCCTGACGGCCGGAGCCGTCAAAAGGGCGGGCAGGAGCCCGAAGAGGAGAAGGGCCGCGGCCGAGATGGCCAGGACGGCCGTGACGGAACGGGAGACGCTCTCCGGGTTCCGCGGGCGGGCTTCCGCCGAGGCGGCGACGGCCTCTTCGAGGAACATGGCTTTGCCGATGCGGAAGTAATAGAAGAGCGAGATCGCGGAGTTCAGCGCCCCGGCGACGGCCAGAAGGATCATCCCCTTTTCCACGGCCGCCGTGAAGAGGAAATACTTGCCCATGAAACCGGCGGTCGGCGGGATCCCGGTGAGGGACAGAAGAACGACGAGGATGCTCGCGGCCGCCCCCGGGGCCCGCCGGGCAAGGCCGCGAAGGCCGTCGACGCTCTCGTCGAACCGGCCTCCCCTGTCCACGAGGAGGATGAGCCCGAAGGCGGCCGCGTTCATGGCGATATAGGCGACGACGAAGAACAGGACGGCCATCCGGCCGGTCGGCCCCCAGGCGGCCAGACCGATCGCCAGGTAGCCCGCCTGGGCGATGGCCGAATACCCGAGCATCCTTTTGAGGCTCTTCTGGGTCAGGGCGGCCACGTTGCCCCAGAACATGGTCGCGATGGCGGCGGCCTGGAGGACGAGGCTCCACTCCGAGGCATAGGCGCCGAAAAGCGAGGTCATGGCCCTGATGAGCACGGCCACGACGGCGGCCTTGGGCGCGGTCGAAAGGAAGACGACGAGCGGGGTCGGCGCCCCCTCGTAGACGTCGGGCGCCCACATGTGAAAGGGAACGAACGGCGGCCTTGAAGAACAGGCCGGCGAACACAAGCCCCATGGCCACGAGGACGGCGCGTCCCTCCGATCCGGCCAGGGCCGGGCCGGCTTCGGCGTAGGCCGTCGAGCCGGTCAAGCCGAAGACCAGGGCCAGGCCGAGGAGCATGATCGCCGAGCTCAGCGTGCCCAGGAAGAAATACTTGATCCCCGCCTCGGCGGAACGCCTCTCCTTCTTGAAGATCCCGGCCAGCACATAGGAAGGGATGGCGAAGAGCTCGAAGGCGACGTAGGTCGTGACGACGTCCGCGGCCGAGACGGCGGCCGTCATGCCGATCATGGCCAGGAGCATCAGCGGATAGGTCTCCCCGGCCTCGCTGCCCTCGACGTCGAAGAAGCGGAAAGCCAGGACCAGGGCCAGCGCGCCGGCGAGAAGGACCGCCGCCTTGAAATAGAGGGCGAAAGGATCGACGACGAAATGCCCCCCAAAGAGCGTCTCCGCGGACGGCTGCGTCAGGGCCAGGGCAAGCCCGGCCGCGCCGGTCCCGGCCAGGGCGACGTATCCCGCCGCGCGCCGCCCGCCCTTCCCGGCGAAGAGATGGACGAACAGGGCCGCCACCGCCGCCGCGAACAGGACGAGCTCGGGGGCGAGAGGCCTCAGGCCGTAGCCCGCGGGAACGATCATCGGGGCGCCTCGAAGTGTGCGGGATTGACGATTCGGACGATCTTCTCCACGGGCTTGTCGATGATGTCGAGGAAGGGCTTGGGAAAGACGCCGATCCAGAAGACCAGCACGAGGAGCGGCAGGAAGGTCGCGAATTCGCGGACGGTCAGGTCCTTGAGGGATTCGTTGGCCGGATGGACGATCGTTCCCGAACATCACCCGCTGGTAGAGCCAGAGCATGTACCCCGCGCCGAGCACGATGCCGGTCGCGGCGACCGCCGTCCAGATCCAGCTCACGGGGAAAGTGCCCATCAGGATCATGAACTCGCCGATGAAGCCGTTGAGCCCCGGAAGGCCGATCGACGACAGGGTCATGACCAGGAACACCGCGGCATAGACGGGCATCCGCGACGACAGGCCGCCGAACTCGCTGATGAGCCGGGTGTGGCGCCGCTCGTAGAGGACCCCGACGACGAGGAACAGGGCGCCCGTCGAGAGCCCGTGGTTGATCATCTGGAGGACCGCGCCCTTGGCCGCCATCGGCGTCAGGGCGGCCAGGCCCAGCATGACGAAGCCCATATGGGAGACCGAGGAGTAGGCGATGAGCTTCTTCATGTCCTTCTGCATGAGGGAGACGAGCGCCCCGTAGACGATGGACACAAGCGCCAGGACGGCCAAGACCGGGGCATAGCGGCGGGCGGCGTCGGGCAGGAGCGGAAAGGAAAAGCGGAGGAAGCCGTAGGAGCCCATCTTCAGCAGGATGCCGGCCAGGATGACCGAGCCCGCCGTCGGCGCCTCGACGTGGGCGTCCGGAAGCCAGGTATGAAAAGGGAACATCGGCACCTTGATGGCGAACCCGAGGAAGAAGGCCAGGAAGATCCAGCCTTGAAGGGCGGCGGGAATGACGGACCCGGCGGCCACCATGGCCGTCCAGTCGAAGCTCCGGTGGGCCCCGCGCAGGACGAGGATGCCGACGAGCATGGCCACCGAACCGAAGAGGGTGTAGAGGAAGAACTTGATGGCCGCGTAGAGGCGCCTCTCCCCGCCCCAGACCCCGATCAGGAAATACATGGGCACCAGGACGACCTCCCAGAAGACGTAGAAGAGGAGCAGGTCCAGGGCGAGAAAGACGCCGACCATGCCCGTCTCGAGGAGGAGTATGAAGGCGTAGTATTCCTTCAGCCGGCCCGTGACGGCGCCCCAAGAGGACAGCGTGGCCACGAAGGTCAGGAGCGAGGTCAGGAGGACGAGGAGGAGCGAGATGCCGTCGACGCCGAGGAGATACTGGGCCCCGATGGATTTGATCCAGGGCAGGCGCTCGACGAGCTGCATCTCGCCGGACGAGGCCTCGAACCGCGTCAGGATCAAGAGCGTCGCCGCGAATTCGAGGCCTGTGAAGATGTTGGCCGCGAGCTTGATCGTCCGGCCGCGCGACGCGGGGAGGGCGAGAACGACGAGCATCCCGGCCACCGGGAAGAAGGTGACGAAGGTCAGGATCGGCAGGCCGAAGACGTTCATGGCGCGAGCTCCTTCATCGCCTTAAAACACCGCCACGGCGATCGTGATGACCAGGGCGACGCCCAGCACGACGGCCAGGGCGTAGTTGTAGATGCGGCCGGTCTGAAGCCGTCGCAGAACGGACGACGCGGCCAGGTGGGCACGGCCGACCCCGTTGACGGCCCCGTCGACGGCCCGCTCATCGAAGACGATGGCCAGCCGCGAAACGCCGCGCGCCAGGCGCGCCGTCCCGTCGACAAGAGCGTCGATGACGCGCCGGTCGAACCAGTCCGCGATCCGGCCCGCCGCTAAAACGCCGCCGACGAAGACCTTGCCGTAGAGTTCATCAACGTAGTACTTCCGGGAGACCGTCCGGTAGAGCGCCCGGAACCTCTCCGCGAAGCGCCTGGCCGGCTCGCCCCGCCCTTTCACGTAGATCACGTACGCGGCATAGATCGCCGCTAAGGCGACCCCGACCGAGGCAGCCATGAGCAGCACCTCCGTCTCGGAGGCGAGGCCCGTCTCGCGAGCCCCGGTCGCCGTCTCCAGGAAGCGGGCGAACCAGGCCCCTCCCCCGAGGACGCGGGGCAGGCCGACGTATCCGCCGACGACCGCGAGGACGGCCAGGACCCGGAGCGGGACGAGCATTACGGGGGGGGATTCGTGAAGGGAATCGCCTGTTCCCGCCGCGAACCTCTCTTCGCCGAAGAAGGTCATGAAGATCAGCCGGAACATGTAGAAGGCGGTCATGGCCGCGGCGGCGAGGCCGAAGGCCCAGACGAGATATTGCCCGGAAGCGAAGGCCGAGGCCAGGATCTCGTCCTTGGAAAAGAAGCCCGAAAGTCCGGGGACGCCCGAGATGGCCAGGGCCCCGACGAGGAAGACGCGATAGGTCCGGGGGAGGCGCGCGCGCAGTCCGCCCATCCGTCGCATGTCCTGCTCTCCGGAGAGGGCGTGGATGACGCTCCCGGCGGCGAGGAAGAGCAGGCTCTTGAAGAAGGCGTGGGTCATGAGATGGAAGATGCCCGCGGCGTAGGCGCCGACGCCGAGCCCGATGAACATGAAGCCGATCTGGGAGATCGTCGAATAGGCCAGGACGCGCTTGATGTCGGTCTGGACGAGGCCCATCGTCGCGGCGTAGACGGCCGTGAAAGCGCCGGTCAACGCGACTACGGTGAGGGCCGTTCCCGAGAAGGAGAATAGGACGTGGAGGCGGGCGACCATGTAGACGCCCGCCGTGACCATGGTCGCGGCGTGGATGAGGGCGGAGACCGGGGTCGGGCCCTCCATCGCGTCCGGCAGCCAGGTGTAGAGTGGGATCTGGGCCGACTTGCCGGTGGCCCCGAGGAAGAGGAGCAGGGCCGCCGCCGTGGCCGTCCCCTTGGCCAGGCCGCCGCTCCCGACGGCCGCCGCGATGCCGGCGATGTCGATCGTCCCCAACGCATAGACGAGCAGGCCGGTGCCGAGGAGGAAGCCGATATCGCCGACCCGGTTGGTGATGAAGGCCTTTTTCCCGGCGTTCGCGGCGGGGTCTTTCTTGAACCAGAAGCCGATGAGGAGGTAGGAGCACAGCCCGACGCCCTCCCAGCCGACGAACATGACGCCCAGGTTGGCGCCAAGCACCAGGACGAGCATAGAGAACGTGAACAGGTTGAGATAGGAGAAATATCGGGCGTAGCTCTTGTCGCGGGCCATGTAACCCAGCGAATAGATGTGGATGAGAAGGCCCACCCCGGTAACGACCAGGGTCATGACGGCGGCCAGGGAGTCGTAGCGGAAGGCAAGTTCGACGCGGAGCGAGGCCTGGCCCCCGGAGGCGGTCCGGACAAGGCTCGCCGGGATCCAGGTGAAGAGGGTCTTGACGAGAACGGGCTCGGCCGAGCGGAGGATCCCGACGAAGGCGGCCACGGCGGCGGCAAAGCTCATCCCGGCCGCCGCGACGGCCGTCGCCCCGACCGCCCGCCGCGAGAACCAGCGGATGCCGGCGAGCCCGTTCACGGCCGCGCCGATGAGGGGGAAGAGCGGGATGAGGGCGAACATCGGCTATCCTTTGAGGTCGTCGAGGGCGTCGACGTCGTAGCTTTTCTTCTGGCGGAAATAGGCCAGGACCAGGGCGAAGCCGACGGCCGCCTCGGACACGGCCATGATGATGACGAACAGGGCGAAGATCGCGCCGCGCGGCGAATCGAGGCGGCGTCCCAGGCCGACGAGGATGACGTTGGCGCCGTTGAGGAGAAGCTCGAGCGACATCAGCATGACGACCAGGTTCTTCCGGACGACCACCCCGACGAAGCCGACGGCAAAGAGCAGAAGCCCCAGGACGATGACGGCTTCAATCGGGATCATGGACGAGCTTCCTCCGGGCGATGATGATGGCCCCGACGAGCACGGCCAGGAGCAGCACCGAGGCCAGCTCGAAAGGGAACAGATAGGAGCCGAAAAGCGTCTCGGCCATGGTCTCGAACCCCCGGCCTTCCCCCCGGGCCCCGCTGGAGGGAAATCCTTTGGCGAGGAGAAGGTAGGCGACCTCGACGCCGACCGCCACGGGAACGGCGACGAGGACGAGCTTGGGCAAGAGGGGGCGGCGCTCCGGAACGACCTCCTTGAGGTTGACGATGACGATGACGAAGATGTAGAGGACGACGATGCCGCCGCCGTAGACGAGGATCTGGATGGCCCCCAGGTATTCGGCCTGCAGGGTGAAGAACACGCCGGCGACGGCCAGGACGGTGAAGGCCAGGTAAAGGACGCTGTGCATGGCGTTCTTCTGGACGACGACGAGGACGGCCGCGGCCAAGGCCAGGACGGCGAAAAAGGCGAAGACGGCGAGCGTGATCATTCGGCCCTCCGGCAGCCGCCGCAGAGATGCTCCTGGAGGTCGCCATCCCTGAGGTACATGTCGTCGAGATGGAAGAGGAGGCCGTCCTTGCGGACGCCGGTCAGCCGGAACTCGTGCGAGAAGCGGATGGCGTTCGTGGGGCAGACCTCGACGCAGAAGCCGCAGAAGCTGCAGCGGTCGAGCTTCCAATCGAACTTCACCGGCCGCATGAGTTTGGCGCCTTCCTCCTTCCGGCCCTCGATGTCGAAGCAGTTCGTGCCGCAGGCCCGCTGGCAGAGCTTGCAGGCGATGCAGAGCGGCACTCCGTTCTCGTCGCGATAGAGCCGGGGCAGGCCGCGGAATCGCGGCGCGGGCTCCTTGACCTTCTCGGGGTACTCGATCGTCGCCTTGGGGCTGAAATAGAGGCGGAGCGTCACGGCCAGCCCGCGCAGCATGTCGACAAGAAAGAATGACTCGAGGAAGCGCTTGAGCCGCCTCATCTTAGGAACCTGATCAGGGCCACGGCCAGAAAATTGGCCAGAGCCAGGGGGATGAGCCATTTCCAGACAAGCCGGATGAGGGAGTCGAAACGGTAGCGAGGGAAGGTCGCCCGGATCCAGACATAGAGATAGAGGAAGAACATGATCTTGACGAGATACCAGACGAAGCCGGGCACGGCGTGGAGGAAGGCCAGGCCCTTGACCCCCGCGAAGGGCGGCAGCCAGCCGCCGAAAAAGAGGATGACCACGAGCGATGAGGCGAGCACCATGTGGGCGTACTCGGCCATATAAAAGTAGGCGAACTTCATGCCCGAGTACTCGGTGTGGTATCCGGCGACGAGCTCGGATTCGGCCTCGGGCAGGTCGAACGGCGCGCGGTTGGTCTCGGCGACGGCCGAGATCCAAAAGACGACGAACGACACCGGCATCAGGAAGCCGTACCAGACGCCCGTCGCCTCCTGGCGGCGGACGATCTCGACGAGGTCCATGGACCGGGCCAGGAAGGCGACCGTCAGGACCGTCAGGCCGGTCGGGATCTCGTAGCTCAGGACCTGGATGACCGAGCGCAAGGCGCCCATGAGCGGGTACTTTGAATTCGAGGCCCAGCCGCCGAAGATGACGCCGAAAACCGAGATCGACGACAGGCCGAGGACGATGAGCAGCCCGACCGGGCTCGCGGCGATCCAGAGCGTCAGCGTATAGGTCCCGATGCGGACCGGCTCGCCGAGAGGGATGAAGCAAAACGCGAGGAGGGACGAGGCCATGACCAGGACGGGCGACATGTTGAAGAGCAGCTTGTCCGCCTGGCGCGGGATGATGTCTTCCTTGAAGAAGAGCTTGGCGGCGTCGGCGACCGGTTGCAGGACCCCTTGGAAACCGACGCGGTTCGGGCCCAGCCGGCCCTGCATCAAGGCCACGACGCGGCGCTCGAGCCAGATCATGACCACGACCATGACCATGGGATAAAGGATGACGGCGGCGATCTTGCCCACGGGGATGAGAGCGTCGGCGACGAAGGGGGTCACTTGTCGATCTCTCCGAGGACGATGTCGAGGGAGCCGAGGATGCCGACGACGTCCGAAAAGAGATTCCCCTTGCACATGTGCTCGAGAGATTGGAGGTTGATGAAGGAAGGCGATTTCATCTTGACCCGCTCCGGCTTGTCGGTGCCGTTCGACCGGACGGTGAAGCCGAGGACGCCCTTGGGGGCCTCGATCGTGTGATAGGCCTCGCCCGGCGCGATCTTGAGGACGCGCGGCACCTTGGCCTTGAAGTCGCCCTCCGCAAGCCCATCCAGGGCCTGACCGACGATGCGGATGCTCTGGCAGATCTCCTCGAGGCGGACGATGTAGCGGTCGTAGACGTCGCCGTTCGTCCCGAGCGGCACGTCGAAATCGAAATCG
Organism: Candidatus Aminicenantota bacterium; assembly: GCA_963725825.1. Lineage (GTDB taxonomy): Bacteria > Acidobacteriota > Aminicenantia > Aminicenantales > Saccharicenantaceae > RBG-16-66-30. The sequence continues at coordinate 25,299 of CAVSAI010000060.1, forward strand.
TCGTACGAGGAATAGGGGATGTCCTTGCGCATGTCCCAAGCCACTCCGGAGGCGCGCAGGGGCGGGCCGGTCAAGCCGTAGTCGACGGCCTCCGCGGCCGAGATGCGGCCGACGCCGACCGTCCGCTCCTTCCAGATCCTGTTCTCGTCGAGGAGCGACCGGATGTCGGCCAGGCGCTTGGGGACCCTCTCGAGGACGGCCCGGATGCGCGAGACGAGCGGAGGATCGAGGTCGCGGACGACGCCGCCGATGCGGATGCCGTGGACGGTCAGCCTGGCCCCGCAGTACTCCTCGAAGACGTCCAGGATGTCCTCCCGGGCCTCGAAGCCGTAAAGGAGCACGGACATGGCCCCGATGTCGTTGGCCATGAACCCCGTCCAGGCCAAGTGTGAGGCCAGGCGCTGGAGCTCGGCCAGGATGACGCGGATGTGCCGGCCACGCTTGGGCACTTCGATCCCGGCCAGCTTTTCCACGGTCAGGCAGTAGGCCAGGTTGTTCGAAAGCGAGGCGAGGTAGTCGAGCCTGTCGGTCAGCGGCACGACCTGGACAAAGGTCAGGCTCTCCCAGAGCTTCTCCATGCCCCGGTGGAGGTAGCCGAGCACCGGCTCGATGCGCAGGACGACCTCGTTGTCCACGGCCAGCTTCAGCCGCAGGACGCCGTGCGTGCTGGGGTGCTGCGGCCCCATGTTGAGGCCGATCTCTCTAAGAGCCACCGGTCCTCCCGGCGAGAGGAAAGTCCTTGCGCAGCGGGTGGCCCTCGAAATCGTCCGGCAGGTAGATCCGCTGAAGGCGCGGATGCCCGTCGAAGAGGATGCCGAACATGTCGAAGGCCTCCCGCTCGGCCCAGTCGGCGGACGCGTAGACCGGCACGGCGGAAGGCAGGCTCTCCCCGTCCCGGATCTCGACGGCGAGCCGGGCCCGCAGGGCGGCGGGGAACTTGTAGAGCCTGTAAACGACGTCGAAGCGCGCGGCTCCCGGCCTGCCGCTATGGAGGTTGTCGAAGACGATGAGGTCCTCGAACGCGTTGAACCCTCTCTCGTCCCGGAAGAAGCGAAGGACGGGGCCGAGGGCGTCTTTCGACAGCCGGACCGACAGCTCGGCGCTCTCGACAGCGCCGGCGAAGACGGCGCCGGCGAAGCGCCCGGTCAGCGCTTCGAGCGTCTGCCGGAGCTCCACAGGGTCAGCTTTTTCGGCGGGCATTCG